>JAQXJI010000042.1 GCA_029008615.1 Elusimicrobiota bacterium | reverse complement strand
CGCTAGCCCCCTGCGTCGCATAAAGCTTGATTTTTATCACACAGGCACAACTCATAAAAAAGAGTCAACAACGGTATGTAACAGCCGACTCTTTTTTATTCGGACAAATGCCCGTGATTTACGATAAAAATCAAGCTTTATAGACGCTCCTGATGGGGGCTTTAACTGCTTGCAAATAGAACAACGTAGTTAATTAAGTATCTCCTATTTAAAGCAAATAAGAGTTACCTATTATCGTCAGGTATACCCCGATCTACTTTAATGCATTAAAAAGAGATGGAATTGTTTTATATTCGGGTATGTATAGAGAAAGTGTAAAAGTATTGTCAAAGCGAAGAAAAAACACACAAAACGCCAAATACGGAAATTTGCCATCAGTAAGAATGCAAACTTACGCGAGAAAAAGTTTTCCATTATCTGCAAAAATGCTATAAATAAATTGAGGTTCCGTTAAATATGAAAAATATATTAGCAGGCGTTATGTCACTTTTTTATTTGGGGCTTTGTTCTTATTGGGCTTATACAACCATAAATATGTGGTTCCATACAAAACATTCGGCTCTAAAGACTTTCCTTTTATGTATTTTATGGATATTCGGGGCTTTTATGATGGCTTTTATTAACGGAATGACTATCAAATCTATGGCGCTCTCCAGTGAAAATTACATTATGGTTATCGGCGCATTATGGGCTTTGCTTTTTGTTATTACGGCCGTATACCCCTGGTTTCTAGGTTCTTATAACACCTCTGCCGTTATTCAACGGATCGTTTGGGATTATGTCGTTTTAAATATGGCACTATGGTCATTCTTAATGGTTACAATGATCGGCGCAAGCAAATAAAATTATATCTTCTAGCAAAGTGATAATTTGGCAGTCATATTTACTCAATATTTACATCCGGAATAGTATGTTCTAAAGTACCTGATAAGCAAAATCCCTGCTGCAATAAAAATTAAAAAAAACTCGTTATATTATTGTAACACGGAGGTTTTTATGAATAAAAAAATTACAATTATGACAGTAATATTTTGACTGTCAGGTTTAACGAGCGCTATGGCACAGTATCAAAACAAACAAATTAATCCGCAAGCCAAGCAGTTTAAATATAGTAAAACTGTTGAAAAAGAACGTCCGCAGTTGGACGAAGAAACAAAGGGCTTAATTGCAGCTTACCGTAAAAATCCTACACAAGACAATTATAATTCTTTAAGAGATAAAGTAGCCGCCAATTATGATGCGGTAGTTGAACGTAAAAAAAACAAATTGCAAGAGTTAAAATATGAGGCCAAACATTCATCTAAAATAACAGAAATGCAGGAAATTGTGGATGAAATGCTAAAAGACCGCGAAAACCGCATTAACCAAACAATGAGCCGCTTTACCGATGCGCGCTTAACTCCGGCGGCAAGAGAATCCAAAGACGGATATTTACCCGTACTGGGCGCGGCGCAAAACGTAAGTATTTCATATACTCCCGTAACTAATAAAGAGTATACTCAATTTGCAAAAGAAACAGGACGGCAAGCAAATACTAAACAAGGGTATGAAGACTTCCCCGCCGTTAATATATCTTATGCGGATGCCAAAGCATATGCCGAATGGCTCAGTAAAAAAGACTCTTCCGCCGAATACCGATTGCCAACAGAAAAAGAATGGGAGCTGGCTGCGGGACATATGCCAAAAGACGCAGATATGAACTGCGGCGAAAATAAAGGGCTGACATCCGTAAAAGCATACAAAAATACCTTATCCGCTTCCGGTGCGGTGGATATGTGGGGAAATGTATGGGAATGGACAAGCACGGACAGAAAAGGACAAAAAGTAGTAAAAGGAGGTGCGTGGAACAGCAAGCGTACAGCCTGCCGCACAGAAAATCGTTCCGACGTTCGCCAAGCTGGTCAAACCTATGAGAATGTAGGCTTTCGCCTGGTACGTGAAAAATAATAATATTTATCCAATAAAAAACCCCCGTAAAATTTTACGGGGGTTTTTTATCGCTTTGTTATAAAGTCTTATTTACTTTCTTCCGCGTTAGCTTCCTCAGCCGCGGTTTGGGGCTGAGTATAGCAAGCGCACTTGCCGCAAGCGGCGTTTTCGTTGGAAGCGAAAGCGCAACTTTCCTCAGATTTAGCCGTATCTGCCACACAAGCGCAAGAGGTGCTTTCAGCCGTTACTACACAGTCGCAGGAGGCATTATCGGCCGACACGACGCAATCAGCTTCAGGCGCAGGGTTCACGCTTTCCGCCGGGGCTTCTGCCGGCAAAGCTTCGGCTTTAGCGTTGACTTCAGCATTTTCAACCTGTTCTTTGCATTCGGCATTGGTATCGGCTACACAAGTGCAAGAGGTGCTTTCGGCAGTCAACACGCAGTCGCAGGCGGCGTTATCGGCGGAAACAACCGCGCATTCTTCCGGCTTTGAAGCGTCGTCGGAATGTTTGGCGATATCGCCCGCGCTGGCTTCCTGCTCAACAAAAGTTTTAGCTGTTTTTTCCTCAACAGCCGCAACGGGGCGGGCTTCGGGTTTAATAATTACCTTTCTCCATTTGCCTTCCCCTTCGGAAACGGTCGTTATTTCCAAATTATCGGCGAGGAAGCGATGTATATATCTCCTCATCTGCGCAGACATCGGGCGGAAGCGATAAATGCGTTTGGTTCTCTTTACCATACTGAGGGCTTTGCCGATTTCATTGTTGATTTTATCTTCAAGCTTTCTCCAGTAATTTTGAGTATCCGCCATTACGGAAATAGGCGTATTAAAGCGTCTGCTTACCACCAAAGTAACTATATATTGTATGGATTCAAGCGTTTTGCCTTCTTTGCCGATTACTATGGCAGGGTGATCGCAGTCGAAGGTAAGCAAAATTCTCTGCTGTTTGTCGTCCCACCATACATTTAAGTTTTCGGCTTTAACACCCATAGAAGATATCATAGTGTCCAAAGTTTCTTTGGCGCATTGCAAAGCGGGTTTCATATCTTCGGGAACTACGGCGTTTTGTATCTCCGCTGAGGGCAATTTTTGAGGTTCGTTCTCTTTAGGGGTTTTGACTCTTTCGACTTTTGCTTTTCTGCCGCCTTTCTTAAAATCTTTACCCTTTCTGCCGCCGCGGCCTTTGCCGGAGGAAGAAGCTTTAACCGCGCTTCTGGGTTTCATAGGGGTGGAATGTTCGCTGTCCCATTTCTTTTCTATAATCCTGACTATGGCAGGCCTGCCGCCTATGCCCAAAAAGCCGGATTTTTCTTCCTGAATAACTGTTACTTCAACTTGGTCGCGCCTGCGGCCGAGTTCGTTTAAACCGCGTATGATTGCGGTTGCTACGTCTTTACCTTCTGATTGTATTTCTCTTCTTGACATATAAATCTCCTAAAAAGCTTTTGCAAGCCTTTTCTTTAAAATTAAATTTATAACAAAACTGATGCAGTTGCTGACGAACCAATACAGCGTAAGACCGGCCGGGAAGTTTAAGAATATCAAAGTCATAAATATCGGCATCCACTTCATCATAGCCATTGAAGGGTTATCTTTTGCCACGTCGGGCATAGTCATCTTCTGCTGAACAAACATCATTGCGCCCATAGCCAAAGGCAGGACGTAATAAGGGTCTTTGGCGGAAAGATCTTGTATCCACCAGATAAACGGCGCGCCGTGCAAAGCCCAAGAAGTTCTTAAAGCGTTGAACAAAGCCAGGAATATAGGCAGCTGTATAAACAAAGGCAGGCAGCCGCTTAAAGGATTTGCGCCGTACTTTTTATAAAGCGCCATCATTTCGCGCTGGGCCGTCATAGGATCGTTTTTGTATTTATCCTGAATGCGCTTCATTTCGGGCTGGATTTTCTGCATAACGGCGGAAGATTTAAGCTGCTTGTAAGTAAGCGGGAACATAACGGCTTGAATCATTATGGTCATTATAATTATGGCCCAACCGTAGTTATGAGTATAACCGTTCAGCCATTCAAGCAAGTTCCTTGCCCATTTGCCGAACTGACCGAAGAATCCGAACTGTATGGAACGCTGCAAATCAAAAGGGAGTTCCAAAAGGTGATTATAATCTTTGGGGCCGATATAGAAATCTGCGTCAAAGGAAATTTCCGCGCCGGCTTCAACGGCCATAGGAAGTTTTACAGCGAGGTTCGGGCCCATTACGGCCTTCTCGCCGAAAAGCCCGTAAAAGCTGGGCTGATTGTAAATAAATTGTTTGGTAAACTTCAAATCCGAAGCTTCCGGCTTCCAGCTGCGCGGAATGAAAGCGGTAAGGAAGTAGCGGTTATCAATGCCGGCCCATTCCCAGCCGCCGCATTCGGCTTCCAGTTTTGCGGGTTTGGACATCATCTTTTCCGTAACGGAATTAACTGTGGCTTTCTTCTTGCCGGCTTCCCTTATAAGGCATACCGCGCGCAAGTTGGCGGAATTTTCGCTCATTTCGCTTTTAACGGTGGCAAGCCCTGGGCCCATATTGACAAAAACATCTGAAATTTCAAGGTTTTTATCGCTTAAATTCTTAACTTTAAGGCTCATTTGGTTAAGCCCGCCGTCCCTGCTGAATGTATAAGCTTTGCGGATTTTAAGGGAACCCGGTACGGAGGCTTCAAACACCATATCGGCCGAAGCGTCGTCCACGCGCTTGAAATTAAGTTCCGGCATCGTGGCAAAATAGCCGTCCCTTCCGTAAGGCGTAAGATTAAGCGGAGCAACGACATCTTTATAATCAAAAGTTTTAATCGCCGCGCCTTTGGAAGAAAAAGTTATATCCGCGTCTTTTACGGAAAGGGTATAAAAATGTTCTTCTTCTTGGGTTGAATTTTCTTTTACGGAAGTTTTTACTTTTATTTTGGGAGCCGCTGAAGAAGCTTGCTCTTCAACGACGGGTGTTTCCTGCTGGGGTATCGGGTGTTGATTTTGGGGGAAGAAGTAGGAATAACCGACATAAACTAAAGCGGTTACGCCTAATGCTATAAAAAAATCCTTATTCATCTGTCTCCTTCGGCAATGCGAAAAATCCGCCAAAGCCGAGGCCTTCAGCAAACAGACTACGGAACAGGGTCAAATCCGCCGGGGTGGAAAGGGTGGCATTTAAGCACTCTTTTCACGGCCAGATAAGAGCCTTTAAAAACTCCGTATTTATCAATGGCCTCATAAGCGTAAGCGGTGCAAGTGGGATAAAACCGGCAAACGCCCCTTGGCCCCAAAAACGGCCTTACGTAACGGCTGAACAGCCGCAACAAGCAAAGCAAAAACGTTTTCATCAAGATTTAATGAAACCTAAGGTAAGGGTATAAGAAAAAGGGTCCTTATGGTTCTTTAAAAATTCCAGCTTTTTTTGCCAACCGCAAAAAAGCCGCGCCGGCCGCTTCCAAATTGGGGAATTTATCCGCGTTCTTTACGGAAACCAAGCAATCGGCGCCGTCTGTCAATAAATGTCTGTTAAGCCGAAAGGCCTCTCTGAAAAGCCTTTTACAGCGGTTTCTTACAACCGCATTGCCTAACTTTTTTGAAACTATCACGCCTATCCGCCCTTTAACTTTCTCGCCGGAGGGTTTTTGTTCCCCCCCGGCGGTTAAATGGGGATTGGGCCTATGCCATAAAACGCAACCGTCACCGTATATCTTGATACCTTCTTTTAAGATACCCTTAAAATCGTTTTCAAGATAAACTCTGTCCGTTTTAGCAAGGCCGAATTTCTTCACAATATTACTTGCGAATAAGCTCTTGGCGCCCTTTAGCCCTTCTGGCGCTAAGCACTTTTCTGCCACCCGCGGTGGTCATTCTAGCCCTAAAACCGATGGTTTTAGCTCTTTTTCTGTTGTTTGGTCTATATGTAGGTAACATAGTGATAATATTATATTACATTTTCGGGGCGGTTGCAATTTTTTTAGAGGCAGCTGTTTTAAGTATCTCGGCTAACAATTTTTCCGCTTTTGAGCGTCTTTGGATTTTTTCCTCGTTCGGATACCTTGCTCACTTCGTTCGCATAGCTGCAAGTATACCTCTCTCGGGAAAAAGCCAAATACATCTCAAAATCAAAAAAATCATGCAACTTACATCTCCAAATCTGAAAAAACACGCGACTTGCATATACATATTAAAATCAAAATTCACGCAATTTAAAATTACGCAAAAAGCACGCGATTTTGGCTTGCGGACACATCACGTCAGGCTTAAGTTTTTTTTGCAAACGCTAAAATAAATTCAAAGGAACAAAAGCTTATTTATATTGTATCATTTAGATATGAATTTTACCGACCGAATGATAGTTCTTCTCCGCCAGAACTTCAGAGAGCGCGACCGTATGATCTGCGCCTATACTTTGGAACACGGCAGAGTGGCTTTAAGATTCCCGGGAGTAAACCGCTCCGATTCCAAGCTGAAAGCTTTGAGCGAGCCTTTTGCCCAATCCTGCGCGCGCATTTATATAAGGAGAAATGCCTCGGTCGGCTGCGTTACCGGCGGCAAATTGGAAACGGTCTACCCTGAAATAAGAAAAGACTTCAACAAAACGCAAACCGCAGCTTATTTCTGCGAACTTTTTTACCGACTGACCCCGGAATACAACCCCAACCCGGATAAATTTTACTTATTGGAAAACGCCCTTGCGGAAATAAATTCAGCCCCGCTAAACCAAGCAGTCGCTCCTGCTTTTCTTTTAAGGCTTATGAACTTGAGCGGTTTCGGCCTTGCCGGGCACAGCGTTTTGGGAATAGACGAAGATTTCTGGCAAGCTATGCACGAGCTGCCCTTAAGCTCGCTGAACTTCCTTACCGCCCACGACGTAATCAACTTAAACAAAACCAGATATGTTTGCAAAAGATTTTTAAACCGCTATTTGGCTTATCCTTTGCATACTATTGACCAGCTTGAACTTACCGCGCCGATAACAATAGAGGAAGCCTTGCAGGAAACCGCCCTTGAACCCGTATTGGCCTAAACTTTGCTTTATTTAATATTTTCTCTCTTCAATATAAGTTAAAATATTCTTATGAAAAAATTTTTATTTATTATAATTATTTTGACGGCGGCTTTTATCGCCGTAAATTACGCCGCCGATTTGGCAATATATCATCCGCTTAAAGACGTCGCACCTATGCCCGCAGGATTTAAAAACGTCACTATATCAAAAGTTTCCGGCGAAACTTTAGCGGCTTCCTATAAACCTGCCGCCCCCGGTAAAGATACCGTAATTTTATTTCACGGCAATGCCGGCAATATAAGCTACTACATACAATTTGCGGAAATATATTCCGCCCAAGGATTCGGCGTTTTTATGTTTGATTACGGCGGCTTCGGCAAAAGCGAAGGCGGTTTAAATCAGGAAAGTTTTTTTGAGGACGCAAAAGCCGCTCTTGATTACGTTATAACCAAAGAAAATATCCCCCCGCAAAAACTGATACTGTTTGCACATTCTCTCGGCAACGCCGCATTATTGGAAGCGGCTTTGGCATATAACGGCCTGCCGTTTAAAGCTTTAATAATGCAAAGCCCTTTTACAAATACGCCGGATATGGCGGCTTCCTTTTTGATAAGGAGCGATTACAATCATAATTCTTTTTTCAGGAAAACGGCTTCGGCTTTATTTTATCCATTTTTGTTTAACAAATTGTTTAACAATATCGCAAAAATAGGGAACTTAAAAAACCCGGTTTTTATTATTTACAGCCGCCAAGATATGCTTATTCCGTGGAAAATGAGCGACGCTTTATTTAAAGCCGCGCCCGCGGGGAGCAAAAACTTCATCTCATCGCACGGCGGGCACAATAATTTTGAGTGGAGCGAAGAAGCCGTCTTAAATTATTTGGACTCTTTGCCCAAATAGGAAGTTTCTTCCGGGCAAATGCCTTTAAAAACGCTGCACAAATCAGGAGCGGAATCTTCTTTGGATAAAGCGTAGAGGAAAACGCCGTCAACAAAAATTCGGCCGTCTTCAATATTCCATTCTCCGTTAGTTTCCCCCATATCGTTTCCGCCCGGATACCTTACATAAGGCTTGCCCTCGCGGAAATAAAATTTATCTATAATATTGCCTTTTATCCCGGAAATATTCAGCCTTGTCTGAGCGGCTTCAAGCCACACTTTATAAACAAGCCCGGCTTTATAATCATACTCGGTAAAACGCACTAATTTGCCGTAAGCGTAATAAACTTCCTTTAAAGGCAGGCCTTCCGCGTTTTCATCATTTTGCGTTAAGGAAGAGCCCCAGCGGTTAAGCAGATAAGTAACGCGTCCGGCACTATCCCTTTTTTCGCAATAAAAAAAGCGTCCGTTCTCAAAAAAAGCGCAATAAGAGTTATCTTCCGCGTTTCTCTTGCAATAAAGGCCGTCAAAATTATTTTCGGGCAAGTTTAATTCCGAACATTCGGCGTCAAGCCATTGAGGTTTTGGCGATACCGACAAAGAGCCGCCCGGCTTTTCATAAGCGCAGGCGGCCGTAAAGCAAATAAAAAACAAAAGGAGAAAAAGTTTATTTTTCATCATACTGGTTCGGGCCTTCCGTAGGCGGCAGCAAACCGAAAATAATCAGTATCGGGGAAAAAATTAACATTACAAGCACAAGCCAGCCGCTTAATCCCGCGTCGTGCAAACGCCTTACGCACATAGCAAAGCACGGCACCAACATAGCCAAATAAAAAAGTCCTATAAAAAGACCAAAAACCGCTAAAAACAAACCAAAGGCGGCATTGTTCTCCGGCGCGGCAAACATTATCAGAAAAAATATTGAACTCAAAACAAGCATTATCAAAAAATAAATCAAATAAAACATCCAAAATTCTTTCCTGGAAGCCCTGGCGGAAAAATCCGCATATTTATGTATGATGACGTCTAAAAAATATTCTTTCATATTTATCTCCTGTTTATAAAGTTTCAATCAAATCCAAAACTTGCGCCGGGGTTTGGGCAAAAAATTTAGCGCCCAATTTTTCAAGTTCGGCCGCGTCCCTAAATCCCCAAGTTACGCAAATGCAAGGCAAGCCCGAATTTAAAGCGGTGTTGTAATCGACTTCGCTGTCGCCTATATAAACCGCGTCTTTTTTATCGGCTTTAAGTTCCTTTAAAGCTTTAAATACGCTGTCTGGTGCGGGTTTTTTGCGGACTTCCGGGCTTTCACCTATCGCCACCTCAAAAACACCTTTAAAATAAATATCGCAAAGTTCCTGTACGGCGGAATCAAACTTATTTGAAACCACGGCCAAGCGGCAGCCGCGCGCTTTTAAAGCTTCAAAAAGTTCTTTAATTCCCGGATAAGGCGCGGTCTTTACATACATATTCTTGGAGTAATAGGCTTTAAACTCGGCCACGCATTTTAAAACTTCTTCCGGGGCGGCCTCAGGCGGAAGCGACTTTTCTATAAGAACTTTAACGCCGTTGCCCAAAGCTTTGCGGATTTCATCTTTCCCCCTCGCGGGCCAGCCCATACGTCTAAGAGCATAGTTGACGGAAGCGGCCAAGTCGTCCA
Organism: Elusimicrobiota bacterium; assembly: GCA_029008615.1. Classification (GTDB taxonomy): domain Bacteria; phylum Elusimicrobiota; class Elusimicrobia; order Elusimicrobiales; family Elusimicrobiaceae; genus Proelusimicrobium. The sequence continues at coordinate 22,252 of JAQXJI010000042.1, read as the reverse complement.
AAGTGTTTAAAATCGTTCCGTCCATATCAAAAATAATTATGTTCTTCATAGCGCCTTCCGCTTAAATTGTATAATATTTTTATGGAAGACAAATCTAAACGGGCAAAAGAACTGTTTTTGGAAGGCTACGGCTGCGCCCAAGCCGTTTTATTGGCCTTTCGGGAAGAACTTAATATAGATAAGGAAACCGCCGTTTTAATAGCATCATCTTTCGGCGGCGGTATGGGCAGATTAAGGGAAGTCTGCGGAAGCGTCAGCGGGATGTTTATGGTCGCCGGGCTTAAAAACGGTTCCTTAAATCCAAAAGATTTTAAAGCAAAAGAGGAACATTACCGTTTGATACAGTCCCTTGCCGAAGATTTTAAAAAAGAAACAGGCTCAATAATTTGCAGGGAACTTTTGGGCCTTCCGGCAAATTCCAAATCCGCGCCCGCACCCCAGCCCAGGACTGCGGAATATTATAAAAAACGCCCTTGCCCCGATATGGTGGCATTGGCCGCCGGCATACTGCAAAAAAGGCTTTTCTCAAAAGATAAATAAATATTTCCCCAAATATTTCCAAATATAAACCCCGGTTCGCTTTAAGCAAACCGGGGCGGTTAGTTGAGAATCGCCTAAACGGCGATTTTTAAACAGATTTTACATACCTACAACCCCACTTACGTCGGCACAACACGGAGCTGCGTTGAATTCAGGAGGAAAGCTATAGTTTCTACAAGACATAGGCTGACAACAGGTTCCGCCGTCTAAACTCGTAATATAATAAGTCTGAACACTGGAGTTATACTTATTTTTTATTACAGGGCACTTTATACAACTGCCGGGCTGATACGCATTTGACGTACAAGTACAATTACTCACCCAAGTGCCGTAGCTCCAGCCTGAACTTGTGCATTTGGCAGTTCTTGTCTGAGTACCGCCACTTGCATTTGCGACATTTCCCGAACAACTGCGGCTTACAGCTTCTTTATCCTCGCATTTGCTCCCGTTCCAACATTGGGAAGATGAGCAGCTTGGGCAGCTCCCGCCCCAGTCCGACCACGCGCCAGTTGTGGCGCAGCAAGTCCTGCTTTGAGTAGTGTAACTGCACCCGCTCGCCGTATATTTATATTGCACTTGCCCTTTTGAAGAACAACTCTCCGCGTAGGCTATTATTGCACAAGCAAAAAAACAAAATACCGCAAAAAATACTTTCCTAACCATTTTCTTTTTTGACATATTTTTAACCTCCTTTATAGTTAAACAGCCCGCTTAAACTAACCTGAATAAAAACAAAGACATTACACATTTTGCAGGCTGAAATTATGAGGCTACTGTATCAAAAAAAAAAAACAAGTCAACTGTTTTGTAATGTCGCCTTAAGGTTCCGTCTAAACAACCAATAAGGAGGCTTACAATTTGCTTTTACATTTGGCCTGATTTTACCCTTTTCTTTAGTTCGGCTACCTCGCTCGCTCCGCTCGCATAGCCGCAAGTATACCTCACTACGAAAAAACTAAAATCAGGCTCAAATCTAAAGCAAATCAAGCCAGTTAAGGTTACTACTAAAAAGTAAGCAAAACGCTAGGCTCATAGCAAGTAAAATTTGATTTTTGTTTTTTGCGGGCAACTCACAAAAAAATAGCAAATATCGCTTATATTTTTTCGTTCGGACAAAACCCGCAAAATAAAACAAAAATTTCCAAATTTTAACGACCTTGCAAATCGCCCAAACGGCAAAAATACTGCAATGTAATCTGTAGGTCAGGCTTTGCCTGACGTTAAAAAGGTATTTTTCTGTCGGCCAAAGCCCGACCTACATTAAATGGATATTAGAGAATGAAACAAATGTGGAATTTCAGTGTAAGAGGATGTTAGAGGCGTGGACTTTCGGATTTGAGCTGAATTTGCGTTTTCTTACGAGTGAGGTATACTTGCGGCTATGCGAACGAAGTGAGCAAGGTATCCGAACGAGGAAAAAACGCAAAGACAACCAAATACGGAAGCTTGTTAGCCGCGAAAACGTAACATAGACCGAAATAAAACAAATACCCCCTTCTCAGGGGGGCAAAATTACTTACTTTCCATATTCCGTTATGGCTTTGGCAAGGCGTCTTATCCCTTCGTCTATTTCCTCAAAACTTGAGTAAGAAAAGTTCAAACGCATTGCATTTTTGCCGCTGCCGTCAGGGTAGAACGCCGTTCCCATTACATAAGCGACATTGTTTTTTATCGCCGTTTTCAGCATTTTTTCGGAATCTATATTTTCCGGCATTACGACCCACAGAAACAAACCGCCTTCCGGCTCAGTCCAACTTACGCCTTTAGGCATATACTTCCTGAGAGCGGATATCATAATGTCGCGTTTTTTGCCGTATAATTTAGACATTTCGGCAATATGTTTATCCATATTGCCTCTTTTTAAATACTCCGCCGCAATAGATTGGCACGCGGGAGAAGTGCATAAATCCAAAGCTTGTTTTAATATGACGAACTTCCTTATAATTTCCTTATCGCCTATTACATAGCCCAATCTTAGGCCGGGAGCCAAAGTTTTGGAAAAAGTAAACATCGTGATGACATTGCCCGCGCCTTTATCAAGCGCATAAAAAGTTTTTTGATGTTCGCCTTTAAAGCGCACTTTTCTATACGGAGAATCTTCCAAAATAATTGTATCGTATTTTTTGGCGAGCTCAAGTATTTTTACGCGTCTTTCCTCCGGTATAGTAGTACCGGTGGGGTTTTGGAAATCGGGCACTATATAAATAAATTTGCATTGTCTGCCGGCCTTTTTTAACTCTTCAAGTCTTTCTTCAAGAGATTCTGCCATAATGCCGAAACCGTCGCTTTCAACGCCGATCATATCGGCGCCGTAGGTTTCAAAAGCCTGCAAAGCGCCCAAATATGTAGGCTTTGCGACTATCACCGCATCGCCGGGATCCACAAAAGTTTTGCTTACGATATCAAGCCCCTGTTGGGAAGCCGAAACAATTAGCATCTCATCTTGGGAAACTTCAATATCCTCATCTTTTTTAAGAAGTTTTATAAGCTCCGCTTTAAAATCCGCCGCACCTTCCGTGCAGCCGTATTGCAAAGTTTTATTCGGGCTGGACGTAATAACCTTTTGGGCAATTTCCCCCAGTTCTTCGGCCGGGAACATTTCCGGGGAGGGAAGGCCTCCCGCAAAAGAAATCATACCGGGGACGCCTATAACTTTTAACAGCTCTCTTATCGCCGACGCGGTAACCCTGCCGTTGACTTGTGATAACAAATGTGAAAAATCTTTCATTTACTGCTCCTTATTTCTTTATTTCCGATACAAGCATACTTATATCTTTAGCCGGGACGGAATGCGTCAACGCACCCATAGATATCACGTCCACGCCGGTTTTGCAATAGTCTTCCAGATTGTCTTTGTTTATTCCGCCGGAAACTTCAATAACGGCTTTGCCGTTTATAAGTTTTTTGGCTTTGAGTATTTCCGCTATCGGCATATTGTCAAGCATAATAATATCGGCCCCAGCCTTAAGAGCTTCGGCAACTTCTTTTAAATTTTTTGTTTCAACCTCTATCTTGGGGGTATGGCCTATTTTGCTTTTAATAAGCTTTACCGCTTTTGTTATGCTTCCGCAGGCGGCTATGTGATTATCCTTTATCATAACGCTGTCGGAAAGCGACATTCTGTGGTTTTTAGCCCCGCCCACGCGGACGGCATATTTATCAAATTTGCGCATACCGGGGAGGGACTTTCTGGTGTCTACCAACATCACTTTATATTTTTGGGCTATTTTATTTAAATTGTAAGCCATAGTGGCTATGCCGCTCATTCTCTGCATAAAGTTGAGCGCGGGACGTTCGGCTTTAAGCAATGTAAGCGCCGGGCCGGATACTTCCGCCAGTTTGGCGCCTTTCTTTACATATTCCCCTTCTTTCTTAAGCATTTTAAATTTTATTGAAGGATCAACGTAATTAAATACGGCTTTGGCTATATTGCCGCCGCAGACGATCATCTCGTCCTTGGCTATAAAAGCCGCTTTGGCCGTATCGGTTTCGCTGAAAATATTATCGGTGGTTATGTCCCCCAATCCAAAGTCTTCTTCCACGGCCAATTCTATTATTTTGTCTATCATTATTTACCTGCCATTTTAAACATATTATCTATACATCTTTTTGCTTTAAGCGCGACGTCGCAGTTTACTTCAACGCGCGGCGCTTTATCCAAGTTTTCCAAAACGCCCCAAACATTATTAAGAGTATTGCGCTTCATTTGGGCGCAAGTTCCGCTTACCGGGTAAAATGTTTTGGAAGGATTTTCAAGTTCCAAACTGTTAACGATACCGTCTTCGCTTAAGACGGCAAATTCTTCCGCTCCGCTTTCTTTTACATAAGAAAGCATACCCGATGTACTGCCGCAGTAATCGCTTAGTTCGCAAACGGGGCGGGGGCATTCCGGGTGGCTGATTATTTTGGCTTTGGGATGCGCGAATTTGATTTCTTCTATGTCGCGCACGGTGTATTTATCGTGTACGCAGCAAGTGCTGCCGAAGGAAATAATATCCTTTTCAACGCCGCGCCGTTTAAGTTCCGCGCGGATATTTTCAGCCATAAACAAATCCGGCACAAAAACTATTTGCTTATTCGGCAAAGCGCAAACTATGTCGTAAACATTGGAAGAAGTTACGCAAACGTCGCAAAAAGCTTTTACTTCCGCCGTACTGTTGATGTAGCATACCAGTGCGGCTTCAGGATATTTTGCTTTAAGTTTTGCGGCTTCTTCAGCGTCTATTCCGTCGGCCAAAGAACATCCGGCGGTTACCGGCGGCAAAAATACATTTTTATCAGGGCTGATTATTTTTGCCGTCTGCGCCATAAAATATACGCCGCAAAATATAATGTTTTTTTGCTCGGCCTGCGCGGCTTTTTTAGCCAAAGCGTAAGAATCGCCTTTAAAATCGGCAATGCCGTAAACTATATCCGGCGTACAATAATAGTGCGCCAGTATTACGGCATCTTTTTCACGTTTTAAATCGTTTATTTTTAAAGTAAGCGGCGCGATTGAACGGCAATACTCCGCAGAACGTTTTAAACCCGTTTTGAAATCCGTCGTCTGCCCAAGAGACTCAAAAAGCCTTTGCGCTTCCGCTTCAATGCGCGCCGCTTCTAAATCAGACATACTATTTCTTTATCGCCGCAGGTTTTTTGGCGCTTTTCGTCGCTTGCTGTTTTTTGACGGGAACATTTTTTATTTGTTCCGCGTAAGGAACTTCCGTTTCGTAATCGTATTCCGGCGCGACGAGCAAATCAAATTCCTGATCAAGGATAGCGTTTTCCTGCGCGTTGTTTTCCGCATTTACCTGATTTTGATAAGCGGCCGAATCATCCTTCTTGGCGGAAGAGGAACATCCCCCCATAATAAATAAAGCCGCTGCGGCTATTACTAAATATCTCATTTATCCCTCCTTAAAATTTTTTAAAATCTTCCGTATATGTATATATTATATTATAATTGGCAAAAAGTCTTAAATAATATGCTATTATAAGTTAGCTTATTTATTTAAAAATAGGATATAATCAAATTATGAATAAATTTTTACCTGTTATTATAATGCCGCTTTTAATTTGCGGCTGCGTGGGGATGAGCACCACTGACGGAGATTCAACAAAACAATGGATAACCATTGTTTCTTCCAAATCCGATTTGGACGGTTCCACCGCGGACGTATGCTATAAGCTTAATCTGCGCTTCAACCCGGAAGAAGCCGAAGACCGCATTGACACGGATAAAGCCTGCATTACGCGCTGCTGCTGGTACAGCGAAAACAAATTGGTGCAAATGGATTTAAACGAGGGCTTCGCGGAAGAATTGGTGCAAAACGGCACCGCAAAAAAATATGACCCGGAGTTACTTACGATAAGGATAAGTTATTCTCCTTTCCTAAAAACCATACACGGCAAAGCGGATCAAAAAGGCGTGCTTAAATCCGACGGCTTAGTCCAGCTTGATTACGACCAGGTAACCAGGCCGGAACAATTTTTGGATTTGGACTTCGGCACTCAAACCCCTAAACAGTATGAAGACACCAACATCTATGAAGGCTCATACTTGTTCACCAAACAAAAAAATGACGCCGAAGCCAAAGCCAAAGAACAAATAGCTCAGGCCAACCAAGTAAGAGCGGCCCAGGCGGCGGAAGAAAAAGTGTCTGAAAAAACAAAGGCCGCAGAGCAGGCCTCTTCAGGCGATTTGGACGAAGCCGAAAGACAGGAACTTCTGCAGAAAAAACTTTCTTACGAAAGACGCCAAGCCGTATTATTGGTTAAAAGATTTTACGGCAAAGAAATAGATTCTTATATTTTGGCCATAGACAAAGCCAAGAGAGCGCAAGGGCTTGTTTTGATGTCCAATGACCGCGACTGGACGACCGTAAAAACGGGTACGCCCATATATAAAGTAACCTGCAAAGTTAACGGGAAACTCGGCAAAACGGCTTCTACGATGAAGAACTTTCCGATATCGTGCGGATCCTATGAAGTTGACCTGGACGAAAAAACCGTAAACCCCATAGATACAGCCGCAAGAAGCATAGTCAACGGCGAATATATAAATTAGAAGTTTTAAAACAAAGCCCCCGGCTCACAAAAGCCGGGGTTTTTATATGCCGGGAAAACGCTCAATAAAACAAAAAATTTTTTAATTGCGTCTTAGGAAATTCAACATATTTTCTTATTCTTTAAAAGTAAGTGCGGTGCGCCAAAGGGCTAGTTTTTCTTCAAAACTTTTAGAAGCGTTCGCCGGGCTTGTAGAAGGCATCAGCAAATATTCCCGTCCGTCTTCAAGAGTATTGTGCGCCGTAAAAAAACGCTTTGCGGCCTGCCCGTTAAAAACAATTCTTTTTATACCCGGCCTCTTATTAAAAAGCCGTTTAAAATTATTCAGTTTTTCTTCTTTTATGTCTTTATCAAGGCTGCCAAGCCTGCGGCAGTTTTTAAGGCTGTCCCAAAGCCCTATGCGCACGCTTAGCAAAAGGGAGAGTTTCGCTTCATAGGAAGTCAAAATTTCGCCGCCGTTAAACAAAGTACATATTATCGGCCAAAAATGATTATATTTATAGGCGTAATATTCCCCCGCTTTCAAACTGGCCTCACCGGGCATACTGCCCACAACCAAAATGCGGGTATTTTCGTCGGTAACGGCGGCGAAACTTTTAAGCATTATCAGTTTTCCGTTTCAAGTTTTTTGTAAAGCTTGTAATCTGCCCCGTTAAAACAAACGAAGTATACGTTAAAATCGGGATTTGATTTAAGGAACTCCCTTACCGCCGCAAAAGCCGTATTGGCGGCCTTTTCCGCAGGGAAGTGATACGCCCCGGTGGATATGCACGGGAAGGCTATGCTTTTAAGCCCGTTTTCGACGGCAAGTTTAAGGCTGTTTTCATAACATTTTTTAAGCAAAGATTCTTCCCCGTTTTCACCTCCGTGCCACATCGGGCCTACGGTGTGAATAATAAAAGCCGCCGGCAAATCATAACCGCGGGTTATTTTAGCCTCGCCGGTTTTGCATCCGCCAAGCGTTTTGCATTTCTCAAGCAGGCGCGGACCCGCCGCTTTATGGATTGCGCCGTCTACTCCGCCTCCGCCCAAAAGGCTTGTGTTGGCCGCATTGACTATCGCATCCACCTTTAAAAGAGTTATATCCCCTTCCAATACTTTTATACTCATATTGCCCCTCTTACAATAATAAATTTCTTATAAATATATTAGCCGTAATAAGCCTAAAAAACAGGCTGGAAGTATTGTATCAAATAAAAAAGCTGTTTTTAAGCCGTTATATTTTCCCCCGGAAAAAAGACTTTTTTAGCTATATCGTTGGAGCATTTCCTTACTTCTCCTTATTTTCAGGTATGGCTATTTTTGTAAGGCCGTTGACATTTTGCAGCCTTTCCCCAACTGCCTTGACTGTCCCCGCATTTTCAGATATACTATTTTTAAAGAGGTTCGGACTAGACGTTTCAATAGGACTGGCGTCTATGTATCCATCCTCCTGGATGATAGCCGGGGGTTGGGATTCCGGGCCTCTTCTTTCTGATATCTTTTTACCGGCACTTTTTTACTCAAACTCATATCCACCAAAACATTTTCTCCGGCTTCTCCCGCATTTTGCCAAAAACAATCTTATGTGATATGCCGCTTTCATTTGAACCGCGATAATTTTCTTTTTAACTTTATAAGGTTTTTAGCCCCCAGCATCTCTGCTTTTTGTTTCTGAATCAACCTCTTGCAGACCTGTTTTAACGGCTTTTACACCTTTTAAACTTTTACACCTTTTAAATCGGATGTTCTCGTTATTTCTATCGTTACTTTTTCATTTTCCGCCATAATTCAGTCCTTTAAATTTCTTTTAAAATACATTAAAATATTAGTATGAAAGCGATATTTAACTTTTTTAAAAATCAATGGGAACAATCCTCTTTATTCGGTAAAGCGGCAATGCTTATGTTATTTGCCATTCTCATTGGCCCGCTTCTTTCAAACAGTCATACTTTTTGCCCATTCTGTGATCCTTTTTTTGACGAATAATCTCTTGTTTATTTTTTGATTGAAACCTGTTAGAAGAAACATCTTATTTTATCCTTTGCTATCTATTTAATGATACTGTTTGATTACCAAATAAATCTTAAACTCCTTTTAAATCGGATTTTGTTTCTATTTGTATAGCAACTTTATCCGTTTCTGCCATATTGATAATCCTTGAAAAAATCTTTAATATATAGTTATGGATAAAATAATAGACTTCTTTATAAATCAGTGGAACAATTCATCTCTTTTGGGTAAAATATTCATGCTTATTTTATCAGGCATTATTTTTACTCCTGTATTCCCTGCTATTATCGTTTGTATCCTTTTAATAAAAAAATCTAATATTATAAAAATAACCGTTACAGCAAATCAGACTACAACGGACAAATAGTCTTTTATTTCTTCTTTACACTCAATATTTTTACGCCCATTCCTTTTAAACTGTTTAAAGGTGTGTTTGCGTCTATACGGTTTGTTTTTACTCCTTTTAAAGCTTTCTGTTGAGCCTTCTGCGCCTTTACTATCTCTAAAACATAGGCGTTTATCTGCGTAAGGCTTAATTCCTCTATCTTTTGGCCGTAATACTCGTTTATCGCTTTGGCAATACCGCCCCAGTCGGCATTATTATCAGTTCTTGCGGTATTGCCCGTGTAAAATTTGCCAAAATACGCCCCAAATTGTTTACGCACCATACCGCCGTTATCAAATCAGCAAACTCCGTTAAGGTAACATCGCCCGGGGGGATTTGCCTATCCGGCACGCAAAAACGCAAAATAACCGGCAATTTGGCGAGTAAAAGGCGGTTAAAAGCAGGAGTATCGTTCTGAGTCAAATTAATAACCGTTTTTAAATCGCCCAAAGCCGAGAAAAGTTCCAAAGCGTCAGCCAGCTTAAGGGCTTTGATAACTACCGGCTTGCCGCCATTTGCCCGGTAGCAGATTATCAAAGCCAAAAAGGCGGGCAAAATGATAGAATTTAGCTATGAACACGAATCGAGAAGGCGAAATTCTCTTTTACTACTCTCCGCTAATACGTTTTAAATATATCTTATGCGGCGGCATAGCTATGTTTGTACCGGCTTTGTTTACTTATCTATTTATAAAAAACAATCCGACAAATTGGCAACACGTCCATAAGATTTTTTATGGCCTCCCCATATTGATATGCTTGGAATACGCAGGTTGGCTGTTTCTAAAACGCGGAATAAGCGGAGTTTATGTAAAATTCGGGGCGGATTATGTTCAAGTAAATTCCGCCCGATACTTATACGACGAAATAGAGGGCTTTTGCCTGCTTAAAAAAGAAATTTGGGGTATGGTGGTATATAAAGAAGCCTTCCGCCTGAAACCTTTGACGGAACGATTAGCCCATAAATACGGGCTTATAGCTACCGCGGTCGCCTTTACATTAGTGCTTTTATCCGCATTTTTATCATCATCTTGGCAATCAAACTATATAAAACTTATTTGGTTTGCCCTGGCCGATATTATATTAATACGCAGTGCAATAACCCAGTGGCTGAATTATACGGTATATTTAATAGATATTAACGAAAAAGAAAAGCCGTCCCTCTCTGCCGAAATAGCGGATTTTTGCCGCCATTACGACATAATACTTACCCAAAACTTTGAAGATTAAAGATTATTCGCTAATTTGATTTTTTCTATTTCTCTGTTCTAAGAGCTACCCCAGATAATATTTGAACTTAAAAATTATCCCCCCGCTTATCGCACGGACTGCCGCTTAACAGCTAGCATAAAATTTAGTTTCCCATTCCTAAATAATGTCCATATTGGCAAATGCAATAGTTCCTGTAAAATATGAGTTTGCCATCAGCGCCCACTTCTTCTATTATACGCGAGAAAAATTAAACAATCATATTATTTATAGCATTAAAATAGCTCTATAACTATACATTAAAAAGATATTTTATTATAAAACTCTCCGCACCGATATTTAAAACGTCCTTTTTGTATAATAAAAATAGCATTTATGTTTTATAATTTTAGAATTATTTTAATTCTATAATTATATAGATATTATATTTTTTATTTTTAGTAATAAAATAAGTCTATAATAAATATAAATATTAGAACTTTTTATGCTTTAAACATAAAATGTAATTTATTTTTAAATTATAGAACTTATTTTATTCCATAATTACTAACACATTTAAGGCATATATAAATTCTAAAACTATTAAATATAGTTATTTTTATTATTTTATAAATTTAATCATCATTTTAAATATTTTTTAATTCTATAATTGAAATAAAATATAAATATTATTTAATCATTTTAGAATTATTTTAATTCTAAAATAATTTTTTACAAAATCTATCACATCTTTCCAAGTTATAGAATGATTTTTATTCTATAATTAAATAATATTTTACATATAATATTTTCAATTTTTTATATAAAAAGTTTCGGATACTTTCCCGCATATAGAGCTAATTTTTATTAAAATTTAACTTTTTGTTACAGTTATAGAATTATAATAATTCTAAAATATATAAAAATAACGTAAAATTTCAAAAAAACAGTTAAAAAAGACATCTTTTGTAAAAATAAATATTATAAATTTGTAAAAACAAAACTTATTTCAATTTAATTTTTTCTTTTAGCTTGCCAGAAGATTTAAGGCTATGCTCATCAAAAAAACGATAATAAACTCCTATCCGGGATTAAATTTTTCACGTTTTACTTGTCAAAAACACCGCATATCTCAAAACCTTTTTATAAAGTTTGCTTTCAGTATTGTGCTTAATTATCTTTACGCTTAAGATAAGGATTGTTTTTTTAAACAAAAGCATTACTGCGATTTTTCTGCCACAAAGCAATATCCCCCCATATCACAGTTTTGGCGCACAAAAAATTGATTTATCATTTGAAACCGAAAACTTTAACTAAAATACAAAATATACCCTAAAATCGGCTTCGTTTTAAGCTATTTTGGATACTTGGGGCCCTATAACAAATAAAAAAACGCGTGTGGCGCAAATTTGACCCTAAAAAGCCTTTTTTGACAGATTTGGACTTACAGAAACAGGAATATCATAAAAAACGGATGTAATTAAAACAAAAAAGAAGAAATTGACTTTTTTAAAAAGCGTTTTATACTTTTAAAGTAGGGGCGGTTAGATAGAAAAGAAGCTATATCCTTATTTATTATGGAAATTTTAATTCAATTAAAAACCCCCGCACTTTTCGCTGTGCGGGGGCGGTTAGTTGAGAAGATGCATTGTCTTAATATATACAATGCACTTTCTTAAAGTTTTCCATTATAAGTTATTTACAGGTAACGATACTTATTGTAACTGAAGCTTTTCCTCCCCAATAGCATTCTCTGCTTTCATCTCTTGTCCCCTCTTCCGTCCAATAATTGCAGGAGTCATCGGCCGTACACTGGTCATCTGCGCTAGTATAGCTCTGATAACAAACATAACCGTTTGATTTGCCTGAACATATATTACTTTGCGGACATTTCGGATAGGGGATAGTATAAGTGGGATCATAATAATTTTGAAAACTTCCGTTGCCGAAGGACACATACTCACTGCTCATGCCGGTACAATCAAGCTTTAAAGATACGGTTGAAGACACCGGGGACGGCGTTGTGGGGCAGGGGCCGTCCCAGCTGCTCCAAGATCCGTTTGAACAACAGGTGCGTGTTTTGTAGGTGCATCCGCTGGCAGTATATTGCTTATTCCCGGGTGTGCAATCCCCTGTTATCATCTGCCCAATATCGGTGGGAGTATCTATGACGCTGGGAGTATCTGTGATAAGATTACCCTGAGAGAAACCATTACACCCGCTTATATCATATTGCTGTCCATTGGGCAAATCGGGACACGTTGAAAGCTGCCCGTTTTTACAGCAAGGTATGCTTGCTTTTAATTCCACAGGTATCAATAAACAGATTAACACCAAAGCGGAAATGAAGAAATATACACCAAATTTATTCTTTAAACTAACCATATTTTTACCTCCGTTTTTGATTACTTCAAGCCGAAAAGCCTTAACAAAAGCAACTTAAAAGCAAACAGATACGGCACAGATTTTCCGGCCTGAAATATAGAGCAAATTTATCAAAAAAAAAAAACAAGTCAACTGTTTTCGCTTTTTTATGAACCGCCGCGACGTACGACACGGCATAAAAGAGGAAAAGCAAATAAACGTAGGTCAGGCTCCGCCTGACGTTAAAAAGGAATTTTCCTTCGTCAGGTAAAACCTGACCTATATTAAATGAGTGTTAAAGAAAAACAGCAAGAATTTGAAAGCTTGGGATTACAACGTGTGAAGTTGTAAGCAGCGTGGTTTTTCAGATTTGAGCGGGATTTGTGTTTTTGAGGATGAAGGTATATCGGGAGAGGGCAGAGCCCCATATATCCGACTGACGAAAAAACGCAAATACGGCCAAATCTGGGAAATTGCTAGCCGTGAGAGAGCAACTTAACACGAGTAAAATCTCGGATTAGTCCGCGTCAATCCTGCCTATGGCCGCCTGCAAAGCATCCCTCCAATAGGCAATCTTAATGCCGAACTCCCTCTTAATCTTGGCTTTGCTTAAAACGGAATAATGCGGACGCTGAGCGGAAGCGGGATACTCCTGCGATTCTATCGGCAGAACTTCGCACTTAAGGCCTTTAAGGCTGACGATTTCCCTGGCAAATCCGTACCAGGAGCATACGCCTTCATTGGCAAAGTTATAAATCTTTTTAACGCCGTTTTTTACTACGGGTATCATACCTTCTATTATCGCGGCGAAATCCCCGGCGTAAGTCGGCGAGCCGATTTGGTCGTAAATGACTTTGATTTCTTCTTGTTTTTTTGCGAGGGAAATTATGGTTTTGACGAAGTTTGTTCCGAATTCGCTGTAAAGCCAGGAAGTCCTTAAAACGACGCATTGGGGCGCATTCTTAAGCACGAAAAGCTCGCCCTCGAGCTTGGTTTGTCCGTAGACGGAAAGCGGATGAGGTTTGTCGTTTTCCGTATAAGGTTTAAAATTGTTTCCGTCAAAAATATAATCGGTTGAAAGCTGTATCATTCCGCAATTATGTTTAGCCGAAGCCATAGCCAAATTCCTTGCGCCCAAAGCGTTTACGGCATAGGCTTGGTCCATATTCTTTTCGGCGGAGTCCACGGCGGTATAGCCGGCCGCGTTTATAACGGTGGAAACGCCGTTTTCCCTTATCATTTTTTCCACTGCGTCATATACGCTGATATCCAATTCGGCAATATCGGTATAAATAACTTTATCCTGAGGAAGAATCTTCCTTAAAGAACGCCCCATCTGCCCGTTTGCGCCGGTAACCAAAATCATAATTTCACCTCGTGCTTTACGTTGACTTCCTAAAATAAAATACATTATTATTTCCATTTTATCAACGTACTTTTTAACCAGGGAGATTTAAAACGCATTTCCGGGCCAATTTATTGCAAATTTATTTTTCCCCGTCTTAAAGTTTTTAAGCATTAAAAACAAAACCATTATCCGCGCCAGAGAAACGCTTACAAAAGAACCCAAATTGATAAAATATAATTATGAAAATGAGAAAGTACATATTAATCTTGCCGGCCGTTTTGGCCTTAGTGCATCCTTCTGTTTGTATGGCTCAGGACGGCGGTATCGCCAAAAACGCCGAACTCAGCCTTGAAGATTGTATCGACATAACCTTAAAGAGCAATCCCGCTATTTCGGCATCCTTTGCGACGCAGGAAGCACAAAAAAACAAATTATCGCAAACGAAATCTTCCTATTTGCCGCAAATCGACGCCAGCGCAAATTACAGCCGCGGGGATTCCAAATCCGAAGATGGTTGGAAAGGCGCGGATAACAGTTACAGTTCCTCTATTAACGCGAAACAGTTGATTTACGACTTCGGGCAGACGGGGCTTTCCTCCGACATTCAGGAAAACTCCTATTATTCCTCAATAGCGGACACCAAGAACTTAGTCGTCAATACGATTTATGAGCTTAAAGAAGCCTATTACGCCACACTGCTTGCCAAACAGAGCAAAGCCGTATACGAACAATCCGTCGAGCAATACCAAGAACAGCTTAAAAGGGCGAAAGCTTACTATCAAGTAGGCACAAGGCCGAAAATCGACGTAACGGCCGCACAGGTCAATTTAAATAACGCCAAACTTAATTTGATACAGGCGGAAAATTCCTTAAAAAAATCCTATCACGTGCTGCTTAACGTGATGGGCGTTTATGACCCTAATCCTCAGTTTACGTTAAAAATGAACGACACTCTTCCCGAGTTCAAACTTACCGAAGAAGAAGCATTGGACACCGCTATGCAAAACAGGCAAGATTTGCTTTCTTACAAATTAAGGCTTGAAAGCGCAAGGCAAAACGTTAAACTTTCCAAAACGGGCTATGCGCCTTCAATAAGCGCAAGCGGTTCTTACGGCTGGAGCGGAGGGGATTTCCCCCTATATGACAGGTGGAGCGTAGGCGCGGGTATTTCCGTGCCGATATTTTCCGGCTTAAGCACTTATAACAAAGTTAAAGAAGCCCAAAACAGTATGATGAGCGCATATTACAATTTGACTTCCGCCGAGCAGTCCGTTTTGTTGGAGATAAAAAAAGCTTATCTTAACGTGCAGGATTCCCGCTCCAAAATACCGGTGGCGGAAATCACCCGCAAGCAGGCTCAGGAAAATTACGAGCTCGCCGTAGGGCGTTATAAAGTGGGCGTAGGCAATTATATAGAAGTCAAAGACGCGGAAACCACTTTAAGCGACGCAAAACTTTCTTATATTCAGGCCGTATTTGATTATATTCTTTCAATAGCGGCCCTCAACAAAGCTATGGGGATAATATAAAATGAAAAAGACTATAAAAATATTGACAGTACTTTTAATAATAGCCGCGGCCGTATGGCTGGGCTTTAAATTCTTCGGCAAAAAAGAACAACAATTATATAGAACCGAAACCGTTAAAAAAGCAAAAATAGTGGAACAGGTTGAAGCCTCCGGCACGATTAACCCTACTACGGAAACCAGCGTCGGCACGCAGGTTTCCGGCAAAATACAGGAAATTTTGGTTGATTACAATTCGATAGTAAAAGAAGGCGATTTAATGGCCGTTATCGATCCTTCCACTTATGAATCCACGGTAGTCCAACAGGAAGCCAATTTGCTTAAAGTGGAAAGCGAATATAACAATCAGCTTAGAAATTACGAAAGATACAAAAAACTCTATAAACAGGAACTTGTGGCAAAAAGCGAACTTGACGACGCGGAAACCGCATATTTGCAGGCCAAAGCGCAGGTTGTGCAAGCCCAAGCCACTTTGGACAAAGCCAAAATAGATTTGGGCTATACTCAAATAATTTCTCCGGTAAACGGCATAGTGATTTCCAAGGAAGTCGAACTTGGGCAAACGGTGGCGGCAAGCTTTAATACGCCCACTTTGTTTTCCGTCGCGGAAGACCTTACGAAAATGCAAATTGAAGTAAATATTTCGGAAGCGGACATCAGCAAAATAGCCGAAGGGCAAGACGTAGATTTTACGGTTGACGCTTACCCCACAACCACTTTTAAAGGCAAGGTTATACAGGTAAGAAACTCCCCGATAACAACCTCCAACGTAGTAACTTATACGGTGGTTGTATCAGTGGATAACGGCGAACTTAAACTTAAACCCGGTATGACGGCAAACGCTTCGATAATAACCGCCGTGCGCGAAGATGCTTTAAGCGTTTCCAACCAGTCTTTAAGATTTGTCCCGCCGACGGAAGCAAAAATCAAAAACGCTTCCCCCGAAGGCAGAAAATCTTACAAAGGCCAGGGCATTTGGGTGCAGGACAAAAATACCGGCGAAATAGAACGCATTGAAATCACTACTGGTATAACCGACGGCAACAGAACGGAAATATTAAGCGACAATCTGCCCGAAAATACGGAAATTATCAGCAGTTCTTCGCTTAAAAACAATTCCAAGTCCAACAACAGGAGAATGGGCCCTCCGGGCTTTTAGACGAGGCGGAAAATAAAATGTCTTTAATTAAGGTCGAACACATTTACAAATCTTATAATTTGGGCGATATTCCGCTGCAAGTGCTTAAAGACGTCAATCTGACGATAGAAAACGGCGAATTTGTGGCGATAATGGGCCCCAGCGGAAGCGGAAAAAGCACCTTTATGAATATGCTTGGCTGTTTGGATAAGCCAAGCTCGGGCAAATATTATCTTGACGGACTTGATATAACGGATTCCACACTAAGCGAACTCGCCGACATAAGATGCCGCAAAATAGGTTTCGTCTTCCAAGGGTTCAATTTGCTTTCAAGAACAACTGCCATAGAAAACGTGGAACTGCCTATGATTTATGCCCGCGTTCCTGCTCGCGAACGCCGGGAAAAGGCGATAAAAGCCTTGCAGGCCGTAGGCTTGGGCGAAAGGCTTGAGCATATGCCAAATCAGCTTTCGGGCGGGCAGCAGCAGCGCGTGGCGATAGCAAGGGCGATAGTTAATGACGCGCCGATAATCTTCGCCGATGAGCCGACCGGCAATTTGGACACAAAAACCAGTATAGAGGTTATGAGCAGTTTTTCCAAATTAAACAGCGAACACAACAAAACAATTATTCTTGTTACGCACGAGCAAGATATCGCCGATTACGCAAAAAGAATAATCCGCTTTAAAGACGGAGAATTGGTAAGCGACGTACAAAACCCCAACAGGACGATAGTACAATGATAGATATCTTTACCATTTTTAAAATCGCCGCAAAAGCGATTTGGACAAACAAACTACGCTCCGTTTTGACGAGTTTGGGCATAATTATCGGTGTGGCCGCCGTTATCGTAATGTTGGCGGTCGGCGAAGGCGCGAAAAAGAAAATTTCCGACCAAATGTCCAGTATGGGCAGCAATATGCTTATGATACGTTCTGGCTCGGTAACTTCAAGCGGGGCCAGAGCGGGCCACGGCGCAAAGCCGACGCTTACTTTAAACGACGCTTACGCGATAGAAAGAAATTCCCAGCACGTAAGCCAAGTGGCGGCAAGCGTAAACGGTACGGGCCAGATAGTTTACGGCAATCAGAACTGGTCGACGCAGGTTCAAGGGACGATGCCTTCTTTGTTTTATATTCGTTCTTGGAATGTTGACAACGGCTCTTTATTTACCAATGACGACGTCCGCCAAGGCGCAAGCGTGGCGATACTCGGCGAAACGGTAGTGGAAAACCTTTTCGGCGTTGTTGACCCAATCGGCAAAAACATAAGAATAAACAATATGCCGTTTAAAGTGGTGGGCGTGCTTAAATCTATGGGGCAATCGGCTTTCGGCACAGATCAGGACGATACGGTAATAGTGCCGGTTAGCACGGCTTCAAAAAGATTGTTCGGCTCGGAGTTTCCGGGTACAGTAAGGAACATTATGGTTCAGGCAAATTCCACCGAAGAACTCGCCGATGCCGAGGAAGAAATTTCCATTCTTCTGCGCCAAAGGCACAATATAACCGGCAAAAAAGAGGACGACTTCATTATCCGCAACTTGACGCAAATGATGGAAAGCGCAATGGAAGCCAGCCAAACATTTTCCCTGCTTTTGGCGGCGATAGCGTCTATATCCCTGTTGGTGGGCGGCATAGGCATTATGAACATTATGCTTGTTTCGGTTACCGAAAGAACGAGGGAAATAGGCATACGCATGGCCATAGGCGCGAAATCTTGGGATATAAGGCTTCAATTCCTGGTGGAAGCGTTGGTGCTTTCGCTGACAGGCGGACTTTTGGGAATAGCTTTGGGGATTTCGGTCGCGGTGGGAATAAAAACTTTCGCACCGGATTTTCTGCCCGTAAGAATTACGGTTTTCCCGATGGTGATATCTTTTATTTTTTCGGGTTTGGTGGGGATATGCTTCGGCTTCTTCCCGGCGTATAAAGCTTCAACCCTTAACCCGATAGACGCTTTAAGGTTTGAATAATAAAGCCGCAGGCAAACAATCTTTTCGGGCTTAAAAAATTTAGCCCCGGGCCAGACAAAAGCCCGGGGATTTTATATCAAATAACAAATTATTAATTTGCCAAAGCTTCGGCGGCTTTGAAATTTTCTTCGGCCTGCGCCGTCATACCCATTTTTTCATAGCAGATGCCGCGCATATAATAAATTTGCCCGACCGGGCGCAAAGCCAAGGCTTTGTCATACTCTTTAATCGCCGCGTTATAATTGGCGGTTGAATAGTAAATTCCCCCCAAAGAATTTAATGCGGCGACATTGGCCGGATAAAGTTCCAAAGATTTAAGCAAAGCCTCACGCGCTTTTTTGTACTCGCCTTTTGCGGCATAAGCCGCGCCCAAAGCGGAATAAAGTTCCGGCACATTTTTATCTACGTCTAAAACAATGTTAAAATCTTCTATGGCTTTGTCATATTCACCTACGGAATAAAGCAAAGTTCCGCGCGAAAGGTACGCCTCCGCACCGTATGGATTTTCGGCAATGGCCTTATTAAAATATTTAAGCGCTTTTTGCGCGCGACCCGTTTTGTAGTACATTTCCCCCTTGGCGAGGTACTCGGACGATTTATCGACCGTTACGGTCGAACAGGCCGCACACAATAAACAAATTAAAGGGATTAAAAGCTTCTTCATCAAAAAACCTCCTGCAAAAGATAAGATAAATTTACCATAATTTGATTTTTTTTTAAATATCGGTCTTAAATGTTAAAATATAATTGTGAATAATATTTTGCTTATCTGCTCCGACACGCCGGAAAAACTTATCGCGCTGACGCCCGCTTTGAGCATATTAAAGCGCAATTTTCCGCGGGCGCGGATAAGCGTTATGTCCCCAAGTCCGTGGTTTTTTAAAAACAATTCTTCCGTTTATAACAGTATGCCGCTGCCTAGTTCGCATAAACTTTACAGTTTGATTAAAGAAGAACAGTTCGATTTGCTTATAATAACAAAACCCTCTTTAAAATACTCCTTGGCCGCTTTCTTGGCGGGAGTAAAAAAGTTTATTACGCCGCATAATTTTTATACCTCCATACTGGCAGATACCCCAGTAAAAACGGAGCCGGGCATCAAAACGGAAGGACTTTTTATAAACCTGTTAAAACCGTTGTTCGTTTATTTGTTTCCGGCGGAACGAAAAATTTTTATTGATAAACGCGAAGACGAACAAGCCGTCAAAATTCTTAAAGAGGCCGGTTTGGCGGAAAAGGACAAATTTATATGTCTTTTCCCAGGCGCAAAAACGCCCCACTTAAACTGCGATAAAGATTTTTACGCCAAACTTAACGATAAAATAGCTTTAAGGCGCAAGAACTTAAAAATATTATTGTTAATGGCGGATAAAAAAGATTCTCACACGGTAAACGAAATTTTTTGGAGATGTATAAAAAAGCCCGCCATTATACGCGAAGTCCTAGGCTATGACAGCTTAAGCGCGGTCATAGCGCGCTCGCAAGGGATTATAGGCGGATGCGCTCTGCCGGCGCATATAGCCGCGGCTTTGGGTAAAAAAAGCATTATTTTTGCACCATTCAAAGCGGAAGATTTTTTGGATATTCCGCCGGCTTCTGCAATTATAAAGCCAAAACCTCAGCCCTGCGAAGGCAACTGCCTTAAAACCTGCCGGGCATACTGCCTTAAAAATATAACTTTGACGCAAACCGTTGAGGTTTTTGATAAAATATTCACACAGAAAAGCACTCCCAAAAAGGGGATTTTTAATGAAGAGAGAACTTTCAGTCTTTTTAATAACTAAACAGGAAGGCGCAAATTTAAGGACTTGCCTTGAAAGCGTAAAAGGCCTTGCGGACGAAATTATCATCCTTGACAGCGGCAGCACCGACGACACTTTAAAAATCGCCGCGGAATTTAACGCCAAAATCGGATTTAAAGAATTTGAATCTTTTACGGAACAAAAAAACGCCGCCCTGAAAATGTGTACAAAACCTTGGGCTTTAAGCCTTGACGCGGACGAAAGGCTTACCCCGGAGCTACGTCAAGAAATTGCGGATTTGCTTTCTTCAAAAAATATGGATGACTGCGGCGGATATTACCTAAAGCGTTCCTCCGTATTTTTAGGCCGCCGTATGAAGCACAGCGGCGTAAACAACGAAAAAATTTTAAGACTTGTAAAAACAGCTTCGGCCGAATACACCGGCGGAAGAGTGCACGAAGTTTTGGAAGTTAAAGGACAGACGGGCGAACTTAAAAATATTTTTCTGCATAACACTTATACAAGCATAGAACAGTATTTTTATAAATTTAACAGATACACATCTCTCGGCGCGCAAACTATGGCTGAAAGAGGCAAGAAATTCCGTTTCATAAATCTGCTTCGTCCTCCTTTGGAATTTTTTAAGATATACGTTTTAAAATTGGCCTGTTTAGACGGCATACAAGGTTTTTTATGGGCCCTTTTCAGCAGTATGTATCCCTCGGTGAAATACGCCAAACTTTGGGAAATATACCATAATAAAAAACAATAAACAGCCTGTTTCGCCGATTATTACAATATATAAAAACCCCGCCTTGGCCTAAACCAAAGCGGGGCGGTTAGTTTAGAGGCTTATGCCTCGATTACAAATTTATAACAGACCACCCATACTGTTCGGACATGTCGTTTCATACATAGGTTTCTGTATTGCCTCCCCTAATGCGGAGCAGCTGCTGAACATACCTGGCAAAGTATAATATATCGGCACGGGCCCGTCATATGCCTCCGTACGGCAGCATTTTTTAACGCCCGGAGTTATAGCCGTTTCAACGCAATTTGCAAATTGTGTAATCTGTCCGTTCGCACTGGTTCCGGTCGGAGCACAACATTCACATTGCCCTTTATTATAACCGCTGGTAATTTCCCTTAAATACTGCCCGACGCTGCACCCTTTTGCACAAGTGCTGTGTACGCATATACCCGATGAATTTTTCTGAAACCCGCTGTCGCAGGTACAAGTTTTTGTCGATGTCCACCCGCTGCCGGATATACATTTATACGTTACGGAACACGTACCGTTTGTACAGGTGCAAGCTTCACTTGTAGGCTTGCTTACGCATTTGGAACCGTCCCAACATTCATTCGTACCGCAGGAACTTGAAGCTCCGCATTCTCCGTCCCATTCGCTCCAAGTGCCGTTGGAACAGCAGTTTCTCTCCGAAGTTCCGCAATCCCCCTTAGGCTGATATTGTACTTGCCCAGATGTACATTCCTCTACAGGCCTTATCGGCCCGATTATAGGCACATCCGGATCTATCGGCAAAATGCTACTGCAAGCACTCAAGTCATAAGACTTTTCTGTCCCGTCGCTGCCATAACCGGGATGCGGACAGCAGGATAAAGTAGTTCCTTTGCAACACAGTGCTTGACTGCTTGAACACGATACGGCATTACCTATGCCATACAGTCCCATAAAGCATAGAAACATCATACTGTTTATAAATAATAAACCTATATTTCTCATACTAACCATATTTTTTACCTCCGTTTTTATTGCTCAATACAAAACCTTTTCTATTGAGCCTAATAGCAAAATATTTTTATACTCTCCTAACCTTTTCTTTACTTACCTTTTTTATATGCGCACAGCACCTCCCTTTAAGGCGGGGGCCCCTAAATTAACGGAACCCCGGCCTTGGTTATTTCGGTTAGTTGGAGATAAACTCCCCAAAGCTTATCTACGGCTTTAAGCCGCGTTTATTTGTTTGGATTTTGTGTGATAATGAT
>JAQXJI010000041.1 GCA_029008615.1 Elusimicrobiota bacterium | reverse complement strand
GCCTGCGGTACTACCAGGCAGAGCAATGTAACATATAACTACTATAATTGTTATGCTAACGGTTCAGACGGTAGCCAAACCTGCCCTAGCGGATATACGTCCGGCGGCAGCGTAGGCGTGAAGAATTACAGAACCTACTGCGGTAATACTGCTACGGCAACTCAGGGAGCCTGCGGTACTACCAGGCAGAGCAATGTAACTTATAATTATAGCAGCTGCTATGCTTCAGGTTCTGCTAGCGGACAATCCTGCCCTATCGGCTACAGCGGTTCCAGCACCAAAAATTACAGAAACTACTGTGGCAATACGGCTACGTCCACTCAAGGTTCCTGCGGTACGGTTTCTGAGAAAAACGTAACGTATAATCTTACGGGATGCTGGAAAGCAACTGCGGCGTCGTGCTCTAACACGAGCAGCTACAAGTCTGGTAGTGCGAGCGGTTATTTGGCAGGTGTAACCTGTACAAATACGGCAGCTTCAAGCACGAGCAGTTGCAGTACTACGACGAGAGCATCTACGGCGAATTATCAGAATTGTTACTATAATCAGAGTTTGTCGGCAAGTGCAGGTTGCCCGAGCGGTTATAGTGGCAGTTCAACCAGAAACTATACTAGAACACACTATGCCAATGCGGCTGGTACGGCAGACAGAAAGACAGAAGATAGTACAGGTACTTATAACCTTACTGGCTGCTATAAGAATGTAAACGGCGCAGCGGCTACATGCTCTTCTTGCGGTACGGCTACAGGTAATTTGGCAGGTACTAAGTACACCTGCACCAATACCGCCGCTACGAGCACTACGTCTTGCACCACCAGCACTAGTACGATAGCTTCCACGGCAAACACAAGCAGATGTTTTACTTGTGTTTGTACGCTAGGGGCGCAACAACGAAATACTGATAATTGCGGAACATCTTATAAGACCAGGTACTATTGTAAGAGCTATGGCTTTAAGGATTGGAGCAATATATCCTGTGGTGGAACGGACGGACGTTCAGACGGAAACTGCTAAATATATTGTTTACAAGAAATTAAAGACGGGCGGGATTTTAAAATCCCGCCCGTTTTGCATTTAGATATTTTGGAAAAATATAGGTTAAGTTTTGCTTGAGGCTTTTCCTATTTGTTCGTCCCGCTGAATTTGCTTAAGACTAATATAATGTAGGTCAGGTTCTACCTGACGAAGGCAAAAATACCTTTTTTACGTCAGGCAAAGCCTGACCTACTGTTTACAACTAGAGCTTGAATAGGATAACCGTAAGCCCCTGAATCAAGTTCAGGGGGGATGCTAAAAGGTAAAAAAGTTCTTTCAGTAGGACGATAACAGCTAAAACCTCTTTTTATGTCAGGCAAAGCCTGACCTACAAAAACAAATAATTTTATTTATATTTACTAAATTTTATTAGTGGCTGTGTGCAACTTATACTGTAATTTTTTATGGAGGGAATTACTTTTTACGGATGTCTTTCAAATCCGTGCCGGTGTAGTAGTGCTTTAAAATTTCTTCAAAATCCTGTCCGGCTTCGGCGCGTCCGCCGCTTCCCGTCTGGCAGAGCCCTACGCCGTGGCCCCAGCCGCCGCCGTAAAATATGAAGGATTTTACTTTGCCGTTTTCGTAATTGGGCTGTACTGTAAAATATGTGCTTCTTAAAAGCCCTAGTGCGAGATATTTTTTTATTTCGTGTTCTTTTGTAAGCGTCAAGCTGCCTTTTGCGCCTATAATTTTAACGCCGTTTACATAGCCCGAACGCCCTCTGTTTAAGGGGACTATCGCCCTTATTTCGCCTATTTTCTTTTTGCGGTTGATAACGGTTCTAAGGCGGGATTCGTCTACATATCTCGTCCAGCGGAAAGCCGCCGGGCTGACATTGTTAAAATATTTGCTGTAAGCCTGTTGAGGCTGTTGTAAAAGTTCCTTAAAGTGGTAGGGCTGAAGGTTATCTTCGCTGAAATCCTTATAATCGGATACGGGCTTTAAATAAGGGTGAGCGAACCAACCCGCCTCTTTACTGCTTTGCGTATAACCTCCGCAGTTGGAGGAAAACACCGCCTCTATCGGTTTCCCGCCGTAAGTTATTACAGTTCCCATAGTTGCTTCCACCGCGGCGTTGGTGCGCTCCCTTTCGGCCTTAACGCCGCCGTATACTTGGCAATTTTGGGTGTCGCATACGTCATAGCCCCATTTTTTATGTTTGCCTAAAGCTTTTATGGCGTAAGTCCTTGCTATTACCGCCTGAACTTTTAAAGCTTCTATGGGGAAAACGCTCGGCATTTCAGAAGCTATCACGCCAAAAACATATTCTTCCATATTTACGTGGTTTATGATTATAAATCCGCCGATATTTTTATTGTAAACAAATTCTATATAACCGCGGTATTCTTTGGTTTCGTGTCCGGACCAAGTTGTGCCGTGGCCCACCAACATATTTTTTAATATCGTTGTGTGCCCGGCTTCATCCGTAGAATCCTGCATTATTTTTAGGCTTTCGCCCTGAAACGACGTTTTTTTGCCGTTCGGGGCCACAAGGTAAGGCTTGCCGTTTATCACTTCTACGGCCCAAAATTTGTTGGCAGTTCCGTTTTTGATTAGTTTGCCGTTTTTATTTTCCGCGCGGAACTTATGCGAAGTTGAAAATTGCACCTTCTGCACCGGGGCCGGCGCACCGTTGATTTTAGCCCCCAGTCCTACGCGTATTTCCGGCAAAGGCCCGTAGAAAGAAACGGGCTTTCTCACAATGGTGTGCGCTTTGGGTACTTCCGGTATGCTTAAAATGTTGACTTCCTCTTTAGGGGCGAATTCTTTAAGTTTTTCCAAAGATTCTTTAACTTTGTCGTCGGTGGAATCCGCTGCCTGCACGCTGGAGTAGTTGCTGTAAGCTTCTTTAAAGCGTTTAAGCTTAACCATCATATCGCCGTAGCGTTCTTTGGCTTCTATAAATTGGGAATCAAAAGCAAAAACTTTCTTGTAATGCCCGGCCGCCTTGCGGTATTGTTTCTTTTTGGAGTAGAGCTCGCCCAGCATAAAATTTGCCAAAGCCGTATGCTGATCGCCGGCGGCGGCCTGTTTAAGATTTATTTCCGCCAAATCATATTGGCCCATACCCATTTGCGCGCGGGCCAAACTGATATAATAAAAAGCGGTTTTATTGTTATTTTCGTTAAGGCGGGCAAAAACATTTTCGGCGTTTAAATAATATCCCGCGGCAAGGTAAGCTTCCCCGGCAAATTCCAAAACTTCGGTATCAAGCGGAAACTTTTTTAAAGCCATACTGACCGTATCTACGGCAAGCCTTGTTTGCCCAAGTTCAAGCGCGATGTAAACCGCATTTAAAAAAGCGTCCCTTTCGCCGGTTTCTTTGGAAATTTCTATAAATTTTTCCAAAGCTTCCTGCTGTTTAAAATTGAAATACAAATCCGCCGCTTCTTTTATGGCTTCCTCGGAAGCTTTAAGCGGCAAAGACAAAAACAATATAAGCAGGAGTGTAATAAATCTTCGCATTTATTATAATTATACTATTATGAGAGAGATACCTAAATGGCTAAAAGATATGGTTGCCAAAAATAAAGCGGCTTACCATACCTCCGCCGCCAAAAAAACGCAGGAAAATTTGGATTTGAAACTGATTCCTACCGTCTGTCAGGAAGCCCGCTGCCCCAACAGGGGGGAATGCTTCTGCCACGGGGAAGCCACTATAATGATACTCGGCAATTTATGTACGCGCGCTTGCAAATATTGCGCCGTCAGCAAGGCAAAGCCCTTGCCGCCCGCCGCAGACGAGCCCGCCAGAGCGGCGGAACTTGTTCAAGCGCAAAGGATAAAATATTTGGTGCTTACTATGCCCACCCGCGATGATTTGCCCGACGGCGGCGCGCAGCATATCCATAATGTTGTTAAGGCTGTTAAGGAAAAAAATCCGCTTTGTCTGGCGGAGCCGCTTATTTCCGATTTGGGCGGAAAGTTCGAGCATTTGCCTTTGATAATTGCAAGCGGCTGTGATGTTTTAGGCCATAATATAGAAACTGTACCTTCGCTTTTTAAAGTTGTGCGCCCCGGCGCTTCTTACGAGCGTTCTCTTGATTTGCTTAAAAAAGCCAAGGAAATAAAGCCTTCTCTTATAACAAAAAGCGGCGTTATGGTAGGCTTGGGTGAAAGTGACGCCGAACTCAAACAAACTTTTAAAGATTTGCGCTTATGCGGTGTGGATCTTTTAACCTTAGGGCAGTATCTTGCCCCAAGCGCCAATCATTACCCCGTGCACTCATATCCCGAACCGGCTTGGTATGAGGATATGACGTCATATTGCCTGTCGATAGGTTTTAAGGGCGTTATGGCCGGGCCTTTGGTAAGGAGTTCCTATCGGGCCGCGGAGTTATATATGTCGGCTAAATAGTTTTGTCGGATTTGTATCTGTTTGCCCCGGCTTTTAAAAATGCCGGGGCGATATGTTTATAAGCAAATTCTTATTTATTGATTAAATTATAAATTGCTTTGATTGCCGCGTCGGAATAATATTTGGCGTTTTCGTCCTTTGTGCGGTTTGAAAGTTTGCCCAAAGGCGCAATTAATTTCTTTATGCGCTGCTCTTCCAAAAACGGGTTTTGGTAATAAGGAGTTTTACTT
The DNA here is from genome assembly GCA_029008615.1 of Elusimicrobiota bacterium. GTDB lineage: Bacteria > Elusimicrobiota > Elusimicrobia > Elusimicrobiales > Elusimicrobiaceae > Proelusimicrobium. The sequence continues at coordinate 2,463 of JAQXJI010000041.1, read as the reverse complement.
TGCAGTATTTCCGCCGCGGAAAGCGCAACCCTCGCGGCGTTGGCTTGTTCATTGGCGTTGGAGCTCTGTAAGGATTTTTCTATTTCGTCAAAATACTCTCCGCCCAAAAGAGCGTAAGTCATAACCGCAGTTGCCGCGCCGGGGGTTTCGGGATTGGCTCGCAAAGCCTTTTTGAGAGCGGCGGAAACTTCGTCATAATTGGCGGCCAAAGCAGTAGCGGCGGCTGAAATCGTCTGGGCGTCGTTATAAGGCAGGCTTAGCAGAACTTCAAGCAGTTTTTTATCTTGAATATCGCCTATCCATTCCGCAGCGGAAAGGCGCGTTATTTCCTTCTCGCTTTTTACGGCTGATTTTAAAGCGGAATTTAACTCCCTGCTTTTAAGGCCGGTATTTTCAAAAGCTCTTAAAGCGAATGTTTTGTCAAAACCGTATACGGTTATTATGCCGTTAAGGAATCTGGTTTTAGTTTCCGGGATAATTAAAGCGTATGCGGCGGATGCGTAAGCCTGCAAAACCGGGTCTTCCGCGCTTAAAGCCGGGGTTAAAAAAGGAGTATATCCGCCGTCGACCGCTCCGGCCGAAGCCAAAATTATAACGGCCAAAGTTTTTTTGTAATCTTCCTGATTGGCGGAAGAAAGCACATTGTAAACGGCTTTTTTATAAGGGCCTAGGTCTTCCGGTACGGAAATCAAAGCCGAAGCTGCGGCGAAAGCTGAGGGGGCGTCTTTAGCGCTTTTAAATATGGCGACCGTTTCCGGCATAGCGGTTGAAAGATTGTTTGATTTTTTTAATATGGGAAGAGCCTCATAGGCGTAAGCTGAGCCTTCCGCCCTCAAGAATGTTTTAAGGCAGTTCGTTATTTGCTCGTTTTCTTCCGCGGGGGAAAGGGACTTTTCGTAAGTAAATCTTTGATTGTCGGAAGCAAAACATCCTTCCGGCGTTTTGACTGCGGCGTTAAGCTGTGTTACAAGGGCCAAAGCCGATAAAATATATAAATGTTTTTTCATAAGATAATTCTATCATAATATAGGTAAAAAGGCGCCTTTAAGAACTGTATTTTTGGGGAATTTATATTTTGCCTGAAATAAAAAACCGCGGCATTTGGCCGCGGCGTTTGTAGACTTCAAAATTTTTATATTCTTGCGCTTAGGCAAGCGGCCAGCTTTTTCAAATCGGCCCGTCTTCCCCCGTGGGAAACCGCACTCCTTCCGTAAAAGGCGTCGCGTCCATTTTCGCTGGTGGCCACAAGCTTGGCGTTGCCCAAAACAAGCATAAACTTTAAGGTTTGTTTCATAATTTAATATCCATACTCGGTATTTTATAATTATATGCTTCTTTTTTGGTTTTGCCTAGGGCCATAAGTCCTATTTTTTTGATAATTAAATACCTATATCCGCATAGGCCTCTGAGTTGTTTTTTGCTAAAATGAGTATATGTCAGAAAGGAGGACTCCGAAAGATGAAGAAATTATCAGCCTTAAAAATTATAATTGTTTTATTAACATTAACTGCAATTACTTTTTCCGCCTGTGATACTTATAAACCAAATATAACTATGCTTGAAGCCGTTAATGCGGGTAACAAAAAAGCAGTAAAATACTATCTTAAACAAGGGGAAATGGTCAACCAAAAGGACGAAGATGGAACCCCTCTGATTGCTTTAGCAAGTAAACAAGGGTCGCTCCCCGTAGTAAAACTCTTGATTAAAGCCGGAGCAGAGGTAAATGCAGAAAATAAAGATGGTAAAACCGCTTTAATGTTCGCAAGCCAAAAGGGACACACAGATATTGTGAAACTCCTCATCTCCGCCGGAGCAGATGTAAATGCCAAAGACAATGATAGATTAACCGCTTTAATGTTCGCAAGCATAAATGGACACACAGAGGTAGTAAAGGCACTCATTTCCGCCGGAGCAGATGTAAATGCCAAAGGCAATTTAGGAGCAACCACTTTAATGTTTGCAAGCGCAAATGGACACACAGAGGTAGTAAAGGCACTCATCTCCGCCGGAGCAAACTTAAATGCAAAATCCAATGAAGGATTTACCGCTTTAATGGCCGCAAGCCAAAAGGGACACACAGATATTGTGAAACTCCTCATCTCCGCCGGAGCAGATGTAAATGCCAAAGACGATTTAGGAGGAACCGCTTTAATGGCCGCAAGCCAAGAAGGACACACAGATATTGTGAAAGTCCTCATCTCAGCTAGAGCAAACGTAAATGCGAAGGCCAATGATTGGACTGGGACTACCGCTTTAATGCTTGCAAGCATAAAGGGCCATACTGAAATTGTCAATATTTTAAAACAGGCGGGTGCGAGATACTAAAAAATCTTAGCCGAACGGAACAAATTGCACATTAAACAACGGCTTTGCATACTAAAACCGCCTTTGCCTTACCGGCATAGGCGGTTTTTAGCGGAAAGCCTCCGGAAACCTTGGGAAAGCCCTTGCCTAAAAGAAATT
>JAQXJI010000040.1 GCA_029008615.1 Elusimicrobiota bacterium | reverse complement strand
TTTTCGGTAAATCTTCCTCTTACTCCATAATAATAGTTCTTAATCTTTAATTCGTTTTCACCATAGAAATCAAAACCGGCTTTTATACCCAATTTATTTACTTCGTCTCCTGCTTGTAAAGGGAATTCATACAAAAACTCCAATGAGAAAATCCCGTCACCTTCCGTCTTATCTCCGCCATAAACATCAAACATTTCATTCATAGATTTAGGATCATTTTCACCAACCCCCAACTTTACACCTATACCGTATTCTGCGAAAAGCGGCATAGATAAAAACACCAACAAACTTAACAAAAGTATTTTTTTCATATTATTTTCCTCATAATTTTTATAATATAAAAAGTTTATCAAAAAAAATAAATGATAACAACTTACTCCGCCTTATGCAGAATATGTCAGCAATGGCTGATTCTTAAGGCGATGTTTTGCGCGACGCTCCATAATTTGCTATATTAGTCTTGAGCCGTCCGACAATCCCCACCGACGGAATATGCAAAAAATTACAGACAAAACCTTAAAAGAAAACTTCCTTAAAACTTTGCAGGAATCGGACACCGTTACGGAAGCTTTGGAGGCCTCAGCCTTCCCCAAACACTTACTTTGCGCCGCACTTGCAAAAGATAAGAGCTTTTTAAAATCCTTTGATAAAATCATCAATTTAAAGTTGGAAATAGCTTTGATTGAAGCCGCTTTAAAATCCAAAACGGCCGGAATATTATGTTTTTCCCTCACAAACCGCCTGCCTAAAAAATATAATAAATCACCCAAAGAATCCCACAAAAAATCCGAAGGCCCGAGCAAAATAATCTATGACGGCGAAGAATAAATTTAAAGTAGGCAGGATTTTTAAAGAAAATTTTAAAGCTAAAAAGCAGACGGTCGTCAATATAGGCGGAGCGCGTTCCGGCAAAAGCTACGCTATGGCTCAACTTTTGATAATGCGCGCTTTGAACGCCTCCGTACTCATAGCCGTAACCCGCAAAACTATGCCGGCCCTGAAAATGACGGCTTTCCGCCTTATTATCGAAATGCTGCAAAAATACGGGCTTTTCCAAAGCGACAAATTAAACAAAACGGAAAATTTTTACCTTTTGGGCAAAAGCAGAATACAGTTCTTTTCTTTAGACGATCCTGAAAAAGTAAAATCTTCCGAGTTTAATTATATATGGATGGAAGAAGCTACGGAATTTACATATCGGGATTATCTTATTTTGCTGACGCGCCTTTCCGCGCCGAAAGAGTCCAATTTAATTAACCAAATCTTCCTGACGCTAAACCCCACCGACGCAAACAGTTGGATAGCAAAAAAACTTATTCACCGCCCGGAAGTGCAGGTAATACACAGCAGCTATAAGGACAATCCTTTTCTATCGGAGGAATATGTAAACACTTTGCTATCCTTAAAAACTTACGATAAAAACGCCTTTGAAGTATACGCTTTGGGCAAATGGGGCAGAAGCGATAAAACCGTTTACTCCGCTTGGCGCAGCGTAGACGCGCCTTTTGACTCCCCGGAAGAAACTATTTGGGGATTGGATTTCGGCTTTAACAATCCAACCGCGTTGGTAAAAGTTTACATAAAAGACAATTCTTTTTGCGCCGAAGAAAAGCTTTATCGAACAGGCCTTACAAATGAAAATCTTATTGAAGAGCTTAAAAGTATAATACCGCATAATGAGCGTGGAAACGTCATTTATGCGGATAGCGCGGAACCCGCCCGAATAGAAGCTATTTACCGTGCCGGATTTAATATAAAACCCGCCGGCAAAAACATCTTAAACGGGATAATGTCCGTAAAAAGCTGCGGAGAACTGATGATAACCAAAAGTTCCGTAAATTTAATTAAAGAAATAGAAACTTATTCTTGGAAAACAGACCTTAACGGAAATATACTTGAAGAACCGGTAAAGTTTAACGATCACGCACTGGACGCTCTTCGCTATGCAATTTACAGCTATAAAAAGGAAATGCAAAACGCGGGGCAGGCTTCTTTAAGCTTTTTCTAGCGGATATAGCACAAAACCCCGCGCTTAAAAATAAGCGCGGGGCGGTTAGTTGAGAAGCGGAACAAGTCCGCAAAAGTTAAAGTGTAGGCAATAATTCGCCCGGATCAATAGGCTTTATAGTGCCGCCGCCGCTGTCCGAAATACAGGCCCCTCCGTTTAAAGTATATCCGCTGTTGCAGGAAGTGTAAGTCTTTGCGGTACAACTCCAAGGAGTGGGAGAAGTTCCCATACCGGTACACTTGGCGGCTGTGCATTTATATTTCCCTTTGGTATCGGAACCTGATGACGGTTTCGTTACGCAATAATATCTGGCCTCGGTTGACCCCATACCGCCGCTTCTGGCCAGGCAGGCATTTTCCCCGCAGGCTCTGCAAGAACTTATTTGAAGCTGCCCCGGATCGGTATATGAAGATTCGCAAACTTGGTAACCGCCGTTCTCGGGATAAGCCGCAGGTGTACATCCGTAAGTTTTGCCGGGAGTTAAACCGCAATAGTCACCCTCCGGGCTTTCTACGGAATAACAATCGTCCCATAAACAACCGCCAATGCATTTCCTTGTGCCTACATAAGCCATACCGTTAATAATAGCTTGGCAGGAGCCGGAGCTTGAACCGCTGCAATTACAAGCCGGATTATTGGGAATTCCCCCGCACTTGCATTGATAACAAGCCGTATTTGCACCGCTTGCCAAAGCGGGATTTCCATCGGTAGTTCCACTGGAAAATCCCTCCGTGCCGAAAGTACTGCAAGTCTGCCCGGAAATAGAACCGGAAGCGGCGCTTAATAACTGATTGCCGGAACTACAATAACTTTTTGGCACTTGTCGGCAATTCCAAGTATAAGTAAGATCTGTACAATCGCCGTCCCACTTGCTCCACAAGCCTCCTTCGCAGCAAGTTCTGCTTGAAGTGCCGCAATCCCCATTAGGCTGATATTGAAATTGTCCTTTAGTGCAAAGTTCAAGACCAACAAGGGCAAACAACGGGGCAGCGGCAAACAAAAACAGCATTAAAACAGCCAATTTCGTGTTTATTTTTTTATACATTCAAACTAACCTCCTTAATGTTTTATGCAGACGGCAAGCGACTTAGCCGCAAATAAACATATTAAAAACTTGCCTGCCTGAAATTATGAGGCTACTGTATCAAAAAAAAAAAACAAGTCAACTGTTTTCGCTTTTTATCGAACCGACACAACGTACGACACAGCGCAAATAATGGGAAAAGGAATATTAAAAAGCAGATAGGTAAAAAGTAGGTCAGGCTATGCCTGACCTACATGAATCAGCAAAAAAAGTTATGGAACCATTTTGCGACCGGATAAGTTTATACATTGGAGTATAAATAATAAGTTAGTTTTTAATTAAGTTATGTCGTAATGATAATTTTTAAAAATGTGAGAAAAGTACTAACCGTAAATATAGAACTTAGCACAAGCAAACAGCGTGAGATATCGCAAGCGGCGTGATTTTTCAGCATAAGAGACTACAACAGATTTTTTTAGCCGTGCGAGAGCGAAAGTTGTGTACTTTTTAAGATTTGGAGGAAATTTTGATTTTCTTTGACGCAAGGTATACTTGCGGCTATGCCGACGAAGTCGGCGAGGTATCCGAAGCGGTAAAAAAATAAAAATTTACCCAAATATGGAAAATTGCTAGCTACCAGTACGCAACTTTACATGAGGAAACATTTGCCTAAATATTAAAGCTTGCCAGCCGCGAAGACTTAACATAGACCGAGTAAAAG
>JAQXJI010000039.1 GCA_029008615.1 Elusimicrobiota bacterium | reverse complement strand
CAAAGCCTTATACTGCACCTTGCGCCGCTAGGATTTTTAAAGTAGATTTATGTTTCTTTTCGTGAACGGCTGTTAAACACAGCTGAAGCGAAAAAAATATAAATACAGTCAAAAAGCGGCGCGGCCCTTAGTGTTGGGCTTAAAAAACGCCCCTGCTTCGTTAAAAAAACTTGCAAGGCATTTGCCTTACTGCGTTTTTTATGCCTTGCATTGTCAGCTTTTTAAGCCCAACGCAAGGCGTATTATAAGGCTTTGTTTAACCTTAATTACTCACTACGAAAAAACTAAAATCAGGCTCAAATCTAAAGCAAATCAAGCCGGTTAAAGTTACTACTCAAAAAAACTGCCTTGCAAATCGCCTTAACGACAAATAGGGCAACGTAGGTCGGGCATAGACTGACCTACATTAATACTTTAAAAAGTTGTGGAAGCATTTTATGACCGGGTACATAGAGAGATTGAGATAAAGGCGACCAAATATTAAAATTTGCTGCCCGAGAGAACCTAGCGGCTCGCGAGTTAAAAGCGGCGAAGTGCTAGCCGTGAGGCCTTAACTTCACGCAACGCAAAAACACGCGAGTATGTAAGAAGCGTGAGCTTATGGATTTGAGCGAGTTGAAAAAATTGCTAACATAGAGCCCCCAAACGCAGCCCAAGTAAATAAATATCCCCCGGCATAGCCGGTGGGGGTCTTAGATACAAAAAGGCGGGGATATTATTCCCCGCCCTAACTAAAAAACTAAACCAATTTTACTACTCGGCGATATTCTCTTCCTGCCATCCGCCGCCTAAAGCTTGGGCTATAGCCACCAATGCGCTAAGCTGATTACAACGCGCCGCGGCAAGGCTTGTTTCCGCATTAAGCAGGTTCCTTTCAACGTCAAGCAGGTTTAAAATATCTATCAAGCCGGCGTCCTGCTGTTTCTGTGCAAGCGTCAAGCTGCGCGCCAAAGCGTCAGTTTGAGCCTGATTTGCCAAGACAATCTTTCTGTAATACTGATTATTGTTCAAAGCGTCGTAAACGTCGCGATAGGCGTTTTGGGCGGATTTTTCGTAAGAGGCAAGCATTTGTTTATAAACCGCTTTAGCCTGCTTGTTTTGGTTTTTTATTTTTCCGCCTTGGAATACCGGCAGTATCAACCCCGCGCCGCCGCTCCAGAAAGAAGTTGAAGGCGATACCAATGTGCCGAGCTGGTCGCTGGAGTATCCGCCGGAAGCGGTAAGAACTATATTAGGGAAATAAGCCGCTTTTGCCGCGCCGATATTGGCATTTGCCGCAATTAAAAGCCCCTCAGCCGCACGAACATCCGGGCGGCGTGAAAGCAAGCCCGCAGGTATGCCGGAAGGAACCTCCGGCAGAACTTTTATTTTCTGCAAAGGAGTGCCTTTAAATTTGCTTTCTATAATCTCGCGCGGAGTTCTGCCCAAAAGTACGGATAAAGCCGTTTGGGAAAGCGCAAAGCGGCGCTCGTATTCCGCAAGGGAGGCTTCAACCGAAGCCATTTCCGCTTCCACCCTTTTAAGGTCAAGTTCCGTGGAATAACCGTTTTTGTAGCGGACTTTGTAAATCCTTACGCTTTCGCGGCGGGAATCCAAAGTTTTTTTGGAAATATCAACCTGCTCTTTTAAAGTTATAAAAGAAAAGTAATAATTTGCCACGTCGGCCGTCAAAGCCAAACGGACGGTATCCTTTTGAGATTCCGTACTTAAAAGTTCGGCGCGGGCGGCTTCGCTCAAGCGGCGGTAGCGGCCCCAAAAATCAAACTGATAAGCCGCCGTAAGCCCTATATTATACTGAGCGAAAGAAGAATGTTCGCCGTAACCTATCCTTTGGGCATAGCCGGTGGCGTCCAAAGTGGGCAGCTGATCGCCGTAAGCAATCCCCAATTTGGCGCGGGCTTCTTCAACTTTCGCCACGGCCGAAACCAAATCCTTGTTATTAAGGAGGGCTTCCTCTTCAAGAGCGTTCAAGACGGGATCTTCAAACATCTCCCACCATTTTTCTTTGGTAAAAACGCTGTAATCTTCCTCCTGCGCTTTGGGCAAATCAAGCTCGGGCTTTTTATAATTCGGCCCCATAAGACAGCCGCTTAACAATACGGCAAAACTTAATAATGCGGCTAACTGTTTATGCATTTTCTCCCCCTTTTTCTTCCTGGAGTTTTTCGGTCTTTTCCTTACCTGAAGTAAGAACAAAGAAAAACGGTACGAACAAAGGCGCAAGCAAAGTGGCCCCCAACATCCCGGCTACTACGGCCGTACCGATTGAGTGCCTGCTGGCCGCACCCGCGCCGCCGGCCAAAGCCAAAGGCATACAACCCAAAATAAAAGCCAAAGAAGTCATTACTATCGGCCTAAATCTCAGTTTGGCGGCTTCCACCGCGGCCTGTGCCGCCGTCTTGCCCTGTTCTTTTATCATTACGGCAAATTCCACAATCAAAATGGCATTCTTGGCGGCAAGGCCTACCAATGTAACCAAAGCGATTTGGAAGTATATGTCATTATTTAAAGTGGAAATGAACACGCCCGAAGACACATAGGCTATTTTCTGCGCCAATGCGCTGGGCAGGAAGTGCAATCCCCTTATAAACACGCCGGATAAAGCGCCGAGTATGGCAAAAGGAACCGCCATCATTACGGCTATCGGCAAAGACCACTTTTCATATTGAGCGGAAAGAATCAAGAACACCACTACAAGGCCCAAAAGCAAAGCCATCGCGGAAGCGCTGCCAGTAAGTTTTTCCTGGTAGGCCGAGCCCGTCCACGCCAAAGTGTAATCCGTACCCAAAATATCCTTGGCGGCCTTTTCCATAGCGGACATAGCCTGCCCTGTGGAATAACCGCTGGCCGGAGTTATGAGAACTTTGGCCGATTTGAAAAGGTTAAAGCGTTCAACGGTATCCGCGCCTTTGATATCGTTAAAGTAAACCAAGGCCGAAAGCGGCACCATATCGCCGCTGTCGGAGCGCACATAAACGCCGTTGATTTGCTCTTTGTGGGCGCGGTAATCGCCGCGGGCCTGCATCATAACTTTAAAACTGCGTCCGAACTTGGTAAAGTCGTTGACGTAATAAGTACCGAAAGTGGCTTGAAGCGTGGCAAAAAGATTATTTAAAGACACGCCCATTGATTTGGCCTTTATCGTATCAACCATAAGCTTAAGCTGAGGAACGCTTGCGCTGAAAGTTGTCGTTACGGACTGTACGGAAGGATCTTTCTGCGCTTCGGCTATGAATTTGTTTATCTTCTGTTCCAAATCTACGCTGGTGGCATTGCTGCCGCGGCTTTGTATGTATCCTTCCAAACCGCCGGTGGTACTCATACCGGAAATAGGCGGCATATTAAAAGGCAGAACCAAAGCGTTGGGGATATTTTTCATCCCGGCGGCGTAAATGGAACGAATTAGAGAATTTACGGAAAGCTCTTTGCTTTCGCGCTCTTTCCAATCCTTAAGCGTTATAAAGAATGCGCCGTAATTGTTTTTCATTGAACTGGAAATTAAATCAAAACCGCTGAAAGCCAAAGTATTTGCAACCTGAGGTTCCTGACTGATTATGCTTTCCATTTTAGTCATTACGCTTTCCGTTTTATCCAGGGAAGAGCCCGGGTCAAGCATAACGGAAGTCATCATAATGCCCTGGTCTTCATCGGGGACGAGTGAAGTAGGCGTAATCTTAAACAAAACCGCCAAAAGCACAACGGCGACAGCAAAAACGCTTAAAGAAACCGCCGCGTGCTTTATAAAGAAAGACGCTCCCGATACATATTTATCGGTAAGCGCGGCGAATTTTCTGTCAAACCAAGCAAAAAAGCCCGTATCTTTATGTTCCGGTTTTTTAAATATCAAAACGGTCAAAGCCGGGGTAAGCGTCAAAGCCACAAGGCCCGATATTACAACGGATACGGCTATCGTAATGGCAAATTGCTGATACATCGCGCCCGTCATACCACCCATAAAAGAAACCGGCACAAATACGGCCGAAAGCACCAAGACTATCGCCACCAGCGGGCCGGAAACTTCGTTCATAGCTTCAATGGTAGCGTCTTTGACGCCGACGCCTTTTTCGTGCATAATACGTTCTACGTTTTCAATTACGATAATGGCGTCGTCCACTACGATACCGATTGCCAAAACCAAGCCGAAAAGCGTAAGGGTATTGATTGAAAAACCGAATAAGAGCATCCCCGCAAATGCGCCTACGATTGAAACCGGCACAGCCAAACACGGAATTAAAGTTGCGCGCCAATCCTTCAAAAACAAGAACACAACCGCGAACACCAATATCATAGCTTCGATAAGGGTATGGATAACTTCTTCTATGGACACCTTTACGAAAGAAGTCGTATCATAAGGGACGTTATATGACATATCCGGCGGGAAATTTGCCGCAAGTTCCGCCATTTTGGCGTCAACGGCTTTCGCTGTGGCTACCGCGTTTGCGCCGGGTGAAAGATATACTCCTATCGGAACTGCCGGCTTGCCGTTTTGATTTGCAACGAACTCATAAGTCTGCGAGCCGAGTTCTATATCGGCCACATCTTTGAGTTTTAAAGAAGTGCCGTCGGCATTGGCTCTTAAAATTATATTGCCGAATTCCTGCGGCGTTTTAAGACGGCCTTCAACTTCAATGGAATAAACTCTGTCCACCTTTATGTTTAAAGGCGGCTGCCCCACCTTACCCGCTGCTCTTTGCGCGTTTTGCTCCTGCACCGCGGCCGCAACGTCTGCCGGTGTTACGCCCAGTTTGGCCATAACATCGGGCTTGAGCCAAATCCTCATAGAATAATCGTTCGCCGTCATTACCTGCGCGTCGCCTACGCCGGAAATACGTTTTAAATCGTCCACTACGTTAACCAAAGCGTAGTTGCCCATATAGGTGGTGTCGTAAGTGGAATTTGGCGAAGTTATGGAAATAATCTGCAAAATGGAACTTGATTTTTTATCCACCGTAACGCCGTATTTGCGGACGTCCTCCGGCAGGGAAGACTGCGCCGACTGCACACGGTTGTTGACGTTAATCATAGCTTGGTCGGCGTCGGTGCCTATGTCAAAATAGACGGTAAGATTCATATCTCCGTTTGAAGAGGAAACGGAGTTCATATAAATCATATTGTCCACGCCGTTGATTTTCTGCTCAAGCGGGGCCGCCACCGATTCGGAAATAACTTCCGCCGACGCGCCCGGATACTGGGCTTTTACCGCTATTGAAGGCGGCGTAAGTTCAGGATACTGGGCTATCGGCAAGTTAAGTATGGAAACTATGCCGGCCAATAAAATAAACAAAGATATTACCGTCGCGAAAATGGGACGTTCTATAAAAAATTTGGAAAACATATTTACGCCCCTCTTATTTATTTTCCAAAATGGAATTGGGAACTAAATTTACCCTTACCTTTTGGCCGGGTTTTATCTTTACCAAGCCTTCGGTTATTACCACTTCGCCGGGTTTCAAACCCTCGTTGATAAAAGCCCTTGAGCCGGAAACAGACGCTTTGACCGGCACGGCTTCCACCACGCCGTCGCGGACTACATAAACGGAATAGCCGTTATCGCCCTGCACCAAAGCAGCAACGGGAATCAGTATTGCGTTTTTATAGGAAATATTCGTCAACTTTACTTTTACGAATTTACCCGGCATCAGAACAGGCGATCTTTCGGGATTGGGGATTTGCGCTTTTATGGCAACGGAAGAAGTTTTGGTATCTTCGGAGCTGTCCACAAAAAATATTCTGCCTTCTTCGGGATAGACAGAACCGTCGTTTAAAATCACTTCAACGCCGACATCTTCCATAGCGAGGTTGATTTCCCCCGCTTTTCTGAGTTTCGGTGCGTTATCCCATTCCCTGCTCGGTACGGAGAAGTTAACGTAAAGAGGATTTGTCTGCACCATCGTAGTTAAAAGGCTTGAAGCGGGGCTTGTAGGGGAAATCAAACTGCCGACAGACTGCGCTTCCTTGCCGGTTATACCGGATATCGGCGCTTTTACGGTAGTATAGCCTAGGTTTATTTCCGCTTCTTCCAAACCGGCCTTGGCCACTTGCTCATTGGCTTGGGCGCGTTCATAAGCCGAAAGGGCGTCATCGTATTCCTTGGCGCTTATGGCGTTTTCTTTTATCAATTTTGACATTCTGTCATAATCGCGCTGAGTGCGTTTTACTTCGCTCTGAGCCTGCGCCAAAGAACCTTTGGCCTTTTCCAACGCGACCTGATAGGGCTGCGGATCAATTATAAAAAGGGGCGTATCCTTTTCAACGTAAGAACCTTCGACATACAAACGTTCTTTAAGTATTCCGCCGACCTGAGCGCGGACGTCAATATTCAAAGAACCGTCAATCTGCGCGGGATATTCTATATTCAGCGGCGCATCTTGTTGTGTTACGGTTATACCGTTAACCATAGTTTCTTGCTCTGTAGCGGTTTGCTGTTCGCCGCAGCCGCATAACAAAAGGGCTAAGACGAAAAAAGAAATACCGCTTAAAAATACTTGTTTTTTCATTATACTCCTCTTCAGTAATTAAGTTAAATTCCATCACATCGAACGCCTAGATAATATTATACCATTAAAAGGATTTTTTAAAAGAGCTATAATAGCCTTATGAACAACACCTATTTTAAACAGATTTCGGCTTTGCTGGAAGATATAGAAAGCACCCAAACCCCGGCAATGCAAAAAGCCGCCGCCATAATAGCGCAAACAATGGAATGCGACGGAATAATTTACACATTCGGCGCAGGCCACAGCCACAGCGCGGCTGTGGAGAATTTCCACAGAAGCGGCTGTCCCGCCTGCGTCAGCGCGATTCTGGACCCGGCTCTTTCTTTTATGCCATCTGCTCACGCCGCTACGGATTTGGAAAGGCTGGAAGGCTTCAGCCCAGTAATGCTTAAAAGGCATAATATGCGCCCGGACGACGCAATAATAATAATTTCCAATTCCGGCAGAAATCCGGCCGGCATAGACACGGCTTTATATGCCAAAGAAAAGGGGCTAAAAGTTATAGTCATAACCGCTTTGAGCGCACATAAAGAGAGCAAAAGCCGCCATTCCTGCGGAAAAACTTTAAAGGATTTGGCCGACGTCGTTATAGACGACAGATGCTCCAAACAGGAAACAGCTTTGGCTTGTGAAAATTCCGGGCAAGCCCCCGTTTCCACAATAGCCTGCGCCGCCATAATCAATTCTGTTATAAGCCAAGCGGTAAAAACGCTTGAAGAAAAAGGCTTTAAAACGCCCGTATATTCAAGCAGCAATGCCGAAGGCGGCGACGAAAACAACGCCGAACTTGCCGAAAAATACAAGAATAGGATTTTACACCTTTGCTGAAGGCGTTTTTCAAGGCGAAGCTATAAGCATAAATGCTAAAATATCAGTGCGGGGATTGATTTGATTACAGTCGCCCGCTTATAAAATTAACCATAAAAGCTAAAGTTGCCCGCCGTGCGGGAACAAAAGCAAGGAGATATATGATACTTACCATTGATATCGGCAATACGCAGATATTCGCGGGGGTCTTCGACGGGGACGAAATTAAAGCCCGCTTCCGTAAAACCTCCACCGGCTCAATAACGTCAGACGAACTAGGCATATTCCTTACCGCTATTTTAAGAGAACACGAAATAAGCCCCAAAGAAATTAAGGACATTTCCATTTCTTCCGTAGTACCTTCACTTTTAAGAACGGTGCAAAACTGCTGCGCAAAATACTTCGGCATAAAGCCTTTCGTAGTGGAAATAGGCATTAAAACCGGCATTAAGATACCGGCCTCTTACGACAAACTGGGCGCAGACCGCGTGGCCGATTGTATGGCGGCAGTCAAACGTTTTCCGGGGCAAAATCTTATAGTGGTGGACTTCGGCACGGCAAACACTTTTGACGCTATTTCCAAAAATAAAGAATATAAAGGCGGGGCTATTACCGTCGGCGTGGGAACGTCCCTAAAAGCGCTTACGCAAAACACCGCGCTGCTTTCAAACGTCGAAATAGTAAAACCCAGAAAGGCGGCCGGCTGCACTACGGAACATCAGCTGCAATCGGGGTTATATTACGGGCATTTGGGCATAATAAAAGAATATATTTTCCGCCTGCGCAAAGAATGTTTTAACGACGAAGAAGCCGTAGTCGTAGCAACCGGCGGTTTTGCGAGAATGTTTGAAAAGAGCGGCGTTTTTGACAGTTACGAACCCGATTTACTGCTTGAAGGTATAAAATACGCCCTAGAAATGAATAAAGAAGAAAATAAAAGGAAAAAGAAAACCTCAAAATGAAAGGAAAGAAAATACTTTTTGTTTTAAGCGGTTCCATAGCTTGTTTTAAAGCCTGCGAAGTCATTTCCGCCTTGATAAAAAACGGAGCGGAAGTTCAATCCTGCGCTACAAAAAACGCGCTGAAATTTATAGGCGAGGCCACCCTGGAAGGCCTTACCCATAAGAAAGTTTATTATGAAATGTTTGAACCGGGCTCATATCTTAAACATATAGAACTTAACTCCTGGGCCGATATTACTTTGCTCTGCCCCGCCACGGCAAACATAATCAACAAAACCGCCGCAGGCATAGCCGACGACTTCGCTTCCACGCTTTTGGCCGCACACGATTACAAAAAACCTTTTTTAATCGCTCCGGCTATGAACGTAAACCTTTATATTAATCCGGCAACGGCGGAAAGCATAGAAAAACTTAAAAGAAGAGGCGTTGTTTTTATAGGCCCGGAAACCGGCCATTTGGCCTGCGGAGTCAGCGCCATAGGCAAAATGAGCGGGCCCGCCGAAATACTGAAAGCAGTTACGGAAGTTTTATGAAAATTCTAATTACCTTGGGCGGCACCGCGGAAGCTTTGGACGGGGTAAGGTTTATAACGAATTTTTCCTCCGGGGCGACGGGGTCTTTTATAGCGGATGAACTGAGCAAAAAAGGGCATAAAGTCAAAGCTTTATGCTCGAAAAACGCAAAAGTTCTGCCCGAGCTTTGCGAAAAACTGTTTTATTCCGATTTTAAATCTCTGGACTTACTTATCCGCGAAGCTTTAAAAGAAGAAGATTTTTCTTTGATAATACATCTTGCCGCCGTAAGCGATTTTTCCCCCTGCGCCATAATCTGCGGCGGGCGGGAAATACACCCCGGCGAAGAGAAAAAAATCCCCTCCGACGCGGAAGAAATGACCGTAAAATTAAAGCGCAATTTTAAAATAGTAAGCCGCATTAAAGATTACGCTGCAAATAATCCCGTCGTGGCAGCCTTTAAACTTACAAACGGCGCAACAGAAGAGCAATCCAGAAAAGCCGCCGCAAAAGTGGAAGGAGCGGATTTTGTAATCCACAATGATTTAAGCGAACATACCTCAAAAGAAAGAAAATTCACTTTTTACAAACAAGGCTTTAAACAAAAAATCTGCCCCTTAAAAGATTTGCCGGAGCAGATTTTAAAATCAGCATCGGAAGCTATTAACGCTTAGCCAAAGTAACCATATAAGCGCCGCCTAGCGCAAGCGCAAGGCCCGCCACTTGATAGAGTTGTATTTTGTCAAACCCTATCGCGACGGATAAAATATAAGTAAAAACCGGGTATGAAAGTATTACGGCGGTGGCTTTTGCCAAAGGCATATTTCTTATGGCCTGATACCAAAACTTATTACGCAAAGTATATACGAAAACCGCTATATAAAACAATGCCGCTACGGAAACAGCGGAAAGCTTAAAGTTTACTTCCATACCAAACGGCAAAGCCGCGAGCGCGAGAACCGCACTCCACAAAAAACCGTAAAAACCGCGCGCGGCGGTTATAAAATCAACGCTGATATCTGCCGGAAGTTTCTTTGCCGCTATATGAGAAACCTGAAACATCCAAACCGTTCCTATTACAATTAAATCCCCTTTCCACATAGGCGTATAGCCGTTAACAGCCAAAATCAGCACCGCGCCCGCCACAACCATAACCGTGCCGGCGATTTGCTTCAAGCCGGGCCTTTCCTTAAGGAAGAAAAAAGCGAAAATCAGGGAATATACGCTTTCGGCCTGATTTAAAATGGCGGAGTTGGAAGGCGTAGTCCATCGAAGGGCCAAAAGCAAAAGCATAAAAGGCAAAGCCGTACCGAAAAGCCCCATAATCGAAAGACGGAAACGAATATCTTTATCAAGCAAACGCCCCCACATTTTATTTTTAAAAAGCCAAGGCGCATACATTAAAAGCGTAGTCAAAGTACCGGCCAGCAAAACGAAAGACGGCGACATATAGCCTACCGAAAATTTACCCGCTATCGGCGACCCCGCCGTAATAAAAAGCGCAAGCCAAAGGGCTTGTACAGGTGAAAGCTTCATAATGTTTTTACCGTTTCTTATAAATTTAATCTTCTTTAAATATTTCCGTAACGCGCGGCAAAATGCCGGTGCAGCAGGCTATCATAACGCCGTAATTGCTGACGGGAACCCCCGCTTCGGCCAAGGCCGCGACGCGCTGTTTAAGCTGATTTTTCGTAACCATACATCCGCCGCATTGAACGGCCAAAGCGTAGGAAGACAAATCTTCCGGCAGAGGCTCAAGCCCAGGAATGATTTTAAACTCAAGTTTTTTACCGCTCTTTTTGCTTATCAACGCCGGTAATTTGACGCGGCCGATGTCCTCGCAAGTTATTGCGCTGTGATTGCAGGATTCCAAAATCAGCACTTTGTCGCCGTCTTTTAAGGAAGACAAAGCGTTTGTTCCCTTTAAATACATCGGCAAGTTCCCTTTAAGGCGGGCAAATAAAATGCTGAAACTGGTTAAAGGAATTTCCGGCGGGACTATTGCGCTTACTTCTTTAAAAGCTTGGGAATCGGTAACCACAAGCTTAACTTTTAACGGCAATTTTAAAAAGGCGGCAAGTTCCCCCGGCTGCAAAACCACGCTTACGGCCTTATTATCCAAAATATTCCTTATTGCCTTTACCTGCGGCAGAATAAGACGTCCGGCAGGCGCGGCGGAATCTATCGGGCAGACTAAAACCACTATATCTCCGGAAGAAATTTTATCGTCAAGCAAAATTTGTTTTTCCGTTTGGGGTTTTAATTTTTTAAGAGCTTCCAAAATAGGCTTTACGTTCGGTGCGGTCTTTGCGCTGAACTCAACAACGGTTTCGCTTAAGCCTTCCGGCTTTTTAAAATCGGATAAATCGCTTTTATTGTTGACTATAAGAAAAGGAATGTTTTTCTTTTTGAACAGGGAAATTAATTTTTTATTCGCCTCCCCCATAATCCCGCCGCCAAGAACCAAAACGGCCATATCAACAATATCCAAAGTTTGAAGCGTTTTGCCTACGCGGCTTGAAGCGAGGGCGGTATCATCGTCAACGCCGGCAGTGTCGATAAGAACCGCCGGGCCAATACCGTCAAGCTCCATAAGTTTTTTAACAGGGTCAGTTGTGGTGCCCCTTTCCGGCGAAACTATCGCGGTGTTTTGCCCGCTCAGCCTGTTGATTAAAGAGCTTTTCCCGCTGTTGACTCCGCCGTATATACCAATATAAGTTTTGTCCATAATTATATTGTATAATTTTAGCGGAGGATATAAAAATGAAAAAACTTTTACTTTTTGTTTTAGCTTTTTTAATCGCGCTTCCCGCTTTTGCGCAGGAAAAAAAGCATAATCTTTCGCTGGCGTTTGAAACTTCAAATTACAGTTACAGAGAGCCCAGCCTGCAATACCCGCCCGACTGGAGCGGCACTATGTACGGCGTTTCCGCACAATATACGGGCAGGAGCCTGTTTTCCGACGGAACGGAAGTATCCGCAGAAGACCGCAGTTTCTTAAATCTTGAACTGCGCTATATGCAGGGCGACGTTGATTATGACGGCTATTTACAAGACGGTACCACCTTTAAAGCCAAAGATATAGGCGATTATTATTTTGAAGGAGCACTCACCGCCGGCGCGGTTTACGATATCGGGCAGAACGGATTTTCACTCTGGCCGTATTTAGGTTTGGGAGCAAGATATCTCGTCGACCGTTTAAACGAAACCGGAAGCAGCGGATACAGAAGAACATCAACCTATATCTATATGCCTATAGGCCTAAAAGCAAAACAGGAACTTTCAAACGGGTGGAGCTTAAGCGCAAACGGACAGTTTGATGTACTGCTTTCGGGAAGGCAGTCTTCAAAAGACATCGGCGGGGAGCTCAGCATACGCAACAAACAGGACGAAGGCTACGGCTTAAGAGGCAGCGTCAAGATTCAGAAAGATTTTAAAAATTTTGGGATTTTCGCCGAACCTTTCATAAGATACTGGCACATACAAAACTCCGACGGAGTATTGGCAACGGACGGAATATATATTTACGAATTTGTCGAACCTAAAAACGAAACAAGAGAATACGGGCTTAAAATCGGCTTGGCTTTTTAAAACTTTGTTCCGTTAAAATCAATTACGCGGCGCTTAAAATGCGCCGCGTTTTTTATTAAGAGCCGCATTAAACGCAAAATTTTTACGCTTTTGCAAGAGGTTTCCCTCTATATTGAAGTAACTTTCTGATATAATATATTTATGATATATCATAGGAGCCACCAATGAAACAATTTAAGAAGTATCTTGCAGACAGGGCCGGGCTCGCCGAACGCGGCCTAAAAAAACATCTTAAGCAAATCAAAAACGCGCCGCAAATTATCGCAGACGCAATGGCATATTCCTTAAACGCGGGAGGCAAACGCGTACGCCCTATTCTTTTAATGGCGGCGGCGGAGGCTTTCGGCTTAAAACCGGCGGACGTAATACCGGCGGCAAGCGCGGTGGAAATGCTCCATACATATTCTTTGATTCACGATGATTTGCCCTCTATGGATAATGACGATTTAAGAAGAGGCAAACCCACCAATCATAAAGTGTTCGGGGAAGATTTGGCTTTGTTGGCGGGAGATTCCCTTTTAACATACGCTTTCCAAACCGCGCTTAAAAACGGAGAGGTTAAAACCGTCGGTTATGAAAAGGCGGCAAAAGCGGCTTACGCTCTTGCTTATTACGGCGGCGTGAGCGGAATGATAGGCGGCCAAGTGGCGGACGTATACGCCGAAGGCATATTGGAAGGCAAAAGCAAACGCGCAAGCCTCTTGACGGCTACAAAATACTTTAAAGGCAAAAGCCCCAAATACTTTTTGCTCCCGGCGGAAGCAAAGGAAGTTTCCGCACCCGCCCTGCTGACTTATATCCATAAAAACAAAACCGGCGCTTTGATAACCGCGGCCGTGGAAATGGGCGCGATTTTGGCCGGGGCGGAAGCAGCCGACCTTAAAAATATGCGTAAATACGCCGGCGCGATAGGCTTCGCTTTCCAGGTGGTTGATGATATCTTAGACGTAACCGCCACAAAAAAACAGTTGGGCAAATCCAACAGCGACGCGCAAAACAAAAAACTTACTTATGTAACTCTTTACGGTTTGGAAGAAAGCAAAAAGGCCGCGCTTAAAGCTTTAAAAGACGCTCAAAATGCCCTTAACGCACTTAAAACCGCCAAGAAAGACAAACTTAAGCCCTTATACGATATGGCCGAATTTATCGTCGGCAGATCTTATTAGGAGAAATTAAAAATGAAAATTTTGGATTCTATAAAATCACCCGAACAGCTCCGCCTTATGGACGCAGCGCTTTTGCCGCAGCTTTGCGACGAAATCCGTTATACGATAATCAACACCATAAGCAAAACCGGAGGGCATTTGGGGTCAAGCTTGGGCGCGGTTGAACTTATTACGGCTTTGCACTATGTCTTTAATACTCCCAAAGACAAAATAGTTTTTGACACTGGTCATCAGGCTTACGCCCATAAAATACTTACGGGAAGGCTCTCCAAATTTAACACTATCCGCAAAAAAGGCGGACTGAGCGGATTTTTGAAAATTTATGAATCGCCTTACGATACTTTCGGCGCGGGGCACGCTTCAACCGCACTTTCCGCCGCTTTGGGTATGGCTATGGCTCGCGACCAGAAAAAGGAAAATCATAAAGTCGTGGCTGTAGTTTCAGACGGTTGTATGACGGGCGGACTAGCTTACGAGGCTTTGCAGAATGCGGGCCAGTTAAAGCCGAATATGCTTGTAATTTTAAACGACAACCAAATGTTTATTTCAAAAAGAGTAGGCGCGCTGGGAAGCTTCCTTACAAAACTGCTTACGGCAAAGTACGTCGCCGCGGCGGAAACGGAAGCCACCAAGTTTATGAGCAATTTTGAAATAGGCAACAACGCTCTTAAACTGGCTTACAGGGCAAGATCCATTTTATTTTCCGGCGCATTGTTTGCGGAACTCGGCTTTAGATATTACGGCCCGGTAAACGGCAATGACATAGCCGAGATGACGGACGTCCTTTCCAAAATAAAAGATATTCCCGGCCCGGTAATTTTACACGTCGTAACAAAAAAAGGCAAAGGATATCCCCCCGCCGAAGAAAAACCGACAAAATATCACGGCTTGGGTATTTTTGACGCGGAAACCGGCGAAACTATCGGCAAATCCGACAAAATCACTTATACAAAAGCATTTTCCGACGCTTTGCTGAAACTCGCCAATGAAGACAAATCCATAACAGCCATTACCGCCGCTATGCCGGAAGGAACGGGCTTAAACGCTTTCCGCGACGCGCACCCCGACAGGTATTATGACGTCGGCATAGCCGAAGAGCACGCGGCCACTTTCGCCGCCGGTTTGGCTACGCAGGGCATTAAGCCGATTGTAGCTTTGTATTCATCATTTTCCCAAAGATGTTACGACCAAATTCAGCAAGATATATGTCTGCAAAATCTGCCGGTAGTATTTGCTTTGGACAGAGCCGGCCTGGTCGGGGAAGACGGCCCTACTCATCACGGCGTTTTTGATTTGAGTTTATTTAGAAACATACCTAACCTTATCATAGCCGCCCCCGCCGACGAAAACGAACTTCAGCATTTGCTTAAGACGGCTTTTGACTCCAAGAAACCGTTTATTCTGCGCTACCCCAGGGGCAGCGCGGAAGGCGTTAAAATGGATAAGGAAATGAAAACCCTTCAAATCGGCAAAGGCCATTGGATGAAAAAGGGCAAAGATTTAACCATACTCGCCATAGGCAACCGCGTTTATCCCGCGCTTAAAGCGGCGTAAATTTTGAAAGAAGAAGATATAAACGCCGGTGTGGTAAATATGCGTTTTGCCAAACCGCTGGATGTTAAAATCATTAAAGAAGCCGTAAAAATATCCCCCAATTTAATAACGGTGGAAGACAATGTTTTGGCGGGCGGATTCGGTTCGGCCGTCGCAGAAGCCTTGGCGGACAACGGCCTTAAGGCGGATTTGCTGCGCCTTGGCATTAAAGACAATTTCGTGGAGCACGGCAAACAGGCCGAACTTTATCAGGATATCGGCCTTTCTGCGGAAGAGATAGCCAAAGCCGCCGTAAAGAAGTTTAAATAACGGCGCATATACGGAGAAATTATGACTAAAGAAAAAAAACAACCGTTTAACTCTTATATAAAAGCTTATGAAGATATAGACTTTCTGAAAAGCGATCCTGCGCGCTCCGTCAGGCTGCAGCTTGAGCTTTTAAAACCGGAAGTAATCTTGCACCAAGCCGGCATAAAAGAAGGCGTGGTTTGCTTCGGCAGCGCAAGAATACGCCCGGAAAAAGAATCTTTAAAGCGCATAGCCGACATTAAAAAGCAA
Source organism: Elusimicrobiota bacterium (assembly GCA_029008615.1). Classification (GTDB taxonomy): domain Bacteria; phylum Elusimicrobiota; class Elusimicrobia; order Elusimicrobiales; family Elusimicrobiaceae; genus Proelusimicrobium. The sequence continues at coordinate 62,681 of JAQXJI010000039.1, read as the reverse complement.
ATTAAACAAAACCCTTCAAAAGCCGCTTTAAAACATCGTCTTAAAGAAGCCGAAGGGTTGCTTAAATTGTCCAAATATTACGACTATGCAAGGAAATTCGGCGAATTGGCAATTAAAAAAGGTAAGAACAGATTTGCCGTAGTTACCGGCGGCGGCCCTGGCATTATGGAAGCGGCCAACCGCGGCGCTTATGAAAGCGGCGGCAAAAGCATAGGCTTTAATATCACGTTGCCTATGGAACAATTCCCAAATAAATATATTACAAAGGGCTTGGCGTTTTTATTCCACTACTTCGCCATACGCAAAATGCACCTTGTAATGCGCTCCAGAGCGGTGGTAGTCTTCCCCGGCGGGTACGGCACCTTTGACGAAATGTTTGAAATATTGACTCTGGTTCAAACCGGCAAAAAGAGCAAAATCCCCATAATTCTTGTAGGTAAAGAATTTTGGAACGGAATATTTAATATCCATAAAGTTGCGGAATACGGAGTTATATCCAAGGAAGATCAATTCCATATAGTTGAAACCGCCGAAGAAGCTTGGGATATTATCGCCAAACACTATAAAATAAAATAGAGTTTTGCTTTTCCAAACTTACACGGGCCGGCCTAAACGCCGGCCCTTTTCTGTATAAGAAACCCCGCCTTAGCCTAAGCTAAAGCGGGGCGGTTAGTTGAGAGCCGGGTTTTATCCCGGTAAATTATTCTTGATTTACCCTTATCTGCACAGGTACTCTCTGCACTGTCCACGGCCATTTATCGAGTCAAATTGTCCTCCGCAGCCGACACCCGTCACACTACTATCCCATTTTGTCCAATAGGTTCCTGACATAGAAGCATTACATGTTGGCAGAGCACTTGTCCCGCATTCCACCTTATCCCTACAATTTGTTCCCATATCTACCCAACCATACCCCACTTCCTCTTTCCCTGTAGCGCATCTTGGCCCCGTTCCGTCTTTTCTTTGACAGCAAGTGCCGCCATCGTTGTAAGTTATAGTCTCATAGGCCGAATCGCTGCAATCGCAACTTCCCCACGATCCGCTTGTCCACGTCCCGGTTGATTTATTGCAGGTTACAGTTCTATATCTATATCCGCTGTAACACGATTCTTTCGTTGACGGCTTGCTTGACGTCGGACAAGTTTTTGTCGTCGGGCATAAAGCATCCCATTCGCTCCATGTGCCGTCTGAACAGCAGGACCTTGAAGATGTTCCGCAAGAGCCGCTTGGTTTATACTGCGTTTGCCCGGATGTGCATTCTTCTATTGGCCAGATTATAGGTCTATCCGGATCTATTAGAATCGGGCCGTCCGGATTGATTGGGGATATCGTCATGCACGCGCTGAGGTCGTAAGAAAGCTCCTTGCCGTTCTCATACCCGGGATGCGGACAGCATGACATTGTTTTCCCTTTACAACACGGCGCCTGACTGCTTGTACATTTTACCGCGTAAGCTGCACAGCATAATCCCATAAAACTCACAAAAACTAAGCTTCTTATAAAAAATAAGCCTAGATTTCTCTTTATACTAACCATATTTTTTACCTCCGTTTTTGATTATCCCAGCCCGCAAATCCTTTTAAAACGCAATATAAAAGCAACAACTGACGACACAGATTTAACGACCTGAAATATGAAGCTAATTTATCAAAAAAAAAAACAAGTCAACTGTTTTCGCGCATTCCGGGTATCAATTCCCCGAAACACGGCGCAAAAAAATGACTCTAAAATTTTTGCAAATTAAGAATTGATTTGGTGACTATGTTAGAAAAATCAGAAAAACATCTTATTAAGATTTACGGTAACATATTCCCCGATTGGGACTTTTTGAGGCAAAAAAAGGCCGGCTTGCGCCGGCCTTTAAAAAACATATATTTAATACTTATTTAGCTTTGTTTTTGCGCGAACTCCAATTTTCAACTATATTCTGAACAAGAACATAGAAAAGCGGAATAAGCAAAAGGCCAAAAACAGTGCCCATAAGCATACCGAAGAAAACCGGCCCGCCGATGGCTTTTCTGCTTGAAGCCCCGGCACCTGTGGCGATAATCATCGGGAAAACGCCCAATATGAAGGTAAACGCAGTCATCAATACCGCGCGGAACCTTTCATAAAGGCCCTTTAAAGCCGATTGTACTATGGAACTGCCTTTTGCGCGTTCTTCTTTGGCAAATTCCACAATCAAAATGGCGTTTTTACTTGCAAGGCCTATTAAAAGAACCAAGCCCAACTGCGCGTATATGCTTAAGGGAAGCCCCATAGCCATAAGCCCCAAGAGCCCGCCCAATAATGCCACAACCACCGACATCAACACCGATACCGGCACGCTCCAACTTTCATACTGAGCCACCAAGAACAAATAAGCAAACAATATGGCAAGCCATATAAGGAAAGTTATCTGCCCGCCGGTTTGCTTTTCCTGATAGCTGATTCCGGACCATTCATAGGCATATCCTTCCGGCAGAGCCTGTTTTGCAAGTTCTTCTATGGCGGCCATAGCCTGACCGCTGCTCACGTCGTTTTTCTGCACCGCGGTAATAGTCGCTGACGGATACTGGTTATAACGCGTTATCATCCTTGGGGAAAGAATATCCCTAAAGTCCACAAAAGCCCTTAAAGGTATCATCATTCCTGCCAGATTCGGCACGTATAAGTTGTCCATCGTGGAAAGATTCTGGCGATATTTCCAATCGGACTGTATCATAACCTTATTTACCTGCGTGCCGAAGTTAACGTCGTTGACGTAGCCGGAGCCCAAATAGTTCTCCAAAGCGGAGAAAATATTTGAAAGCGGCACATTCATAGATTCGGCCTTAGTCCTGTCTATATCCAAGAATACATTAGGCGTTTTAGCCGTAAAGTTCGTATAGGCAAAGGATATATTGGGATTGCGGCGCATAGCGTCCAAAAAGTTCTGTACGACATTATCAAGCTTAATATAGTCGGCATCGTTCAAGGACTGGATTTTTAAATCCATACCGCCGGACATACCTAAACCGGGTATTGCTGGCATTTCCATAAACTGGAATTCAGCTTCCGGCTTGCCGGAAATTTTAGCTTTAAGCTTGTTTAAAATGGCGGTGGAAGAATATTCCGCGCCTTCACGCTCGCCCCACGGGGTAAGCGTTATAATTATCATAGCGAGATTTTCGCCGCTGCCCGCGCCTAAGCTAAACCCGGCTACGCTCATTACGCCTTTAACGCCTTGTTCGGCGCGGATTATAGGCATAACCTCATTAATTACAGCCTTCGTTCTCTTGAAAGAAGCGCCTTCCGGCAGCTGTATGTTAAGCATAATGACGCCTTGGTCTTCGCCGGGGATAAAGGAGGTTTGACTGGTCTTTAAAGTACCCCATACCAATAAAGCAAGCACAACGAAGATTACTGCAATAAACACCGTGCTTCTGGCTACTATGCGGACTATGGCGCGGTATTTGCTGGAGGCCGAAGCCACAAGCATATTAAACCAAACCAAAGGTTTAAAAGTCGTCGGTTTGACAGGTTTTAAAACCGTAGCGCAAATAGCCGGGGACAAAGTCAAAGCGTTGATTGAGGAAAATATTACCGCAGTTGATATCGTAACGGCAAATTGCTGATAGATTTTACCGGTAATGCCGCCCATAAAACCTATCGGGACGAAAATCGCCAACAAAACCAACGTCGTAGCTATAATCGGGCCGGAAATTTCCTTCATAGTCTGAATGGCGGCGTCTTTCGGTTTCATTTTTTCCCTGGTGATAAGCAATACGGCGCGCTCTACCACACAGATGGCGTCGTCAACCACTACGCCGATAGCCAAAACCAAACCGAACAAGGTAAACATATTTATCGTATAATCCAAAACGCGGATTATGATAAAACTGCCCAACAATGAAACGGGAATGGCCACGGCGGGCACCAAAGTCGAACGCCAATCCTGCAAGAATAAATAACAAACGAAAACCACCAAAACAAAAGTTAAAAGCAGAGTAAACACTACCTCGCTTACGGACTCATTGATGTAATCGGTGGTATCCATATTTATGTTATAAGTAAAGTCTTTCGGGAAGAAGTTTGAAAGACGTTCCAACTCGGATTTTACGCCTTCCATAGTGCTTAAAGCGTTTGCGCCGGAAGTCAAGCTTAATGACATTGAAACCGCCGGAAGTCCGTTAAATTCGCCCTCCGCGGAATAGCTTTCCATACCGATTTCAATTCTGGCGACGTCGCCTAAGCGGACAAGCCCGCCCTGTTCATCGGTTCTTACTATGATGTTCTTAAAACCTTCAACGTCGCTTATACGGCCCTGCGTCTGCAAAGAATAAACCATTTGTTCGTCGCTTTCATTAGGATAAGCGCCGATTTTCCCCAAAGTGGGCTGATAGTTCTGCGAAGTTATAGCAGATCTTATGCTTGACACAGGCAGGTTAAGCGCGGCTATTTTATCCGCGTCCAGCCAAATGCGCATACTTTTTTTTGCGCCGTGTATGCTAACGTCGCCTACGCCGTCAACTTTAATCAAAGCCTTTTTGACGTTATTTTCCAAATAGTCGCTGATATAGTTGGTGTCATAAGTGCCGTTAGGGGACATAAAACTTATGAAGGCCAATATGCTTGAAGACATACGCCTTACTGTCATACCCCTTCTGGTAACTTCCGTAGGAAGCTGCCCGTTGGCCTGCTGTATACGGTTTTGTATCTTAACCTGAGCGATATCGGGATCAGTGCCCGATTTAAAAGTTACGGTAAGCGAATAGCTGCCGTCGGACGAAGTGGAACTCATATAAATCATATCTTCCACGCCGTTGATTTCTTCTTCCAAAGGAATACCGACGGTTGTGGCTACGACGTCCGCGCTGGCGCCCGGGTAACTGGCCCTTACATAAATTTCGGGCGGAGTAATTTCCGGGTAAAGCGCGACCGGCAAAGTCCACAGACATATAGCGCCCGCAAGGCTGATAATCAAAGAGATTACTACCGCAAAGCGGGGCCTTTCAATAAAGAATTTGGAAAACATTTATCCCCCTTTATTAGTCAGCCACGATGGTGGTTTTTACCTTCTGGCCGTTGTTTACTTTCTGTACGCCGGAGATAACAATCTTCTCCCCTGGCTCTATACCGGAAGTAATTATGTAGTTGTCGCCTATGCTTTGGCCGAGGCCGACATATCTTTGTTCGGCGACGTTCTCATCGTTTACGGTCATAACATACTTGCCGTTTGAATCCTGCGCTACGGCGACCTGCGGCACGATTAAAGATTCTTCCGGCCCGTCGGCTGATACCAAAACTGTTATTAAGTTTCCGGGCACCAAAAGGGCTTCTTCGTTGGAATAAACCGCATACATTGAAATCGTGGCCGTTTCCGTGTTCATTTCATTATCCTGGAAAAGCTTGGGATCTTTAACGTCTACGATTTGACCGTCGGCCAGCAAGAACTGAATGGAGTTTTTGCCATTGCCTTCTTTGTCAATGTATTTGAGACTTTCAAGACGCTCTTTATCGGTCAAAGAAAAGTTGACCCTTACCGGGCTTATCTGCACTATGCGCGCAAGGCTGGAAGTGGAAGGATCGACGTAATTGCCTTTTGTAATAAAAGTTTTGCCGATTTTGCCGGATATGGGGGCTTTTATCTCGCTGTGTTCCAAATCCAAGTTGGCGAGTTCCAAATCGGCTTTGGCTTTTTCTAGAGAGGTTTCCGCCACTTCAAGTTCGGCCGCGGGAAGCATTTTATCCTTATAGAGCGAAAGCTGCCTTTTATAATCATTCTCCGCTTGGGAAAGAGCCGCCTTCGCGCTGGCCAAATTGGCTTTATATTTGCGCTGTTCTATTCTAAAGAGCGTATCGCCTTCCTTTACGAAAGAACCGTCTTCAAACAAAACATCTTCAATATAACCTGAAACCTGCGGCCTTATGTCCACCGCGTTTATGGCTTCCACTCTGGCTATATATTTTTTGGCCGGGGCTATATTTTTGCGTTCGGCGCGTTTTACCGTAACGTAAACGTCCCCCGCACCCATAGGCATTACAGCAGCGGCTTTACCGGCAAATTTATTGCCTAAAAAGTACCCGCCGCCCAAGGCCGCCAAAATCAATACGGCGGCGATGATATTGTCCTTTTTAAATTTCTTGCTCATTTAAAATCTCCCTATTGCTCTGTATAAATTCGCTTTGCTTATCAAAAGCCCGTAATAAGCGTTTACGAGGCCTTCTCTGGCGTCTGCCAAGCTGGCGTTGGCTTTAAGCAAATTTAAGATGTCGCTCTTGCCCACTTCATAGTAGCGGGAAGCCACTCTTTCGTTTTCTTCGGCGGTGGCGAGTATCTGCTTGCTTATTTGGTAAGACTTTACCGCGGTATTATAATTTTGATAGTAAGACCATACCTCATTTAACACCGTTATTTTAGTATCTTCCAAATTTTCTTTGGCGGATTCATATTCATACTTCGCTTTTGAAACGGAATAAGAAGTGTTAAAACCGCTGAATATCGGCCAAGAAAGTTCCAAGCCGACCGAGCTTCCCCTTTCATAAGGAAGGCTGCGTTTCCAGTTGTCGTTATACTGCGCTTGGGCAACGGCGGAAAGGCTCGGCAGACCGCCGGAGCGCGCGGAACTTATCCCCGCTTTGCCTGCTTCTATATTGCTTTGGCTTTGTTTGATTTCGGGGCGCATTTCAAGCGCATAAGCCATAAGTTCTTTTATATCGTTGCCGGATTCCAGTTTTATTACGGAATCATTGGCCGGTATTTCTTTAAGATCAAGTTTGGTATCTGGGGAAAGATTAAGCAAAACGGCCAAATTACCTTCGTTCTGCCTTAAAGTATTTTCCGCGGTGGTTACCGTCAAAGTGCTTTGCTCGTAAGCCGTTTTGGCTTGAAGTTTATCCACCAAAGAAACCATACCCAAATCATATCTTCTTGAAGATTCTTCAAAAGATTTTTTATAGGTTTTCATACTGGCCTGCGCGCTCTTTAAAGACTCTCTTGCGCCCAAAACGCGCAAATACGCACTGTGCACCTGCAAGACGGTTTCCTGCACGGCGGCGTCATAAGCGTGCTCGGCTGCGTTTAAATAAGCTTTGTTAAGCCCGATATTGGAAGATCTCCCCCCAAAATCATAAATAAGCCAGTTTAAGGCCGCGGAAGCCGCATAAGGTTCGTTTTGGACGGAATCTTTATCTTCAACTTTTTTCCCGTTTAAAGAACCTTCCCCTTTAACCACAACCGTAGGCAAATAGCCCGCTTTGGCCGCGCCCAAAGCCGCTTCCTTGGATTTGAGGGACATATAATCCGCGCTTAAAGCCGGATTATTGCATATCGCAACCGCCGTCAAATCCGCCAAAGTAAGGCCTTTGGAGGTTAAATCAACCTCGCTGCAGCCTTCCGGCGCGGGCGTTTTATACACGCCGAATACGTCCAGCGCGTTTACGCTTGCGGCCAAAAGAAGCAAGGCCGCGAAAGTTAAGTGTTTCTTCATCTTTACTCCTTCATATATTCTTTTAAAATCGCTTTCACGTTAACGCAGAGCATTTGTTTTATGAAAAGAGAAGTTTCTTCATCCAACGACTTCATTTTAAAAGTTTGAAGCAAATCGTTCTTTTTTCGCCCCAGAACAAGCGACTGCGCCGTTATCATATAGCAAAGCAATACGGTTTTGCGGTCGGATATATCCATCCCGGTTATTTTTGAAATGCACTTCATCATAAACTCCTGCAAGGGGCAGGTAAGCCTTTCAAAAAAATTCTTGCCGTATTTTGACGGATAAAATTCTTCCCTAGTCAAAAACAGAGCCACATATTTGTTTTTCGGAACGAAACCGAAGTCGGTAAATTCGCCAAGCACTTTAAAAAGCAAGTCCAAAGCTTCCTCCCGCCCGGCTCCGTCCAAAGCGCGTGAATACTCATCCAAATGAATGAAAGACCCGCTCTCTTCTTTCATAAAGTCAAAAAGATAATCTATAACCGCTTTATAAAGCCCCTCCTTCCCGCCGAAGTAATAGCTTATGGCGTGGATATTTACGCCGGCCTCGCGGACGATTTCCCTGGTGGAAACACCGTCAATGCCCCTTAAGGCGAAAAGCTCAAAAGCAGTTTTAAGCAATTTATTTTTTGAATCTTTCATTTTTGATTCCTTACTTTACGCATTATGAAAAGTATACAAAAAAGCCGAATTAAAAATCAATCGTTTGATTTAATTTCCGTCGTAAAAAAGTATTAATTATAGAATTTTCTCCTTTTAATCGTCATTTTGCTCCGGGGCCTTGCATTTATAGGTTTCCGGCGTTATACTTCTCTTAGTTGTGAAAAAGGGGGTATTAATGAAAACAAACAAATTATTGGCTTTGGCTTTGGCCGGCGCAATGCTTACAGGGCAAAGCCTTTACGCCTGCACCGGCATAGCCTTCAAAACCGAAGACGGCGCAGCCATAGCGGGCAGAAGCATAGAATGGGGCTATTACGATTTAAACAGCAAATTGGTAATAATGCCGCGCGGAGCTGATTTTCAGTCTTATACGTCCGAAGGCAAAAAGAACGGACTTAAATGGAAAGGCAAATACGGATTTACCGGCGTCGCCTTGGTCTATGAGGACTTTATAGGCGAAGGCGTAAACGAAGCCGGCCTCAACGCGGGAATGTTTTACTTCTCCGGGTACGGATCTTTATCTAAATATAATCCCAAAAAGGCTTCCAAATCCTTGGCGGATATGTATTTGGTAAGTTGGATTCTAAGCAACTTTTCAACGGTAGAAGAAGTAAAGGCCAATCTGCCCAAAATAACCGTAGTGCCCATAGGCTATGAAAAAGACGGTCAGCCTCTGCCGACGGCGCATTGGCGCGTAACGGACGCAAAAGGCGGGAATATAGCCATAGAAATCACCGACAACGGCAAAGTAAATATTTACGACAATAAAGCCGGAGTATTTACAAACTCGCCCGAATTTCCCTGGCATATTACAAACCTTAACAACTACGTAAACCTGGAAACGGGCTTGGCAAAAAACCGTAAAGTAGGAGATATAGAGCTTAAGTCTTTGGGCGGGACTTCAAGTTTACTTGGCCTGCCTGGCGATTATACGCCGCCTTCAAGATTCGTAAGAGCTTTTTTTGCCCTGCACAGCGCACCTAAAGCGAAAAACGTCGAAGCCGGCATAAAACAGGGATTTCAAATCCTTAAGGCTTTTACCATACCGATAGGAGAGGAATTCGCACCCGGCCAGGAAATTCCCGATTTGCCGAGCGCGACCCAATGGACTGCCTTCAGCAATTTAAGCGGAAAAGAATTTTATTACACCACGATGTATAACCCGACTATAAGAAAAATAGACTTAAACAAAATAGATTTCTCGACGGTAAAAAAATACGTTCTTCCGCTTGAAACCAAAACCAATCCCGGCTTTCAGGAAATATATTTTAACTGAGGCGCAGTCATCCCCCTTAGCCGGGGGATGATTTTTGATGCACTTATAAAAAATTTTCCCCCGCTTACAGCGGGCGGATTTAAAGGATATTGCAAATTTATGCAGAGAAAATTAAGAGTAGCCCAATACGGCTGCGGCAAAATGGCCGTATATTCCATACGCTACGTTTATGAAAAGGGTGCGGAAATCGTCGCCGCGTTTGACGTCAACCCTGCGGTAATCAACAAAGACATCGGCGATATCGCCAAAATAGGCAAAAAAGGCATTTTGGTAGAAGACGCAAAAAACGCCGCGCAAATACTTAAAGAAGTAAAACCCGATATTTGTATTATAACCACGCAAAGCCTGTTTAAAGACGTTTTTGAGGCTTTTAAAACTTGCGCGCAGGCCGGGGTGAACGCCATTTCCACCTGCGAGGAAGCCTTTTTCCCGGCGAATTCTTCCCCCGCGCTTACAGCGGAACTGGATAAATTGGCTAAAGAGCACGGATGCACTCTGTGCGGAAGCGGATACCAAGACGTATTTTGGGGCAATCTTATAACGGTTCTTTCCGGCGCGACGCAAAAAATCACCAAAATAAAAGGAAAATCCAGTTATAACGTGGAAGATTACGGCATAGCCTTGGCAAAAGCGCACGGGGCCGGATTGGATTTGGAAAGCTTCGCCAAAGAAATTTCCGCCTCTGACAACATCTCCGAAAAACTCCGCAAGGAAATGATTGACAGAGGCGAGTTCCTGCCCTCTTATATGTGGAACGTAAACGGCTGGCTTTGCGAAAAATTGGGCCTTACCGTAAAAGAACAAACGCAAAAAACAGTCCCTCAAACATACAAAAGCGAACTCAAAAGTTCCACTTTAAATATGACTATTCCCGCAGGTTATGCAACGGGTATGTCCGCAGTGGTAACCACAAAAACGGCCGAAGGCATAATTCTTGAAACGGAATGTATAGGCAAAGTATACGCGCCGGAAGAGTTCGACCAAAACGACTGGACGGTTGAGGGCGAACCTTCAACGCAAATCACGGTAAACCGTCCGGCTACGGTGGAACTTACCTGCGCTACGATAACGGAACGTCTGCCCGACGTTATAAACGCCGAGCCCGGCTATATAACCACCGACAAAATGCCTGCTCCGCTTTACAGGGTAAAGCCTTTAAACGAATATGTAAAAAAATAATCCGCAAAATAAAGTTAAACGCAAAAGCCGCTCTTTAGTGAGCGGCTTTTTAATATAAAAAGGCCTTCACACCTAAAAAGCGTATTTAAAGCTTAAACCTATCATATGACTGGTGGCCCCTTTATATTTGGCGGTTTGGCCGTGTTCGGTCGTACCCGTAAGATCGCTCACAAGCATATAAGAATAAGATACATCTACGCCGAACCCTTTTGCGTTATAGCCTACGCCGCCGCTGAAAATGTGCCTGTCATCAGCCGGAACCATAGTGTCCATATATTTGTGGTTTATAGGGGATTCGTCATATACGTATCCGGCGCGCAAATCCCAATTATCGGTAAGGGAGTATTCAGCCCCCAAAGAAAAGCGGTAAACGTCTTTATAATGTTTAAACTCGTTATTGGGCGCACGCAAATCGTCATAGTCGACGCGAAGCTGTTTGTAAGAACTCCAAAATATACCCATAATGTCGGCTTCCAAGGTAAGCTTCTTTGACGGCGCGAACGAAAGCCCGAAAGCCAGTTGGTCGGGCAAAGCCAAAGAAGCCGTTGCGTCCCCGGTGGCGGAAGTAAACAGGCCCGTGCCGGTAACTTCCCCGCTGGCCAAATGGCGGGTTTTGGTTCTGTAAGTCAAAGCGGCGCCCCACTTTTCCGCCCAGGAAGGATTATAATATAAACCGAAGTTTGCCCCCCAAGTTACGGAATCGCCCTCTATGCGGACACCGTTTTGGCGGCCAAAACCTTTATCTTCTATCAAGTGGGCGTACATAATTTCAAAGCCGCCGGCTAAAGATAAATCGTCCGTAACTCTTGAAGCCATTACCGGGTTAACGGAATACGTAACCAAATCCATACGGTAAGACTGTCTTTCGCTTATTGCGGGGAGCCAATTTGAATAATCTTTATATTTCCCCCCCAAGCCGAAGCGGGAAAAAAGACCGAGCCCAAGATAAATATGATCCCTCATCTGACGGGTTATATAAAGGTTCGGCAAATAGAAAGTGCTGGTTTTTAAATCCCTTTTCTGCCCGGAAATTTCCGTAGATCCGCCTACCGTAACACCTGTTATCCCGGCTTGAACCTGGGTACCTTGAAGCTTGGTAATCAAAGCGGGGTTTGAAGCTATCGAAGCGGGCTCGGCCTTATTGGCCAAAACGGCTCCGCCCATAGCGTTGCCGCGCGCGCTGTACTCGTAAAGAGCAAAGCCTGCCGCCTGCACATTTGCGGCATATAAACACACAAAAAAACTCAACAACAGTTCAGTAAATATTCTTTTAGTCATAATTATCCTTAATATAAAATAAAACGCCGCCGCGCAGAGCGAAATAAAAGCCGGCGCGGGATACCTTACAAAAAGACTAATTATGATTTAAGCGGGAGTATAAAACGTTTTGCAGAAGCTGAGTTCCGTCAAAAGTGAAGTTTTTTGGGGATTTTCCTTGGTTTGACGATTGCAGACGCAAGAATCTTCAACGGAGCCCTCGCCGGCTTTCCGGCAGGAAATAAAAATATATTTTTCAATTTTCTCCGCAAAAAAGGAAACTATAAAACTTATTATGGCAATTACCGTCAATATAAAACTTTCCATAAGATTGGTTTCCGAGGCATATTTATTCTTTATTTTCAAAAAGTGCATATAGTCTTTTTTAAAATTGAATTTTATAAGGCGAATGCGCTTTTCATAATTAAATATCTGCATTTATATATTATATATAACTGCGAAGAAAGCTAACATCAAAAAAGCTCTTTTCAACGATTTTTCGACGTCAGAAATAAAATTTTTGATATAATTAAAAAACAAATAAAAATATAAATGCGCTCTTGGCGGAGGCGCGCAGTTGAGGTATGCCATAAAATGAACAAGATTTCAGACAGCGTTTTTGTATATTCCGCAAAAAATTCAGGCCTGCCGGAAGGCTTCATCCAAAAAGTGCCGGATTTATTTTCCGAAAAAGGACTCTGCATTCATAACGCCAGAAACCAAATAAAAGTTTACGAAGAAGGCGGAATGAAAATAAACGTAAAAAAATACTGCATACCGCCGATAATCAACAGAATACTTTATTCAATAGGATTGCGCCGGCCAAAAGCCAAAAGCGCATATTTAAACGCCGTTAAACTCAGACAAATGGGCTTTGATACGCCAAAACCTTTCGGCTACATAATACAACGCAAATACGGAATAATAAATTATTCCTATTTTATCAGCGAACAGCTTAATATGCCGCGTATGGGGCACGACTGCAAAAACAGAGAACTTATAAAGGCTTTGGCCGAATATACGGCAAAAATGCACGAGCACGGCCTGATAGACAAGGATTTTACCGCAAACAATATTTTATATTCCCGCGAAGGAAAAAACTATCATTTCGCTTTGGTTGATATAAACAGATTTAAGTTTAAAAAGAAAGCCGTCGGAATGCTTCAATCCTGCCAAACCCTTATGAAGCCGCTTAGAAGCGAAAACAAATTAAAATTTTTTGTTTCCCGTTACGCCGAATGCAGAGGCTTTAATAAAAGATTTATGACGGAAAGAGTCATTTTTCTGCGCAGAAGACGTAATTTGTATGAAATAGTTAAAAAATTTATGAAGAAACTCCCCGGCGCGAAATACGTAACGGGCAAGAATTTGAGAAAAAAGAAGTAAGTTTCCGACAATCTTTACTTGGCGCCCGTACTTTTTTGACGGACATAAGTAAAAGTAAATAAATTTGCAAAAAATTTAACGAAACTCTTTATTCTTTTTTAAATAAGTGATATAATAAATAAAGAAGACATAAATACGTCAGCGATGATGGAAAGAAAAAAATTAAAATCTCTTTACAAAATAAAGTAATTTTAATAAAATATTTATGTAGTCCTCGGTAGCTCAATGGTGGAGCGATCGGCTGTTAACCGATAGGTTATAGGTTCGAGTCCTATCCGAGGAGTGAATTTACCTCTGAGGTGTGGCTGAAAGTGTGGCCGTTCTTAGAGATTATTTTAAAAAGAGGCTCTTTTAATGAGCCTCTTTTTTATTGGCTTCACAAATCCGATTGCGTACATTTTGTTTAATTATTTACTTTAAAAATTTCCCCCCGCACCCGCAGGTAAAATGCTTTCTGAGTTTGTATTCTTCCTTTTTGCCTTTGTTCCAACACTGAACCGGGCGCAAATAGCCCACAACGCGGCTGAAAACCTCGCACGGCGTGCCTTTGGCTAGCCCCTTTAAAACTTTAAGTTCCGCTATTTTAGCGGATATTTCACTTCTTTCCATTTCCTTTACTTACTCCTTACAAGCTTTATTTTTAGGGTCGCAGACGCAGGCTATGCCTACAACCTTGCCCCAGTTTGAAGCGTTAAGCTTCATTATTGCCGGGTCGGCAAAATCCCACGGGGGGAAGCATACCGCCGCGTTAGTTCTTGGAGAGGAAGCGGCGCACCCACTCATTACGCTCATTATCAGACATAGCAGCACCGCTTTTATAACCGTTTTCATATCTCTCACGCTCCTTTAACTCTTGTTTTAAAGCTTTACGCTTTTGGGCCTCTTTTCCGCTGGCCCGGCCGTTTAGATATATCCAAACGCACAAAACCCCAAGGGCGGCGATTAATCCGCCCCAAAAGTACCCGTTACTTAGAAGCGGGCTAATTAAGCTTATTAGTGCCGACATCAGCCGCCCCTAATTTCTCAATTTTTCCCTTGATAAGCTTGTCATAGCCAAGCTGAGCCGCTGCAACGGAGCAAAGCCACACAAGCCAGAAAGAAGTTTTTATAAACTCCTTCGCGCCGTCCTGAACAACTACAGCGCACCCGCCGGCAATAGCCAGCATAATCATAAACTTTACGGCCGCCGGCAGTTTTTCAATGGCGGGGATTTGCTTCAGCCCCTCCATAATACCGTTTGTAAGCAAAGCGACCAATGCGCCTAAGAGTACAACGGATATAATGAACGTCAATATACTCATGTTTACTACCTCCTTATTCCTTCTAAAAGCGTTGAAATTCCTTCTAAAACAGATATAATATATATACAATAAGCCGTCTTATAAGCGGCTTTTTGTTTAAAAGAGGATAAAAAATTATGTCTGCTGATTTTAAAAAAGCTGAAAATGAGGCTTTAAAAGTTATAAAAGATAACTTTATAACTGTTCCTCCCGTGCTGTCTGAAGCTTTAGCACGTAACTATGGCTTAACTGTACAATATTATACTTTTAAGCCAGAATATACTAATGTTTCTGGATTTATCACTAAAAATACAATTATTGTTAATGTTGCAGATAGTCCAAACCGCAGAAATTTTACAATAGCCCATGAATTAGGACACTATTTATTAGGTCATGCAGATAAGCCAGACTATGAAGTTCTATATCGTCGGCCTATTGCTGACACTTCTAACAAACCAATGGAACAAGAAGCAAATTGTTTTGCCGCTAATTTATTAGTTCCTAAACAAATGTTGCAGAAGTATATTAGTGATTATCCCTTTATAAATAATGAACAACTTGCTCGGATTTTTGGTGTATCTTCTGACGTTATAGGATTTAGGCGCCAAATCCTAGGGGTATAACATGCGTCCGCCTTTAGATATTAACACTTATGTGGAAGATAGCCCTCAAACGCAACAAGATATTACTGTATTAAAGGAAAAATCCAGACTTGAACAAGAAAAGATTAGACGCCTACAAATCTTAAATGATATAGAGGAAGAAAATAAGACTATAAGACGATGTCTAATTATTTTTCTTTCCATTCTCTCTTCTGCTTGGTTGATTTTTACCGGTTATGAAATAAGACAAATTGCAAAAATGCACCATTTTTTGCCGAATAATGTATCTATTGCTTTTATAACATCTTCATTAGCTACAGTTGTAGGGCTTTGGGCTATTGGTTTAAAATACTTCTTTAATCATAAAAACAAATAACATTTCCAATTTGCTAAAATATCTTATCAGCCCGCCTCAGGCTTAACCCGTAAGGGTGCCCAAACAGAGGCGGCCTTTTTATTTTCTTTCAAATTTTCAAAGAACAAAAACGTTAAAATCGTTCACATCTTGGGGCTAAATATGAACTAAAAGGGCCTTTTCGTTCATATTAGCGGTTATAGGCAAAATCTATTACTATTTAGGAAAAGTAATAGGTTTTACCTGTCAGGCTAAGCCTGACCTACATTAACTTAATTTATTTCAACTTCCAAGCTCTCGCCGCCAAGGCTAACCACCCAAAGCATTGTAAACAGCTTTTGGAATGTTTCCCGGCTGTCTAACACTTTGCCCTTTACGCGGTTTTTGCCTACCAAAATACAGCCTTCCGTATCTTCAGCCGTATTGCCGCTGTGGATAAGAACGCCCGTAAAGCCCGGCACATCCATAAGCCGCGGCATTAACTTGCCAAAGCGCAGGCTTTCGGTCAGCTTAATTTTGTACTTGCCGGCGGGAATGGCCGTCTTGCCCGGGATTTTAACCCCGGGCTTTCTTACGGTATCTTCCAGCGTATCGCAAAAATATTTCCCGTCGATTGAGAGTTTGCCGATAGTGTAGTCCGGCCCTTTAAAGATACGTTTAATGATGATATTCATGGACACGCTCCTCTACTTCGTTTAAACGTTTATGCGCGCTCTTTACGCTTTCTTCCGCGCGCGTCATACGCTCCTGCAAATGGTTGTACTTATCCTGTTTGCTTTCAAGGCGGTCAAGGCGGAACTCCACCATTTTTTGAAACGTGTTTAATTTGCCCACAAATATCCCGATAGTGATTAACTGCGCCGCAATACTTAAGCCAAGTTCAACGCTGATGTTCATTTCTTACGCTCCTATTACCTAGTCTTCTTTTTCGGGCACAAATAAATATGGCTCTTGAAAAGCCTCCCTATTGTCTGTTATTGTTATTACATCTCCAGCAGAAACAGGTAAAGGCATTGATAAAGGAATACTTGTATCAACCTGATCGTTGTTCAGAGTGTATTTTCTAAAATATTTTCCTACATTTATACCGTTTATTAGAATATTTCCAGTGTATGATTCACCAACTGTTTTGTAGGTTTGATATCCATATCCAAATATATACCCATTAGCCGGTACAGTGTAGGAAGTCTGGTCTTTTTCCTTTAAATAGAATTCAACCGCATTTGTATAATCTAATCTTTTCATACTCTGTCCTTTTAAGATTTGTAATTCATTTTGTAAAGCTGAAATGCTGGAATAAAGTTCCGCGATTTTAATGTCGTGTAAATCGCTTACCCCGCTGTCCGACAAAACAAAGGGCGTGGTGGGACGTGTGTAATTGGCTTGGCTTACGCTCTCAGCGGAAATCACAAAATCGCTCATATAAGCTGTTGAAGCTGACCCATAACCGCTAAACATTCTGCTTGCATTGGAAAAATCCGCCTCAACAGTAGAAGCGTCTTTTTGCATTTTCTGAACGCCGTTTACGAAAAACCTAAAAATCCCGTCTGAACCTCTTCCAAACTCCAAAAAAGTCCAAGAGGAAATACTAAAAGATGTTGTAGTTGGGCTCAAAGTTACGCCATTTGCGGTGCATTGCCCCATTGTATTTACTTTCGTACTATTATCAGAACTGCTGAAAATGTCAAAATAAACATCACTGCTATTTAAAACCCAGCAGGTAATTTTAAATGGATTTAATCCAAAATTCCATTTTGTCAAATCGCCAGACATTGTTAATGGACTATTAGCTCTATCAACTCCTAAAGATTGATAGTTTTCAAATGGACCTTGTACATAGCTTGGGCTATTATTTAATGTTAAACTGACAGTCCCGCATTCATCAGAATAATTGCCGTTAAACGAAACAAAAGTTTTAACATTACTTTCCGTCTTAGTTTCTTTCAAAACCTCGGCAGACCAAGCGGAAGATGTATTATTCCACAAAAGCCGTATTTGGTATTTGCCGGGGGTAAACTCAGCCAAAGCGGCGTTTACGTTTGTGCCCCAGCTAATAACGCTGTTTGCCAAGACGTTAAGGCTTAAAGTAATTTTATTGGCGATTGTGCTGTCAGCCGGCGTCGGCAAAGTAAAAGAAGCCGAGCCGCTTACGCTTGCTCCGTAATTTTTGTTAACTTCAAACGAAGCTTCCGAAACCTGCCCCAAATCAACGGCGGGGGTAGCGGCGGAAATATTCGGCAGCTGTTCCTGCGGAACCTTCCCGTCCGTCCCCAAAGAAGCCACCCCGCCGGATACGCCTTTTTCCGCTTCGCTCAGCAGTATGCTGTCGACGTTGTTTCTTCGCCGAACAAGCTGATTGTCGGATTTTCTAAATATCAGCCCGTTGTTTGCGTTCTGTATAAACAAATTGCCCGTATCAAAACCCGTTATTTGGGCGCTCCCGGGGAAAATCAAACCTTTCGCGTTTTGGCGGAAATATATATAACTGTCGGTGGAAACCTGCCCGGTTAAGTTCCCGCCCGTTTTCGGCAAATAGGTGTTTTGCGCGTCCGTCTTTTTAAGATAATCAGTCAAATCGACGGAAGTCGTCAGCGCACCGACCGCGGCCCACTCCGTCCCCGTCCAAATGAACAAAACCACTATAAGCTGCCCGTCCGTCGTCCTTTCGTCCTGCGGCACGGCGTAAATATATTTGCTTTCTCCCTGCGCCGGCAACACATCAACCAGCTTCAAAAGTTGTAAAGCTTCAATAGCTTGTCGGATATCCGCGTGCGCTTCTCCGTCCGTGTTATGCCCGGAAATACTTGCTAAAATCGCTTCCCGCAATTGCCCAGTATCAGCCGAGCTGGGGGTAATGCCGGCGGATGTTATCGCCGTCATAATCTCAGATATAATTTGATTCATTTCTCCAGCGTTAAGCGTGTATACGCTGTCCGGCCTGTATATTTTGTCGCGTTTGTTTGCTGTAATATCCATACTTTTCACTCCTTTACGCCGAATTCTACCGGCAATAAATATTTAAATTCGTTAAACTCATACTGCGGTTTAGTATTATTGTCGCTGACATCTTGCAGGGTATATTTGACCTGTCTTTTATCAAAGTCATAAGACAGCCCGATTATCTTGCAGGCCCGGTAATAAGTGTTTAAGCTTTCATATTTGGTAAGATCAGAGGCTTGTGGGTTTACCGTTAAGGGCAACTCTCTTTTTAGATTTATAATATCGCCCAAATCAAGGCTTAAATTTAGCTTTGCCGTCGCCGATATTTGATTTTTAAGCGAAGAATAAACAGATAATAACTGCGGGCCGATAGCTTGCGCAAGTTCGGGGTTATCGTAATTTACTATCTGCGGGCGGTCTATCTCTTTAGTTAATACGCCGTAGCGGTCAATTAAAGTAGGCTTTTCCCCATCATTGGCGTAAAATTCTAAAGGCGTTGCGCCAAATAATAAGACTAATTTTGTGAAAAAATTATTTAGCTTTTTTTGGATATTGCCAATTTTTACAAGTTGCGTTCCGTCTAATACCGCCGTAGGGATATTGCTTGTCAGTCTGGGCCTAAAAAAGAAATTGCCCAATCTATCCAATCCAAATTCATAACCGGTAATAAGCGCAAAATCTTCTATTGCCTCAAGCACGCTTTGGCCTGATAAATTAACCATATTCAATACTAGTCCTTGCGCTAAATATTCTGCGAGGAAATTTTTGACATCGGTATTTGTTGGCGGATTGTCAATCGATTGAACGGAAGCTATTATAAAACGAAACTGAATAAACTTCGTCATTTCTGAAAAGCCTGCGTCAAAAAATATATCTTGCCAATTCCCCCAAAGTTCTCCGTCTTTTGAAGTTCTATAAGAGAGTTTATAATCCCTAAAGCTATCACTTAAAGTTGCGCGTACAGTTGTCCAAGTCGTCGAATCAGGATTAACACTGATAGGTTGCGTAATAATTCCAGGAGCACTTAAAGAATTCAGCTCATCTCCGGCGGAATTTATCTCAGTTATTTTATAATACGAACCAAAAGCAAAAGAGTTGACCGCGGCCTCATTATCTTTACCAGTATTAGGGTTAAAAACAAAATCTTTAATATTTAAAATGCCGCCTATATTTACTGAAAGCGTTGATGAGGTCTTAATAATTTCAACATCATCATTTACCATGGGATATCTGCTGAATTTTTCAGAAACAACAGTTTCTCCGTTTTTTATCCAAGAAATAGATATTTCCCCGGGAAAAGGATTCCACTTTGTGAAATCAATAAGAATGCCATTTTTGACAATAGGAGCTTGCCCCGCTTGGTCTGTTTGTTCCAAATCGCCAAGGGCATAATATCCGTTCATGAACTGATAATTCCATATTTTAAAATTGATTTTAAAATTTTCAGGAAAGATGCTTTCTCTGTAAGGGCCTAGCCAATTTTCGCCGCCAGTATAGGTGTAGTCATTGTTTTGTTGACCATAACAGAAAGTCATTAAAGGCTGAGTAATTAAGAACTGATTTCGTATTAGCGTGTTCCAAGCTACAGTTTCTATTTTTAAATTCTCTGGAGCAAAACCGCACATAGTTAACAGCCCCGTTATGATTTCACTTACACTTAAATTCCTTTTCCAAACATAATAATCCGATGTAAAAGTTTTCCCAAATAAATCCTTATTTATAATTTCTATCATGGCTTGCTGGGATAAATTATTTAAATCAGAAACGTCATAATCCACACCGGCAAAGAGCTTTACGCCGTCAGCGTAAACCGCTTCTATACCGCCTACGCCTGTTTGTGCTGTTTTGTAAAAAGGGTTTTCTTCTTCCTCTTGGTGGTCCAGTGTTAAAGTTTCCCCGGTTATCTTATCGCTGAAATCTTTAGTTTCAATATCCCGCAAGAATTCAAGAGGGCTTACCAGCCTTAACTCAAGTTTATACTCGTCGGGCTTATATATCGGCAATTCTTTGACAATGCCTGTAAAGAGCTGTGTTTTTACCTGCGGGGAAATACCCACAAACAAAGCCGCTTTAGATCCGTAAAGCTGATAATCTCCGTTAAATAGACTGTTATCTGCGCCCTCGGTAAATAAGCCCTTGGGGTCGGACAGGGTTAAGGTTACGTTATTGGTTTCAAAGCGGTTAATTTCGCCGATGTCGAGCGTCTTTGAGAGCGTGCCGGACTTGCTTATCATACCAGATATATCTATGCCTTCGGCCTCGGTTTCGAACTTGCCTTGCCCGGCATTCCATTTATTGCGGTAAAGCGTGCAAAATACCTTTAGCGGCCTTAAATCGCCGCTTTTGATAATATTGGCTATTTCTTGGGGTATTTCGGTCATAGTTCTTTGGCCTCCAGTGTCGCGGAATACAAAGCCGTTTTACGGTCTACTTCAAAACTGAAATCCGGCGCGATATAGCACTCATAAACAGCCGAGGGCTCAAAATCCTTAAAAGGGATAACGGTTAAAATATTATCGGTTTGCACTGCGGCGTTTATAGTGTTAAATTGCGCTTGCGGCAAGTTCTCAATTTTGATTTTGCTTTCCCATTTTTTATAATCGCCATAAAAAACGATATTGCCGGAAAGCGTGCGGTAATTACCTTGATTTGTTTCTGTTTTATAGTTGCTATCGGTTAGGGCGAATAAATCTAAAAGATAGTTATAAACGCCGATACGCCCTATTTGCACTTGCTCGGGGTTGCCTAAAGCCGGGATAGTTACCTTTAAAGATGATGTAGTTACCGGCTTATCTGCCTTAAATAATACGGTGCCGTCCGTATTATCCGATATGGTAAACATAGGGCTATAATTGCCGCTATTATCAGCGGCTTCAATAACTATACTGCCGATATTGGTGTTTTGCAAAATCAGCGTGTCTATTGTGCGGTTGACTATCTGCCCCCATTTATCGGTAAAAAATAAAGTTACCGTATAGGGTAAATCCGTAGTGGTGATATTGGCCAAACCGGCGGAAATATCCGCACCGTCAGCATCTACTATTTGCCTGGCGAAATTTTGAGTTAAGAAAATAAAAGGATTTTTTATCATACACTATACCCGCCTTGTTCATTACCTGCTTTTACTGCAACATTTGCATATCTTAAAGCCTCGGTTACGCCGTTTTGCGTGGCTTCCGTAAGTTCGTTTAAGAAAGCCGGCAAGCCCCCGCTTGCGTTTATATTTACGGTTAGCGTTAGGGCTTGTGCTTGCCCTAAAGAGCCGCTTTCGCTTTCCTCGGCAATAGCCCCGCCGATACGACGCATAGCCCTTGAGTTATCCAAAGGCAAGACGGCTTCGTCAGAGCCGCCCTCACCTATAACCGCCGGAACGCCGCCTGTTACAGCTTTGACTAAACCGCCTTTGGCAAGTTTAACGCCGGAAATCTGCGCCACGCTTGCCAAGCCGGAGGCTATAACCGCCGCCGCCATGGCTATACCAAAAAATCCGCCTTGCGCAAGGGCTTTAGTTGCACCCTCGTAGGTGTTGATAGTTGCCTGTGCTATACTTGCCGCTTTACCAACCGCCGCCAATTTTTTGTTTTCCGATGTGGCAAGCTGGCCTATTTGCGCAAATAAATCCTGTGCGTTTTTAAAGTTCTGCGTCTGCGTTTTAGCGTAAAGTTTAGCCGCGGCAGCGTTGTAAGAGGTTAATTCATTTTCAAGGGCTATCCTTTGGGAATTGTATTCTTGCTGTGCGACTAAATTCTGCTCGTTAAAAACTAATTGCTGGGCTAAGGCGTCGGAGTAGGCCTTTTCCTTTGCGCTTAATTCTTCCGCGTTTGCAGTTTCATAAGCGGCTTTGGCGTCTGCTACCTGCTTATCTAAAGCCTCTTTTTTTATGGCGGTAATTTGTTCTTGCAGGGCCTTTTCATTATCAAGCCTTATGCGGGCTTCCACAAGTTCGGCACTGGACATATTGGAATAATCCGCGGTGGCTTTTATAATCCGTTCTTGGGAAGACTGCTCCGCATTAGATTTTGCCGTTAATCTTTGGGCTTCTAAAGTATCTAAAATTTCTCGCTCTGTTTTTAGTTTTGCTTCACTCTTTTGGGCGGCTTCTGCGGCTTCTTTTTTTTGCTCTTTGGCGGCCTCGACGGCGGCAAGGGTATTCTTGGCTATTTGCAAAGAATTAGCGTTTATTTCCGCCTCTTTTGCGGCTAACTCTTCCTTTTCCACGTTTAAGGTCTGCTGATTTGCGGTTATAGCGTCATATAGTTTTACCCTTTCGTTGTCCAACTCTTTCAAACGCTTGGCCCAGCCCTCGCCTATTTGTCCGTTTTTAGCATTTGCCAAGGCTATTTTTTCAATAGCTTCATATTGCCGGGTCAATTCGGCATAACGTTGTTTGTCTTTATTAATGGCCTGCTCAATCGCGCTTTTATCCGCGCCGAAAACGCGGTTTAAAACATTTACAGCTTTCGTTCCAACTTTTATTAATAATTCAAATGCCGGTATTAGCCACGCACCGATAACCTCTTTAAAATCGCCCCAGCTTTCTTTTAAAGCGTTTACCTGCGTTATCGTATCGCCCATTTGCGATTGTGCGGCCGCGCCAAATTTCTCATTAATTTGGTTTATTACCGCCCCGAACTTTTCACCCTCTTTTACGCCGTCGCCTAAAACTATGCCATATCTTGATAAACTTTCCGTCGCGCCTACTGAGGCCTTGGCAAGCTGCATCATCGCGCTTTCAAAACTCATGCCGACGCCTTGGGATAAAGCGTAAGCCGCTTTTATAGCCTCTTGCGCTTTTTGGCCGACTATGCCGTATTGCGCCATCAGCTTTTGCGCGTTTAAAAAAGTTTCATCGGCTATACCTGTGGCGGCTTGCATTTCAGAGGCAAAGGCTTTGGCGTTCTTAAGTGCTTGCGTGCCGGTTATCCCAAGGGCCTGATAACTTGCCTCAAGCGTTTTTACCGCCCTGGCATTTGCCAAGTGGGCTTGTATACTTTCCCCGATAAATTTTATACCTTGCCTTAAAGTGCCAATGCCCTGTTTAAGGGCAAAAGTGAAATTTTGCCAAACTACATAAGGTTCATTTGCCCCCTCTTTTATCTTTTTCCATAAATCTCTAATTTTTCCTTTTGACTCTTGGACGGATTCAGAAAGCTTTTCCACGCCGTCTTGAGTTTTTTTGATACCGTCTAAATTAGCCTTTGTTTCTATCTGTATAGTAACTTTTTCATTATCTGCCATATTTTAACCCTTTAAATTTATTTAAAAATACCTTAAAATATTAGTATGAAAACACTTTATAAATTCTATTTTGAACAGTTTGAAAAATCCTCTTGGGGTAGATTAATTTTATTCCCTCTAGCACCTATCTTTCTTTTTTTTGCTATTATCTACCCAGAATTTATGGAATTTGATAAAGATAAATAATTTCTTATTTTCCTATTCTAAAACCTAATTTTTTAAGTGAACCCAGGCTTTCCTGCCCGTTTAAAACCTTTGCAGGCCCGCTTTTCTTTAGTACTTCAGCTTCTGCTTTTTGTGCCCTTGTATATTCCAATACATAGGCGTTTATCTGCGTTAGGCTTAAATCTTCTATCTTCTGCCCAAAATACTCGTTTATTATTTTTGCCACCCCGCCAAATCCGGCATTATTTGAGGCATTGACCGAGTGGCGAGGTAAAAATTTGAGAATATCCTCTCTAAATCATTTACACACCATACCGCCGTTATCAAATCCGCAAATTCTGCAAGGGTTACGCTTTCCGCGTCTATTTGTCTATCAGGCACGCAAAAACGCAAAATAAGCGGCAATTTGGCAAGTAAAACCCGGTTAAAAGCGGCGGTATCACTTCCGGCCAGCTTTATAAGTTCGCTGATATTCCCCATAGCCTCGAAGAGTTCTAAAGCCTTTGATAGCTTAAAGGCTTCTATCACTACCGGATTGCCGCCGATAGTGATATGAGCCTGCTTTTTCTTTAAAGCGTCGGTAATGTCCAATTCTTTTTTAGAAGAAAAGAATTTAAACATTTGCGTCCTCCGCATAGGTATCGGTTACCGTTAAGAAGTTTGTATTTTCGCCGTCGGTAGGGCAATTTATCAGAGTTCCCTCTAAATTATTGACCTGCGCATCCGTGCGGCTAAAGGCTAACTCTGATGTGCCGCCTAAGCGCATTTTAGGGATATAAAACTCCCGCACGCCTTTTACGCCTTTATCATTGACAGGGGCGTCGGTTTCAAACCATACTTGGTAATACCTTTCGGTTGGCAAAGTGGCTACGCCGCTTTCATCAAAAGACAAACCAAGCCCTATTGCCAAACTTTCTAAAGCCATAGAAGCTAAAGGCGCGGCGAAAGTATAATTTGCCGCGGTTAAAACGCTTCTAACTGGCATAAGGCTTTGATCTACCATGACGTCCAAAAACTCCAAGGCTGCGGTAAGGGTTACATTACCATTGGTAAACCCTACATCCGTTGCGTTTTCTTTGCTGGTTCCCAACGGGGCTATTAAGAGTTTTCTAACCCCGGAAACTACAATATCCTGACATTTATTTTGTGCCATTTTTGTTACTCTCCTTACTTCTAAATTTGCGCTTTGGCGCATTTTGTAAATTGAAAATCAAAGGAAATTACCCCGCTTACGCCTTGTTCTATTTCTTCCGGGAAAGTGCTTACGGACTGCGCGCTTACCGCGTGGCATTCTTTTATGATAATCCCTTGCGTTTTGAAAGCTTCACTGTTAAAAAAACGGTCGTATTTTTGGAAAATCTCGTAAAATCTGTTACGGATATTGCCAAACTCGGCGGCGGTTTCCGCGTAAATTTCAAAAGTGATATTTTGGCTGTAAAGCCATGGCGTATCGTTTGGGCTTACTGGTGCCGTCCCGTAAAAGACTACGCAAGGCAATTTCAGCGGATTTGCATAGACGGCGTAAATGCGGCTGTCTTCCGCAGTAGCCCCAAGTAAAACGGCGAGTTCGCCGTCGTTTTTTAAAACCGAATAAATAATGTTTTCTATCATTTCAACCTGCCGTAAAACTTTCTAAATTTTTCGATAATTGTGTCGGCGTTAAAAATCCCCGAGGCCGCCCACAAAAAAGGCCTTATACCGTTGCCATTTCGCCCTTCTAAATACTTTGCGTACTCAATCGAACTTTTACGGGCACCGCTCCCGAATTCGACCTTAATGCCGTTTCCGATTCTTAAAACTTTAAAACCGATACTGTTTCTTAATGCCATAGTATGGCCGTATGGCAAAGAACCTTTAGGACTGTTACGATAGTTTTTATCACTCGGCTTCCTGCCGGCGCGCTGGGATAATCCCTGTTTAAGCGTCCGTTCCGCCTCTGAAGCCGCAGCTATATTGGCTTTAACAGCAGCCGTCATTATTTTTTGTTCCGCCTCGTCCAGACGCTTAAGCATAGCGTCAAAGTTCTTAGTAGTGATATTAATCATTTAAAGAAATCCTCTCCGCGCTTATCCTTAAATATCTTTCGCGCCCGCCCATATCGGCAACTTCGGTAATATTGTATTTCACGCCGTTGACGGCGATTATGTGCGTATGTTTAGTAATTTCAAAAGACCGCGGCAAAAGATAGATACGCACGTTTTCAGCCCCCGTTTCAATTCGCCCGCTCCTTTCTATACTGCCGCCCCCCTGAAGAGCGCAAGGAATATTTTCCGCAATTAACGAAAGGCTTTTATATTGCTGTCCGGTTGCCCCGTCCTGCTTTAAATCCGCTTCGTAAATGTCGGCGCGGGAATTTAACAAGCTTTGGAAACTCATAATTTAACCCCGTTTAAAAGGGCTGCTATATCCGCCGGCAAGCCTGAAGCGGTAGCCCCTTTCGAATACGAATAATCGCCCAAATGCTCCGATTGATACGCCCCGCCAAAACCGGACGCAAACAAATAATCAAGCAGTTTCTCGGCCGCGAGCGTTATCGTTGCCGGAACTTCAGACGCGTCAGCGTATAATCCGGCGTTGTAAGAAAGCAAAATCCTGCCGGAGCCGGGCTTTTTTAAAACGCGCCTGTTTAAAAAATCTATGGTTTCGCCGCCGGTAATATATTTAAAGGCCGTTTGACTTTCATATTTGCCGGAATCGGGGTTGAAAAACTTGATTTCATAAACCTCGTTTACCGGGGTATGATTAGGGCGGATATAACGGCAATTTCCATAGGCAAGGCTGATTTTTTCGTCTTTAAAATCAGTTTTAAACAATACTACGCCGAGAAAATCCTCAATAACTTCAAGTACGGTTTTTAATTTTAAAGCCGCTTCTTCGTTTGTTTTTGCGCCGGTTAATTGTTTAACTCTGTCAAGGTTTATCAAATCCATAATATCCGCCCCTTTTATTTATTTTTTATCCGCTTGGGCCGATTTGACTTGCACCAAAGCGATTTTGCCGGATTTCAGCAAAGAAGCGACATAATCGTCGTCTTTCGCGTCGTAAAATTCCACAAATTCGCCCTGTTTGTAATTGCCGAAAGCGGATAAGATTTTGTATTTTTTAAGTTCTTTAGCTCTCATTTGTTATTCTCCTTTGATAAGCGGCGGGCAAAATACCCGCCGCCCTTAAACTTTGATTATTCGCCGTTGGTGACGGTAATCGTACCTTTAGACCATACCGAACCCACAACCGTCAATTCGGTTCTGGTTTCAAATATCCAGCCTTCTTTGTTCTCCTGGAAGAAGTTATGCGTTACCGCACTGTCGTCGGATCCTTCCGTCATGGTTGCGGTATCGCTGTACCTTACGGATAAGCCGTCCGGCACTTTGGGGGATAAGATAACATTCTTCAAATCGCCGAAGCAGACCCTGCCGTCCGCACCGATAACGGTTTTGTCCAGACTGACAACGTCGTTGCCGTCGATTTTCATTACGCCGTCTGCGTAAGTAAGCCATTTATAAGCGGCGGAATTGGTAAGAGAAGCCAAAGCCGCATATACGTCATTGGCGACGTAAAACTTGCCGGAAGTCCTTACAAAAGAAGGAACCGCAAATTTAAGAGCCAACAAATCGCCTATGCCGCTGACGGTAGGCGTATGTGTGCCGCTGACCGTAAATATGCCCGGGCGCGTTGAGCCCTGCCCGCTAAAGAGCCAGGTGTTTAAAGCGTCGACAAAAGCCGGGCCGATAATCTCCGGCAAGAGCATAGGGAGATCAATAGCCTCATCTTCAATAAGTTCGCGGGTTACCACAACGGCACCGACAATCTTATGAAGCTTTTGGGATATCTGCCCAAACACCGGATTGCTTATCGGTTTAGCTTCGCCTTCCCCGACAATGGCCACGGCTGGGCGGCTTGCCAAATTAGGTATTACGCGGCTGTTGCCGGAAACGCCCCAAGGCAGCCTGCGCGCCTGAGAAACATAAGACGGGTACTTTTCCAGCAAGTCAATGAGCTCGGGAACAAAGCCTGCGGGCACCAAATAAGAACCGCTGGCCGCACCGCTCTGCAAAGCGGCTTTTACATTACCGAATTTAGCGGCTTTTACATCGTTTAAAAAGGTTCTCAAGTCGGCGTTTTTAGAGCTTTTTTCGCTTTTCACGGCGGCTTGCGCGCCTGCCGGAGTAAAGTCAATAGGCAAAGTGTTTTTTGCCTTTATCGCTTCATCGGCCGCTTTTTGGGCTTCTTCCTGAGCCTTTTGCGCTGCTTTTAAAGCGTCCGCCGTTTTTTGAGCGTTTTCCGTAACGCTTTGGGCGATTGTGTCCAATTTGTTTAAAACGGCTTCAAGCCCTTTTTCGTTGGGCTCTAAAGCCTGATTTTCTTTTGCTGTTGGTTCAGACATTTTTATAACTCCTTGCCCTTTCGGGGCTTGTTTTATTTTGTTACTGCCAAATCTATTTTTTGGTTTATGCCAAAGAGTCGCAAACGGTTATTTACGGCTGTTATCTTTTCCCCGGATTTCTGAGATTGCCAGGTACTTGGCGCGGCTTTAGGCTCTTGCGCTACGTCGTTCAGCATTGCGTTTGTGTCTGCCGGAACACAGACAAGGCTTATTTCATATATCGTAGCCAAGGTTAATTTATGTTCGTCCTGCGGGTCTTCATAACGCCAGCGTCCGCCGATTGATAAAGTCTTCAAAATACCCTCTTTAATTAAAGTCTTGGCGTGCTTTATCTGCGGCAAATCGCTTTCCGTCAAAACGGCTTTAAAGTATAAACCGCGGTCGTCTTCGTAAATTTCAAGACATTTCCCGATAAGACAGCTGGTGTTCGCGTAATGATCTAAAAGCAATATCGGGTTTTTCTTATACTGAGTTAATTCATAGACGAAATCCCGGTTATATTCCTGCGGGATATCGCCGTATCTGTCGGCGACATACTTTGTATTTGCGTAGCCGGAAATTATAATGCGGCCGTCTTCTTCGGCGGTTTTAAAATCGCTTATTTCAAAAGCTTTCTTTGCGTCATATTTTTTTGTTTCCATTAGTCCTCCAAAACTACGGGATAAGTCGCGCATAAACAATTAATGTCCTGGTCGGCTACGCCGAATTGCCCGGGGGCTTGCGCTTCGTCGCCCGTAAGCGGGTTTTTGAAATTTTCTTCAACACCGACTTCCTGCCCGTCCATTTCCTCGTGGCCTTTGTGATGGTCGCTTACGCCCAGCGTGGTAATCCAGCCTTTGAGGGTAACAAAAGGCGTGCTTTTATAGGCTTCCAGTTCGCTTTCACTTATCGTATTGCGCACTTCTGTTTGCGTTATTGTTTCAATGCGCGTATATACGCTTGTGTGGCGTAAATTTCCGCCGGATTGTTCAATTATGTCGTCCATCGGTTCAAAGCCCTCACGGCTGAAAAATTGCAAAATTACATCGTTGATAAATTTATTAGGTTTGCCAGCGGCAACCAAGGTTTCCACAATGCCATTTAGCTCCTTTAACGTAGTATCTTCTATGCTTGAACACCACAAAAGCGCGTTCGCCTGGGCCCAAGCGCGCACCCTGTCGTTTAAATCCTTACGGCTTATGAATTTAAAATCTTTTTGCGGTGATACGCTTTGAATATAGCTTTGAGCCTGTTCAAAACCGGCGTTGAATACTTCGCTCAAAACCGGCACTTTAAGAGCCAAAAGATTGTTCTTTTGCAAGTTCAAAGAACCGAAAACCGCGTCATAATCAAAAGGCTTATCCGCATTTTCTTTATTCCAACTCTTGACGGCTTCGTATTGGTTTTTAAAATGCTTTTCCATAACTTCAGCCATAAGCGGCTTTAAAGAGTTCAACAACGCTATTTGCGCCTCTTTATGTTTTTTTATTTTCGCCGGGCTCGGCCTGATTTGACGAACCCTTTTCCTAGGAAAATCCTTGCTTTCCAAATTGCCGCGGTTAAAAGTAAAAGCCGATAAAACCGGGGCCGGGGGCTCGTCGCCGCCTTCAACATCCGGCAAAGGCAGTTCCAAAGCATTTTTTACCGCGTTCAAAGGAAACTTTTGGGCAAGCTTCAAAAGTGCGTCAGCGTCGCTGTTCCAATCGCGCCGCAAAGCTTCCACCTTGCTGAAATCGTAATCTATATAGTAACGTTCATCTTTGTAAAAATCGCCGAGCAAATATTCGTTAAAAGCATCGGTTATTAATCTTGCAAGAGGGATTACGGTCGTTTCATAAAAAATACGCTGTTGTTCTTTGGTGTTAAACTGCGGCGCGTGTTCAAAAAGGCCCAAAAGTGCAGGCGGAACACCCATAACGCTGTAAATTTGTTGCATTGACGCCTTTTGTCCGTTTACGAAGTCCATATCCTTATGCGACGTTACTGATATAGGGCTGTACGTCGCCCCGCCTTGCAAAAGACCGGTTCTGTGCGCCTTTTTCGCGCCGACGTGGCGGTCGTTAAAGAAAGCAAGCATTTCTTCGCGCTCGTCAGACCTTAGAGGACGGCCTTCTTTGGGCATTGTAATAACACCGCCGACACTTGCGCCGTTGGTAAAAAATGACAAATTAAATTCTTTGGAAGCGTGTAAAGTCGCGCTGTCAATCAGACAGGCTTCCGCCCGCGGCAAACCTTTATAAAGACTGTAAGCGTTACCCTCGTAAATATGTAAAACGTCTTCGTAGGGCAATATTAAACATTGCCCGCGCGTTAAAAAGATTTTATACCCGTTGGGATAACCTTTTGCATCCGTCAATATTTCAACGCATGGCGCGGGAATAGGGATAAGTTCGGACGGACGGCCTTGTCCGTCTCTGCCATTTTTCAAAATGAAAATATTTCCGTAAATAAGATAGTGCGCCGTTATAATTTGGCGGAACTGATTTTGCGTTAAAAATCTGGACGGCTGATAAAGCAAATCCAACAGCGGATTATCGCCTTTCTTCGTGTAAACGATTTCCTGTCCGTCGTTATCTTTAAGGCTTAAACGTCCGTTGCAAAGCGCGTTGCCTATCGCCCTGATATTTGCGTCCAAAAAACCGTTTTTGCGCTCTTTAGTGAAATCCGGGCCGCCTACTACGGTCGTCCACATAAGGCTTTGATTCTCGCTTTCAAAGCCAAATAATTTACGCCCTATTTTTTGTAAAAACTTTTTCATTTTTATCCTTTAATAACTAAAAAAATCAATATTTGTGTTTTTGTCGTAATACTGAACCGCATATCTTACAGCCGCGATAGCGTCGTCATGCTGCTTGTTCGGCTCTATCTTATCAAGCGGCTCGCCGGAAACATCGGCTTTCCAATGATAAGAGTTCAGCTCATCCTGCAAATTTATGCTGTCCTTGTGGACAAAAATCTTATACTTCTTCAAAATGTTTATACTTGCCACTACATCACTTTTAACCGCGCCTTGGATTTGATAGTCCGCATTCCAAATTTCCGTTATTCTGTCCGGCTCTGCGCTGTCGGCGATAATCGTTAATTTCTTATCAACGTTTAAAGCGTTCATTAAATCTATAATCTCGCCGGTAGTATAATGCCGCGCATACAACACTTCGCGCAGATACACATTTTTTTCTTTAAAAGAGCACTTAACCAACGCCGTCGGGTGATTAAACCCAAAATCCATACCGTAAATAACATCGTCATATTTTTTAGGTTCCTCTTCGTTCGTATAAACTTGCCACTTCGGAAAAACCAAACCGCCTACGCCGGTAACTTCGCCTAAATATTCATTACGATAAGCCGCTTCATCCGCCTGTTTTAATTCCTCGGCCTCTATAAGCACCTGTTTGGGTATCCACGCCGCCGGAACATCTAGATATGACGAATGCGTTACAACTTTATCCTTGCGCGGAATTTTTACTTCTTTATTGGCCCAATGCCCGACTGCCGCCGGTGGGTTGAAGCTGTAAAATATCCAAAAATCAGCGTTTTTGTCGCCGCGCTGGGCCGATTGTATGGCCTTTCGAACTTCGCGCATATTTTTAAATTCGTCAAACTCTTCAAACCAGACAATTTTAAAAATACCTTTCCGCAACTTCATTGATTTGGTTTTGCCCGCATCGTCCAAACCTTTAAAAACAATCTTTTGGCCCGTCGGCGAATATGTTATCTGCATTGGGCTTACCGTCCATTTAAATTTATAGGTTAACCCCAAAACATTGATAGCCCACAACATTTGCTCAAAGACGGAGCCGCGCAATGTGTCGCCTACTTGGCGGAATATTACGGCATTGGTTTCTTCATCCCTGATTAGAAGCAATATTATCGCCAAACTGATAAAACTGCTCTTTGTAGAATATCTGCCGCCGGTAAAAAAATAGTGCGTAAACTTATGAGTCTTTATCTCTTGCCAAACGGCATGAAATTTAGAAATAAAAATTCCCGATAAACGAATCCTATTCATTACTTTTTACCGCCTATATCGTCAATAATTTGCACTTTGCTTTCGTCTTGGGCGGACTCTTCCTGCGTGTAGTCCGCGCCCGCTTTGCTTACCGTGTCAAAGAACTTAAAAGCCAGTTTCGCCTGATCTAAACTTAAAGCGTCCGTATTTGGGCTTAAAAGCGTTTTTTTAAGCCGCAACACTAAAGCTTTTGTGCCGGCTATCTGCGTACCGTCCGCCAAAGTTATATCTTCGGCAAATTCTTCCGCCACCAAATCCAAAAGTTTGCGCCTGTCGTGCCAAGCTTTTAGCCCCGCGCTTTTGGCCTGCGCGCTGGGCTGATTGGTTCTGCTGAACCTGTGCGCCGCCGGCGGTATTACTCCGCCTTTGCCTGCTTTCTTTACCGGCTTAATCGGCGGTGCGGTTTTCTTCCTTGCAGGCATTTACGCCCCCTGCAAGAGTTCCGCCGCCTTGCCCGTAAATCTTTCCCACCTAGTTAAAATGACGTCGCAGTAATGCGCGTCAAGTTCTACCATGCGGCACTTGCGTTTTAACTGCTCGCACGCTATTAAAGTTGAGCCGCTGCCGCCGAATAAATCTAAAACGATATCCCCGCTTTTAGAGCTGTTTTCAATCAAATGCGCCAAAAGCTTAATCGGCTTCATCGTCGGGTGTAAATCATTTTTAAGCGGCTTATCCACACAGACGACGTCCGGCGTTAATACGGCCCTTAAATCCTTAACCGTCTGGCGGAGTTCCGCTTCATTCATAAAATCCAAATCGTCCAAGGCATTGGCTTTATTACGCCCGCCGTTCCACGTGCCTATGCTTTTACCCTTACAGCCAAACAGGCAAGGCTCGTATATGTTTTGATACTTTGCGCCGCCTAAAACAAACTGATTTTTCAGCCAAATTAGCTGTTGCTTAAAGGTCAGCCCGGAACGCTCCAAAGCCGTAATAAACACGCCTTTGCCAAGCTCTTTATAAAACACGTAAAAAGAGCCCTTTTCTTTTAAAGCGGTAAAAATGTTTTGGTAAATCTTACTTAAAAAGGCTTCAAAGTCTTTAGCCGGCAAGTGGTCGTTTTTGATTTTTTGGGTTCTGCGCGGCTCTCTGTTACCCGCGCCCTGATAGTTCATATTGTAAGGCGGGTCGGTAACCACCAAATCCGCGCTTAAACCGCCCATTAAGCGGTTTATATCCGCCGGATTAGTGCTGTCCCCGCAAAGCAGAATATGCTCGCCCAAACGCCAAATTTGCCCCGCTTTTACGCGAGGTTTTATTTCCTCTTCCGAGGGGAGCGGAACTTCTTTTACTTCCGCCGGATTTTCGCCTTCCAAAAGTAAATCCGGGATAGAAAGGCTTTCCCCGGAAAGCGCATAATCCGCCAAATCCGCCGCGGACAAATCACACTCCGCCAACAATGCGGAAAGTTGCTGCATATTGGTGCTGCCGTCGCTTTGGTTATCGGCAAGTGCTATTTTTGTGATTATTTTTTTATCGGTTAAATCGGGAAAGAATATGATATCGGCCGCGTCAAAGCCAAGTTCCCTGTAAGCTTTTAAACGCTGATTCCCGCCGATAATCTGATAAGTGC
Source organism: Elusimicrobiota bacterium (assembly GCA_029008615.1). Classification (GTDB taxonomy): domain Bacteria; phylum Elusimicrobiota; class Elusimicrobia; order Elusimicrobiales; family Elusimicrobiaceae; genus Proelusimicrobium. The sequence goes on along the minus strand of JAQXJI010000039.1, from coordinate 28,939 downwards.
CGGGCTCTTTGTCGGCAACGGCCAAAAGGGGCTTAAATACGCCGAGTTCTTTTATTTTATTTTTTAAACGGGCAAACGCTTCCGGCGCGATATCGCGGAAGTTTTTATCCCACAAGGTAAGGTTTTTAAGAGGTACATTTTTTAAAAATTGACAGTGTAAACCCGGCATTATTTAATGCTAATCACCCGGGTTTAGGCAAAGAAAAAGCCGCCCCGAAAGTGTACGGAATACACTCTTATGAGCAGCTATATCTATAAATATTTTACTAATTTTTACCAAAAAAGCAAGGGTTATTAACGAAAGACAAATCAAATCCTCGCATTAAGGGAAATACCCAAGTTATCCGTAATAGTCATAATCGTTGCGAAACTCGGGTTTCCCTGCGGGTTTAGAGCCTTATAAACATTAGGCCGCTGTATCTTTACTTTTTTTGCAAAAGCGGAAACATTGCCGGCCATAACCAAAATTTTAAGATTATTTAAAAATACTTCCAAGTTATGTGTTTTGTTGAAGTCCGCAATAACTCTTTTTTTAAAAGCGGCAAGGCGTTTAGGGTCTTTCTTTAAAATTTTGGCATAGGTAGTATCAAAATCATCTTTAGAGATTTCAAAATCTTTAGTTATATTCTTTTTCATTTTGCCCCCTCAAGGAACTTTTTAATATCCTTAGCAAGTTGAATATCTTTGTTTTGGCTCTTTTTGTCGCCGCCGCAAAGCAGAAGTAAAACAGTTTGTTTGTTTATGACGGTATAGTAAACACGGTATCCTTTTTGATAATTGATTTTAATTTCGTTTACTCCGTCGCCTACGGGCTTGCAGTTGGTAAAATTACCGGATAATACCCTGTCAATATATTGGGCGATTTTATCCTGCAAAAGACCGTCTAATTTTTTAAACCATTTTTCAAAAAGTTTAGTCTGCTGTTTTACTATCATTTTATCTCCTGTTATAAGTGTATATTAAAATATACACTTTGTCAAGGGCAAATTAAAAAATCAACAAGTTTAATTGTAAAAAATCCCCCTTGGATTTATTCCTTGGGGTTTTTTATTTTAGTTTCTAAAACAGCCACTTCTTTATCAATTATGTGTATATCGTTTGTAGTTTGGTTAATTCTATTGTCTATTTTTGATATTTGTTCCTTCATTTCATGTACTTGAGTTTCCAAAGTTGCATAACTTTTAGTAATTTGGACTGCATATAGAATAATAGTAATAAACATAGTTAAAAAAGCAAATATAAATTGCCAAGCAGATGTCTTCCAAAATGGTGTTTCTTTATTTGGGTCTATCTGTTTATAGGTTTCTTCTGCTATCTTTACTCTTTTTGTCGTTTCTGTATTAGCCATTATTCCCATCCTTAAACAAATAGCATTTACGCTGGATAATATGGGTTTGGCTTGCCATAAAATAAGAAGACATTATCCCTATATTGTGTCCTAATTTTTCCCATTGCTCTTTAAAATCTTTTTCAGGCATTAAAAGTTCATAAGCAAAAGATGCCGTATCAGGGTTTAATTTATTATCTTCATAATCTCTTTTAGTTTCAACAGATTCTGTCCAAATAGCCCCTTCTGGTATATGGTCAAGCGCAATATGTGCTATCATTTTGCAAATGATATATCTGCCACATAAATAACTTTTTTTAAATCTTGTATTTAGAGCAATAAATTTTCGCTTACTATCTATTGCCGCTTCTATATATTTATATTCATCCGTATCTACTAAATAAAAAATAGAATAATTCATTGCCTTGGCAAGTTCAATTAAATTAAGTGGAAAAGTTCTTTTAAAAGATATTTTACTTAAAAAAGATTCTACCCGTTCCACTATACTATTTGAGTTATCTATTTGTGGCGGAATGAATTTACTTTTAGATTCTTTTTCTTCTTCATTGTTCATAAATAAACTATACAAAATTTTCTTAAATTCTTTAAGGTTCATTTCTTCCCTCTCAAAATAAAAATCCCTTGAGCGCGGGCAGGGCCCGGCTCCTTGCTGTCAACTTCCAGCCACCGCCATTTGCCGCCGTATCTAACTTCTGCGCCCGCTTCCATAAGCAAAGCTATATTCCACGGCAGGGGTAAGACAAAAACGCTTGTGTTGCCCCTTTGCGCTTCTTCTATGGCTTTACGGGCGAAAGCGGAAGGCCCGCCAAAGGGGGCGTCTTCTTTAAGAAACGGCGGATTTACATAGTTGCATTTGCCCCACGGCATATTATAGCCTTCCGGACGGGGGCACGGGCACGGGTCAAAATCAAAGTTAAACTCTTGATTCAGCTTTTTAAATTCTTCCGGCGGAGTAAGCCAATATCTTTTTTTCATTTGAAGTCCACCTTGTAAAATTTAATATCGTTACACGGGCCGAAAAACTCCCGCTCCGCTTCCGGCAGCCGCCAGCCTTCCACAATGCTCACGCCGACAAGCCTGCGCGGCATAATAACATGGCTGTAACCGCGCCGGAAGGTAATCTCGTCGCCGGGCTTAGCGTCTTTTAAGCGCGCCGTCCAAAACGGCTTTACCCGGCGGTACTCGCTCGTTTTCTTGCCGGAAGCGATTAAATCAAACCACTTCCGCGCAAGGAAAATCTCTATTTTCTTCATTTTTCCACTCCTACAACATTTTGAAAAACATATTTTCCAAGTTCCGGCAAAACGCAATTGCGCAACACTTGACGCTTTTTTGAAGCTGCGATATTGCTCACGTCAAAGCCCAGCGTTTTTTCCGCTTCCCCAACGCGAAGATATTCCAAGTTTAGAGAATCAAAATCAACCGTAAACATAAATTTGTCGCTCCAAAACAAATGTCTGTGTATGGCAAAGCTAGGCTCAATTAACGGTTTATAGTAGGGAATAACATTTTCAACAACATAATTGCTTTTGGCATGATGTTTTAAAAAAATTATTTCTTGCCACAGCTTCATATCCGGATATTTAGCCGACAGACGATTCCCGGCTTGAACTTGGAGCGCCCTGCTATGAGTTTGACACGGCGGAGAGCTCCAAATAAAATTAAACTCTTTAAAATGCTCAAGCAAGTATTGGTGTGCGTCGCCGATAATTACGGTGTCATTCGGGAAATGTCTCTTATAACACTCCGCGATTTGAGGGTCAATCTCTACCGCTGTAATTTCCACCTTTTCGCCGTTTGGCAGAGTATCCGGCCAAAGCTTCCTGTTTCCGCCGATACCGGCGTATAAGTTTAAGACTTTCATTTTTTTACCCCGCAAAAATCGACGTCGGCGCAAGGCCGGCCATAAAAAGAAGCCGGGCATTTTTTACACTTGTCAAATTTCTTTTTTCGCATAAATAACCTCGCAGAAAACCCATACAACCAAAAGCGTTAAGATAAACGCAGCCTTAGTCATTGGCAACCTCCCGCCAGATCGGAATGTCCAACATCTTGGCGACGGTAACTTCAAATTCAACGCCCCTGCTCCCGGCGATATTGCCGAACACCAGCAGAATATCCGCTCCTAAAAGCATTTCAAGGGCTTTGCGCATATAAAAGCTATGAGGTCTGCCAAAGCCGTATTCTTCGCCGATTTTTGTAGGATTAATAACATCAAAACCCAGATTCCTCAGCTCTTCAGCCTTTTTGTTAAAAGCCGGATAATTAAAACCCTTCTGCCTGGTCATTGCGGACGAAATATAAACTTTTATCTTTTTCATTTTAAAACTCCTCAAAATTTATAGAACAAAACGCTAAGTGAACGCCGTTCATCGCCGTTTAGACGTTCTAAATCATTTTTCTGTTCTATATCCTGTTCTAAACATAAAGCCCCGCGGCTTCAGGCTCGTAAAACTCCGCTCGGTGCCCGCTGTCCAGTGCCGGCAAATCCTCAAAGGCGTAATATTGCCGCTTCGGCTCTGCCAGCATAAGGGCTTTAAAACCGTTAAAGTCTATGCCTTTAAGTTCGGGCCAAAACCGCAAATTAAAATCCGGGATATCGCCGCTTAAGCGGTAAATGCCCGCTTTGGGGAAATCCACCGCCCGGCTATAAATCTTAACGTCGCCGCAAATTGGGCAAACCGCCTTATAACAAAGCAGGATATGCGGCTTGGAAGAATCTTCCGGCTCCAAGAAAACCGGCAGGCTCATATAAACGCCGTGCTTATCTTGCCAGCACTTATTGCAAGCGTTTGCCGGCGGCGTTTTAAAAATATCTTCAGTTGTTTTCCTGTGCATTTTTTGCCCTCGCTTTAACTCTTTGGCAGGCTTCACGGTAATAGTCGGGCAAGTTCCTGCAGACGGCTTCATACCCGCCTTTAAGCCCGGCTTTTTCCAAACGCTCGACGCAAACGGCTATGCATTCAAGGGCGATATCAATATCCCCGCCGCAAAACTTCAAGATGTCCGATAAATTACGGCAATTTCGCTTAAACCAAACGGCTATCTGGTCTTGCGTGTGTAAATCCTCAAATTCCGCAATTACCCGGTTGGAAAACTCCTGCAAGCTGTTTAATTTCTTGGGTTTTGGGGATTTTTCCGCTTGCCCCGCGGCTTTGTCCGCGGTAAGTAGTTTATTATCACTATCACTAACAACATCAACTACACTAACAACATCATCATGCTGGCTTATGCTTGCGGGTTTAGCATATGCTTGCTTATGCTGGCTTATGCTTGCTTTTGTTTGAGCCCCTTTCTTGCCCCACTCTGAGCGTTTTTCGCAAAGTTCGTCGTATTTGGCTGTGTCATAGTCTATGTCCTGCTTGATAAATTTAAAGGCCGTTTTCGCTTCAATATCGTTCAACCATGCGGGGATTTCTCCAGCGGCAACATAATTAAATATCGCCTTTATCAACATTCCCGCCTGTTTGTCGGACATTTCGGCAAAAATCTCGCCGTAACTTATTCTTAGGACAAAGCTGCTTTTTCCTGCCATACTCTACTCCAATTCTTCAACGCTGATAATCGCTTTTGGCTCTTCGCCGTATATTTTGCGGATTATAAGCTCCGCCACCTGCCCGTCGTCATTCCACACGCAGGCGTTATTAAACGCGTCCAACACCGCTTTGGCGTAATTATCCAAATCCGGCCGCACGCTTACATATTTGGCCGCGGCCTTTTTCTTCTTGCTCCAGCTCTGCGGAACTGGAAGAACCAGCGTAATTTCCATTTTAAGCGGGCCATTTAATACAGCTTTGGCCCTGTGCTGCACAGCCGCCCAATATACAATCTGATACCAGCTTGTCTTTGGGCTGTGCGTAACAATTTTTGCGCCCATCCGGAACACTCGCGGCCGGGCCTGTGGCTTAGGCAGTCCAAGAACCTCAAAGCTGATTTTCATAATCTTGCACCTTTGCGTAAACTCTAAAATCGCCTACTTTTATGCGGCGGATTTTGGCGGAACTGCCGCTCTTAAAAAACGGGCTCCACCCTCTTGAGTTGATTTTCTTGTTTCTTCTCATATTTCTTTATTCCCAAAGGGGCGGGACTGAGGCACCGCCCCCGGTATTCAAGAATAGCCCTGCTATTCTAACCAAAGAGTCTGATTCATATTCCTGTATAACGCAATTGCCGAAAGCCACGCTCCCAAAGCATGCGTCATATCAATGTCTTTGGCTTCAAAGATATTCGGATCCGTTTTATCGAAGCGGACTACAGTCGCCCCGGCGACGGGGAGCCCGTACATCTCTTTAAACGCATACGCATAAGCCGCAACCTGCAAGGGGTATTCTTCCCTTAAAGCGTTGGATGTCTTCCAATCTAGCACAAAGAGCCGCCCGTCTTTAAGTCCTAAAGCGTCAAGCCTGCCGCCATAGCCAAGCCTTCTGCTCGCCACCGGGATATCCCCGCTGACAAGTTCCATACCTTGCATATTCAGCCAGTTAAGGAAGTTGGTAAAGCCGATAGTGCTTTCCTCGTCAAGAACAGGCTCTTTGCCCAGAATATAAGCGTCTATCGCTTCGTGTACGCGGGTGCCCAAGTCTGCACTCGCTTCCTTAATTTTATCCGGCTGGCGGTCGCACGCTTTCAGCATTTCCGACACGCTTTCATAGGTTAAGGTGCGGTTATCCTCAATGGCTTTAAAAAGCTCGCTTTCTGCAAGTTTGAGGGCTTCCCTGCGCGCCCAAATCATTAAGGCGTTCATCTTGCCGCCGCCGATTATCTGTAATATCTTAGTTACGCTCGGCAGTTTCTCGCCGTCAATGCTGTAAATATGAGCATTGCGGAAAGATTTTGCCGTAACTTCATATTTAGGTTTAGGTAAAGTAAACATTTATCCTCCTAAAACGGAACCTCGTCCGTATCGTCCGCGCTTTCTTCGGCTTGGGAAGAAGCTTCTTCCGGCGTCCAAAACTTAAAGTCTTTAACGCGGTTGTACGTATTGCCGTCCGTGCCTTTTTCCTGATAAACCGTTGCCAAAACTTTAAGCCCCATAAATTCTTCAAGCTCAAAGGACATTACCCCGTCTTCACCCGGCTTAAAGCCCAAGTTCTTAAGGAAATGCACCGCTATCCCGTGCCCTCTTTCGCCTTTGGGTATCAGCGTGATAGTTGTGTAAACCCTGCTGTTGTACTCCCACTCTTTGGGAAGATTGACTAAATCAAACCTAAATTTAAGCTGCGGCAGGCCTTTTTTACTTTCGCCCGGCACAACGTCTTTAATTTCCATAAGATACTCGCCGTGGGGTATTAAATACTGCTGGCTCCCGTCGCTTTCATACTCGTTTAAATCCACTTCATAATTCATAGTTACGCTCCTTGTATTGAAATCAAATTGCATCCGTTAGGCCCTACAAGTGCTTTAAACAGCACTTTCTGCCCGATTAACTTCTTGTTTTCCTCCGCCGCCCGGGAAGAATAACTCCTAAACCCTACCGGCTGGCCGGATATAATATATCCGTAAACCGTCCCGCTGCTTTCCTGCTTTTCCGCTATTTTTTCCAAAACGCCGGTGTCTTCAAACATACCCTTCTTTGCCAAATCTTCTTTGGCTTTATTCTGTTCCGCTTTATCGGCTTTGACGGAAGTGGGGAAAATTATCTTTTTGGATTCTTTCACGGCCGGCGCGGGCGCACTTTGCCGGGCCGGGGCTTCTTCTTGTTGCGGCTCGGGCGCAACGCCGTCGCTAAGCCATTTTTTGATAATTTCGGCTGTTTCAGCACCCGGCTGTTGTTTTATATAGCCGTTAAGCTCTGGGCAGCGCGTTTTGCTGACGATAAAAGTATTATCCGGCGTCATTTCGGCCAAGATGTCAAACTCGTACTCAATGCCTTCTTTTTGTACCGGCGCAAGGCCGATTTTTACCGGCTTTTTCTTTCCGTTATCGTCTTCTTGCATATCATAGGCCGTCTTTACGCGCAAGGTGGCTATAATATTGATCGGAGCGGTAATTAATTTGTTGGTAAATTCCGTCTGAAGCGGCGAAACTTTGCTCCACGCTTGGAATTTATTTGTAAATCTTAGCTTTTCTCTGTCCGCCAGTTCCAATATGCCGTCCTTACCATTCCAAGCGTGCGAAAGGCTGTCTATAATCAGTACGTCATAGCCGTATTTGCAGGCCTCATCAATGGCTTGTATAAAATTTTTCGGATGGCAATTTGTTAAATTGACCACGTCAAAATCAAACAAATTGGCGTACTTGCTCGCGCTGTTGCCTTCCGTATCAATTACCGCCACTTTTTTGCCTATATATTTGGCAAAAGTAAGCGCGGTGTACGTCTTGCCCGATCCGCTCGGGCCGCTTAAGGCTAATCTTAATTTAGCCTGTTCCTTCCTAGCTTTCTTGAATACCATTTGTTACTCCTTTATATCGCCGGGAGAGTGTGTCTAGCCACCTCCCGGCGTTTCAGTTATTTATTTCAGTTTTTAGTTTTATTTTTTGGCCTAAGCCAAAATCTTTGCGGGGAAAGGAGTCGAACCTTTAACTGCGGCTTATGAAACCGCCATGTTACCCTTACACCACCCCGCGAAATCGTACGGGAAATAAACCTAAAATTAGGTTCCGGCCCTCCCGCCGGGCTAAGTTAACTAAAAAACACAAATCCTATAAGGATTAGCCCTTTGGCTATAAAGCTTAATGTAAGGGCTAACAGCAAGATATCTATAATTTCTCCGGCTTTATCGTTTAAAGCTTTTAACATCGTGTCCCTCCTTTAACGCCCACCTAAAGGCTAAATTCACGTTTACCGTCGCGCCAAAGGGCGCAATAAACACAAAGCTTACAGGCGTTCCCATATTTGCTCTTCCCACGCCGCCTTAAAAACCGCTAAATCGCATTTAAGGGGTTTGCCGTCTAAGGCTACCTCTGTGATATCCAACTCGCCCGCCTCTTCCGGCTCCCAAGTATCGGGGTGTCCGCTTTTATTAGCCGCTGCCGGCGGCGTATATTTGCCGGTAACCTCTAGAACTATTCCGCCGATATCCAACTGCACGTCGTAAGGTTTCATTTTCCCCCCTAAATTACCTTTGCCGAAACTTTTAAATTTTCTATATCAGAGCGCTTAAAAAAGTACTTCCGCGCTCCGGGATAAGGCTTTACGGCTGGCACCCTGCCGAGCTTTGCCAAATAACGTAACCATTGTGGTGTAAACCCCACCAGTTGTGCCGCTTCCTTAGTCGTTAAATACTCATTAACCATCTTGAATCCTCTTTAATTACTCAAATTTGCTAAAATAAAAACCGTATAGGCTTGCACTCGGTCAAGTTGGGCCCATACGGTCTTAGATATAGCTGCGGCGTCCATAATAGGATTCCGTTTCAGCCTGTTAGCGGCAGGCCGAAAATTTTTAAAACTTTGCTAATTATCGCTATATCTAAGCCGCATATTGCGGATTTAAGCTTAACCCGGTTTGAACCGGATTAAAACCTTGTAAGACAATAATAGCTAATGTTAGCTAATATGTCAAGGGAGTATTTTTTATTTCCCTATTTCACGACGAGGAATAAAGTAATAATGAATAAAAAAGAACAGCTTTTAGCAGCATTTAATGAGGGAAATTTAAGAGGTTCGCAAGCAAAATTAGCCTCTTTATTAAAACTTTCTACGCCTACGATATCGGAGTGGATGGCTGGTAAAAAAAATCCAGGCGAAAAAAATATCAAAAAGATGTCAAAGATATTTAACAAGTCAGAGGAGGAAATAAGAGAAATTTTCAACGCAGAAAAAGAAAATCAAAACAATATAGTCGAAGGGAAAATAGAACTAACGTACATACCTGTCCGCGGGGTTTCTTCGGCGACGGAAGAAAAGTTTATTCTTGAAGAAACAGAAACTTATCTGCCGTTTCGCAAAACCGGGCCTAATCAGTTCGCCATAAAAATAACCGGCAATTGTATGGTTGACCCGGATGATCCGCGCAACAGTATTTATGACGGCGATTATGTTATCGTTGACCCTGACGCGCCAGTCAACAACGGCGATGTAATAGTCGCCCGTTTGGACGGCGAATACAGCACGGTTAAGCGTATGTACAAGCACGGCGACGAGGTGAGATTAATCCCGGATAATCCGGCTTGCGAGCCTATTATCAGAACTGCGGCGACATTCCTTGTAGGCAAAGTGATAGACGTATATCGCCCCGTCCGCGCCAAAAAAGAACGTAAAATATAGGCTCTTGTTACTGCTTCCCATTATATAATGTAAAATAATTATATATTTATATTGAGAGGTCTATATGAAAGCATTTTTACTTTTTTTAGGGTTTATTTATATATTTTCCTTTGTTTATGCTCATTCCGGTAGAACTGACGCAAACGGATGCCATACAAACAGAAAAACAGGAACTTACCATTGCCATGGAAAAAGCAAGAAAAAGATTTCTGCGGTAAGGCCTGTCCTTTCCAAATCAGGGAACATAAATAAAAAAGCAGCTGATAAGAGTGATAAACTCTCTCAAACTGAAGATAAAAAGGAAAAAGAAGCCTCCAAGAAAAAGAAAGTCGCCATAAAAAATAAAAAGGAACAAAGCAAAAGCACTAATAAAGCAGAAAATACAACTAAAAGTATAAAAGGAAACAAAAAATGAGAAGATTTATAATTGCAGTCTTTATTCTTTGTTTTTCTATTCCCGTATTTGCTGAAATAAACCCTTATATCGCTGTGCGTGGCGGGTATGAAAAATCAAAACAAAAAACGAATTATGAAAGTTTTTGGGCTGAATATGGGGAACCGGGTATTACCAACATTGGTGGCGGAAGCTTGTTTGATGATACGGCAGTTTTAGGAAGCCTTGCCATTGGTGCTGATATAAATCAATTCCGATTAGAAATAGCATATTCCTATAAATTACTAAAAGAGGGAATGTCGGTCCGGAATGGTGAGGGCATACCGCAAGATTATTTGAATTATAACGATAAAATTAAGCAACAAACACTTTTAGCAAATTTATTTTATTATCCTCTTCACACAATGGCTATAAATCCATTTATTGGTGCTGGTGCCGGATTAGGAACTCTAAAAATATATGATTTTAATACTAAATATAATTTTGCCTACGCTTTATATATCGGGGCAGACTACACTTTTGCAAAACATTTTACCTTAGAATTAATGGGGACTTATAACAGCATTATTTCGCCTTATTCTAACGCAAAAGATGTTCAAAATTTCGGCGGCAGCTTGGGAGTCAGGTATAACTTTAACTAAGAAAATAAAAACAAGGAGATAAAAATGAAAAAAGTATTAATATTGGCAGGTATTTCACTTGGTTTTACGGCGTGTGCATCCGGAATTAATCATAATGTGGTTACAGTTGACGGAAAACCATATTTGGTAGAAACAAGAAACAGAAATGTATTTGGTATTGCCCAATGGTCTGAAATCCCGACATATATAAACATTGAAGAAGATGTAAAAAGGCAGGACCAGGTTAACCGTTGCGTTGAACAAATAAGAATTGACAAACCCAATATATCAGATAATGAATTTATTTCTAAGCAGAAAAAATGTGAAAAGCTTTTTAAACCTGTTACAAATAAAAGATATTAACCACCATATTGTATACTATGAAATTAACGCACTTTAGCGAAATTGACAACTACAGCAAAGTTTATTATACTTAAATTAATAATCACCCCTTTTGGGGTCGGAAACCCCGCAGAAATGTGGGGTTTCTCCTTTTCAGGGAAATAATATATGCAAAAAAAAAGAATTTTAGCCTTAATAGACGGATATAATTATTATCATAAAATAAACACTTTCTTTGAGACTTTCCAAAAACCCGTCAAATGGATAAATTACAGGTTTTTATTAAACTCTATTTTAAATTCTGAATCAGATGATATAGAAAATGCTTCAATATTTTATTTTTCGGCAATATCAACCAGTGCCGGTGAGAAGTCTATTATAAAACATTTAACGTTTATAGAAGCTCTTAAAACCGTAAATATTGACATAACGTTAGGTAAGTTTAAAATAAAAGATATTCCAAAATGCAGAGAAAAAGAAAGATGTTCTGCTTGTAGGAATATAACAGATGATAACGATCGGTATCTTCGTAGGCATGAGGAAAAAGAAACAGATGTAAATATTGCCATAAAATTAATAGAGGCCACTTTGTTAGATCAATATGACAAATGTTTCTTATTTTCCGGTGATGGTGATTTTGTGCCTGCAGTAAAAAGGGCTTTATTCTTAAAACCGGAAAAGAAAATAATTATCGTACCGCCGCCACCTTGCACAACAGAAAAAGATATTCCACAGTCAAGGTATGCCTGTACGGAACTAATTGAAGCATCTAAAAATAAGGCTTTCTTAATCAATTTTGATAAAATAGAAAAATCACAGTTCCCCAATGAGATAAATTCCGCTTGGGAAATAGATTATACTTTTAAAGAAGAAAACAGTAAAAATAAGAAAAATATAAAAAAATCTTATAATTCAATAATAAACCCTTGGCAACTTCAACCTGAAGCGGACAAAAAATTATTAGAACAGAAATTAAAATTACTCAATGGCAACACAAGTATAAGGTAGTAGCCTTATGGGCATATTTAAGCACCCCAAAACGGGCATATATCACGCAAATTACTTTAACGACAGCGGCAAACGCTGCCGCCCCTCTCTGCACACGCGTGATAAACGTATCGCCCAAATCAAATTTGCGGAAATCGTGCAAAGCAAAGAAGCCCTTTGCGGCAACACGTCAAAAATCCCGTGGCAGGCATTTAAAAACAAATTTATAGAAACAATTACCCCGGAGCGCACAAAAACCACCATAAACCACTTTAACCGCGCCTGTTTTTATTTGGAAAGCGAACTCCACCCCAAATACCTTACGGATATTACCCCGCTTAAATTGCAGGAATTAAAGACGATTTTAAAGGAACAGGGCAAAGGGGAAGCCGGCATAAACCGCTGGCTTCGCGCTTTAAAAACTATGATGCGCAAAGCGGAAGACTGGAACTATATCCCCCCACAAAAGTGGCAAAGCGTCGGCAGTTTTAAGGAAGTGGAACACCGCGTCGTCTTTTTTACCGTTGCGGAACTTAAAAAAATGCTCAAACAGGCAAATACTTTTGAAAGAACTCTTATTTTACTTGGCTCTCAAGCGGGCCTTCGCCGGGCCGAAATAGCAAATCTCTATTGGGAAGACGTCAATTTTAAAAAATCCGTTCTTTCAATCACGCCTAAAGAAAACTGGCACCCTAAAGATTTTGAAGTCCGCCATATCCCCTTAACAAAGCAGTTAGCCAAGCATTTGCAAGCCTTAAAAACGCACGCACAAGGCCCTTATGTCTTAGCCAAGCAAGACGGCAGGCCCTACAGCCCTGACGAGCTTACAACGCTTTTTACGCGCTTTTTAAGAAAGGAAGAAGTTGACGTCCCCGGAAACGTACACAAATTGCGCCACACATTCGCCAGCCTGATAATGCAAAACGGCGGCAATTTATACGATTTAAGCAAACTTATGGGGCATAGTAGCATTAAAATGACGGAAAAATACAGCCACTTAGGCAAGATAAAAACGGAAACGACCATAGACCGCCTGCCAGTTTTATAGCGGCTTTGGTGTGGCTGTTGGTGTGGCTGTTAATAGTGGAAATTAATATTTTTTACTTTCTTTAAATTCCCTATTATTTCCGACGACAAACAATGCTTAAACATCTATTTTCCTCTAAAACTTCCGCCCCGTCGTAACCCTCCTATCCGAGGAGCCAGATTTAAAAGCCCGCTTTAAAGCGGGCTTTTTTATTGTATAAAGCCGCCGGCTAAGCCGGAAGATATTTCCTCTATAAAAAAGGCAAAACTTAACAACTGTTTTTTGCCTTCCAAAAAGAAAAAGTATAATATTTTTATGCAATCTTATCAGAACCTTATAAAAGGATATTTGGAATTAAAAAAAGATTCCGCTCTAAAAAAAGATTTTTACGCTCATTTGCATTTGGGCCAAAATGCGGAAGTTTTAATAATTTCCTGCTGCGATTCCCGCGTCGTGCCCAATATAATAATGAAAGCCGAACCGGGCGAGATTTTTATAACCCGTAATATCGCCGCGTTAGTTCCCCCTTACGACGAAAGCCACACCTCGTATCACGCCACCAGCGCCGCGCTTGAATACGCCGTAAAAGGCCTTAAAGTTAAGCACATAATCATTATGGGTCACACCAAATGCGGCGGTATAGAAGCCTTGGTAAAGAACGCCGGCCATACTGAAGAAAAAACAGATTTTATCGGCAAATGGATGAATATCGCCCGCCCCGCTTTGGAGCATACTCTTAAACATTGCGGGGAACATTCTTTTGAAGACAAATGCACCCACTGCGAAAAAGAAGCTTTAAAAATATCCCTTTCCAATCTGATGACTTTCCCCTTCGTCAAGCAAGCCGTAGAAAAAGGAACTCTTCAAAACCACGCTATGCTTTTTGACATAAAACAGTGTGCCTTAAGCGAATATAACCCCGCCTCAGGCGAATTTGAAGAAATAAATTAATTTTCCGAACTTCGCATTTGCACAATATAAAACCGCCCAAGCTTAAACGAGGGCGGTTTTATTTTTATCAAACTTATTTGTTATTTAGCCGGTTTATAATCTTTCAATACTTCGGCTTTCTCTATTACTACCGGCTGGACGGGAACGTCATCGTGAGGGAACTTCCTTGTAGTAGGTACGACTTCTATCGCGTCTACGACATTTTCCCCAGCAACTACCTTGCCAAATACCGCATAACCCCAACCCTGCATTGTTTGAGAGCGGAAGTTAAGAAAGTCATTGTCATTGCTGTTTATAAAAAACTGAGCCGTAGCCGAATCCGGATCGGAGGTGCGGGCCATAGCAATAGTGTATTTATCGTTTTTAAGGCCGTTATCGGCTTCGTTCATAATCGGGGAGCGGGTCTGCTTCTGATTCATATCGGCGTCGAAGCCGCCGCCTTGAATCATAAAGCCTTTTATGACGCGGTGGAAAATGGTCCCGTTATAATGCCCGTCGTTTACATATTTGACGAAGTTCTCCACCGTTTGAGGGGCTTTTTCCGCATTAAGTTCAAGCACGATATCCCCTTTATTTGTTTTTAAAAGTACGTACATATCTTTCTCCTGTTTGATTGTATTTTCGGCGGCGATTGCTTCGGACGGGGTTTTAGCTTCCTTTTGGGAAACTTCTTTCTGAGCGCAAGCGCAAAGCCCACCGGCCAGCAAAGCCAAAGCGAAAATTATTTTAAAGTTTTTTAACATTTCTGCCTCCGTGTTATCATTATATATATTTTGGCGCGGGGTAAGGCCAAAAAAGTTATTTGGTCTCCTCGGCAGCCAGTTCCTCCAAAGCGACGTAATCCACTTTGCCCGTCCCCATAAGCGGCAAACTTTCCCTTATATTAATGCGTTTGGGAACCCAAAGTTCGCTAAAGCCCTCTCTGCGGAAATAATCCTGTATTTCCACAATTGTTGCGGCGGGATTGGTAGTATAGGCAATAAGCTGTTCCCCTCGTTTCGGGTCCGACGCGCGCACCACCGCGTGCATATAATCGGGCCACAGTTTTGTAAGGGCAGCTTCAACCGCGCTCAAAGAAACCATTTCCCCAGCTATTTTGGCAAAACGCTTTGCTCTGCCTTTTATGGTTATAAAACCGTCGTCGTCAAATTCCACTATGTCTCCGGTGTCATACCAACCGCCTTCGGGCTTCTGTATTATACCGGGTTTATCTTCTTTAAGATAGCCGAGCATAACATTGTCCCCTTTAACCCAAAGCCTGCCGCCCTCTTCGATACCCGGCACTTTTTCCAAGCGGTATTCCAAACCCGGAAACAGCCGCCCCACCGTTCCGCGCTTAAAGTACATCGGCGTAGTAAAGGATATCCCGGGGGCCATTTCCGTCGCGCCGTAAGCTTCCAGTACCCTTATGCCGAACTTCTCCGACCACAATTTAAATGTTTCGTCTTTCAGTTTTTCCGCACCGACGGCGGCGTACTTTAAGCTGTAAAAATCATAGGGATGAGCCGTTCTTCCGTAAGCATTAAGGAAGGTATCCGTACCGAAAATTACGGTGGCGTTTCTGTCGTAAACGAGCTCCGGCACTATTTTAAAATGCAAAGGCGACGGATATAAAAACACCGAAGCGCCGTTTAAAAGCGGCATAAACAAACCGCAGACCAGCCCGAAAGAATGGAACATCGGCAAAGCGTTAAAGAACTTATCTTCCAATCCGTAAGAAATAAGGCTTGAAAGCTGACAGCGGTTGGCGTTGATATTCCTATGGCTTAAAGCCACGCCCTTGGGTACGCCTTCCGAACCGCTGGTAAAAAGAATTACCGCCGGGGCGTTTGCGTCCTGATTCGGGCAGGCTCTTTTATAAGCGAAATACGGAAAATTGGACTTAACCAAAGCTTTAACTTTATCAAAAACACTTACCGTTTTTTGGATATCTTCAAGATAAATCAGCTTAACGCCGGATTTTTCTATTGCGTCGCGGACGCTTTCCAAGCCGCCTTTGGCGATAAATAATTTTGAAGTAATTACCGTTTTTAACGCGGCGGAGCGGCAGGCCGAAAGAATATTTTTAACGCCTGATGAGAAATTTATCATCGCCGGCACTCTGCCGTAAGCCATAAGGCCGAATATCGTCAATGCGCAGGCGTTCATATTGGGCAGCAAAACGCCGACGTTTTCCCCCTCAGCCGTAAAAGCGGAAAACTTCTTGCCAAGCAGAAAAGAACCTGTCAGTAAAGTTGCAAAACTTACGCCTTTGCGGTTGACGTCTTCCAAGGCTCTAAGTCCGCGCCCCGCGAAATCGGAAGCTTCTATAAGCGCGCGGAAAAGCGTTATATCTATATTTGAACTTTGATAGCGCATATTCGTCATCAAGTCATAAACTTTGTCTTCGGCTTTGTATCTTCTTTCGCGGCTTTTAAGATGGGAAGGCAAATCCAACTTTATGGGCGGCATAATATTAAGCGTAAAATCGACGTCCGGTCTGTGGCGCAGCTTTCTCCCGAAATAAGCAAAACGGGAATATTGCGTCCCTTGCACAAAAAGCGGCAGTATTTTGGCCCCGCTCTTTTCCGCTATCATAGCCGGACCGGGATAAATTTTCATTACTCCGCCCGTGGTGGAAATTCTGCCCTCGGGGAAGATTATCACCTTGCGGCCTTTTTTGACTTCGTCAATAATAGTTTTGACGGACATAGCGTTCGTCGGATCGACCGGATAATGCTTTATAAAACGCAGAAAAAACTTTACCCAAAACCTTTTGGCTATCGTGCCGTCAACCACAAATGCGATGTCATCGGGCAGGAAAGCCGCCATTATCAAAGGATCAAGGAAGGAATTATTGTTGGCTATTATCAAAGTTCTTCCGCCGGCTGCGCGGTAATTGTCCAAGCCTTTGACTTTTATTGAATAAAGCGAATTTAAAATAAAAAACAAAGCGGAACGCAAAACATAGTCTGGCAGAAGTTTGCAAATATAAACCGCGCCCGCAATATTAAGTATAGCCAAAATTGAGATAATAAGCGGGGTGCCAAATCCCAATCCTAAAAGAGCCATACTGCAAAGACCCGCGGCCAGCATAGCGCAGGCATTAAAAAAAGTGCTCGCCCCAAAAGCCCGTCCGCGTATGGAAGAGGAAGACAAAACTTGCAGAAGGCTCGTCAACGGCACAATATAAAGCCCAGCGCAAAGGGAAATAAGACATATGTCAAAAGAAATCCTTATCCCGCCGAAAGTGGAGATGAAACTTTTAAAATTAATCACTTCCATAGAACTTTGCGCGCCAGATATCGCCCAAGACAAATCCAACATACCGACAGACATCGCTATCATACTCAAAGGCAGATATTTGACGCTTACCGAACCTTTTAAAAGTTTGCGGCATAAAAGCGCGCCTATTGCCACGCTGCAAGTAAACAACGCCAAAAGATAATTTAAGACTTTATCATCGGCGTGTAAAATATTTTCGGAAAGGTCCGGCAACTGGGAAAGGAATATCGCCCCCAAAATCCAAAACCAGGCTATGGCAAGCATACAAAGAAAGAGCGTCTTTTCCTTAAAGCAAAGTGCAGCAGCTTCGTAGAGGCTTTTAAAAATGTTGCAATCTACTTTCAGCTGCTTATTAGAACCTTCCCTTTCCGTTATAAAAAATGCGGCGGCGTATCCCGCCAGAGAAACCGCAATCATCGCCGGGCAGGCTACGTTAAGGCCCAAGTTCGGGCTTTTTGCGAACAAAAGCCCCAGCAGCGTACCCGCCAAAATGGAAACGTAACGCCCGGCTTCCATAATGCTGTTAGCGTAAATAAGCTGTTCTCTGCGCACTATTTGCGGTATCAAAGCATATTTTACGGGATTAAGGAAAACCCCCTGCATACCTAAAACGGAGATTACTCCTATCAAAAACAGAGGGCTCTTTATATAAAAGCCGAAAGCCGCCAATACCGCCGTAAGCACTTCGGTAAGTTTTACCGTACGGATAAGTTTCGCTTTGGAAACTCTGTCGGCCAACTGGCCGCTTAACCCAGAAAAAACAAAAAAAGGCAGCATATAAAAGACCAAAGCCGCCGTTATGTAAGTGCTGTACTGCCTGTAAGTAAAATCATTAAGATTGAAAGCTATAAAAGCGGCAAAAGCAGTTCTAAGCATATTATCACCGAAGGCCCCCGCCGCACAAGCCCAAAACAAAGTCATAAAATCTTTTTTGACGAAAACGGTTAAAAGTTTTTTCACGTAGCCTCCGTATTTACATATATTTAGATTGTATAAAATAAAAAGTAAATAAAAAGGACAAAGGCCTTTGAAATCGGCCGTAAAAAACTTTTTACGCGTACGGGGTGGCAATTTCCAAAAATAAATGTTAGACTGCTTGTTACCAGAGGCGTAAGATTTATTACTTGCTACGGAGCGTTTATTTATGAGAATGTTAGACATCATTATAAAAAAAAGAAACGGTTTGCCTTTAAATCAAGAGGAGTTTAATTTTATAGCCCAAGGAGCGGCAAAAGGAACTGTGCCGGATTATCAGCTTTCGGCTTTTTTGATGGCGGCTTTCGCCAATCCTTTAAGCGATAAGGAAACGGCAATGTTCACCAAAGCTATGGCGGATTCCGGCGACAGACTGGATTTTAAAAACATCAAAACGCCTAAAACAGACAAGCACTCTACCGGCGGCGTCGGCGACGGTATTTCCATACCTTTGGCCCCCCTTGTAGCCTGCGCGGGCGTGGCGGTGCCGATGATGTCGGGGCGCGGGCTGGGCCATACGGGCGGTACGCTTGATAAGCTTGAATCCATAAAAGGTTTCAACGTAAGAACCCCGGTAAAACAAATATACAAACAAATTAAAGAGATAGGCGTATGTATGTTCGGGCAGACGGCGGATCTCGCCCCGGCCGATAAAAAATTGTATTCTCTGCGCGACGCCACCGGCACGGTGGAAAGCCGCCCTCTTATCACGGCGAGCATACTTTCCAAGAAATACGCCGAAGGCGTGGACAGCCTTTTGATGGACGTCAAATTCGGCTCCGGCGCTTTTATGCAAAAATACGAAGACAGCAAAAAACTCGCCAAAGGCTTAGTCAACACAGCAAAACTTATGGGGCTTAAATGCCGCGCGCTTATAACGGATATGCAGCGTCCTTTGGGCCGCGCGATAGGCAACAGCAATGAAATGCTGCAAAGCATAAAAATATTAAAAGGCGACGCCCAAATCGCGCCGGATTTCTATGAATTGTTATTGGAAACCGCCGCGCAAATGCTTTTAATAAGCGGCAAAGCCAAAGACATTAAAAAAGCCAAAACCGAACTGGAAAAATACTTGCAAAACGGGCAGGCGGCCGAGAAGTTTAAGCAAATCATCAAATGGCAAGGCGGCAACCCGGATATAGTGGATAACCCGGAAAAATACCTTAAAAACGCAAAACTTCAGCATTTGGCAAAAGCCGAAAAAGACGGTTACATAACGGAAATGGACGCAAAACTCTGCGGGCAGGCCGCCGTACTTTTAGGCGCGGGCCGCGGCAAAATGGAGGACGAAATAGACTACGGCGCCGGAATTTGGTTGGAAAAGAAATACGGTGACGCCGTCAAAAAAGGCGATGTTATAGCGCGCATTTACGCCTCCGACAAAAAACGTCTTGCCGCAGGCGCGGAACTCTTTGCAAAAGCCGTGAGGATTAAAAAAAGCAAAGCAAAAAAAGAGCCGATAGTAAGGGAAATCATAAAGTAAACGAGCAATACCTCCGAAAATCCCCCGGGTAAAAGCCCGGGGGATTTTTGTATAAACGAACCCGGGGGCCGAAACCCCCGGATATAAAACAAGACGAAAGCAAGCTACATCATCCTGGCAGGTTCGTCATCATAGCCGACGTGCGGCCCTTCTCTTTCAAAAATCTTAAGCCGCGCGGGAAGTTCATTTATTAGGAAATGGATATAAACAGGGTCATTTATCAAGTTTTTTACGTTGCGCCCCGCTATACTCATATCATTTAAATGGGCATTTGCGCCGAAGATGATGTTAAACTCGTCTTGCTTCTGAACTTCCTTAATATTAACGTCGTTGAAAGGCACTTTAAGGTAAATATCACCCGATTTAGTATTCTTGATATAATCGGAATTAAACGTATGTCTGAGCTGAGCCAAATAAATGCCTTCCGCGCCGATAACGTTTACCAAGCCGCCTTCTTCATTGACGTCAACCACGACAGGCAAGTCCGCTTCCCCTACGGTTCCTTGATTGGAATGCAGCGTAATATTATCGGCCGTAATATTGGCCGCGCCGTCCAAGTCATTTACCCTAATATCCTCATCGGTAATGACGGAAACATCTCCGTAAACCGAGGTTAAAGTATCAATCCTTAAATTATTGGACAGGCCGGTAAGATAAACACCTTCCGGCGCTTTAGCCGTCAAAGATGAACAATCCCTTAAAGCCGAACCTTCCGCTTTAAACGGATTTTCTTCCGTACCGATTGTTCCGTTTTGCGCGGTAAGGTTGATATCCCCAGCCGTCACATATCCGCCGTCTTCGGAATATATGGACGATACACCCTCCAAAACGGCCGAGCCGTTCTGAGCGGAAACAACGCCGTTTAAAACCAAGTCGGCGGCGGAAGCTAAAATATTGATATCTTTATCCGCAATAACACTGCCTAAAACGCTCGAGGCACCTTTTGAATTTATATAGATGTCATCGCCGAAAGCGTTTATCAAGCCGGACGCGTCAAGATTAAGATAGGAAGACTCTTCGCCTATATTGCAATTTTCGCAGGCGAAAGTCATATCCCCGCCCGCTTTTATAAGGCTGTGCGCGGAAGCGTTTAATATATCGCTCTTTGAGGAAAGTTTTATATTTCCGCCGGAAGTAAAACCGGCTATATAAAGCGGTTCTTCCCCCGTGCCTTCAATATTGGCGGAAGCGGAAGTTTTTACGTTTAAAGTGTTAAGCCCGTCTTCCCCCTGTTCAAGCGCTATGCCCAAGGCCTGATCTTCACTGCCGGCTTCGGCGGCTTCAATATTAACGCCGTAAGCTTTTATGTTCGGCAAATCGTCGCCGCGCGCGTCCGTAACCGCACCGGCCGCTTTGATATCGGCCAAAGCTTCGGTAAAGATATAATCTACCACCAAATCGCCCGGTGAGGAAAGCCAAACGCCGTCCAAAGATCTTGCGTTTAATTTGCCGGAAAGATCTACACTTAAAGCCTTTTCCTCGGAACCTATCTCGCCTTCGGAGGCCTCCAAAGTAAGATTGCCGCCTTTGATGTTTACGCCTTCTTCCTCAAGCACGTTATAAATGCCGCCAGCGCCCATAATCGTTATATTATTGCCGGCGGAATCTATTGAACCGACGTTTATATTCTGTTCCGCGCCCAAGTAAATAAAACCGGAAGCGTTTAAATCAATTCTGTCGGCGTGTATATCGACGTCTTCCCTCTTAAGAACCGTAAGGGTTTGACCGTCTTCGGAGAAGACTATATTATCCCTTTCCGCGGAAGCTATAAGGAGTTTCTTTTCGTCGCTTAAGTTCTTAAAATCCGCCAGATTAAAAGTTTCCCCGCCGTTGTCCGCACCTATAGCCCCGCCTGCTTTTACCCTGACGTTCGCGCCTTTGATGTTGGGATCTTCAACCATATATTGGGTGTTGACTTTATTATCAAGGCTGGCCGCGTCTATTTTATATGTAAGCTGATCTTCCGTCCAGCCCGCGCCGTCTTCGTCCATAAGGCCAAGGGCTTGCCAGTCATTAAGGAGTTCGGCTTTACTGCGCTGATCTATAACTTCGTTTTTATTCTCGTCATAAATGCCGCCTGCGGTTTCCAAATCTACGTCGCCGGATTTGGATTCTATCGCATTAATCCCCAAATCGGCTGAGGAGGAGTTCTTTATCATTATATCACCCTGCGCCGAGCCCGAAAGATGATTAGTATCCAAATTGACGGCTAAGCCGTCTTTGCCGATTGTGCCCAAAGCCGCTTGCAAAGTTACGCCCTCGCCTTTTATTAAAGACGAAGCGTCTTTCCCGTAAACAGAGCGTTCCGATTTAATATTAACATTGCCTGCGCCGCTGATATTGCCGAAGACAAAATCGCTTGCCATTACCGAAGCCAAATTAATATCGCCCGTTTCGGAAGAAGCGTTAACCGCACCGCCGGTAAGTTCCACGTTGACGGCGTTTTGCCCGCCGATACCGTTTTTGGCCGTAATATTTACATTTTGGGCTTTAATATAAGCGTCCGCACTATTTGATTTAACGGCCCCGCCCGCGGCGTTAATATTAACGTCGCCCGAAGCATTGTTTAACAAACCGTTTAAAATAATATTTGACTTGGAAGAATTAATATCCAAAGCCGAAGCGTCATATCCGTCAAAAGTTATCTTAACGGGATAATCGGCTTTAACGCTGTGCGTGTTGATTTCTTTATGGCCTTCTTCGTATTTGACTTCGTGATGATTGGTTTTAGTGGAGAATATCCACCACCCGCTGGTTGTAGTCCAGCGTTTGTCATAAGTTTTGTAAGGCGCGGGATTGCCGTTCCCGTCAACTACGGGATTGCCGTTTTGGTCGGTCAGAACGATATCTTTATCCTCAAAAGTATAAGTATAAGCTTTTGAAGTATCCTGCCCCGTCTTTACAAATTCGCCCTCATACAAAGAATGATCCTGCAAGTATCTGGTATTTGTAAGTTCATAGCTGTCGTCGGGCACTAAAAAGTCCATACCCCAAAAGCTGTTGCTTTCTTTTTTGTAAGTGGTTTCTTTTATTTTTTCCTTGCCGGTGTTCCAATAATATCTCTGCCCCGAAAGCGGATTATAAGAAGTTTCCCTGCCGCCCGCAATTTGGCTTACTATATTATTGGCGTTGCCGTCCGCGTCCCTGGTATTGCTGTTTACCGTCAGCAAAGCGTCGCCGGAACGGTAATATATCGTTTCCAAAAATCCGCCGGTGGCGTCTTTTTGGGCCGTATCGGTAATTTTTATGGTTCCTTCAACTTTACTGCTTGCGTCCAAGGAATTTAAAAATAAATCATAAGAGGAATTATTGGCGACGTTTATCCTGCCGAAACCGTCCAGGACTTTAAGTTCCCCGTAATTTCCGCCGGTGTTGAGAATATGGCCAAAAAGCTCCAATCTTCCGCCGTCAACTTTAACGTCTTTAAGCTCGATTCTGTTTTCAAGCACGTTAAAATAAGCTTGAATATTGCCGGAATCGTTTATGGCGTAAAGTTCGCTTACGTTTGCTTCGTGCCTGTTTTTGCGCGCATAATAATCAGCCGCCGCGGCTTCAACGCTGTTAAAGGTGCGGCCGTCGGCAGAAAGGGTAAAATTATCACCGATATTAAGCGTCAAATCCTTGGAACCGCTTTGGACAAGGCCGTTAATATCAAGATAGGCCGCGCTCAAAAATACATTATTGCCAAGTATTGAGGTACTTCCTCCGCGTGCTTCGCCGTCAAGAGAAGTATTGCTTTTGCCGCTCTCGGAAGAAGCCGCGACATCTTCCCAGTATCCGTATGGATTGCCCGCGATATGCAAGAAGCTGTCCGAAACGTAAGACTGCATAATTTTATCTTCCGCTTCCATAGAGATATTTTTCGCGCGCATATTGCCCTTGGCCTGAATACTGCCGGAAGAATAAATATTAATGTCGCCGTTATCGTTGATGATATCGCCCGTAAATTCCAAATTGGGCGCACGGTTTTGATAAGAGTAAGAGGATTTTATCTTTATTGACGGTCTGCCGCTTTCCAATCCGCCGGAAGAAACGACTTCGCTCAAAGAAGCCGTTTTATAATCGGCGTTGGCGGAAGCTATATCCTGCGCCGTCTTTACCAAAGCTCCGTTGTAATAAATGCTGCCGGTGGAAGAAGAATCTATCGTAACATCGTTAAAGCGCATAAACAAATCGCTGTTATTGTTTATTTCCACTTCCGCGGAACCGGGCGCGGAGAGTTTGCCCGTTCCCGTAATGTTATCGGCGTTAATACTGATATCGCCCATATTGGCGCGGATATCGTCAAAAACTATGAAATCCACGGGGACTTCCGTCATAAGGCCGTTTTCGTCTATTTGGCCCAAGGCTTTAAGTTCTCTTTCAAGCCTGTTGATTTCGGCCTGATATGCGGCTGCGGCAACTTCGGAAACCGAATATTGCGCTTTTAAAGTGCGGAATTTTTCAATTTCATTTAAAATATTTTCGGAAAGCAGCTCCGTAGAAATTTTATATCCCGGCAATTCCCCGCCGTTAACCGTAATATTTCTGTTCCCGTCAATAGTCAGCTTTACGGTATTGTTTACGCCGGCCAAAAGATCGCCGTCTATTTTAACGCTAGTCTTTTGTTCGGTTTTTACGCTTGTGGATTTGGAACTTGCCGCCAAATCGCCCAAAGGAGAAGTCAAATCCAACAATCCGGTGGCGGAGGTAAGAGCCTCAACACCTTTAATATTGATGTTTCTGCCGCTGCGCACAGACGCGCCGGAATCCACATTTACATTATTGTTTACATAAATATCGCCTTTAGCCGCGGAATCGGCATTAAAAGCCAAAGCAGTGGAATTCCAAACATTTGTAATGCCGGAAGCTTTTATATACGCTCTGCCGGTATTGTCGAAAACGCTTCCGCTTTCAGGCTTGGGCTGGGAAAGCGTAAAATAAACGTCCCCGCCGGAATTGAGTCTTGCTCCGTTGCGAAGATTAATTTCGTTTAAAATATTCGTTTTAGCCAAGCTTTTTCCGGCCGCTACGGAAACGCCGCCGTAGATGTTAAGATCGGAACCCGCCGATATGTCCACGTCAGCTTTGGCGTTAAATACTATATCGTTTTCGGAGTTAAGTTCCGCGGATTTTACGGTAATTGCGGCTTTATTGTTATCATTGGAAATTTCGGAAGTAACCACAGGCACAACGACAAGCCCGCCGCTCTTTAAAAGCACTTTGTCATCGCCTTTAATATTGTTTATCGCGTTGACAAGGAAAGAACTGTTGCCTTCGGAATCGGCTTTAACGTCCACTTTTGTATTATTGCCGAAAATTACGTCCGTATAATTGTTTATTTTGGTAATACTTTCGGTTATCGGTACTTCAAGCGCGCCGCCGCTGCCGCTGTAAACATTCTGCCCGCTGACCAAGTTCTTGGCGTAATTGTTTAAAGCCTCAGCTTTAAAATCGGAAGCGTTTACATAAGTCTTGCCGGAAGCTCTGTCTTTAAAATCTACCGCGACGGTCATATCGGAATTATTCCGCGCCGAAGCTCCGCCCGCGTGGATAATTCCGCCGTTTCTGGAGTCAACCTCACTGTCCTGCGACGTGGAATTTACGGCTTTAAATATTACGCTGTCGGCGTTTATGGTATTGTTTAAAGTTTTGTCGGCGGTCAATTCTTCGCTTTGGCCTATTTCCACTTTTGAAACGGAATTATTATCGGAACGCACCAATGCCGCAGAAGCCGCAAGCGCGCCGCCGCTGCCGGAAACCGCTTTGGCGTAAAGTTTATCGGCACCGTCTGAAGAGGCTTCAATGCTCTTGGCGTTTATATTCAAGCCGTCGTTTAAAACCGTCTTAACTTCAACTTCGGCGTCGACATCGGCTTCGTTTACGCCGGCTGAAATTACCGCACCGCCGTAATAAGTGGATTTAGAGGTTTGGTCGCTGGAACTTTTTGACTTAAATATTACTCCGCCGGCGGAAGTGATGTCGCTTTTTGATCGGATATTACTCAATACAGACCCGTTTACTCTGCTTGAAGCAGTCGCGCCCGCACCGCCTGCCAAAGAACCGCTTGCAGCAAAAGCGTCCGCCAAAGTTTCGGCCTTTTTCTGTTCCGCTACAAGTTTAACGTCCCCTGCGCCGATTATATTTTCGCGCCCGATTTCGGCTTTATTATCAAGGTTGATTACGCTGTCGGCCAAGGATACGCCGACTGTAAGCGCACCCGCGTCAACGCCGTAAGTTTTGCTTACGGCTTTGGCGGAGCCTTCCGTAATGACGGAAGTTTCCCCGGAGGTTCTTATAACCGCTTTATCCCCGGTTGCGGCTAAAATTTTGTCATTAATTACAGCGTCCGCGTCAGTACCCGTGCCCGCCGCAACGCCGCCGCTGCCGGCTTCCGCTTCCGCCGAAATATCGCTTTCGGTCGAAGCTTTAATCTTAAAAGATTCCGCATTATCCACGGTTACGCTATCGCCTGTAAAAGCCGAAGTGGAGCCTTTCTTCTCAATACCCGCGACGGAAGCCCCGACTGCGGCGGCTCCGCCTAAAACGGCCCCGACGGTCTGCACGTTGATATCGGCTTTGCCTGCGGCGTTAACGTTTACCGCGCCGGAATTGTTAACTCTTACATAGTCGGAAAGATAAGCCAAAGTATTATTGTTGGAATTTACCTTCGCCACAGCCGCGCCCAAGGCGTAGCTTACGGAGCCGGAACCCAAAATGGCTTTAACGTCGGATTCAAGGACTTCGGAAGAAGCTTTAACGTCCAATCCTCCGGAAGAAGTTACTTCCGCATTGTCGCCTATAAAAGCTTTGGTTGAAGAAGAATTGTTCGCCACGGCGACGGAGGCTCCGACGCTGGCCATACCCGCCAAGCTTGCGCCGCCGGCCGTAAGATCGGTTTTTATATAGTCATTGGCCGAAATATCCGTCTTGCCGCCGGCGTTGATTTTCGCGTTTGCGCCGACGAAGGCCGAAGTGCCTTTGTCATCCAAAACTTTATCGGTGAAAGCCTCGTTTACATCCGATGTAAAACCTTGCATTTCCTCGGCGGTGGAATCTAAAAGCCCGCCGCGCCCGAAAGTTTCCTTTGTGATATTGGAGTTCGCGGCCAGCTGTTCGTTTACCACCCCCTGCACGCCCTCGGTGGCTTCTTTGGAATCCGCATCCAAGTTTGAACCTATATTGCTGACCAATATTGACCCGTTTGCCGCGCCTATACCGCCTGCTGCGGCGGATACGGCCAAATCGTCAGTTTTCCTAGTGTTTACGCTTTCAATCTTGATATTGCGCCCGGCGTTTACTTCGCTTCCCGCGCCGATGCCGGCGGAGGTTTTGCCGTTAATTGTGGAAACGCCTATACCCGCGCCTACTCCGGCGCCACCCGAGGCTGATCCGGCGGCTATTGTAGTATGTATGCGGGAATCGGACTCAGCCGAAACCTCAACATCCTGCAAAGCGGAAGCCTTTGATGAATCCCCGTTAATTACGGTTTGGCCGTTTTCGCTTTCATAGATATAAGCTTCAGCGGAAGAATCTATCGTGTTTACCCCTACCGAGGCCGAAATCCCGCCTGAAGCGGTCAAAGCCGCCGTAGGCAGATAAGAAACTATATCCTGTTTACCCGTCGCTCTTACTTTTAAAGCCCTTGCGGCGTCTACCGTCGAATCTGCGATAAAAGCCTTTGTGTCGTTTTTAATATTGCTTACAAACACAGAACCGCCTATGCCTGCGTTTCCACCGGCAAGCGCGCCGACAGCTACGGCGAAATCTTCCCCGTTTTTGCGGCCCAGTTCAACAATGTCGGATGCGACGGCTTCTACATTATTTTCGCTCAAGATTTGTCCTGTTTTGATATAAGCTTTATTTAAATTGTTTAAAGACGCCACAGCTACGTTCCCGGCCAAACCAAATCCGCCTGCGCCGCCGCTTACCAAAATGGCGTTATATCTTTCAAGGGAATCCGTCAAAG
Organism: Elusimicrobiota bacterium; assembly: GCA_029008615.1. Lineage (GTDB taxonomy): Bacteria > Elusimicrobiota > Elusimicrobia > Elusimicrobiales > Elusimicrobiaceae > Proelusimicrobium. The sequence continues at coordinate 1,392 of JAQXJI010000039.1, read as the reverse complement.
CCTTAATATAGCCTTTTGCGGAAAGAGTGGAATTTTCTATACCGGCTTTGGTTATATTGTTAAAAAGAATAGTATCTGATACTGCTCCTATCCCAGCAGCGCCGCCGGCCAAAGAACCGCCGTAAGATTCTGCGTCCGCCTTATTTACCGCTTCAACCAATATGTTTTGCCCGCTTAAATCGGTTCCCTGCGGCGCGGCGTTTTGATTGATATAAGAATTTAAAATTTCCGCTTGAGAGTAGTTTCTTATATTAGCTACGTCAACATTAGCTGCAAAAGCAAACTTGCCGCCGGAAAGATTGAACATCCAAGAGTTTAAATCGTCATTTACGGAAGAGGTTACTAAAAGCCCTTTGCCGAGTTCGCCGCTTAAAGCGGTTTTGCCGTAAACATCAAGAAGGCTGCCACCTCTAACGCCTGCGTAAGCTTTGTCTGAAACATTATTTACAACAACCGTTCCGCCGATGCCCGCACCCATAGCTCCGTCCACAGTACCGCCGTAGAAGTTAATTTCGTTTTCAGATGCAGCCCTAAAACCCGCACTTCCGCCTGCAGTCATAGTGCTTGCCGTAATATAAGCCTGCGTATCGGTGTCAATATTATTTACGGCGACGCTGCCAGTTACGGAAGCATACTCGGAGCCGGCCCCGCCTGCCGCCGCAGTTTTAAGAGTGTAGCCCAAATCGGATTTAAAATCTGCGTTTCCGTTCACGTCAATTAAAGCTCCGTCGGCGTAGGAATAAACTTTATTTTTTATATTGCTTACCGCGGAGGAAACCCCTACAGCCGCTTTGCCCGCACCGCTTATTTCCCCGGCGACAGCCGTCATGTTGGACGTATCTTTTGCAAGGACGGAAAGAGAAGCGTCAGAAACGATCGTCGTTCCGCCTTTTATATATGAAGACGTGGTATTGCCGATTTCGTTTACGGCTACGCTTGCCGCAACGGCCATACCGTCTTTAGACGCGCCGACTGTACCCTCGACATTTGTAAGCGTTGAAGAGTTTTGCGCGTCAAGGGAAACGTCTTTTTGCGCCGTAAGGGAAGAATCCTCAAGATAAGCTTTAACCGTATTTGAAATTTCATTAACGCCCGTTGATGAGCCTATGCCGACGGTGCCGGCCACCCCCAAAGCCCCGGCGACAGAAACTATTTTGGAAAAATCGGAAGCGGAAAGCGCGGCGGCTTTTGCCAAACTTGAAGCATAAGAATCAACCGTAGAACCTTTAATGAAAGAGGATACTTCGTTTCCTATATCGTTTACGGTAACCGAACCCGCCAATGAACCGCCTTTTGAAGCAGGATTTGCCAAAGAACCGCTTGCGGCTACGGCTATAATTTCCGCGTTACTTACGGCAGAAATATCCAATATTCCGCCGCCCGTAGATATGG
>JAQXJI010000038.1 GCA_029008615.1 Elusimicrobiota bacterium | reverse complement strand
CTGGGACGGTTCAAAATGTGCAAGCAAAGGCTCAACATCAAGGAATTGCTCCGGCAATGTTACCAATGCCACATCAGGCAGTCAGACAAGGACAGCTACCTGCACAAGCGGCAGCGGGTGGAGCTACGGCTCTTGGACGGGCACTTGCACCTGTAAGACAGGCTATTTGTGGACAGGAAGCCTTTGTCGTAAAGATTTGGAATCTTCACTTACTTACTCGTGGGCCGGAGACGTACACGGCGGGCCCGCTTGCAATAACGCTAATTATTGTAAAACCAGTTTCTCGCTATGTCCTGAGTGTAATGCTTCAAGAGTAGGCCATGTTTGCGCGGTTGAGAGCAACTGCGGTGTGGACGGAAATTGCAGCTATTACTATTATACTTGCTATCAAGGCGGTGCAACTATTGGACGACCAAGTTTACAGTTGTAAAATATTCCTGATAAGACTATTGTGGTTAGATATCCCCCGGCTTATTTATTTCCGGGGGATATTTGCCAAATAATGTTTATATCTTAACTTTTTGGTAACGCTTGCTTTCAAGCAGAGTTTGCGCTTCTTCCCTGGCCCATTCGTCAACAAGGGCCGCGCCGCTTAAAGTAAGCGGTTTATTATCCGAGGTATGCTTTTCAAGCACGCCTGCGACGATTTTAGGAATATCGGTAAACAATATTTTACCCTCAAGAAACGCATTTACGGCGACTTCATCCGCGGCGTTAAGCGCGGCGGGGAAGCTGCCACCCTTTTTTGCCGCTTCCAAAGCAAGGCAAAGGCAGGGAAATTTGTTTAAGTCCGGCTCGGAAAATTCCAACTTGGCCATATCCGTAACGGAAAGCCTTTTTACCGGGCTTGGCAGCCTTTTGGGATATGTTATTGCGTATTGTATTGGCAAGCGCATATCCGGGTTGGAAAGTTCGGCTATAATACTGCCGTCTATATATTCCACCGCCGAGTGAACTATGGACTGTGGATGTATCACTATTTTGATTTTTTCCAAAGGCAGTGCGAAGAGGTGCATAATCTCTATTGTTTCAAAGCCTTTGTTCATCAAAGTTGAAGAATCTATGGTGATTTTTTTGCCCATTTTCCATCTTGGATGCGCCAAAGCCTGCTCAGGGGTAACTTTGCTCAAATCGCCGTCATATTTAAAGAACGGCCCGCCGGAAGCGGTCAGCAAAACGGCGGCTATTTGCGGTTCGGCTTTATAGTAAGAATGGCAGTCCACATTTTCCAAAGACTGGAAAACCGCCGAAGGCTCGGAATCCACCGGGATAATAGTGGCGTTCCAGCGTCTGCATTCATCCATAAGCGCGCGCCCTGCCATAACTATCGGTTCTTTATTTGCCAAAGCTATGGTTTTACTTGCTTTAATGGCGGCTATAAGTGGGATAAAACCTATGGAGCCGACCAATCCGTTTATTATCAAATCGGCTTCCGGCATAATGGCCAAATATACCAAAGATTCTATACCCGGGCCCAAAAGCTTGGTATGCGCGGGAACCAAATCCTTTATTTTTTTATAGGAGTCCTCGCTGTATACGGCGGCGTATTTAGGCTTAAATTCCGCTATTTGCTTTAAAAATAAGTCCGTATTATTGTTGCCGGTTATCGCCAAAACCTGATAATCCGGGCCCAAAGCGGAAATAGCGCTTAAAGAAGAAACGCCTATGGAACCTGTTGAACCTAAAATTACTATTCTTTTCATGGCAGAATATATAACAAGACGTAGTAAAGCACCGGCGCGGTAAGGAGAAACGCGTCGAACCTGTCAAAGAAACCGCCGTGCCCGGGCAGAATGTTTGACGAGTCTTTTACGCCGGAACTTCTTTTAAGTATCGACTGAGCCAAATCAGAAACTTGCCCCAATACGGAAATCATTAATCCAAGGCAAGCGGCCTGCGCGGCTGATATATACCAAGGGAAAAACAAATCCCAGCAGAACAAAGCGACAGCTGTACCGATTATGGTTCCGCCTATTGCGCCTTCCCAGGTTTTCTTGGGGCTGACTTCTTTGTTGAGTTTGTGTTTGCCTAAAAATCTCCCCGTAAAATAAGCGCCGGTATCGGTGGCCCAAATGGTAAAGAAAAGTATATAAGTAAAATATTCGCCGTAAGGTTCAATAAGGCGTATATTGATAAGATGCGCCAAAGACCACGGTATCAAAATTATGCCGAGCAAAGTATTTGCGGCGCGCTCGGAAGAGCGGCGCGGCGTAATGACTTCCACAAAAAATACTCCCGCCAAAGATAAAGCCATAAAGAATGCGGGTATATTGCTGGGAACGCCCATTTGGACGTCGGCTCTGCCGGCCACCGCGCCTATTATCATTAATATGCCGAATATTATCAGCGAAATGCGGTTGACGGGTTTTTTTGCCGTAAGCAAAATCAAACCATACTCATATAAGCAGAGCAGTATTATGGCGGAAACGAACGCCATATAAAATACGCCGCCGAAGTAAATTGCGGCGAGAACGAGGGGAATGCCCACGATTGCGGTTAAAATTCTAGGTAATAACATAAAAACATTTTAGCAAATTGTTTATGACTGGGGAATGTGTTAAATAAAAAGAGTTTTAATTGAAATTTATCAAAGAAAATTTTTGTGGATTTGTCGGCGGTGAAGTGCTGTGCCGCAAAAGGAAAAATACTTTTATCTTCCGCCGAAGCGGCGGTTCCTTTTGGAGTATTCCTGCAAAGCTTTGTTGAATTCTTCTTCTTTAAAATCAGGCCAAAGAACGGGGGTAAAATAAAACTCGCTGTAAGCCGCCTGCCATAAAAGGAAGTTGGAAAGCCTTTGTTCGCCGGATGTTCTTACGATTAAATCCGGCTCCGGCAGATTGTTGTAAAGTGTGGCGGAGATGTCCTCGGGCTTTATTTCTTTTTTGCCGGAGGATATAAGCTTTGTCGCGGCGTCGGCTATTTCCTGACGGGAACCGTAATTTAAAGCCAAGTTTAAAATCAGTTTGGGATTTTCTTTAGGCGCGGCGGCGGCTTTATCCATTTTGCGAAGTATATCCGCCGGCAAAGGTTCTCGTCTGCCGCTGAAAATGATTTTAACGTCGGGATTATTCTCTTTTAAAAATTTGTCCAAAGTTTTTGAAAGGAGCCGCATTAAAGCCGAAACTTCCAATTTGGGGCGGGCCCAGTTTTCCGTAGAAAAAGCATACAGCGTTATGTATTTTACTCCGGCTTTTAATGCGGCGTTTATAACCGCTTCAACCGAGCGGGCGCCTTCTTCGTGACCTTTCGTTTTTGAAAGCCCCTTCGCTTCGGCCCAGCGTCCGTTGCCGTCCATTATAAAAGCTATATGCTTTGGGATTTTAATTTCTTCCGCCATAATAATATTTTACCTTATTTGCTTAAGTGATAAGATTTAAAAAGATATGTCGGGAAAATTTTAAGGAATAGACTTTATATTTTCCAAATAAAAAGCCCGCCTTTTTGAGGCGGGCTTTAAAAGGACAAATGGCGATTATATCGTCATTATTTCTTTTTCTTTTTCGGCCGTAAATTTTTCTATTAAAGCTATGGCCGCATCGGTCGCTTTTTGAATGTCGACTTCGTGGCGTTTCAAATCGTCTTCCGTAACTTCGCCGGCTTTCTGCGCTTTTTTTACTTTCTCTATCGCGTCGCGGCGTTCGTTGCGTACGCTTACTTTATAATCTTCGCTCATTTTGGCGATGGTTTTGGTAAGCATTTTCCTTCTGTCTTCCGTCATAGGGGGGAAGGTTATCCTGATAAGCTTGCCGTCGTTCATAGGGGTTACGCCCAAATCGGCTTGCTGGAGGGCTTTTTCGATTTCCTTTATGGCGGTTGCGTCCCAAGGCTGAATTTCCAGGGTTCTGGCGTCGGAAACATTCAACATCGCCATTTGTTTAAGAGGGGTGGGCACGCCGTAATATTCCACGCGTATGTTTTCAAGCATTTGGGGGTTGGCTCTGCCGGTTCTCAAAGTGCCTAAATCCTGTTTGAATTTGTCCGCGACGGCTGTCATATTGTTTTTTGTTTTTGTTAAAAGTTCGCTTATGCCTTCCATAAATTTTACCTCATAATTTATTTTTATTTATTATATCTTTTTTGGGGGGATATTGTCCTTTCGTGTATGATTATTTTAAAGCCTTGCTGTTCGTATCTCATCATTTCGATTTGCTTTTGCATATTGTGTATTTCAATATGGTTGCGTATTGCCAGGCTGCCCAAAAGTTTTACGCGGGCGGAAAGGAATATTACGAAACACGCAAGTATCAAAATCGCAGCTATGGCGGCGGTTCTGTCGCTTATAAAAGGCTTTTCTTCTTTTTTTGTTTTTTCTTCCTTAATGGAAACTGCGGGTTCCGTTTCCGTCTTTTTAAGTTCTTCTTTGGGCTGAGCCGCGCTTTCAGCGTCAAGCGCGGGCAAGGCAGAAGTCGTTTCTTCCGGAACGGTTTGTTCTTTTTCTATTTCCGAAGAAAATTCTTCTTTATGTTCTTGATCTTTTGAAGAATCGTTCTTCCCGGTTTCTTCTTCGGTGGGAATGACTAAAGCGGGGGCTTCTTCAAGGGGATCTTCTTCCTGTTCGCTTGCTTCGGCTTCTTCCGGCAGCCAAGCCGGGCTGGGCTCCGTTTTTGCGTCTGCCGCTTCGTCGGCTTTAGGCTTTTCTTCCGCTGAGAGTAAAAGCGTTGTCGGTGCGCTTTCGGCCATAATTTTTACGGTTTCTTTTGGCGCCTCGGCGTTTGCCGGAGCGTCTTCCGTACCTGCGAAATTTGCAAACCAAGATTTTACGCTATGAGTCAGTTTCCTAAAATGCCAGCGGAAATTTGTTTCAAAACGTCTTAAAAATCCCTTTTTTTCTTTTGGGAGTTTCGGCGCGGGTTCTTTTTTTGTTTCCGCAGATTTATTTGCTGCCTCGGCGGTTTTTGAAGGATTTTCTTCAAGTTCAATCAATTCCGCTATTTTTTCCGGCGTAAGCGGCCCTTGTACTTTATCGGTATTGACGTTTGAAATTATCCCCGCCGGCATTATATAGCGGTTCGTATCGGGAAAGAACATTTTTTGGAAAAATGAGGAAATTTCCCTCCTTAAAAAATAACAAGTCAGTGCTATAATCAATACGGCAAAGCACACCAACGGTATAATCCAAGCAAAATGAGACGGTGAAAGTAGTTCCTTCATATAAGCTCCGTAAGGGGTAAATTAGTAAATGGTAGTTCCTATTTTTTTGCCGGATACCGCCAATTTGATATTTCCTTTTTTATGTAAATTAAAGACGCAAAGGGGGAATTTGTTTTCCAAACAAAGGGCCAAAGCGGCGGTATCCATAAACTTAAGGCCTTTTTTGATTGCGTCTTCGTAAGTAATTTTTTTGATTAATTTGGCTTTGGGATTCTTTTTGGGGTCGCTGTCGTAAACGCCGTCGACTTGGGTTGCTTTTAATACCAAATCGGCTTTGATTTCGGAAGCTCTTAAAGCCGCGGCGGAATCGGTGGTAAAGAAGGGGTTGCCCGTACCGCCGGCAAAAATGACTACGCGGCCTTTTTCCAAATGTCTTATGGCTTTGCGGCGAATGAAAGGCTCCGCAAGCTGATAGACGTTAATAGAAGTCAATACGCGGGTTGGAACGTCGGCGTCTTCAAGCGCGGATTGCAAGGCCAAAGCGTTTATAATTGTAGCCATCATACCCATATTGTCGGAGTTGACCCTGTTTATTATTCCGCCGCCGTCGCGCACGCCGCGCCAAATATTGCCGCCGCCTATGACTATTGCCAACTGGCATTTTGTTTTTACGGCTGATTTGATTTCCTGAGCGATGTCTTTTAAAGCTTTGGGATCAACGCCGCGCTCCCCGGTTTGTGTAAGGGCTTCTCCTGAAAGTTTAAGTAAAATTCTTTTGGGCATAATGTACCTCTCAATATTGTTAAAGAGTTTTTTTAATAATACAAAATTTTATACCGGCTGTAATGATAATTTTCCTGCCGATAAAAAACTCCCCGTAAGGGGGAGTTCTGTTTTTTAGAAATTAAATCTTAAATCCGCTTTGCCGCCTATGCTGTCAAGCCCGCCGGCAGTTGCATAAACCTGTAAAGCCGCGGTTATAGAGTTTTTCCAGGTTTTTCTTACTCCGGCCGAAGCTTTTGCGAAATCTTTTACGCCGAGTTCCGGCAAAGCTATGTCATCGGCTTTAAATTTTGTTTCGCCCAGCGTATTAAATACAAAGCTTGCGCTTGCAAATGGCTGGAAAGCTTTTTCAAAGTTGCCGATGATTTTTACGCCCGGCTCAAGCTGAACCGCGCCGATCGGGTCGGCTTTTATTTTGACGCCCTCGGCATTGGTGTAATCAAACACATTTATCATTGAATATGAAGCCGAATAATTGGGCTGTAACACCAATGCTCCGCCGAGAAGTTCCCAATTATATCCGCCTCTTAAAGCCGCGCCGGCGGTAAGAATGGAGAAATCTTCCTTGCCGGAAGAGGTTTCCGCGTCAGCGAAAGATCCGCCTGCGTTTAAAGTCGCTCCGGTAAAAAATCCGCCTTTGTAGAACATTGCCGCCGCGCCTAAAGTTCCGCCGTTTTGGCGTATTTTCTGGCTTTCGTATTTTTGTTCGGAGCCGTTATATCCGGCGTATATACTCCATACATAATTCCAGTCGCCGCCCAATTTGCCCATAGCGGATTCAATTCCTGCAAATCCTCCGTAAGAATTATAATCGGCTTTGGGGCCGTTTTTAAGTCCGGTTTCCCCGAAAGAAGCGTAAGGCCTGAACCAAGCCGCTTTGGACGTATATTGTTTTAGTTTGTAAGTCGTTTTACGCGCATTGGGGTTTTCCTTTTTACGTTTGGAAATTGCGCTTTCTACGGCTTGGTGCTGCTTCTTTGTAAGAAGCATATAAATATCCATATTTCTGAAAGCTTCATCGTAAGAATTTAACTGCGTCAAATACGCGCCTTGCGCCGCCACGGAAGCTGCCAATACCGCGGGATTAAATGAATCGGGGGATTTGTTTTCCGTTCTGGTAAAAGTGAACAGACCGTTTTCGGCGTCGTAATCAACGCCGTATTTCCAAATTGAGGAAAAAGCCGTTTCCGGTACAGAGACTGTCATATTGTCTTTTAAATCGGAATTGCCGAAATCTATTGAAGTAATATTATCGGCCGCGTCCGAAAGCAGCTTTATTTTGTTTACGTTTATTTTATAAGAACCCAACCTATATGAATCCGCGCTTACGGAATCTATAGTTCCGTTTTCCAAATCGGCGTCAAAGGCCATATTTACGTCAGAGTCCAAAGCGAAGGATTTAAAGTGCGTATTTGTCACGGCGCCGTTTGCAAAGTCAATAGTTACTCCGCCTGCGCGTACATTTGCACCGTTAAGCTGATTATATACGCCGATTGTGCCGATGCCGTCGCCGATCATATTGACGGTATATCCGTCCGCGCCTTTTACATTGTCCCACAGTAATATGGAAGCTTCATCCTCGGCTTTTAAAGTCAATGCCGAAGAGGCCGAACTCAAATATATGGCGTTGTCGTCGACTGTGCCGTTTTGATTTGTGTAGTTTCCTTTAAATTCGCTTACAAATCCGTCATCTGCGGAGATTGCAAGGTCTTGTGTGGTATAAATCGCGCCGCCCAAAGCGGAAGCGGAGGCGTAAGACGTTTTGGCGTAATTGTCGTAGAAGCTTGAATTTTTAATTTCCACGATGTTTTTGTTGTAAATTGCGCCGCCGTAAGCGTTGGCTCCGCTTGCGGAGCCGGCTTGGGCGCTGTTTCCCTTAAAAGTGCCTTCTACCGAGTTTATAACTGCATTATACGCGTTGCTGATTGCTCCGCCGTAAGCGGATGTATACCCCAGATTGGTGCGGTTTGCAATAAAATTGCCGATAATATCGCCTATTTTGCCGGTGGTGTCGTAGTAGGTTTTGCTTCCGTTAAAAATAGCTCCGCCGTAAGTGGTGGTGGAAGTTCTTTGGACGGTATTGTTTACAAAGTCGCCGTTTATGCTTTCAATAAAATTTTCCTGTATATTGCTTACGGAGCTGCCCTGCATAGAGTTGTTTGTATTAAGAATATTGCTTACAAAGTTTTTGTCTAAAGCTTCGGAAGGATTTTCCACTCTGCCGGAAGTTTCGCTTTGCGAATAACTGTATGTTACCGCCGAATTTGCGGAGTCGGAAGTTTCCGTAAGTACGGAATTGCCGTTTGAGTCCTGAGTCCAAGAAAGATAAACTTTCTCGTTTCCAGAACCGTATTGATTGTTTTTTAATAAGCGGATAAATCTTCCGCATTAAGAGTTTGTAAAAAAATAAAGGCAGCAATGCAAACGGAATCATTTTGGCAATGATAACGTATGAGTGTATTGCCGCCTTCACATGGTGTAAACTCATTGTTTGTTCCTTGCTGTCTGTAATTTAATTGTATTATTAAATTATATAAAATAAGCCGTCGTATATACCATATATGAGGAACCTATCTTCCCCTGCCTCCTCCTCCGCCGAATCCGCCACCCGAAAATCCTCCTCCGAAGCTTCCACCTCTGCTGCTCCCTTTTGAAGAAGGTGGCGTAGCGGAACGTGCCAACGCGGAGGAAAACGCCGCGGAAGCTATAAAACTTCTTCCGCCAAGGGAAGTTAATTTTTCTTCAATGATTTCTTCCGAAAGAATTTTTGTAAAGTTCTTTATCCATTTGCTTTGTATGCCGAAGGCATAAGCATAAGGCAAGTAATCCGCAAAGATTTTAAGCTTGTCTTCCGGGTTGGAAAGCTCCGTACGGTGTTTTTCGGCTTTCTCTATATATTTTTTGAAAGCAAGCAAATCTAAATAAAGTTTCCGCCCTTCTGGGCTTGCATTATCCATATAAACGGCGTAAGGTATGGCTAATATAAGAGATATCAGGAAGTATATCTCTTCAACTCTTGAAAAGAGTATCGGCCAAAAAGACAGAATCATTATGGCCATATAAGCTTTTAGCTGCCAGTTTATGTTAACGGATAGTAAAGCAAAAGCGAACGAGAGCAACATTGCAAATATATTTATCCCCATTATACCGGGCCAGGCTTCTATATTTATGAATATAAATATTTGCATTAGCAGCATTATGAATATAGGAAATATGATAAATTTATAATTTTTTTCTATATATATGCAGCCTTGTTTATGTAAAGAGGTTGTTACTTTATCGGCGCAGTTTTTTACTTTGGCCTGATACTTTCCGTTTAACTGTAATACCTTTGAGGACCCTATGCACTTAATAACGGCGTTTTCTTCCTCAGCTTTTTCCGGTTCGGCGTCGCCGATTTGCCTTATTTCAACGCTGCTGCCTTTTTTGCTTATTTTGATTTTTTCTTTTACGGCAAGGCTGACGAATGCGGCGGATAAAAGTCTTAAAGAGAATTTTCTCTTAAGAATATATCCAGCCAAAGCCGGGGAAATATTATTTGGCGGGGCGTAAAGAACAGCGCCGTCATGCTTGGGATCTTTGCCGAAGCGGAACCAAGTTATCAAATAGTAAATCATCAATATTACACACAGTGCGGGGGGGATATATTTCAGGATAAAAGCCTTTATTTTATCGCCCAAAGGTTGTTTTATATTGGGATTTTTAAACGGAACGGAAACTGTAAAGCCTTGCCCCGGATAAAGCGGCTTTGTCGTCTTAAAAAACAGATGTCCGCTTTGTTTTGCGTCGCTTTGTTTTGAGCGGTACCCGCCGGTATAGAGGGAAATGCCCTCATTTATCACTTCGGAGCCTTCCGGCAATGTTAGGCGGAAACTGGCGTTATCTATCGGGAAGGCCCAACTGTTGCCCGTAACGTTCCAGTAAACTTCATTAAAATCCTTGGAGAAAATTACCGCATTTTTCATAGTATAAGATAAAACGTATTTATGTATGCCAGGGCTTATAAAGTCGTCGTTTCCGAAATTGACTTCAATATTTCCTCCGTTGTCTTCGGTAAAATAAGGGTGCGTATGTCCGTCCATTAAAAGGGAGTTAATCCTTATTTTATGGCCGGACTGCGAGGGAATTTCCCTAACAATGCCCCTTCTTATATTCTTATGTTCCGCAACTACGGTAATTTCTTCCGTAACATCTGCGCTCAGATCTTCTCTGATGAACAGCGTAACGTTAAAGTCTAATATCCTTTCGGAAGCAAAGGAAAGGAGGGGAAAAAGAATAAATAAAAAAGAGAATATAATTTTTTTCATAATTTAAATTATAAGATAAATAATGCTTTATGAAAATCTTTTATTTTTTCTATATGTGGGCGCGTAATAACAAAATCGCTCCGCATTAAGGCCCCTGCGTGTTTAGAATGTGAAAAAACAAACAAAAAGCCCCTTCCGTACGGAAGAGGCTTTTTAGTATTTGTAAGGTTTAGAATCTTACGAATCTGGTTACCTTAAGGTTTACGCCGAGCTTTTTGCTTTCTTCGTCGATAATTTCCTGTACGGATTTTTTGCTGTCTTTGATTGACGGCTGATCAAGCAAGCAGACGTCTTTAAAGAACTTTTTAATCCTGCCGGGAATCATCTTTTCGATAGCGGCTTCGGGTTTACCTTCGTTTTTTGCCTGGGTAATAGCGATGTCTTTTTCTTTTTCAATTACGTCAGCGGGAACTTCGCTTTCGGTTAAATATTGGGCGACCATACCTACGCCTTGCATGGCGATTGCGCGGGCAAACTCTTTAATTTCTTCTTTTTTGCCGCAGCAACCTTCGCCTTTATCGCACATCATTTCAACCAAAGCGGCTTTTTTATTGTCGGAATGCAGGTAATAATTGATAACGCCGCAGCCTTCGCCTTTCTTCCAGCATACCGCTTTGTTGAAAGAAACGTTCTCGCCGAATTTCGGGGCCAGTTCGGTAATCATATCTTTGATTTTCTGGTCGGCGGTATAATCGGCTACGTCCGGGTTGGCGAGCATATATTCCGCTATTTTGTCAACGAGTCCGATAAAATCAGCCGTCTTGGCGACGAAGTCCGTTTCGCAGCCCAGATAGGCCATAGCTACGGTATTTCCGTCTTCGGAAACTTTAATTGAAACTCTTCCTTCTTTGGTTTCTCTGCCGGCGCGTTTAGCCATATCGGCCAAACCTTTTTTGCGCAGGAAGGTTACCGCGGCTTCAACGTCGTTGTTGCATTCGGCCAAAGCCTGTTTGCAAGCGCCGAGGCCGGCTCCCGTCTTTTCTCTTAAAAGTTTAATATTTTCTAAGCTTGACATAAATTCTCCATTCTGCAATTTTTGCCCGTCCGCTTTTTGTGCGGACGGACGGGTTAAAAGTTAAGCGGCGGCTTCTTCGGAAGCTTCTTTGGCCTCTTCTTTAACTTCTTCTTTCGCCTTTACGGTTTTTTTGGCCGCGGTTTTCTTGGCGGTCGTTTTTTTTGCGGCGGGTTTTTTAGCCTTTTTTTCTTCTTTGACTTCTTCGGTTTTTTCCGCTACTATCGTTTCCGCTTCTGTTTTAACTTCTTTTTTGGTTTCTTCAACCGCTGCGGCGAGGGCTTCTGCCATTACGGGGTTTTCAACCGGTTTTTCTTCTTTTACTTCTTCTTTGACGGCTTCGGCTTCCGCTTTCTGTTCGGCGTTGGCGCCGTTGGCTTCGTTTCTGCCTTCAATGATGGAATCGGCTACGGCCATACAGAAGAGCTTTATTGATCTGGCGGCGTCGTCGTTGCCGGGTACCGGTACGGTTATATCGTCGGGGTTGGCATTCGTATCGCAAACGGCCACTACGGGAATGCCCAAGATTTTAGCTTCTTTTACCGCGCCTTGAGTGTCAACCGGGTCAATAATAAAAAGTATGTCCGGCAAGGTTTTCATATCTTTGATGCCGCCGAGTAATTTTCTGAGGCGGTTCATCTCTTTGGTTAATCTTGAAGCTTCTTTTTTGGAAATGGCTTTAAGTACGCCTTCTTCTTCCCATTTTTCAAGTTCGGCCATTCTTTCGACGGATTTTCTTACGGTCTGGAAATTGGTTAAAGTTCCGCCGAGCCATTTTTCGTGGATGCAGGGGCAGCCGGCTCTTAAAGCTTCGGCTTTAATGGCTTCCTGGGCTTGTTTTTTCGTGCCTACAAATAAAAATTTTGAACCTTTTTTGGATTCTTCTTTAATATAAGCGCAGGCTTTTTTTAATTCTTTGGCGGTTTTCTGCAAGTCAAGTATGTGTACGCCGTTTCTTTCGCCGAAGATATAGCGGCTCATTTTAGGGTTCCATCTTGAGGTTTGGTGGCCAAAGTGCACACCGGCTTCCAACATAGCCTTCATTGATATATTGCTCATTATTTATTCTCCTTGTGTCGGCGCGCACCAAAATTTGGACAGGGGATGCCCACGGCGATGCGCTGCCAAAGCTTCGTAAACGCGGCATTTGATTTACTGATTATTTTCGCCCCGTTTATCCGGCTTAAAGATATTATACCATAAAAAAGCCCCGCCTTTTAAGCGGGGCTGTGCAAAAACTAAAAAATTTAGAATCTGCCGTTTACCAACACCATACCGGGGAACCAGCCGCCGTTTTTAATGATGTTGACCAAGCCGATCTGCAAGCCTTTGTCAATGGAGGTGATGTTGTTTACGAAACCGAGCTGAAAACCTTTAAAATTCTGAGCTTGGTTGTAAAGGCCCCATTGAAAGCCGTTTATAGACTGCGCAAAGTTTACAGCGCCCAACTGAGCGCCGATTACTTCTCTGTCGCTGACATTGACTAAACCCCACTGAACGCCGGTTACGGTGTCAGCTACGTTTAAAAGCCCCCATTGTACGCCGACGGCATCTTTGGAAGTCGTATAAATTGCGCCTTGTACGCCGCGCATTTCATAGGCTCTTGCATAAGCGAAAGCGCCCTGAAGGCCGTACATTTCTTCCGATCTGGCGGAAATAAAGTTCCAGTCAAGGCCGTGTACGGTGGGCGTATTGTTGTCCACTAAACCGAGGACTACGTTTGCTTTTGAAGTCTGCGGCCAGGCGATGTCGTCATATAAAGACAATTTTACCGGGCTTTGCGCGGCAGCGTTTAAACCCAGTACGGCAACTAATGCAAATACAGCTAATAACTTTTTCATGTGTTTGTACTGCCTCCTTAAATAATTTATAATCATATTATAGGTAATATTTCGGCAAAATTAAATAGATTTTTAGATACAAGAGGTTATACATATGAGAAGAAAAATATTTGCGTTTGTTTCACTTACATTATTATGTTCTTCTTTCTGTTTCGCCCAAAGGAGTCTTAAAGATATGAACCGCGGAACATTCCCGCGCCAAAACAGGAATGCCTCTGAAGAGGAACTTCAGCAAAAGGCCCGCCCCGTAAATATAATCAACGCTCCGGGCGTTAGGCAAACCACAATAAACGGCAATACCGTATATATATATGACAGGCCGACTTCATCCAATATCCCCGTTTATCATCAGGTAACCGTGAGCGGCGGGGGATATAATCCTTCTTTTGCCGACCAAGCCAATCCTCAATTTAAAAACTGGGCCATAAGCGCAATGGGGTTAGATAATACCCCTTATACCGGCGCGGGCATAGTCGCGGCCGTTTTGGATTCCGGCGTAAGTCAGCACGAACAATTTTGCGAAGGAGCCGTCGATATCCTTAATATATCCGGCGTTAATAATGATTTTGACGCTTACGGACACGGCACCGCGATAGCCGGTATTTTGGGCGGATGCGGGCCGGAGGGGAGCGGGTTTTCGGGAGTGGCGCCGCGCGTAAAAATGAAAGTTTACAAAATTACCGATGACCAAGGTTCCACCAATAATATAAATATAGGTAAAGCCGTCCAACGGATTTTGGATTACAATAAGACGCACGCCGCCGCGCCGATAAGCATAATTAACGTAAGTTACGGGCTTTCCACGGACGACGAAATCGTAAAAAGGGCTTTAAAGGCGGCCTATGATTCAGGCATCGTGATAGTGGCGCCGTCTGGCAACGATCACGCCGATAAACTGGCCTATCCGGCGGCGTATGATTTTGTAATAGCCGTAGGCGGACTCAGGCCGACCCGCCAAATTTTTGATATGTCAAATTACGGCGAGGGGCTTTCTTTCGTCGCGCCGGCTTCGGCCATTTACGCACCGGCTTTGGGTAATTCTTACTCTTGGGTGAGGGGAACTTCATTTGCCGCGCCTTATATAAGCGGTATGGCTGCTTTGATAATGGAAGCGCATAAAAAGAAATACGGCTCGCTGCCTACCCCGCAAAGAGTCTATGAAGTTTTGGCTAAAATAAGTTCAGCCCAGCCTAATCTTTTGCCTCAATGGCAGGGGTTGGGCTTGCCCGACGCTTCAAAAATAGATAAAGTTATCTAGTTATATGAAATACACCGATTACGAAATTCCGGCTGATTTGCTGTTCAAAACTAAGGATATAATAGATATGGGCGGGCTAAAATGCTCGGCTCTGCTTAATTCCGCCGATTTTGAAGACTGCAAAGACTGCGCGGGAAATATAAAAAGAATAGAAGTAAAATTAAGTTTTTCTTTATTGTCCAAAGAAATTTTGGTAAACGGGAGCGTCAGCGGCCTCAGCGAAGTGGAGTGCGCCCGCTGCCTTAAGCCATTTGACAAGAAGTTTAACGAGGAATTTACTCAATTATATTCCACTAAGTTGGAAATAATTGATATAATGTATTTAATCAGGCAAACGCTTGCGCTGCTTGGCGGCGTGCGGAATTTGTGTTCCGAGGACTGCAAAGGCTTGTGCCCGTATTGCGGGTGCAATAAAAACGAGGTTGAATGCGATTGCAAAGAACCGTCGTTTTCGCAATTTGCCTGCTTAAAAGAAAAATTTTCAAAAAAGTAATAAAGCAAAAGTAATTTTGCTGATTAAGTGAGGAAGAACAAATGCCTAATCCAAAGAGAAAGCACACAAGATCCAGAAGAGATTTGAGGAGATCCGCCAATTCCAAATTGGAAGCGGTAAACGTAGTGGCCTGCTCCAACTGCGGCGAAATGAGATTGCCTCATAACATCTGCCCGAAGTGCGGTTTTTATGACGGTAAACCCGTAGTGGAAGTAAAAGCGAAAAAAGAAGCGGCCGATACGGCTAAATAATTGTTATGCGTATAGCACTTGATGCTTTAGGCGGCGATTTCGGCGCGAAGCCAAACGTCCTTGGCGCTTTAAAAGCGGTTAAGGATTTTGGCTTTGACGTCATTCTTGTGGGTGACAGCAACGTCATTAAGCAGGAGCTTGACGGCGCGGGTGATTATGACGAAAGCAAAATTTCGATTATTCATGCGCCCGAATTTATAGATATGGCGGCTTCCCCCGCGCGGGAATGCCGCAGTAAAAAGAACGCCAGCATAGTGGTATGCGCCGATTTGGTTAAATCAGGCAAAGCCGACGCCATGATATCGGCCGGGAACTCCGGCGCGACGATGGTCGCCGGCTTATTTGGTCTTGGCAGGATAAAAGGCGTAGACCGTCCGGCGATAGCTTCGCCTATGCCTACGCAAAGGGGTGTCGCTTTGATAGTCGACGCCGGCGCCAATGCCGATTGTAAAGCTTTAAATTTATTGCAGTTTGCGGTTATGGGCAGTATATACAGCCATATCGCTTACGGCGTGCCCAGCCCGTTGGTGGGCCTTCTTTCCATCGGTGAAGAAGAAGGCAAGGGCAACCTGCTTATAAAAGAGGTTACCAAACATATAAAGAAACTCGGCGTAAACTATTACGGCAATATCGAAGGGCGTGACGTTCACACCGGTATGATAGATGTCGTGGTATGCGACGGCTTTGTGGGAAATATAGTTTTGAAACTTTCGGAAGGCTTGGCCAAATCGCTTTTTGAGATGATAAAGAAACAGCTTAAAAAACGTCCCTTGGCTATGCTTGGCGCTTTGATTGCAAAACCGGCTTTTAAAGCCGTAAAAACCGATACCGATCCCGATACTTACGGCGGTGCGCCTTTGCTCGGCGTAAACGGGCCCGTGATAATCTGCCACGGTAAATCAAGCGAGAAAGCCATTTACAATTCAATAAGAGTGGCCGGCAGATTGGTTCATTCCAATGCGGTAAAAGCCATAAGCGAGGCTATGGCCTCTTTAGGCCCCGTATTTGAAAAGGTTAAGGAAGACTGATGGATTTAAACGGTAAAGTCGCCGTCATAACAGGCGCGAGCAGGGGTATAGGTTTTGCCATAGCCGAAGCTTTTTTGGCCAACGGCGCTAAAATTGCCATATGCTCTTCGGGTGAGGCGGGGGTAAATAAAGCCAAGGAAGTTTTACTCTCCAAATATCCCGGTGCGGATATTTTTACGGCCGCGGCAGATGTTTCCAAACGTGAAGACTGCGAAAGTTTTATAAACGGAGCGTCCGAACATTTTGGTAGAATAGATATATTGGTAAATAATGCCGGCATTACAAGAGATACCTTGGTAATGCGTATGAGCGAGGAAGACTGGGACGCCGTCTTAAACGTAAACTTGAAAGGGGCGTTTTTAATGTCAAAAGCGGCCGTAAAGCTTATGGTAAAGCAAAGAAGCGGCTGTATTATAAATATGTCTTCGGTCGTAGGGCAGAGCGGCAATGCCGCGCAGGCCAATTACAGTGCATCTAAAGCCGGCATAATAGGGCTTACTAAATCTTTGGCGAAAGAGTTTGCCTCCAGAAACATTCGGGCAAACGCTATTGCCCCGGGCTTTGTGAAGACGGAAATGACCGAAGTTTTAAAAGAGGATATCAAGAAAACGATTCTTGAGAGTATTCCTCTTAAAAGATTTGCTGAAGTATCTGACATCGCCAATGCGGCGGTGTTTCTGGCCTCAGACAATGCAGGCTACATAACCGGCCAGGTTTTGGCGGTTAACGGCGGATTATACATATAATAAAATAAACGTTTTCTGTTTAAACGGAGGAAAAAATGGACGCAAAAAATATAGAAGAAAGAGTAAAAAATATCATTGTTGAGCAGCTCAGGGTTGAGCCGGATCAAGTAAAACCGGAAGCTCAGTTCGTCAATGATTTGGGCGCCGATTCTTTGGATACGGTTGAACTTATTATGGCCCTTGAAGAGGAATTTGACATCGAAATCCCCGACGAGCAAGCTGAAAAAATCAAAACCGTAGGCGAAGCCTTGGAACACATTAAAGCCAAAGCCGCCAAATAAGTGTTTTCTGATTTAGAGAAAGTATTAAATTATACTTTCCGAGATAAAAATATTTTAAGGGAAGCACTCACTCACAAGTCCTATGCGGCGGAGTTCAGGCACAACAAAGACAATGAAAGGCTTGAATTCTTGGGCGATAGCGTACTTGGCTTGGTCGTCGCGGCTTATTTGTACAAGCTGCTTGACGCCAAAGAAGAGGGAGTGCTTTCCAAAATAAAAGCCAACTTGGTTTCCAGACGCAATTTATACTTTTGGGGTCAAACCCTTAAACTGGGCGAATATATGTTTTTAGGCCAAGGCGAGATCGCCAGCGGGGGCAGACAGCGCCAAAGTATACTTTCAAACGCAATGGAAGCGGTTGTTGGTGCCGTTTATCTTGACGGTGGCTTTGACGCCGCCAAGGGCCTTATTCTTAAATGGCTTGAAACGCAAAAAATAGAGGCCGACGGCGGCGATTATAAAAGCGTTTTGCAGGAATATCTGCAAAAACGCGGTAAAAGCGCGCCTGAATACGATGTGGTTTCCACAGTCGGGCCCGAACACGACAAAATTTTTACCGTAAGAGTTACGCTGCTAGGCAGGGAACTCGGCCGCGGGAAGGGGCATAACAAAAAAGCCGCGCAGCAAGCGGCGGCAAAAGAAGCTTTGGCCTATTATAATGCTTTAGGTAAAAAGTCGTAAACTTAAAGATTTTAAGACTTTTTCGGGGACTAGGGGGAACTGTTTAATGAAGAAGCCCGATTTTAAACTGGTTTTGAGCGGATTATTGATACTTCCTTTATTATTGCTTACAATTTATACCTTTACATCCGGTTCCGACGGAAAGAAAAATAAAATCAAAGTGTCCAGTTTAAAACTTTCATCTCCTCAGGATTTGCCGGACGAGATAGCTTCTTATTTGGAAGAAGGCGACTTTGAAACCGCAATTATCCGCATAGAAGAGGATCTTCGCGATCCCGATATCCCCACTTCAAAAGGTGTTCCGCTTATAGTAATTGCGGCGGAAGAAAACAATTATGACACCGCCGCGCTTATCGCGGGTTTGGGCGCGGATGTAAATCTGCGTGACGAACGCACCAACGAAACCGCCATAATAAAAGCTGCAAGAAACAACAACGCCGATATGATGCGTATGCTTTTAGCCGCTGGCGCAAATATTAACGCTCAAAGCCGACGCGGAGTAAGCGCATTGGGCGAAAGTATTAAAAATCAAAATAAGGATATAATGGAATTCCTTACGGCAAACGGGGCTCGTACAGGGGCCACTTTCGATAATTTAATGCGTTACGCTTATGCAAAAAATAATGTAGGCGTAAGCGCAATGCTCAGAATCGGAGTCGATCCCAAACAGAAAGACGTAAACGGCAATACCGCTTTAATGATATCGGCTTCTCAGGGCGATTTACAAAGTTTTAAAGATCTTATGGCTTACGGTGCGGATATTAACGCCCAAAACAAACAGGGTATGACGGCCCTTTTATACGCTTTGCGCGCCAATCACCGCGATTTGGTTAAAGAAATATTAACCCTGAATGATACCGACGTAAACATTTCCAATATATTGGGGCAAAGCCCGTTATATTGGGCGGCTTATATCGGCGATGATATTGTGGTCAACGCTTTGCTTACCTTGGGCGCGGATTATAATAAGAAGACCAACAACAATCAAACCGCTTTACAAATAGCAAAATTAAACAACAGAACAAAAGTCGTTCGAGTGATAGAAGATTTTATTAAATATAAGAATATGCCGCGCGATAAATCCGGCAAAGTGATAATTGACAAAAACGCCATAGCCCAGGATTTAAGGAATAAAATAGAAGCGGACGACGCCAAAAAAGCCGCCGCTCAGAAAAATGCGTCAGCCAAGAACGCTTCCGCACAGAAAAAAGCGGCGCAGAATCAACAGCCGGCTTCTGCTCCCGGTTCCGTTCCTCAAGGTTTTGATATGGATGCAATAACTAAGATGATGCAGCAGCAAGGCGCCGATCCCGCCGCAATACAAGCTATGCAGCAAGCACAAAACGGAGGGGCGGAGGCCTCCTCTAATGGGGCTTCTCAGGGGCAAAGTTCCTCTTCAAGATCCAAATTCAAGCCTAAGAAAACGTCAAAAAAACAAACTAAGACGAAAATAAACAAGCTTGAAACGCATTCGCTTTAATTTTGAAAGAGCCCGCCGTAAAAGGCGGGTTCCTTTCTATATGTGCAGTTCCCATAAGAAGTAATAAAAGCGGTAAAACTCCGGCGGGGCGGTTAATAATATAAATTTTCAGTTTTTTTAAGCAAATTTTATTTTAAAGGATTTTACGTTGCGGAATTTTGATGTTTTTGCCCTTAAAAGCTATTTGAAACGGCGGCAAAATATTCTAAAATTTTTAACTGATTTTGTATTGATAAAAAACTTAAAAAATAATGTTGAAAAACGGGGGGATTTCTTGTATACTAATAGTAGGGTTCTTGTATCTTCATGCCTTTTTACGGCTGTTTTTACGTCGTACAAGGGCCTTGCGTATTTATAATTTACTTTAGTTTAAAAGAGAGTTTTTATGAATAAATATTCACAAAAATTACAAAACTTCTTAGCTAGCATCTGGAAGTCCTTTTCCGATGCGGTTTCTGCCGCAGTCGGAAAAGAGAAATCCGTATGGGCCTATACGCCCGTACGCGCTTTTGGGCGCGGATTCACGTTGGTTGAACTGCTTGTAGTGGTTTTGGTTATCGGCATACTTGCCGCAATAGCCTTTCCGGCCTACAACCGTTCCGTCCAAAAAAGCAGGATGAGCGACGCTCTGAACGTCTTAGACATAGCGGCTTCCAAACAGCAAGCCAACTATGTCGCCGGGGAGGGGTATGCGTCAAGCTTTGACGATTTGTCTATCCCGGTACAGGGGCTGACGGGCAACATATCAACCAGTTTAACCGGTGTTAAAGCGGGGAACTTTACTTATTCCCTGCAAAACACCTGCGTAGTGGCTTCCAGACCTGAAGACGCGGTTACCATTTACCGCAACTTCAATACTGACGAGACCGGCTGCGTGGGCGACGGTTGTAAACTGATTGAGGGCGTCGTTTCCGCCATACCGATAGGCTGTGACGAATTCGCTTCGGAAGAAGAAGCCGATTCCTCTATTACCGCGCCTTCCGTAATCAGCTGCTCTTTTGATAAATGCTTAAGTTCTTCCGGCACCTGTATTACCACCAACAGCACTTGTATACAGGGCCGCGTGATAACGCAAGCCTGCGGAAACGGCGGCGTCCAAATGAAGAAATGTTTGGAAGGCTGCCCTAACTATTGGAGCGATTGGAGCGATTGTATCAACCAGACCTGTAAAGAATCCGAACGCCCCTCCGCGATAGACAGAGCCGGTTGCGGATATTGTAAAAACGGAACCTCTTTTAAAGGCGTAAGAACCAGAAGCGTAACCTGTAACACTTCCACCGGTACTTGGGTTACGGGTTCTTGGTCAACCTGCGTCAATGAGAATGTTTGCGAAGAAACAAGCTGCAGCGAAACCAATTCCTGCGAATGCGCTTCTTCCGTACGTCCTGCGACAAGCGTCGGCTGCGGCACAAAATGCAGCAACGGGCAGTATATGGGCATACAAACCAGAACGGTAACCTGCAACAGATCGACCGGCGAATGGTTTATTGCCAGCACCGGCGAATGTGCGGCCGAACTTTCCTGCTGCCCCGGCGAAGTTTCCACAAACGGATGTCTGTGGGGCGTAAGCAAAACTTGTCAGGCAAACGGCCAATGGGGCGAATGCAATTATAAATTCTGCTCAGGCAAGGAACCCGAATCTCAAAGAGAATGTAAAGACAGCGGCGACAGCGTCAGAACCTGCGGTATTCAGACCCGCAGCGTCGACTGCGATCTTTCCAAAGGGGAATACGTTACCGGCGCTTGGAGCGGAACTTGCACCGCGCCGTTATATCGTACCAACAGCGGGGCCGGCCCTGCTACCGCGCAGTTCTGCGGAACTTGCGGCAGCCAGGACAGAACCTGCCAGAAAACCTGCGACGGCCTCGGCACTTGTATAGAATGGTCGGCTTGTTCGGAAGTCGCCGTTCCGCCTACAAGCCAGGCTAATTCCCAGTACTGCTCTTATCACGGCACCAAGAACAGCCCCGAGCAGTGTGTAAATAAAGATTTCACTACATTCGGAAGCAAGCCTAATTACATCGTAGATTTCGAAAATACCGGCACTTGCGATTGCCACACTTATTTCTATGGCGGCACTTGCTCCATAGAATGTTCTTTGCCCGGTAAATATTGGAATACCGGCAGTTGTGAGATGTGCACAAACAGCCCCGTCGGCAGATATTGGACGGGCAACGGTATTACGTCTTCAACTTGTCCGGATGCTTCCTGCACCAATAAAGCCGTAGGTTATTATTGGACTGGCCACGGCGGCACTTCTTCCACCTGTGCGGCGGAAAGATGTACCAACTCCGTAGCCGGACAATATTATACAAGCTTCAGCAACAGCGCCAAAACTTCCGGTTGGGATTCCGGTACTTCCCCGGTTGGTTGCTCGGTAGCGACTTGTACCAATACCTATACCGGTAAATACTGGAACGACGCCAACTGGACAACCAGCGCGACGGGCTGCTCCTTAGGCAACTGCACCAACGGGCAGACCGCCGGTAAATACTATACCGGCCACGGTAAAGCTTCCGCCACCGGTTGTGCGACTGGCAACTGTACCAATGCCACGGCGGGTAAATACTATACTTCTTTTGCCACCAAGGATATAAACAACGGATATAAGAACGATCCTTCAAGCTGTGAGCTTGGCACTTGTACCAATGTTTATGCCGGCAAATACTGGAACGCCGCTAACTGGACGACCAGCGCGACGGGTTGTTCCTTGGGCAACTGCACTAACGATCAGACTGCCGGCAAATACTATAAGGGCCACGGCGGAACTTCCGCTACGGCTTGCGCTACGGGTAATTGTACGCCTGTAATCGGCAAATACTTTACGTCTTTCGCAAAATCTAACAGTGGTAACGGTTATTTAAACGATGCCACAAGTTGTGCGACGGGCAATTGTACAAACAACTATGCGGGTAAATATTGGAGCGAGGCTAATTGGACTGACAGCGCAACCGGCTGTACCAACAGCAACTGCACCAACGGACAGACCGCAGGTAAGTATTACAGCGGTCACGGCGGTTCAGCAAACTCCTGCGCGACAGGCAATTGTACAAATGCTGAAGCCGGAACGTATTACACTTCATTTGCGACGAAAAACAGCGGCAATGGTTATCTCAATGATGCCACTAGCTGCAATACGGGTAATTGTACAAATGCGCAGAATGTCGGCTACTACTATAATAGTAACGGCGGAACATCGTCTACGGGTTGTACAACCGCAAAATGTACCAATGCATTGGCGGGACAGTATTACACGTCCTTTGCAAAGAGCAGCAGCGGCAAAGGTTATTTAAACGTAGCTACAAGCTGCGGCGTAGGGAACTGCGCTAAGAACATCGGTAAATATTGGACTTCTGCCGGTGCAGGTGCAAGTGCGGGTACATCTTCCACTTGCTCCGAAGCCAACTGCACGAATACTGCAAAAGGCAAATACTTTACGAGCCACGGCGGCACTTCCGCCACGGGTTGTAATACTGGTAATTGTACAAACAACTATGCGGGTAAATATTGGAGCGAGGCTAATTGGACGACCAACGCGACCGGTTGTACCAACAGCAACTGCACCAACGGACAAACCGCAGGTTACTATTACAGCGGTCACGGCGGTTCAGCAAACAGTTGTGGTACTGCAAAATGTACCAATGCTGCGGCGGGACAGTATTATACGTCCTTTGCTAAGGCTAATAGCGGCAGCGGTTATTTGAACTCGCCTACCAGCTGCGACGTAGCGGATTGCGCCAAGAATACCGGTTATTATTGGACTAATGCTGCTGCGGGTAAGGATGCGGGTACGTCTTCCACCTGTTCACAGGCTTCCTGCACCAATAAACCGACGGTAGCCTCTTATACATCTCACGGCGGCACTTCCGCTACGGGTTGTTCTTGGTCTTGCCCTGCCAATACTTGGAACGGTTCTGTCGGCGGCTCAGGCTTGCAGTGGACTCAGTCCTCTTCCGCCTGCGTTTCCAAAGAATATATCGCCTGCCCTTCGGGCTATCAAACCGGCGGCAACTTGGGCGTCAAGACTATTACTTACGGTATAAACGGAGCTGCGGCTTCAACCTCTGTTGACTATTCAGCCTGCTACGGTACGTACAGCAATACTTACTGCTCTGAATACTCAACGACCTTTAACCAAGGCTCTACTTCTAAGACTATTTATTCTAACGCGGCCGGTACCGCCACAAGAAAAACCGATTGGCCCTCAGTAGCCACTCAGTGCTACTATGACCAATCCGGCCAGGCTTGCCCCAGCGGATATCAGAACAACGGCAGTGTCGCGGTTATACGCAACTTTGCCGGCGGTACTAAACAATATAACGCCAACGGCTGCTACTCCACGGCTTCAAATGCCTGCCCTACGGGTTATACAACGGGCGGAAATAAAGCCGTCAAGAAAGTAACTTGCGGCAGCGCTTGGAATTCAAGCAATACCTGCTCAAGTGCGGTAACTACA
>JAQXJI010000037.1 GCA_029008615.1 Elusimicrobiota bacterium | reverse complement strand
CTGGGACGGTTCAAAATGTGCAAGCAAAGGCTCAACATCAAGGAATTGCTCCGGCAATGTTACCAATGCCACATCAGGCAGTCAGACAAGGACAGCTACCTGCACAAGCGGCAGCGGGTGGAGCTACGGCTCTTGGACGGGGATTTGCACTTGCAAAAGCAATTTTACGTGGAGTAATAACAGATGCGTTAAAGGAGGAGCGCCTTCCGGCTGGAGTTGGCATTATTCCTCTATGAATCCTATTACGTGCCAAGGAGCCTCTTCGGCTTCTTGCGGAACATGCAACCAAAGTAAAGGCGGAACGGAGTGCGTTGTAACTGTTGGCGCGGGTTTGGACAATATAAGCCACTGTTATTTTGATTGTTTGGGAATGTAGATAAAGCAGACTAAGGCAGTTTTTTAAGCTTCCGCTAAAAGCGGAAGCTTTTTATCTGCCAAAAAATGCCATATAATATTTAAAATAATAAATATATTTTTATAGAATGTAATTATGGCGGATATTGATATCGAAACAACTATAAGCGACGTTAAACTTTTTATAGAAAAACTTAAAAGCGATTTGCCGGAAGTTTTTTCTTCCGAAACTCCGGAAGAAGAAAAAACGCAGGGGGCGGATTCTTCCTGCGCGCCCGTTGCCGGCAAAGTTCTTTACCGCGGTAAACTTTTAAATTGCGTTGTAAGTTTTAGCGATAAAATAAAAGAGCCGATTATCATTGAAGAAGGCGAAGAACTTAAAATCATAATCAATAACGCCGCCGAAGATCTGCCCGCTTTGGTCGAACGCTGGATACGCGAACAGGCAAAAATTATTTTGCCTAAAAGAATAAAAGAAACCGCCGATAAAATGGGCGTTACTTTTAACAATATCGTTATTAAAGACCAAAAAACGATGTGGGCGAGTTGTTCTTCAAAAAAGAATTTAAATTTTTCTTACCGTATTTTAAAAACTCCGCAAATAGTTCAGGATTATCTTATAGTGCATGAGCTTGCCCATCTGTTGCATTTTAATCACGGAGCGGAATTTTGGGCTACGGTGGAGCAATATTGCCCTTCTTATAAGGAGCAGCGCAAGTGGCTCAACGCCAACCGTTACGCCGTAATGGCCGAAACGGATATTAAATATATCCCGCCCAAAGAGGATATTCCCGACAATGTTTAAAAAATTACTTTTACCTCTTTTGTTGCTTTTCGGTTGTGTGTTTTGCCGGGCCGCGTCGCAAACCCCGGTGGAAATGCTCGGCAAAAATAAGGGCGGGGTACAAGTAATAAATAAAGACGGCGTAGATTATGCCGAAGCGGTGCGGCTTTCCAAAATTTTAAAACTGCAAACCAGCTGGTTCAGCCGATCGGGCCAGCTTAATCTTAAAGGCCCAGCCGGCTTTTTTTGCGTTTTAAGGGCGGGAGAGCAAAGCGCCTCAGTCAACGGGGAAGCTTATAAACTTGAGGCCCCTCTGTTGTCGGAAGGAGGTGTTTTATATGCGCCGATAAGCTTCTTTAATTCTCCGAAAATCAGGCTTTATACCGGCTTTCAGACGGAACTTTCCGGCGGTAAAATAATCATAGAAAAACTTTACGATATTGAACTTTTGGAGTTTAAAGAAACGCCGTCTTCCGGCGCGCTGATTTTTAAAACCAAAGGTAAAGTGGACTTCAATAAAGATAAACGCGGCAAATATTTTGCGGAAATTTTCTTCCCGAAAGCGATAATAAAAAGGGAAGAAACTTTAAGGCCAAAAAGCGATTTCGTTGACAGAGTTAAAATCCGCCAGACCGAAGAAGGCGCGGCTTTAAGCATTCAGCTTAAGGGGCGCGGACACGAGTGGGAGGTTTTCCAAGAAAGCGATTATATAGCTTTTAGCGCAGGGGAAAGCGCGCAGAAATCCCCGCTTTCGGCTTATCTCCCTTCTGCGGAGCCAAACATTGTTGAAACTGAGGAAAATTCAAACGAAGAGGATCTTTCCGTTTTGGCAAAGCCGTCTGTTTTGGACGAAACTTCTTCCGCCGCTCTGCCCGCTGAAGATGGGGCGGAGGAACTTGGCGATGAATTTTTTGCAGCCTCTTCCCCGTCTGCCCAAACCTCGGCGAAGCCCGCCCCCGCAAAAACTGTTCCTTCAAAGAGCGTACATCCTAAAAAGACCGTCGTAAATAAATTGGTTACGGCTAAAGAATATGAAGAGCTTAAAAAACCGTCCTCGCAAACAAAAAAATTCCGCATTTTAATAGATCCCGGCCACGGCGGCAAAGACCCCGGCGCGGTTAAAAAAGGCAGCAGCAAAGAAAAAGATTTGAACCTTGCCGTCGCCAAAGCTTTGTATGATTTGCTTAAAAAAGAAAAAGGATTTGAAGTTAAAATCTCCAGGGACAGCGACGTCTTTATTACATTGGGCAAAAGGGCATCAATGGCCAATGATTTTAAAGCGGATGTTTTCGTTTCCATACACGCTAACGCCGCAAAGCGCGCTTCCGCCAACGGTTTTGAAGTCTATTTCCGTTCCGATAAAGCTTCCGACGCGGAGGCCGCAGAAACCGCCGCTTTGGAAAACGAAGCCCTGCAATACGAAGGCAAAGGCGGCGGAACGGTAAGTTTCGCGGATTTGCTGCTGAAATCCCTCGCCACCAATGAGAATATAAACCAAAGTTCCAAACTTGCCGGGCATATAAGGAACAGCGTCAGCAAGAAAAGCGGCGATTTGGGTATAAAAGTTCATCAAAACAGCGCGATTAAACAAGCCAATTTCTACGTTTTGCGCGGCGTTAATTCCACTGCGGTTTTGGTGGAAATGGGATATTTGAGCAACGCCAATGACAGAAAACGCCTTAACACCAAAAGCGTAAGGCAAAAAGTGGCCGCAAGCATAAGGGACGGCATAGTCTCCTACGCCAAGGCGGAGGGGCGAAAGTAATTTTATATAATGATTTTAACTGGGGGAAGTATGGAAAAAGAACTCAAAAAAACGCCTTTGTACGAAGCCTGCCTTAAAGCCGGCGGGAAGATGGTTGATTTCCACGGTTGGCTTTTGCCTGTTCAATATGAAAGCATTATCGCCGAACACAAAGCCGTAAGGGAAGACGCCGGAATGTTTGACGTTTCCCATATGGGGCAAGTATTTTTTGAAGGTAAAGACGCTTATAAATTTTTGCAGAATGTAGCCACCAACAATTATAAACTTGAGCCTGGCCGCGGCGCATACGCGCATATCCTTAACGAGAACGGCGGTATTATAGACGATGTTATCTCGTTTTGTTTAAACGAAGAAAAATTCCTTGTGGTGGTAAATTCCGCCACGCGGGAAAAAGATTTTGAATGGTTTAAAAATAAATCCGCCGGATTTGACGTAAAAGTTACCGACGCTTCCGATTCTTACGCTATGTTGGCCTTGCAGGGTCCCAAAGCTTTGGATTATCTTGAAGTTTTGGACGCTGACATCAAACTTTTAAAACGCTTTTGGATAAAGGAAATTGATTTGTTCGGCGCAAAAGCTTACGTTACTCGCACGGGTTACACCGGCGAGGACGGCGTTGAAATTATGGGCCCGGCGGAACAGATAAATAAGCTTTTCGCTTGGGCTTTGGAGCACGGTTTTAAACCTTGCGGCTTGGGCGCGCGCGACGTCTTAAGATTGGAAGCGGGCTATTTGCTTTCCGGCAGCGATATGGACGAAAGCAAAAATCCTTATGAAGCTTCCTGCGGCTGGGTTGTAAAACTCGACAAAGAAGAGCCTTTTACCGCCAAGGAAATTATGGCGCGCGTAAAGGCCGAAGGCGTAAAAAACAAGCTTATCGGTTTTAAACTTTTGGGCGCGGGCGTGGCCAGGGAAGGCTGCGGAATATATAAAGACGGCGTCAAAATAGGCGCGCTTACAAGCGCAACTTACTCGCCCCTTTTTAAAGCGATAGGCTGCGGATACGTCCCGGCGGAAATCAACGACGGCGACAAAGTGGGAATAGAAATCCGCGGCAGAATGGTCCCGGCCCAAGCCGTCAAAATGCCTTTTTATAAAAATAAAGTTTAGGAGAGTAAAAAATGTACGAACAGGAAAAATGCAAATTTGCCAAAACCCACGAATGGGCTTTTATTGAGGGCGAAACGGCCGTCGTCGGCATAAGCGACCACGCCCAGCACGAAATCAGCGATATCGTTTTTGTCGAGCTTCCGCAGAAAGGCGCGCAGGTAAAAGCCGGGGAAAGATGCTGTGTTATAGAATCGGTTAAATCCGCTTCCGATATTTTCAGCCCGGTTTCAGGGGAAATCGTTGAAGTCAACGAAGCCGTAACCGCCGATCCGGCTTTGGTCAACAGAGAACCGCACGCGGGCGGCTGGCTTTTTAAAGTCAAAATGTCTGACGTTAAAGAAGCCGACGCTCTTTTAAGCTTTGAAGCTTATAAAGCTTCTTTGTAATTTTACTTTCCGCACAAAGTCCCTTGCGCTTTTTAAAAGCGCAAGGGCGAGTATTTTAAGAGGATAAAATGTTTATTTCCAATACAGAAAAAGAAAAACGGGAAATGCTTGACGCCGTCGGCGTACGCTCCGTAAAAGATTTATTTAAAGATATTGACGAAAGCCTTTTGGCGAAGAGTTTTAATTTGCCTTCCGCCAAGACTGAGGCCGAACTTACCGCCGCGGTAAAAAAATCCGCCGCTTTGAACAAGCCGCTTGTAAATTTTGCGGGTGCTGGTATTTATGAACATTTTATTCCGGCTGCGGTCGGGGCGATAAGCTCCAGAGGGGAATTCTTGACGGCGTATACGCCTTATCAGGCAGAAGCCAGCCAGGGCACTTTACAGGCCATATACGAATATCAAAGCTGTATTTGCGCTTTATTTGAAATGGGCGTTTCAAACGCGTCCCATTACGACGGCGCAACGGCTTTGGCCGAAGCCTGCGGCGCGGCCTGCAAAATCAAAAACAAAAACAAAATTTTGCTTTCCGCAGCTTTAAATCCCGAATACAAAAAGGTTTTAAATACATATTTTAAATCTTCCGGCGCGGTTAAATTTGAAGAAGCTCCTCTTGAAAACGGAACGATTAATCTTGCGGAACTTAAAAAACTTTTATCCGGTGGGGAATATGCCGCTTTCGTTTTGGCAACCCCCAATTTTTACGGCTGCCTTGAAGACGCGCAAACTGTTTCAGCCGTTGTACACGAAGCGGGCTCTTTGCTTATAGCGCAGGTAAACCCGATAAGTTTGGGCGCGCTTGCGACGCCGGGTTCTTATAATGCCGATTTTGCCGTTGCGGAAGGCCAATGTCTTGGCAACCCGATGAACTTCGGCGGGCCGGGCTTAGGTATTTTTACCTGCAAAAAGGAATATGTCCGTTATGTGCCGGGCCGCATTTGCGGTATGTCCAAAGATGCGGACGGGAAAAGGGCTTTCGTGCTTACTTTGCAGGCCAGAGAGCAGCATATAAGGCGGGAGAGGGCTTCCTCAAACATCTGCTCAAACCAAGCTTTGTGCGCGCTTAACGCCGCAATTTATCTTACGCTTATGGGGCCTTTCGGCATAAGGGATGTAGCCGAAGCCAATATAGAAAACGCCCATATCCTTAAAGATATGCTTTGCGCCATAGAAGGATATAAACTTAAATTTGACAAACCGTTTTTTAACGAATTTGTGCTTGAATGCCCCAAACCCGCCGCGCAAATAATAAAGGCCGCGGCAAAGAAGGGGATTTTGGCCGGATATGATTTGGGTAGGACTGACAAAAAAATGAAAAACTGCCTTCTTGTTTGCGCTACGGAGGCCAGAACAAAAGCCGATTTGGAAATGTTCGCGTCCGTTTTGAGGGGGATATAATATGAACAATTATCCGCATAATTTACTTTCAATAGAAAAATCTTCCGCTTTAAGACGCGGAGTTCAAATAAGAACGTCGGAGAAAAAGGCTTCTTCTTATCTGCCCAAAGAGTTTTTAAGGCAAACGCCCCCCAATCTGCCCAGTATGAGCGAGTTTGACGCAGTCCGTCATTTTACGAATCTTTCCAGATTGAATTTCTGTTTGGATACGCATTTTTATCCTTTGGGTTCCTGTACGATGAAGTACAACCCCAAAGCTTATGACGTTTTAAGTTCTTTGGACGGTTTTGCAAACGTCCATCCTTATGCGCCGGAAGAATATGTACAGGGCACTTTGGGCATTATTTACGCTCTGCAAAATCAGCTTAAGGAAATAACCGGCCTCTATGATTTTACGCTTCAGCCTTCCGCCGGAGCGCACGGAGAATTTACCGGCGCATTAATTGCGGCGGCTTATCACAGAGCGCGTAAAGATTTTGACCGCAGGGAAATTATTATCCCCGATACCGCGCACGGCACAAACCCGGCTACCGCGGCTATGGCCGGGTGCAAAGTGATTAATATAAAGTCCGCCCCGGACGGCAGAGTGGATTTGGAAGAACTAAAAAAAGTATTGGGGCCCAAAACCGCGCTTGTAATGCTGACTATCCCCAATACCGCCGGATTGTTTGAGAAGAATATAAAAACTATCGCCGAGATGACTCATAATGCCGGAGCGCTTCTTTATATGGACGGCGCGAATTTAAACGCTTTGATAGGCCTTGTAAAGCCCGCGGATATGGGTGTTGATTTAATGCACATCAATTTGCATAAAACCATAGCCACCCCGCACGGCGGCGGCGGGCCCGGCGCGGGTGCTGTCGGCGTATGCGAAAAGCTGGCGGACTTCCTGCCTGTCCCTCGTATCGTTTTTGACGGTAAAAAATATAAACTTTCCGCCAAAACTAAATACAGTATAGGCGGGGTAAAAAGTTTTTACGGCAATATTTCGGTAATAATAAGGGCGTATTGCTATTTAAGCCAATTTGACGGTAATACGCTTAAGGAAATAGCGGAAAACGCCGTCTTAAACGCAAACTACGTAAGGGTAAAACTTGCAAAGTATTTCCCGGCTTATTTTGACGCCGTCTGTATGCACGAGTGCGTCTTGACGATAGACAAAGGCGTTTTGCCCGCAGCCAGAACGGCTGATATCGCCAAAATGCTTTTGGATATGGGCTTTCACGCTCCGACGATATACTTCCCGCTGATAGTGCCGGAAGCCATTATGATAGAACCTACCGAAACGGAAAATAAGCAAACTTTGGACAAGTTTGTATCAGCTATGACGAGCATTTTCCTTGAGGCGGGCTCCAATCCCGAGGCTTTGCACGAAGCTCCTAAAAACTGCCCCGTCAAACGTATAGACGAAGTCAGCGCGGCAAGGGAGCCTAATTTAAGATGGTAAAGGTTTTGTCTTCCCCGCGCGCGGATGTTTACGGCCAAATGGCTTTTGACGAAATTTTGGTTTCGGAGCCGTCTTTCGCCGGGGAAGATTTATGTCGTTTTTTTAATTGGTCGGGCGGGCCTTGCGCGACTTTCGGTTATGCCCAGTTTTATAATTCCGCCCGCGCCCAATTTGAGGCAGCCGGTATAAAAGAGTTTACTCGCAGGCCGACCGGCGGCGGCATAGTTTTTCATACGGACGATTTAACTTTCAGCCTGATATTTAATTGCTCTAAAGATTTAAACGTCCGTCAGATTTACGACAGCCTGCACGGCCTTATAAAGGCAAATTTTAAGAAGTCCGGCGTTGATTTTGATTCTTATAACGATAAGAGCGATTACCGCCCCGCGCCCGGCGGGCAAAATTCCGCTTGTTTTACAAATCCCGTAGGAGGGGATTTGATGTCCGGCGGGGTTAAAGTGCTGGGCGGGGCTATGCGCCGATACGGGGAAAGGATTTTGTATCAGGGAAGTTTGCAAATTAAAGGCGCGCGTGAAAATGAAACTTTCAAAAGCGTGATCGAAAATTCTTTTGCGGAGTTTCGCTCCTCGCCTTTGGCGCGCGGGGAAGTCCCTGCCGAAACCGCGGAAAAAGCGCGGATTTTGGCGCGGGATTGTTACGCATCGCAGACTTGGAAGGGAAAGTTTTAAAATGAAACGCGCCTTAAAGTTTTTGCTCGGCCTTATCCTTTTGCCTTTGGCTTTTTGCATATTGCTTTCTGTGGCCGAGGTGCTTTGGCATATAATAAAGTCTTATAAAATTACGCTTTATTTTATGCTCGGCGCACTTTTATACGTTTTGACGCATTTGTTCTTTTATAATTTTTCAAGATTTTATGTTTTTGCGCACGAACTCAGCCACGCGGCGGCGGCTTGGCTTTGCGGATATAAAGTAAGCGGCCTGAGCGTAGGGCGCGAAAGCGGGGAAGTGAAAGTAAGCGGAGTCAACACTTTTGTGCTTTTGGCTCCTTATTGCGTTCCGCTTTACAGCATCGCGGTTACTTTGGCTTATCTCGTGCTTAATTTGCTGTGGCCCGCCGCGGAAAATTATAACAGCGTATTTTTGGCTTTGTTCGGTTTTTTTACAATGTTGCATTTAATGCATACTTATAAAGCTTTGACGGAAACAGAACAGAGCGACATAATCCGCGCCGGCGGGGGAGTATTTTCTTTTTCGTTGATAGTTCTAATAAATATGGGCGTTGTTTTGGCCCTTATTGAAATTTATTTCCCCGGGATAGTGCCGGTATGGTCTTTGACCGGAGGAATAATCAGGCGCACTTTGGCTTTTTGGAAATGGCTTTTTGAAAATCTTTATCTGTTGTCGGAAAAAGTTTTCTCTTAAATTTTTATGAAGGAAAAAATAAAAAAATATTTTATACAAACGCTGACGCTTACCATAAAAAGCATAATAAGGGTTTCGTTTTTGATTACCACCCTTTTTGTGCTTTGCGCGGGTGTGGCGTGGTTCCTTGCGTTAAAATACGTCAGTGCGGAGCATATCGGCAAGGAAGTGGCCGGGGTGTTGCAAAGCGTTTTGAACAGGCCGGTAATCGTCGGCGATTTTGAATTAACTTCTTTTAACAGTATTTCCATAAGCAATTTGAAAATAGTCGATACGAACCTTGACGAATATAATGAATTTCTTTCCGTAGAGAAAGTTATAATACGTTTTGATTTAAAAGCGCTCAGGGATAATGTAATCGCCATAAAAGAAGTGCTGCTTTTTAACCCGGTGGTAAGCATCATAAAGGAGGCCGACGGCAGAACCAATATTCCCGATATTAAAGTATCAAACCGTCAAAGCGCGCTGGGCCAGCAGTTTGAAATAACTTCCGGTCAGGGGCAGGCTTTTAGGGTTTTGGTGGAGGACTGGGTTATAAAAAACGGCGTATTTGCCTACCGCGACGTTTCCTCCAGCATAAGCCATTCTTTAAACGGCATTTTCATACGTTTTTACAATTTGAGATTTAACGATTATACAGATTTTGCGCTGAACTTCGTTTTGAGAAATAAAATCAAAGATAAAATCATAGAAAACGAAATCTTAGCCGAAGGCAGCGCAAATTTGGCTAATTTTAACGTCGGAGAAATGGCGGTTAAGGACGCTTCGGTGGAAATCCGCGGCGCGCGCCGCCCCGTAAAACTTACGATGACGGCGAAGAATTTTTTAAATCCCGAAATTTCTTTTTCTTCCGTTCTTCCCGCTTTGGGCTATGACGACGTTTCCCTTTTTGCGCCCAACCATTTTGATATTTCTCTGCCGTCAACTTCCGTAAAAGCGCAGCTGGCTTTCAGCGATAAATTCAGCAAGGTGGACGTGGCTTCTTTGGCTCTAAAGAACAAAGACATATCCCTCACGCTTAAAGGTAAAGCGGATTTGGCAAGTGCGCCGATTTCGGCCGAGGCGGATTTCTCCACGGAACAATTTTCCGTAGAAAAAGCAGACTATTTTGATTGGCTTAAGCCGTATAAAGTTGAAGGTCCTGTAAAAGCGCGCGGACGCTTGGAATATAAAAACGGCAAGGTTTCATCTCCTAAGTTTACGGTGGATTTAAACGGCGTTTCGGCTTTTATAAGCAATTTTACGATAAGCGGCGTCAAAGGTTCTTATACGGCCGAAAACAATTTGGACGAAATGAACGCGGATGTAAAAGACGGAGTTTTTAAAGTGGGACGGCAGACCATATCAAAGATAAAAGGCACGGCTTCTTATCAGCATAAAAAACAAAATTTTTACGCGAAAATAAAAGATACCGTGTTCAACGAAAATACGGTAACTATGAGTGTGGCGATTTCAAAGGTGCGCCGCGCGGACCGCGTGATAAAAGCCAATATCTATTTAAACCTTTTAAAACCCGTTGAAATATTTGAAACGACGGAAGACTTTGTGGAAGCTTTATCAAAAGGGAAATCTTCTTCCAAGCCTAAGGACGAAAGCAGCCTTGCCTGGCTTAGAAATTTCCGCTCCGCCATACCCAGTTTTATGCCTAATTTTAACGGCTTTGTCTATGCGGAGAAATTTGAAACGCCTATAATATCGGGCTATGATTTCAACGCGGAGTTTAACTTGAAAAATTTATTGCCCGGTATGGATAAACTGGACGGGAAAATAGACGCCAAACTTCAGCAGGGCGTAATTTATAAACTCCAGGAAGCCGCCGACAGGCAAAAAGCTTTGGGTATAGCCTATCAGCCTTTTGTGATAATGAGCAAAATGGAAAGGGCCGGTTCTTTTAAAATGGGTAAAATACTGAAAGATACCCCTTTTGACGTTATGACGGCTTCGGTTGACTTTAATAATGGTAAAATGGATATTAACAATTTTTACGTTGACGGCGAGGTCATCGCCGCGAGCGTGGGCGGAAACGTCGGTTGGGTTGAAGAAAAGTTTGATTTGGATATAGCGACTATGTTTAAAAACACTTCCAAAAGGGGAGCCCTTTCGGAAAATCTTACCGACGAAACGGGTGAGCCCGCTTTGGCTTTCAGGACTTACGGCCCAATGCTTAAGCCCGCCGTCCAAATGAAGAGCCCCAAAAAGACGGGCAGCACCATAAAAGCCGCCCGCGAGAAAGGCTTAAGGACGGATTTCAGCGCGGGCCAAAAATTTATTAAGGAGAAATAAATGCTCAGGAAACCAAAAATAGATATCATAAGCGTTCTGGAAGAGAACGAAGCTTTCATAGACGGCCATTTTGAGCTGCCCTGCGGCTTGCACGTACAAAGTTACGTAGATACGGCCGCGGTTACGCAGTATCCCAATTTGGCCGCTAAAATAGGAGAGGCCCTGGGCGATTTGTTTGATGTCCGTGTAGACGCCGTTTTTGCGCCCACTCCGGAAAATTCCATATTGGCGCAGGAAGTTGCCCGTTTTAAAAACGCAAGGGCTTTGTTCGCGACCGACGCCGGCGGCGTTATGCAGCTTAAAGGCTCAATGAAAATAAACCCCGGGGAAAATGTTTTGATAGTGGATAATGTTACTATGACCTGCCGCAAAGTCAGGGAAGCTATATCGTTAATCCAAATGATGAAGGCCAACGCCGTAGGCGCGGCGGTGATAGTGGACCGCTCCAGTACGGGCGCGGTCGGCAATATTCCGTTAAGGTCGCTTTTAAGTTATCCGCTGGACACTTATGAGCCGGAAGTCTGCCCGATGTGCAAAGCAGGAACTAAATTAATTAAAAAAGGTGCTAAATAAATGAAGGAAATCAAACTTAAAGCCAAAGAAGAACACAGAATAAACAAAGGCCATTATTGGGTGTTTTCCAATGAATTGGAAAAAGTGGATACTTCCATAGAGCCCGGCAGCATAGTGCGCGTTTTGGACGGCAAAGGCCAAACGATGGGCACGGCGTTTTTTAATCCGCACAGCCTTATTTCCGCGAGATTTATCGTTAAGGGCGAAGATCCTTTGCATAAAGATTTTATTTTTGAACATATTGACAACGCCTATTCTTACAGAAAACAATTTAATATCCGCCGCTTCGGGCGTATGGTCTACGGGGAGGCCGACGCTCTGCCCGGTTTGGTTATAGACCGCTACGGAGATTATCTTGTAATTGATATACTTACGGCCGGTATGGAACTTTTGAAAGATAAAATAATTGAAGCCGTAACAAAGATTTTCAAACCTAAAGGAATACTGTTTAAAAATGATTCTTCTTTCAGAAGCTTGGAAGGGTTGCCCCTTGACCCGCAAACCGTGGGGGAAGTGCCTCACGAAGTTGAAATAGAAGAAAACGGCGTAAAATATATTGTAGCTTTAACCGGCGGTCAGAAAACAGGTTTTTATTTTGATCAGCGCGACAACCGCGAATTTATGAAGCCCTATTTTAAAGATAAAATCGTTATGGATTTATATTCTTATACGGGGTCTTTCGGCATAACCGCGGCCTTAAACGGCGCTGCGGCGGTATGGGGCACGGATTCTTCCGCCCCGGCGGTGGAATATGCCAATAAAAATGCCGAACTTAACGGCGTGGCCAATATCTGCCAATACCGCAAGGACGATGCCGAGCGTTTGCTTTCGGCGATGAAGAAGGGGGAACTGCCCACAAAGCCCGATATAGTGCTTCTGGATCCGCCGGCTTTTGTAAAGAACAGGAAAGCTTTGCCGCAGGCCGTAAATTTATACGTCAAACTTAACAAAATGGCTTTGGAGGGCTTGGAAAGCGGCGGTATGCTGGCGACTTCCACCTGCTCTCATCATATCAGCAGAGAGATTTTTATGGATATCTTAAAGCAGGCGGCCGGGAAAGCCGGTAAAAAGGTTACGCTGATAGCGTTAAGAGGGCAAGCTAAAGATCACCCTGTGCTTCTCGGTATGCCGGAAACGGAATATCTGCATTTTGCTTTATTGCAGGTGCGCTGAGGCGAATTTGATTTTTATATAATTAAATTTGCTAATATTTTATATATTGGGAAATTTCGGAGGAAATAAATGAGAATGTTTACAAAACTTTTTGTTGTTGTTTTGGCTTTAGCCGCCGTCGGCTGCTGCAAGAATGACGGCGCGGACTTCGCCAAGGACATACCTGCGGACGAAAGGCCCGCAATGCAGGAAATTTTTGATAAAGCTTCTTCCGGCGATACAAACGCTCAGGCTTATTTGGGAGTGCTTTTCTACACAGGTACGATAGGCAGAAATCACAATGCCGCTTATACTTGGTTTAAAAAAGCTTCCGACAACGGCTCCGGCGAGGCGGACTATTTTATTTCGGAAATGTATGAAAACGGAATACACTTAAACCAAAACTCCGAAGAAGCTTTTAAATATCTTCGCTCTTCGGCCGAAAAAGGTTTTACTTCCGCAAGATTTAAATTAGCCGAGATGTTTTTAAACGGAGAGAAGACCGAAGTTTTAAATAAGGAAGAACTTTTTGGCTGGGTTAAAGCTTATGCCGATCAGGACAATGCCAAAGCCAAAGAACTTTTAGCCAAACTTGATTCAGATTCCGTAAAGAAAGATACGTCCAAAAGCGCAAAGAAGAAAACTTCCAAGAAATAAAAATAATTTCTTCATCAAGCCCCCGGCGAAAACCGGGGGTTTTCTTTATACAAAAAAGCCCCGGGTTTTTAGGCCCGGGGTTTTTCGTATATCGTTTGTTTTGCACTTATTCGGCTTTAAGCTTTGCGCCCGCTTCCAATGCTTTTCTGTTAAGTGCAATCATTTCGGGTTTGGCGCGCTTAAAAACCTTCTTCATCGCGTTTTCTATCGCGTCCAAACTTACCGCACCGGTAGCTCCGGCAAAGGCGCCCAAAGCCACCAAAGTGGAAGTCCTGGCGGATCCCACTTCCTCCGCGATTTCATTGCAGGGGACGTAAATCACTTTAAGGTCTTTTCTGGTCGGTTTGCTTTTGATAAGAGAACTGTTTATTATCAAAAGTCCGCCGCTTTTGAGCATAGGTTCAAACTTAGGCAGAGAAGGTTCG
The DNA here is from genome assembly GCA_029008615.1 of Elusimicrobiota bacterium. Taxonomy (GTDB): domain Bacteria; phylum Elusimicrobiota; class Elusimicrobia; order Elusimicrobiales; family Elusimicrobiaceae; genus Proelusimicrobium. Next base: position 52,830 of record JAQXJI010000037.1, on the reverse strand, counting down.
TTCATTACGATTGCGGTATCGGGTACGCAAACTACCGGGGTTGCCACTTCCGTGTCGGAAATTACAACCGAGCAATTCGCAGTACCGCCCCTCATTTCCGGCCCGTAGGAAGGGAACCAGCTTACCGCTTTGCCTTCCACAAGCCCTGCTTGGGCCAATAATACTCCGGCGGAAACTACGCCCTGTCCGCCGAAACCGGCTATTCTTACACCTTGATACATATTATTTGCCCTCCTCTTTTTTGCCTTCGTCTTTAAATACGCCTAAAGGATATTGCGGCATCATTTTGTTTCTTAAAAAGTCCAGGGCTTTTATCGGGTCGACGCCCCAGTTCGTAGGGCATATCGAAAGAACTTCTATGAAGGAAAAGCCTACGCCGTCAATCTGGTTCTGGAAAGCTTTTTTAATGGCTTTTTTTGCTTTCATTACGTTTTGCGGTGTATCTACCGACACTCTTTCAATATACTTAGCGCTTTTAAGCTGGCTGAGCATTTCCGATACGTTTATCGGGTTGCCTTGCAACTTTTCGTTTCTGCCTTTGGGGGCGGTGGTGGCAACTTGGCCTACCAAAGTCGTAGGGGCCATTTGTCCGCCAGTCATACCGTAAATAGTGTTGTTGATAAATATTACGGTAATATTTTCGCCCCTTGCGGCGGCGTGTACGATTTCGGCCATACCTATGGAAGCCAAATCGCCGTCGCCCTGATAGGAAAATACTATCGAATCCGGCCTTGAGCGTTTAATGCCGGTAGCCATTGCGGGGCCTCTGCCGTGCGGGCCTTGTATGGCGTCGCAGTTAAAATATTTATCTGCGAATACAGCGCAGCCCACGGGGGCTATACAAATTGTTCTTTTGCGGATATCAAGCTCGTCCATAGCTTCGGCTATAAGGCGGTGCACTACGCTGTGTCCGCAGCCGGGACAGTAATGGGTAGGAATGTCTACGAGGGATTCCGGCCTTTTTGTTACTGGATTCATAATAAAGTTCCCTCCTTGCAAATTTTATTTTCCGGTTTATGGCAAGTGTTTTCCGCCTTGTCGGCCAAGTCTGCCAGGCTGAACAGAAAATCTTTTTTGCCGGTAAGTATGGATTTTACCGCCGTAGCTATATCTTCCGCCACCGGGAAGAAAGCCCCCGGTTTTGCGTAAAGATGTACGGGAACTTTGCCTTCAACCGCAAGCCTTACGTCCAAAATCATTTGGCCAAGGCTCATTTCGGCGCAGAGCATCGCTTTGCAGCTTTTGGCGAGTTCCGCCAATCTTTTGGACGGGAACGGCCATAAAGTTATCGGTCTGAAAAGACCGGCTTTTATGCCTTCGGCTCTTAAAGCGTTTACCGCCGCCATTGACGCGCGGGAGCTTATGCCGTAAGCCACTATGATAACGTCGGCGTCTTCGGTAAATCTTTCTTCGCAGCGCACTTCGTCGCGCTCAACCAAAGCGTAGCGTTCTGCGCGTTTTAAAATCATTTTTTCAAGTTCGCCTTCGGCCAACCCGTAGGAGGATATCATATTCTTTCCTCTTGTGCCGTCGTTTACCCCGATGGCCCAAGGTTTTGCGGGCAGGGTTTTAGGGTCAATGGGGTCAAAGTTATAACTCATTCCTTCCATCATCTGCCCTAAAATCCCGTCGGCCAAAATCATTGCCGGTATGCGGTATTTTTCGGAAAGTTCAAAAGCCAATTTAGGGAAGTTGCCCAATTCTTCCACGCTGTTCGGGGCCAAAACCAATACTCTGTAATCGCCGTTGCCGCCGCCTCTGGTGGCTTGGATATAATCGCCTTGCGCTCCGGCTATATTGCCCAAGCCGGGGCCGCCTCTCATCACGTTTACTATAAGGCAGGGCAGATCCGCGCCGGCCATATATGAAATACCTTCCTGTTTTAAACTGACGCCGGGGCTTGAGGAGGACGTCATTGCCCTTACGCCGGTTGCGGCCGCGCCGTAAACCATATTAATTGCGGAAACTTCGCTTTCCGCCTGTACGAAAGCCCCGCCGACTTCTTCCTGACGCCAGGACATATATTCCGGGACTTCGTTTTGGGGGGTTATGGGGTAACCCGCAAAAAATCTGCACCCGGCCCTTATCGCGCCTTCGGCGAGGGCCTCATTGCCTTTCATTAAAACTTTATCTGCCATTTTTGAACCTCTTATCTGTAAACGGTTATAGCCAAATCCGGGCATACCATATAACACATACCACAGCCGATACAAGATTCCGGTTTGGCGAGTTTGGCGGGGTAATATCCCGTCTTGCTGAAAGTATCAGACATTTCAATGCATTGCTTGGGGCAGGCTTTGGTGCAAAGTTTGCAGCCCTTACAGCGCATTTCATTGACTTCTATTTTAGGCATAATACCTCCTTAGTCCTACATACTAGTATAAATCTTTTTTCGGCACCAAAGCAATGATTAAGGGGGCCTTACTTCTTGCCGTAAAAATGAAAAACCCCTCCTTATCAAGAAGGGGCTTCCGTATAAATGAAATATGCCGAGGGACAGGATCGAACTGTCGACACCCGGTTTTTCAGACCGGTGCTCTACCACTGAGCTACCTCGGCATCTTTTCGTTCATTTTTTGTTTATATCCGGCTGCTCGTTCAACGGTGCATTAAACAAAAAACAAATCGCGAAAAAATCTGTAAAATCTGTTACTTCTTTCTGCTACTTTATTTATAATATCAAATTAGCTCTTATATTTCAACCTTTTGATTTTAAACGCTGCTTATCGCAGCTTTATCGGCTTTGGCCGCGGCCGCGCAGAATAATGCGGCGGGCAATACAAAAAACATTGCCGCCGCCACAGCCGTTTTAAGGCTGAACATATCGGAAGTGCCGCCCACCAATGCGGGAGATATTGCGTCTCCGAGTGCGTGAATTATAAAAATATTTACGGCAAATGCCATAGAGCGGATTTTAACGTCCGTCAGGTTTACTATGGCGGCGTTTAACGGGCCGGTTTGCATAAAAACAAGCATTATCGCCGCCGCAAATAAAATCAGGGCAATTTTGGAATCCGCGCACAATGCGCCGGCAATGCCGAACGGAAGAGCGGCTATAAAGCTCGCGGCCGAAACAAAATAATAAGCTTTTTTTGTTTTCTTTAAAAGTTTATCCGCAATAAATCCGCCCAGAAAAGTCCCGGCGGCCCCTGCCGTAATCGTCAGTGCTCCGAATACCGTTCCGGCCTGCGCGACGGAAAAATCAAAATATCTGTGCATATAAGTCGGTATCCAAGCGGCTAGGCCGCCCAAAGTAAAAGTGCCCATCGCCTGCGCCAAACATACAAACAAAAAGGGTTTATTCTTAAGCAAAGCTAAATAGTTTAAGATTTTCGGGCCGTTGTTTGTTATGCTGAAATTCCTTTTGTCTTTAAGCTTGAAAGCGGCATAAGCCGCCGCAAAAGCCCCGGGAAGACCGACTATAAAAAATGCGCTTCTCCAACCGAAGTGAAGCCCCAAAAAGCCGCCGAGCAAATACCCAAGAGCACTGCCTGCCGGTAAAGCCAAACCGAAAGCGGCCAAAACGCGGGCCCTTTTTTCAGGGGGGAATCTTTCCGCCAAAAATGAGGGAGATACACTTGTAAAACCGGCTTCGCCTATACCGATAAAACTGCGAGCTGCAAAAAGATGAAAATAATTTCCGGCCGCGCCGGAAAGCATCGTGGCCGAGCTCCACAAAAAGGCGCATACGGAAACTACATATTGCCTTGGGCTTCTGTCGGCTATAAAGCCCACAAACGGCGCGGCCAGCATATAAACAAACATAAAAGCGGAAGCCAACACGCCCAGTTGTGCGTCGGAAAGATTAAGATCCGCTTTTATAAGCGGAAATACGGAAAAGAGTATTTGTCTGTCTATATAATTAAGCAGATTAAGCGAGAAAAGCAGTACAAATACGCTTTTGGGGTTCATTAAAAATCCTTGGTTTGGCGCAGAGCTTCGTAAAGGCATACGGCGGCGGAAGTGGATAAATTTAAAGAGCGCACTTCGCCCGGCATAGGGATTTGGTAAAGGGAATCTTTATATTCTTTATAAAGTTGTTTGGGCAAGCCGCAGGATTCGCTTCCGAAAGCCAAATAATCATTCTTTTGGAATTTTATATCCCAAAGGCACTTTTCCCCTTTTGTGGAAAAGAAAAACAACCTTGCACCTTCCGGGAGTGAATTTTTAAACTCAGCAAAAGTTGCATATCGCGTATATTTAAGCTTCGGCCAGTAATCAAGCCCGCTTCTTCTTATTTCTTTATCTTCTATTTTAAACCCCAATTTACCAACCAAATGTAAATGGGAATTGGTTGCGACGCAAGTTCTGCCTATATTGCCGGTATTAAAAGGTATTTCCGGGTTGATAAGAACTATATTCATCATAGAATAATTTTATGAAACTTTTATCTTCCCGGCAATGCAGAGAAATTTATAAAAATTTCATATATAAAAAACGGCTGAAAGTATTTTATGACGAATCACCCTCATAAAATAAAACAGCCGTAGTTGGCTTTCTGTGTTAAAGCTAACATTAACGCGAAGCAAACCGGTTAATTACTCCTTTTTGCTTCGCGTCTAAAATGACTGCTTTTGGGGAGATTCGTCTTTTGCTTGCAAAAGAGTTCCTTTCGGATCCCAAAAACAGATAAATTTTTGATAAACCTTTTTAGCGGTTTATTTTACTTCTTTACTCTCCTTATTACATCTCCCACCTTACATAGATAGGCGTAAAGGGATGCGGAAGAGCCTTATTGAAAGGCAAAATCCTCATCGCGTAATCCTGCCTGCCACTGGTTTCGGGGTGGATTTCAACTTCATACAAATAAACGTCGCCTTCTTTGCCGACCATATTCATACTGAAGTCTTTTGCGCTGTCAAAGCCGCCGCCCAAAGAGCGCAGCCCGAACTGCGTTTGAACTACAACATCTTCCGGCCTTAAATCGCCGAGTGTTACGCGCGCCTTGAATTTTAAAGTTTCGCCGACGAGTACGGTTCTGTCGATATTGCCGGTTACGTCCACAATGGATACTCTTGACCAGTTCGCGGCTATTCTTTGCCTCCAGGCGGCCAAATCGGCGGTTGCGCCTTCGGTCTTTAAGATATTGCCGTAATAATGGGCTTTGGTGTAGAACCTGTCATAGTATTCCTGCACCATTCTGTTGGTGTTGAAGAACGGTACAATGGTTTTTATGGAAGTCTTCATCTTCTTAATCCATTTTTGCGGAATATTGTCCTGATCCCTGTCGTAGTAGACGGGGGCAATTTCGTTTTCAATCAAATTGTATAAAGCCTGTGATTCCACTGCGTCGCGCTGCTCGTCGTTTGGATAGCTTTTCGCACCGATAATGGACCAGCTGAAATCGCACGGGCCGACTTCGTCCCACCAACCGTCCAAAATGGAAAGGGCCAAAGCGCCGTTTAAGGCAGCTTTCATACCGCTTGTGCCGGAAGCTTCCATAGGCCTTACGGGGTTATTGAGCCATACGTCCACGCCCTGTACCATATAGCGGGCCAAATTCATATTATAATCTTCGGCGAAGACGATTTTCCCTTTAAATCTGGGGTCAAGCATCATATTGTAAATCTGCTTGATAAATTCTTTCCCGGCGGTGTCGGCGGGGTGCGCTTTACCGGCGAAAACAAACTGCACCGGCCTTTGCGGATTATTGACTATCGCCGCAAGTCTTTCCGGGTCTTTAAAAAGCAAAGTGGCCCTTTTATAAGTGGCGAAACGTCTTGCAAAGCCTATTGTAAGGATATCTTCTTTAAGCACTTTGGAAGCCTGACTGGCCAAGTTTACGTTGCCCGAAAGCCTGTTGGCCTGACGGACGGCTTTTTCACGAATGTGCTTGATAAGTTTTTCTTTCCTTATGCTGTGCGTCTGCCAAAGTTCTTCCGCGGGGATATTTTCCACTTTGTTCCATACGGATTGATCAAAATTGTTTAAGCTGTCGTCGCCGTCAAAAAGATATTTGCGGTAAAGTTCGCTGTATTCGTGGCTTACCCAACTGGACGGATGTATGCCGTTGGTAATACTGGTTATTGGTACTTCGGAAGTGCTGAGGCCCGTCCAAATATTTTTCCACATTTCTCTGGAAACTACGCCGTGCAGTTTCGCCACGCCGTTTAAGTAGGCGGAAAGCTTTAAAGCGAATACCGTCATACAGAACATCGGCGACTGCGGGGTTTCTTTGCCCAAATCAAGGAAAGCGTCCCACCCTATGCCGAGTTGAGCGACGTAAGGCTCCATAAATTTCTTTACGAGGTTGAAATCAAAATATTCATTGCCGGCGATTACCGGGGTGTGCGTGGTAAATACTGAAGTGGCCCAAACTATTTCTTTTGCTTCGTTGAAGGATATCTTTTTATCCTGCATAATTTCTATAATGCGTTCGCAGAGCAGGAAAGCCGAATGTCCTTCGTTAATGTGATAAACCGTCGGGTTCATACCCATAGCTTTTAAAGCTTTTACGCCGCCGACGCCCAAAACGATTTCCTGTTTGATTCTGTTTTCCCTGTCGCCGCCGTAAAGCTGTTCGGTTATGGTTCTGTGTGCGGGGGCGTTTTCCGGGAGGTTGGTGTCAAGCAGATAAAGGGAAGTTCTGCCTACGGGTACGCGCCAAATCATAGCTTTGACGGTTTCTCTGCCGAGGGGAATGTCAACCGTAAGGTTATTGCCCTGTTCGTTGCGGACGGCTTCTACTGACATATGGGCCCAGTCGTTTTCCGGGTATTCTTCGCCCTGCCAGCCGTCTTTATTTAATACTTGCTTTACATAACCTTTCTGATAGAACAAGCCTACGCCGATTAAAGGCAGGCCCAAATCGCTGGTGCTTTTGATATGATCGCCGGAAAGCATACCTAATCCGCCGGAATAAATCGGCAGGCCTTCGCCTATGCCGTATTCCATAGAGAAATAAGCCGTAAGGAAGTTTTCCTTGCCTTGGTCTTTTACTTTATTGTACCAGGTGTCTTTATTGTTTTGATAATCCCTGTAAAGTTTTTCTACGAAATTGAGATGGGCTATAAAATCTTGGTCTTTGCTTAATTCTTCAAGCCTCTGTTGGGATACTGTAGCCATAAGCCATTTCGGCATTCTTTGGGATTTTTCCCAAAGCTGTTCGTCTATTCTCAAAAAAAGCGTTATAGCCGGCCAGTTCCAAGCGAACCACATATTATTGGAAAGTTCTTCAAGGAACTTCATATTTTCCGGCAGGTTGGGTGTTACTTTGAAAGAATGAATTTTCATCTGATACTCCCTGTTTATATATATGTATGTAATTAAAGTATATAAATTGGCGGGCTTGCAAGGCAACAAAAATAAATTGCGATATAAGCCCGCTTAATCCTTTAAAATATTGTAAAATAAATACATATAAGAGGTTTATGTCTCGTTCGTCTAGCGGTTTAGGACGCCGCCCTCTCAAGGCGGAGATCACGGGTTCGAATCCCGTACGAGACGTACTTCCCCGCCGTATTATTTTATTCCGCCCGCGCGCGGATATTTTTATTTTAAGGAGCTTTTATGGATATCGGAATCGTCGGTTTGCCCAATGTGGGGAAGTCTTCCCTTTTTAACGCGCTGACAAACGCCGGAGCGCAAGCCTCCAACTACCCTTTTACTACCATTGAACCGAACGTCGGCGTAGTGCCTATCCCGGATAAACGCCTTGACGCCCTTTTTGAACTTTTTAAACCGCCTAAGAAAACGGCGGCTTTTATACGTTTTGTCGATATTGCCGGCATTGTGGAAGGAGCGAGCAAAGGCGAGGGCTTGGGCAATAAATTCTTGGCCAATATCCGCGAAGTGGACGCGATTATCCACGTGGTTCGCCTTTTTGAGGACGAAAATATTACGCACGTTTCCGGCAGCGTAGATCCTTTAAGGGATATTGAAATTATAGAAACGGAACTTATGCTTGCTGATTTGGAAAGCGTGGAAAAAATGCTTCCCAAAGCGGAAAGCAACGCAAAAAGCGGCAGCAAAGAAGCCAAAGCGCGTTTGGAAGTCCTTAAGAAACTTCAAAAGGCTTTAAGCGAAGGCAAGCCGGCCTCTTCCGTAGAACTGGAAGAAGAAGAGAAAAAAGATTTGCAGCTTTTGACTATGAAGCCTATGCTGTATGTCGGCAATAACTCCGAAAAACCTAATGAGGAAAATGCCAAAAAACTTCGCGAACACGCCCAAAAAACGGGTGCGGGTTTTGTTGAACTTTGCATAAAGTTTGAAGCGGAAATCGCGGAACTTGACGAAGAAGAAAAACATCTTTTCTTAGCGGAGACGGGCTCGGAATACACCGGGCTTGAAAAAATCGTCCGCGCGGGAATGCAGCTTTTGAATATGTGCACCTTCTTTACAGCCGGGCCGGAAGTGGAAGTCCGCTCTTGGTTGATACCCGTAGGCTGTCCCGCGCCTAAAGCGGCAGGCAAAATACATTCCGATATTGAACGCGGTTTTATCTGCGCGGAAGTTTACAGCGTAGACGATATCCTTGAGCATAAATCGGAAAAGGCCCTCAAAGAAAAGGGTTTAATCCGTCAGGAAGGGCGCGATTACATAATAAAAGACGGCGACGTTTGCGTCTTCAGGTTTAACGTATAATGGTTTGCGGAAGCTTTGGTTTATGCGGCGGCTGTTCCTTAAAGCAGGAGGATTACGCCGCCCAAATGGAACTTAAAAGGGCCAAGGTTAAAGCCTTGTTGGAGCCTTTTTATTCCGGCGATATTTCGCTAACCCCTTCGCCGGATAAGGAATATTTCAGAAACAAAATAGAACTCAGCTTTTGCCGCCAAGTCGTTTGGAGCGAGCCTTACGGCAAAAAGAAAAAAATCGTCCGCGATAAAACCAAACCTTTGGAATTTGAAAACACTCTCGGCTTCCGTATGAAAGGCCGTTGGGACAGATGCGTTAATATAGAAAACTGCCTGCTCTACGAACCTAATCTTTCCGTTTTCTTGAAGGAGGTGCGCCTTTGGGCGGAGCGGGAAGTCCTTTCTTTTTACGATCAGCGCGCCCATACGGGCCTTTTAAGGAATTTGATTTTGCGCCGCGGCGTCAATACCGGGGAAGGTATGGCCGTTTTGATAACGACTTCCGCTTTTGACGCTTCCGGCTTTGCCGAAATTTTGGCAAAGTTCTATCCGTCATATCATTTTCTTACTGCCGTGAACGACGGCGTTTCCGACGGGGCCGGCATAAAAGATATTAAAGTGGTAAAAGGCTCCGGCGTAATAAGGGAAAAGCTTTTTGAAAGCAATCGGGAAATAGTCTTTGAAATTTCCCCGCAGTCGTTTTTCCAAACCAACACTAAAGCGGCCAATTTGATTTATAAAAAAGTAGCGGAGAAGCTGTCCGCTTTAAAACCGAGCGTGATGTACGATCTTTACGGCGGAGCGGGCAGCTTCAGCCTTTGCTGCGCTCCGTATGTAGGCAAAAGCCTTTGCGTGGAAAGCGTCCCGAGTGCGGTAAACAACGGCGTCAAAAACGCGCAGATCAACAATATCAACAATGTAAGTTTTTTCTGCTCCACCACGGAAGAGTTTTTAACCAAGCAAAAGCTGAGCGCTTATAATTCCGTGATAGTGCTTGACCCGCCCAGAAGCGGCGTGCATCCCTCCGCCTGCAAGACCATTTTAAACAGCGGGGCGGAAAATATACTTTATATTTCCTGCAATCCCGTAACTTTGGCGGAAAATCTTAAAACTTTATGCGCCAAATATAATGTCGTCAATGCGGAGTGTTTTGATTTCTTTCCGCACAGCGACCATATAGAAACTTTAGCGGAACTTAAATTAAAATGAACTCTATAAACGAAATTTTATCAACCTTAAACCCCGAACAGCTTGAAGCCGCCAATTATACCGGCGGGCCTTGCCTTATCATAGCGGGCGCGGGAACCGGCAAAACCAAAACTTTGACTTGCAAAGTGGCAAAACTTATAGCGGACGGTATTTCCCCCAGCAGGATTTTGGCAGTAACTTTTACCAATAAAGCCGCGCAGGAAATGCGCGAAAGGATAGAATCTTTGGTTCCGGGCAATTCCTCGCGCGTGTGGATACATACTTTCCATTCTTTTGCGGTGCGTATACTCCGCCATAACGCCGCCGCGCTTAAACTTAATAAAGATTTTGTGATTTACGACGAATCCGAGCAGAAAAAAATAATAACCTTGGCTTTGGAAGAAATGGGCGTAAAAGAAGCGAAGAAAGAAATAAACTATTACATTTCCACAATTTCCCGCGCCAAGGACGATATGCTTGATCCCGAATCGTTTTTCGTACACGCTCACGCAAGCAATAATCCCCGCAGAATACAGGCGGCGGAAGTCTACAAAAGATATCAGCGCAAACTTACCGCGGCCGGGGCTTTGGACTTCGGCGATTTGCTGATGAAAGTGGTGGAACTTTTTAAAACCAATCCGGACGTGCTGAATTACTATCAGGATTTTTTTAAATATATTCTGGTAGACGAATACCAAGACACCAACCATACGCAGTATACTCTTACGAAAGCTTTGGCCGCCAAGCACCGCAATTTGTGCGTAGTGGGCGATCCCGACCAGTCAATTTATTCTTGGCGCGGAGCCAATATCCGCAATATTATGGAGTTTGAGCGGGATTTTAAAGACGCCAAAGTCATCACTTTGGAGCGCAACTATCGTTCCACTCAAATTATTTTGGACGCTTCCAATAAGCTTATCCAAAAAAATAAGAACCGCAGGGAGAAGACCCTTTACAGCAATGTTCTTTCCGGCGAGCCCATCACCGTTAGGGAACTTGCCAGCGAGGGGGAGGAAGCCCGCTGGGTCTGCAATCAAATACAAACTATGGTGGAAGAGGACGGTATAAATTTAAATGACGTCGCCGTCTTTTACAGGACCAATGCTCAGTCAAGAAACTTCGAAGATACTTTCCGCCGATATCAAATGCCTTATAAGCTTATCGGCGCGGTAAAGTTCTATGACAGAAAAGAAATTAAAGATATTCTTTCTTACGCCAAGTTATTGGTAAACCCCAATGATACCGTCAGCCTTTTGCGCGTGATCAATACTCCGAAGAGGGGCTTCGGGCAAAGCGCTCAGGATTCTTTAACCGCCTATGCCGCACAGAAAGATATATCACTTTATAAAGCTTTAAAAGAGCAGGATTTTATTGACACTCTTAAGCCCGTCGCACGCCGCGCCGCGCGGGAATTTATGGATTTGTTTGAAAGCCTTTATTTGGAAATGACGATAAGCACGCCAAGCGAGCTTTTCTCTAAATTAATAGAACGCTCTGGCTATGAGCAGGCCCTGCGCGCGGAAATTGAAAAAGACCCCGACGCGGAAAACCGTCTTCGCAACATCGGCGAACTTACGGGCGCGGTAAAAGATTACGAAGAACGCTGCGTTAAGGAAGAAACCGAACCTTCGCTTTCGGGATATTTGCAGGAAGTTTCTTTAATCAGCGGCGCCGAAGAAGTAAGCGGCTCTTTAAACGGTGCGGTAACTTTGATGACAGTCCACTTGGCTAAAGGCTTGGAGTTCCCCGCGGTATTCGTAACCGGGTTGGAGGAGGGCCTTTTCCCTTTAAACGGCAAGGACGATGACGATATGGAAGAAGAACGCCGTCTTTGCTATGTCGCTATGACCAGGGCCAAAAAGTATTTGTATATGACTTACGCATCCACCAGAAGATTATTTGGCAAAACTTATCAGAATTTGGCTTCAAGATTTCTGTTTGACAGCGAACTTTTGGAACCGGCTTCTTACACCGGCCCTATGGAACGCACGGAGATAAATCCGCGCGAAAGATATAATTCCGGCGGATATCGCAGGTGGACTTTGGATAACAGCACCTCTTATGACAATTCCGACAATTATCAGGAAACTTTTAAGAAGTTCGCGCCGGCTTTCGCCAAGCCCGAACCCGCTCGGGAAGAGGCTCAGCCCCCTAAAACCGAAGGCGGGGTCAGCGTGGGAAGTTTGGTAAAGCACGGCGTTTTTGGGCAAGGCAAAGTTACGGCGATATCAGGTTCCGGCGACAATGCCAAAATTACCGTGATATTCCTGAACGGAACCAAAAGAGTGTTTATATTAAAGTATGCCCCGCTTGAAAGGCTTTAAACAAAAATCCCCCGATTTGAAATCGGGGGATTTTTTAAATTAGGCTCGGGGGGATTAAAAACTATTCCGCCGTCTTATTGTATTTTTGGAACATAAAAGCCACGGCGATAAGTAAAACTGCCATACCGAATACCCCGAATATTCTGTAAATCGTATCCAGTTTCCACAAATCCGTAAAGGCAAGCTTCGCCAACGCAACGCAAATTATCATAATCCCGCATTTGCCCAAAATTTTGCTTTTGTTAAAGACCGATAAAGCACAGGCTCCCGCACCGTATAAGGCCCAAGCCAGTGTATAAGTTACCGCTTCGGCAAATTCGCCCGAGAAGTTAAATTGCAATTTTCCGTCTTCGGCAAAGTAATGCGCTATTTCTATATTCATTAAAGCGAAAAGCAAAAACGCCGCGCCTGCTTTTAGAATCGATTTGAAAGAAGCTTCATCTTCTTTGCAGAAATGCGCCCCCGTCAACATAGAGGCCGCCGCCGCTGAGAAAATGAGCAAATACCAATTAAATATTTTCGCGCAGTCGCCGCAGTATTCGTATACGGCAGGGTTTAGAACCAATCTGATAAAAACAGCGGCAAAGACCAGTTTGGCAATTAAAGTAAAAGCTTTGTTTTCAACTTTTAAATTCAGCCAACAAAGCGCGGTGGCATATACTGAAAGCAGTAGGGTAAGCCATTTGCCCGTGAACTGAACCGGCAGAATCACTGCCGAAAACACAACCGCCGCGGCTGTAAAAACGGCTTTTGTCTTTTCAAAGTTCTCTTTATTTAAAAAAGATATCACCGGCAGAAGGTAGCATAAAGTAAAGAAAGCGGGAACCAATCCCAAAGATTCTTTAAAATATATTTTGCCTAAGTTGGTGTAAAGCGGCATAAAAGCTACTAAAGAAGCTCCCGCCGCGGCCAGCCATTGCGGGCCGCCGTCTTTAAAATGTTTGTTGAATACAAACGGATAAAAATAGAATGCGGCAAATACGCCCAAGGCCGCAAAGCCCGCTTCCGGCGCGGGGGAAAATTTAAGCAGATAACATATATAAAATACGGCCCAACCGGCCAAAACGGCGCTGAGAGTTAATTTGTTTTGGCGGATAAACTCAAAAACAAAAACGATTAAAGTAACAAAAAGCGCGGCGCAGAAAATATAAATAAGGTTTTGGTTCGTCATACATAAACTTAAAGCCGTTACTTGCAAAGCGGCGAACAGCCCAAAAGCGGTTGAAACTTCGCTTTTTATTTTTTCCGCAGGTATGGTTGCTGTGCAGACTGCCGCAAGAGCGTAGCAGGAAAAGACTATATAAAGATATTGGCTTGAAGGTTCGGCTAAAGCAAAAGCCAACTGGAATATAAAAGTAAGCGGGAGCGCCGTCCATATAAGGCTGTTCCAACCTTTTTTTACCGCTATCGCTACGGCCGGCAGGTTTACGGCGAAAATGTAAGAGAATAAGAAAATATATTTATTTTCGGAAGAAGAAAGCAATAACGGCGTTAGGAAAGCCGCTATAAGCGCAAGTATGCTGATAAATTTTCTGTCTTTTATAAACGATACCGCAAAAGAGGCGAAAGCCGTTAAGGCCATAAAGGCGAAAGCGGCATCGGCCGGGATAAGATCAAAGAAGGAGTAAGCGGCGAAGGCGGTTATAAAACAAACGCTTAAACCGGCGGCACATAAAGTCGAGGCCGTTGTCTGTATGCTTTCATCTTTAATAATTACGCCGGCGGCGGTAAGCAAAACGCCGATTAAAGCAGCTAAGGAAAGTATCAAAGGCATTGTGATATATCCTTTTTGTATAAGGTAGGAGAACGTAAACAAAGCGCCTAACACTAACAAAACTCCGCCTATCCAGGAGAATATCTGCGCGACATTAACTGGTTTTGAAGGTGCGGGCTCAAGCCGCGGCTCGGGCAGGGGGGATTCTTGTTCTTTTTGTTCCTGAGGCGGAAGCGTCGCGGCTGTTTTATCGGCAGGTTGGGGTTGTGTTTGGGCCTCGGATTCAGCCGTTGCAGTTTCTTTTAAAGTTTTTTCTTCGGAAGTCTTGTTTTTAGGCGCCGAAAGGTCTTTTAATTTGTCTTCCAAAATTTTTATTCTGTAATCGGTTCCCGATTGTCTGGAAAGCGCAACTATACTTAATATGATGGCAATCAACGCCAATAAAAAAGACATACTTTTCCCCCTTGAGTTCTGTTTTATATATCAATATATTTTACATTATAAAATTGGTAAAATGATTAATATGATAAACTTGGAAGAAATTAAAAAAACCGCCAAATTGGCTAAATTTAATATAACCGGGGAAGAAGCCGCGCTTTACGCAAAGCAGATGTCCGCCGTATTGGATTGGGTGGCTCAGCTTCAAAGCGTGGATACTTCCGCGCCGCAGGCTTCGGCGGAATATTCCGCCTCCGCGCCTTTGAGGGAAGATAATCCTAAAGTTTGCCCTTGCGCGGAAGATATAGTATCCGCTTTCAACGATAAAGACGGCGGCAATTTAAAAGTTAAAAAGGTTTTATAATTATGAACGCCAGCGAAACAGCAGCAAAAGTCCGCTCAGGGGAACTTAAAGCGGAAGAACTTATAAAAAATCGTATTTTAAAAATTAAAGAACTTAACCCCAAACTTAACGCTTTTTTGGAAATTTTTGAGGATTCCGCTCTCGCCCAAGCGCGCGCGATAGATGCCAAATCACCGGAAGAACGCGGTAAATTGGCGGGCGTATGCATAGCGTTGAAGGACAATATCCTTTATAAAGGGCATATAGCTTCCTGCGCGTCTAAAATGTTGGAAAATTATAAAGCCCCGTATAACGCTACGGTTGTGGAACATTTGCTTAAAGAAGACGCAATAATAATCGGCCGCGCGAATATGGATGAATTCGCGATGGGTTCTTCCAATGAAAATTCCGCTTTCGGCCCCGTAAGAAATCCGCTTGATTTGGAGCGCGTACCCGGCGGTAGCAGCGGCGGCAGCGCCGCAGCGGTGGCTTCGGGTATGGTTGATATGGCTTTGGGCAGCGATACGGGCGGCTCGATACGTCAGCCGGCGGCGTTTTGCGGCATTTACGGAATTAAGCCGACTTACGGTTCCGTTTCCAGATACGGACTGGTGGCTTTTGCCTCAAGCGCGGATCAAATCGGCCCTTTAACCGCCGATTTGGAAGATAACGCCCTTTTACTGGAAGTGCTTTCCGGCTATGACGAAAAAGATTCCACAAGCGCGCATAGATCGGCTTTTAAAGCGGAAGAAGTTAAAACCGAAGGCCTTCGCATCGGCATACCCTCGGACTTTTTGGAAAATCTTAATCCCGAAATTTTGGCCCGCATAGAGGCGGCCAAAGCGGAGCTTTCTTCAAAAGGGATTGTTTTTGAGGAAATTTCCCTGCCTTACGCCAAATACGCTTCCCCTTGTTATTACATTTTAACCAGCAGCGAAGCCAGCAGCAACTTGGCCCGTTTTGACGGCCTGCGTTACGGATATAAAGATAATTCCGCCGAAGATTTGGAAGCCTCTTACCTTAAAAACAGAGCGAAGTTCGGCCCGGAAGTGAAGCGCAGAATAATGCTCGGCACATTTTCCTTGGGCAGTGCACACGCGGAAGATTATTATCTTAAAGCCCAAAAGGTAAGAAATCTTATCAAAAACGATTTCGTGCAGGCTTTTAAGCAAGTTGACGCCGTACTTATGCCCGCTACGCCGAACACTGCTTTTAAATTGGGGGAAAAGACGGAAGATTTGATTTCCTTGTATCTTTCCGATTTATACACCGCTCCCGCCAATATTGCAGGAGTTCCGGCTTTAAGCTTTCCTTACGGCAAAGATTCTAAAGGTTTGCCGATAGGTTTGCAGTTTTACGGCAACTTTTTTGACGAAGCCAAGCTTTACGCTCTGGCCAAACTTTTGGAGAAATAATTATGGTCGTACCGGAGTTTTCCTGCGGCGGAGTAATGTTGGAGGGATGCAAAGTCCTTCTGGTGCAGGTAAAGAGTATGAAAGGACGCAAAATATGGACTTTTCCCAAAGGCCATATTGAGCCCGGCGAAACTCCGCGCCAAGCTGCTTTAAGGGAAGTGCTTGAAGAAACAGGCTATAAAGCCAGTATTTTAAGGCCTATGCTTAAAGTCCGTTACGCCTTTACCCTTAAAGGGAAATACGTCAAAAAAGTGGTTCAATGGTATTTGATGAAAAAGCTCGGGCGCATAGGCCGCCACGACCCTTCGGAAATACTCGCGATAAATTGGGTTTCGCTGAGCAAAGCCAAGGAAATGGTGGAATACCCAAGCGATTTAAGACTGCTTGACATTATAGAGCGGGAACACGCCTTTGTATTGCAGAGCCAAAGGCATTTGGGCGCGGTAAACCAAGAACGCGAGCCTGATTCGGAAGAATAAAATATTTATCTGTTTAAAAGCCCCTCTGAAAAGAGGGGCTTTTTGTGTTTAAATAAGGTTTTTAAGGTTCGGAGTATTCGCGCAGCCCGTCGCTTACACGGAAAATTCAGACAATAAAAAAGCCCGCCGTAAAGCGGGCTTTTAAAATTGGCGACGATATTAATTTACGCCGTGCATCCATCTCTTTATCTTGCCGGAGAATATCCAAACCAATACGCCGAATACCATAAGTATTACGGCAGGTATCGCGAAGAATACCACCATAGAATCCAAAGAGGATGACAAAGTCGCAAAGTATCCGCCCATTAAGTTTCCGAAGAAGGAGGCCGTAAGCCATACACCCATCAACAGGGACATTAATTTCGCGGGAGCAAGCTTGGTCACCATAGACAAACCGACCGGGGACAAACAAAGTTCGCCGCAGGTGTGAATGATATACAAAGCTATCAGCCAGAACATATTAATCGGGCCGGAAACCAAGAACATTGAACCTACCGCCAATACCAAAAAGCCAAATCCGGTTATAAAAACGCCCAAACCGAACTTTACGGGTATGGAGGGCTCTTTGTTTTTCTTGCCGAGGTTAATCCACATTTTGGCGAACAAAGGCGCCAAAATTACAACCGCGATAGGGTTGATGGCTTGGAACCAAGAGGCTTTGAACTCAATTATTTTGCCTATAAAAGGCAGCGTAAACATCGGCAGGCGTATTGAAGTCTGCGCGAATTTGCTTAAAGAAGAACCGGCCTGCTCAAAGAAAGCGAAGAAGAATATCGCTATGAACGTAAACGTGAAAACCGCTTTGATTTTGTCTTTGTCGTCTTCCGTCAAAGGTTTGTCTTCTTCAATGGCGGCTTCGGTCTTGTGCTGTGAAACGGTATAAAGGCCGATATTGCCCAAAAATTTATTTTGCGTGGACAGATACCAGATAAGGCCGATAATCATACCGATGCCGGCGGTCATAAAACCCCATCTCCATTGTACCCAGGCGGGGGAAGTGGCGGTAACTTCACCGACGTAACCGGTAATAAACGGGGCTATAAAAGCGCCCACGTTGATACCCATATAGAAAATGGTAAAACCGGCGTCCCTTCTGGGGTCGTTCGGCTCATAAAGTTCGCCGACTATGCTTGAGATATTCGGTTTAAAAAAGCCGTTGCCCAAAATGATGAGCACCAAACCGGTAAACAAAGCTATTCTGGCGGGTACGAAACCGTATGACGCAAGGGTAAACTGGCCCAAAGCCATTAAGATTGCGCCTATTGTAATAGAGTGCCTTTTGCCAATATATTTATCGGCTATCCAGCCGCCAAGTACGGGCGTAAGGTAAACTAAAGCAGTAAACCAACCGTATATTTTAAAGGCCTGAGGATCGCTGAAACCGATTATCGCGCTTGTCATAAAATATACAAGCAGAGCCCTCATACCGTAGTAGTTGAATCTTTCCCACATTTCGACCATAAAAAGCATATATAGAGCTTTAGGCTGGCCGCTTTTGGTAAGATTGTGTTTTACTTCACTTTCTGTCATTAACATTCTCCTTTAGTACTTCAAGAATAAAACGTCGCGCGGGAGGAGTAATTCCGCATTTTTAATCAACTTAAATTATACAAAAAATATAAGGTGTAATTCTCAGCCTTTACAATATTAAGGCAATAATGTTTAATAGGGTTAAGATCCTTATTAAGGAGAACCCTCATGCAGGATAAAGACAGTTTTGCCGTAAGCAGTCCCGTCGACGGTAAAGTCCAACTTCTTTCTTCCGTCCCGGACGAAGCTTTCGCGCAGGGCTTTTTGGGCCCCGGCGCGGCTTTGGATCCTATTTCAAACGTCGTCAAAGCGCCTTTTGACGGCAAAATAAAAACTTTACACAAATCTTTGCACGCCTTAGTTTTGGAAAATTCCGGCGTGGAAGTTCTTATCCACGTAGGTGTGGAAACCGTCGCTTTAAACGGCAAAGGTTTTAAAGCTTTGCGCGCCGCAGGCGAGGAAGTAAAAAAAGGCGACGCGCTGATAGAATTTGATAAAAATTATATAGAGCAAAACGCGCCTTGCGCCTCGGTAATAGTGCTTGCTGCAAACCCGCAGGACGCTGAACTGGAAATAACTCCGTTGAGGGAAGTCAAATCCGGGGAAGAACTTTTTAGAATCAAAAATGTTCCCGCTCCCAAAATTTCAAAGCCCGCTTCCGGGAATTTTGCCGAAGTAAAAAAGAAAACCGTTATAACCGCCAAGGACGGCTTGCACGCCCGCCCTGCCGCCGCCATAGCCAAGACTGCCAATACTTTTGAAGACGTTTCCGTATACATAAGCAAGCAGGGCAAAACGGCGAATGCAAAAAGTATGGTGGAAATTTTAAGTTTGGGGGTGAACTCCGGCGACGAAGTGGAATTTTCCGCACAGGGTGCGCGCGCCGGGGAAGCATTAGATGCGGTTATGCGCTCTTGCGCGCCTCAGAGTACCCCTCCGTCTGATGAAACGAATATAATTACCTCCCCGAAACAGAATTTTAAAGGGGAAACCAAATTAAACGCCCAAGGCGTTTATCCGGGAATAGTAATAGGCAAAGCGCGTTTTCTTAAAAGGGCGGAACTGAAAGTTTGCGAAACGGCCGAAAATGCGGAAGAGGAAAAAGCGAAACTTTTAAAAGCCGTAGAGAACGTAAAGGAAAAAATCCGCGCGGAAATTTCCGCTTGCGGCGCAAACTTGAACAGGAAAGAAATATTGCAGGCGCATCTTATGATGATAGAAGATCCTTTCCTTTTTACGGTTTGCGATGATTTTATTTTACAAGGCAAAAGTGCGGCTTTTGCTTGGCAAAAAGCAGTTTTAAAAAGTGTGGAAATTTTGGAAAGCACCAATAGTGTTTTGCTTAAAGAGCGCAAAGCCGACTATAAAGATATGGAAAGCCGAGTTCTTTGCGAACTTTTGGGGTGTGCAAACAATAAATTGGCTTTTCCGCCGGATACGATACTTATAACGGATGAACTGCTTTCAGGCGAAATTTCTCTTTTGAGCGAAAACGTAAAAGGGTTGATAATGTCGGGCGGATCGCGGACTTCCCATATAGCGATTATGCTTAAAAATATCAGTCTGCCTTCCGTCATAGCCGCCGGCCCGGATGTTTTGACCGTGCCGGAGGAAAGCTCAATAATTTTAAATTCGGCAAAAGGGCAAATTACCGTGAACCCGGCTGATATTGAGTCCGCTAAAGAGCAGCAGCGCGAAAACGAAGAAAGACGCGAAAAAGCCCTTGCCTCGGCTTTTGAGCCGGCTTTAACCAAAGACGGAACTTTGATTGAAGTCAGAGGAAATATCGGCAATTTGACTGAAGCCGAAAATGCCGCAGCTTTCGGCGCGGACGGATTAGGGTTGGTGCGGAGCGAGTTCTTGTTTTCTTCTTTCAGGTCAGCCCCTTCCGAAGAAGACCAATATCAAATTTACCAAAAAATAGCCGACAGTCAAAAAGGCAAAAGCGTAATCATTAGGACTTTTGACGTAGGCGGTGATAAACCTTTGCCTTTTTTCCCTTTGCCAAAAGAAGAAAACCCGATAGTGGGCCTTCGCGGCGTAAGGAATTATTGCCTGTCGCCGGAACTTTTCCGCACGCAAATCCGCGCTATTTTGCGGGTAACTCCCGCCTGTACGGCTAAAATAATGCTGCCGATGATAACCTTCCCGGAAGAAGTGCAAACTTATAAAGCGATTATCAAAGAAGAGCAGGATAAACTCGGCGTAAAAGAAGCCAAAATCGGCATAATGGTGGAAGTGCCCTCCGCAGCGGTTATGGCGGATATTTTTGCCGATCAAGTGGATTTTATGTCTTTGGGCACCAATGATTTAACTCAGTATGTCCTTGCCATAGACAGGGGCAGCTGCAGCCTGAGTTCTAAAGCCGATACCCTTAACCCGGCGGTGCTTAAGCTGATTTATAATACTTGCCAAGCCGGCAAGAAGGCCGGTGTCCCCGTTGGCGTATGTGGCGCGGTGGCAAGTGATGTTCAGGCAGTTCCGCTTTTATTGGGGCTTGGTTTAAGGAGCTTAAGCGTATCGGGCGCGCTTATTGCGGAAGTCAAACATATTATAAGAAGTTTGGATATTGAAACCTGCCGAGCCGCGGCTTTAAAAGCTTTAAATATGGCGGAAGCCAAAGAAGTCCGCACTATGCTGAAGGAAACTTTTAAATTATAAGGAGAATTAATGTTAAAACAAACTGTGTTGGCTGTTGGGTCTTTCTTCGTTAAACTGGGCAAATCTTTGATGCTGCCCATAGCCGTCCTGCCGATAGCGGGCCTTTTGCTGCGTCTGGGTCAGCAGGATTTGCTCAACATAGCTTTTATGTCCGCGGCGGGGCAGGCCGTATTTAATAATTTGCCTTTGATTTTTGCGCTCGGCGTGGCGGTAGGGTTTGCAAAAGAATCGCACGGCGCGGCGGCGATATCGGCTTTTGTCGGCTATATAGTAATGACCTCCGCCCTTAAAGAATTTGACCCTAACGTGGATATGGGCGTCTTCGGCGGGATTTTAATCGGCGTGATTTCCGGCCTTTTGTACAACAGGTTTAAAGACGTAAAACTGCCTTCTTATTTGGCGTTTTTCGGCGGGCGTCGTTTCGTGCCGATTGTAACGGGTTTTACGGCATTGGTGTTGGCTGTGGTTTTAAGTTTCTTGTGGCCGCCGATACAAAACGCCATTAAAACTTTCGGCGGGTGGATTATAGGTTCCGGCAATGCGGGCTTGTTCGGCTATGGCCTTGCAAACAGACTGCTGCTGCCTTTGGGGCTGCATCACGTGCTTAACACTTTGGTTTGGTTCCAGTTCGGGGATTATCAGGTTATAGAAAAGGGCGTGGAAGTTATTTCCCACGGGGATTTGACGCGCTTTTTTGCGGGGGACGCTTCCGCCGGCGCTTTTATGTCGGGATTCTTCCCTATAATGATGTTCGGCTTGCCGGCCGCGGCCGCCGCAATGATAGCGGAAGCTTATAAAGAAAACAGAAAAGCCGCCGGCGGTATTTTGCTTTCCTTGGCTTTGACTTCCTTCTTAACCGGTATAACCGAACCGATAGAATTCGCTTTTATGTTTTTGGCTTTCCCGCTTTATATTTTGCATTCCGTCCTTACCGGGCTCAGTATGGTTTTGATGAATGTTTTAAACGTCAAATTGGGCTTTACTTTTTCGGCGGGGCTGATAGACTATTTGTTAAATTACGGCATAAGCACAAATCCGCTTTTGCTTATCCCGGTGGGGCTCGGCTATGCGGTTGTATATTTTTTCCTGTTCCGCTTTGTTATAAGGAAATGGCATCTTGCCACTCCCGGACGGGAAGAGAAAACCGCGCAAAAGGAAGTTTTGCCCGAATCTGAAAAAGAAGAATCTTTGCCGGATATGAAAGCCGCAGAGGAGAAATCCTCTCCTGCGGAAGCCAAGCCTGCCTCAAGAGCGGAACTTTATTTGGAAGGCCTCGGCGGAGAGGGCAATATAAAAGTTTTGGGCGCTTGCGCCACAAGGCTGCGCGTTGATATTAACGATAATTCTTTGGTAAAGGAAGACGTCTTAAAAAAGGCCGGAGCGCGCGGTGTCCTTAACAAAATGACGGGCCACGTACAGGTTATCATAGGCCCGGAAGCGGATATGATATCCGACGAAATAAGGGCTTTGCTTAAACGGGGGAAATAATGAAAATTATAGACAGCGAAAGCGATATCGGTTTAATAGCGGCGAGTTATGTTAAACTCCGCATTAACCAAGCCGGTGGCAGAATAGTTCTGGGCCTGCCTACGGGCGGTACTATGGAGAGTTTTTACGCCCATTTGATTGAATTTTACGCCAAAGGGGAAGTCAGTTTTAAAGAAGTGATAACTTTTAATTTGGACGAATATATAGGCCTTGAGCGCGGTTCCGCGGAAAGTTACCGCAGTTATATGAACACCCGCCTTTTTGATTTGGTTGATATAGAACCGGCAAATATACACTTCCCTGATGTTTACGCCGCGGATTTGGAGAAAGCAGGCTTTGAATACGATAAAAAAATAGAAAGTTTCGGCGGTATAGACATATTTTTGGGCGGAGTGGGCCGCAACGGGCATATAGCTTTTAACGAGGCCGGCACTCCTTTTGACGCGCCGACTCACAAAGTTAAACTTGAGGAAAGCACCCGCAAAGCCAATTCCCGTTTTTTCGGTAATGATATTAACGCCGTGCCGAAATACGCTTTTACTATGGGTATGGGCACCATTTTAAAATCCAAAGAAATTATTATATTGGCTACGGGAGAAAAAAAGTCCGAAGCGATATACCGCGCGGTTGAGGGGAATATTTCAACTCAATGGCCGGTAAGCGCGCTTAGGCTGCACGATAACAGCTATATTTTGGCCGATACTAAAGCTTTAAGCCAGGTAAGTTCGGCTTCTATGAACAGGCTTCGCGCTTGTTCTTTGGGTTCGTGCGGCGTTAAAAA
Source organism: Elusimicrobiota bacterium (assembly GCA_029008615.1). Classification (GTDB taxonomy): domain Bacteria; phylum Elusimicrobiota; class Elusimicrobia; order Elusimicrobiales; family Elusimicrobiaceae; genus Proelusimicrobium. The sequence continues at coordinate 29,896 of JAQXJI010000037.1, read as the reverse complement.
AGATTAAATTTATGAAAAAGATTTACTCCAACGCCAAAATATGTCAAGGCGGAAAATGTTTTGATGGCGCGCTTGTAACGGAAAACGGTTTTATAGCGGAAGTCCTGCGGGGGACGGAAGTTCTCCCGGAAGGGGAAATCAAAGATTTAAAAGGCGCGTATATCACACCTGTTTTTGTTGACACGCATATACACGGTTTCGGCGGGCACGGCACCGATTTGTTTGACGCGGAAGAAATGCTTTTGATGTCTGAAGCCTTGGCAAAGGAAGGCGTCGGGGCGTTTTTGCCTACTATTTACCCAAATGTGCCGGAAATAATGCTTAAAAACATAAAAGCGGTAGTTCCTCTTATCGGCAAGGAAAAGGGGGCAAAGATTATCGGTTTGCATTTGGAGGGGCCTTTTATTTCGCCTAAAAAACTCGGCGTAATGAAGCCAGAAGCCGCCGCCAAGCCCGATATTAATCTTATGAAAGCTTTGTATGATGCCGCCGAAGGCAAAATATCGGCTATGACTTTAGCCCCGGAAAGGGAAGGCATAGAAGAGATTGTTGATTTCTGCCTTTCCCATAATATTTTGCCGCAGGCCGGGCATACGGACGCAAGCTATAAAGAAATGCTTAAAGCTGCAGAAATGGGCGTAAGGCACGCCACGCATTTGTTTAACGCTATGCGCGGCATAGGTCACAGAGAGCCAGGGGCCGCCGGTGCGGCGGTGCTTACGGATAAATTCAGCTTTGAAATTATCGCGGACGGCGTGCACGTCTGCCCGGAAATCGTCCGTATGGTAATGCGCCTGAAAAAGCCGGAAGACTTCGTTTTGGTTACGGACGCTTTAAGCCCCGCCGGCACAAAAGGCGGCAAAGCCAACGGGGAGGAAGTTATCCTTGAAGGCGGCGTATTCAGGCGCGTAAGCGACGGTGTGGTTGCCGGTTCGGCCTTAACTATGCTTAAAGGATTTGAAAATTTAAGCAAATGGGGTTTGGGTGCAGGCGGCGCGGCTATGGCCGCGAGCGAAAATCCCGCCCGTCTGCATAAGCTTGATTTCGGGCTTTTAAAAAGCGGAGCCCGCGCATATTTTAATATAATAGATAATAACTTTAAACTTTTGGAAACAGTAATGTAGTATGACGGAACTTTCAATTTGCATTCCCACCTGCAACCGAGCGGAATATTTGCCGGTAATGCTGGACAGTATTTTTAAGCAGGCCGTTTTCGACGGTGTGGAAGTGGTAGTCAGCGATAATAACTCTTACGATGACACTCACCGCATAGTAAAAGAATATCAGGAACGGTATAAAAACCTGTTTTATTATAAAAACGACATTAACGTCGGCTTTGACAGGAATGTCCTTAACTGTATAAGCCGCGCCAAAGGCAAATATTGCTGGATACTCGGTGACGACGACGCTCTGCTGCCCGGTTCGGTCGGGTTTGTTATGCGTAACATAAAAAGCGGATATGATTTTTATACCTGCGGGCTTAATCTGTGCGACGGTAAATTAAGATTTCTTGAACAATGGGCTCTTACAAGAGGATTAAAAGACGGAAAAGTAGTCCATATGGCCAGCGACGCCGAACTTATGCGTTATTTGAGGGCTGTCGTTTCCAACGGGGGGCTTTTCGGCTACGTCGGCGGGTGCGTATTTAACAGAAGTTTGGCTTTAAAAGTAAAGGGCGGTCAGCGCGTAAGCGGGCTTGGGTGGATACATATTTATTTGTTGTGGTCTTTTAAAAACTTCAACGCCAAATTTAAAATTTTAAAACGCCCTTTGGTTAATCTGCGTACGCAAAACGATTCTCTCATAAAAGAGCGTTCCGCCGTTTACAGGCTTACTATGGAATTTAAAGGGCTTTATATTATCGCCGAGGAACTTTTTAGAAATCAGCCGAAAGTCAAAAACGCTTTTCTTTCGGCGGTAAAAAGATATATCGCGCCTTCTTCAATCCCGCCGCTTTTCGTCCTCAATAAAAACGAAAAACGCGACTGGCCGGAATTTTGCGGCTGGCTTTGCAAATATCCTTACTCCAAGAGTTTTAAAAAACGGCTCAGTTCGCGCTGGCGCGTAAACCCGATGTATTTTGTAAGGAAGTTTATAAACATTCCCGCACTGGCTTTTATAAAACGGCCGCTTAAAAAAGTTCGCTTCGCGATTTTAGGCCGTTAGTAATAAGGCGTAAGCAGTTTAAAAGAGTTGTTTAACAGACGTTTCGGTATGGAATAATTTTGCAAAGTGATTGGTTTTGCGTCGGCTTTTTTGCCTTCTATAATTTTATCCAGTGTTTGCGTCAGGTTTTTATCAATTATTTCCATATTGGCTTCAAAATTAAGTTTTAAACTGCGTTCGTCCCAGTTGGAAGAACCTATAAAAGCCCAAATTCCGTCCGCCGTCATCATTTTGCTGTGGTCGAAAGGCGGATTTTGCAAAAATATTTTTACTCCTTTTTTTATAAGACGGTTAAAATTCGCCCGCATTGCCCAATCCATACCGAAGATATTGCTTTTTTTAGGCAGTATTATTTGCACGTTTATTCCGCGCATAGCGGCCATCTCCAGGGCGGTAAGGATATTTTCCTCCGGCAAAAAATAAGGGGTTACTATATTTATGTTTTTGCAAGCGCAATTTATCGCACCTAAAACCATAAGTTCCACTTTGCCGTAGTCCCCGTCGGGGCCGTCGGGTATTTCGCGGGCTATGCTTCCGCCGGAAAGCGGCAGACTCTCTTTGAAGAGAGCAGGATTAAAAGCTTTCCCGCCGGAAAATAACCAGTCTTCCATAAAAATGCGCGTCAACTGGTTTATTACCGGGCCTTTGATTTTAAAAGTAATATCCCGTATCGGTTCTTTGGGATTTGTTTTAAGCAAATTGCCCTCTGCTATGTTCATTCCGCCGAAGAAGGCGGTTTCTCCATCAATAATCATTATTTTGCGGTGGCTTCTTAAATTGACGAAAGGCAAAGAAGCCGGTTTTTTTGAAGGCAGAAAAACTACAAACTCCGCCCCGTTTATTTTCCCGGCGGCTTGCGCTATGTTAGGACGGCTGTAATTGAGCCCTACTCCGTCCACGATAATTTTTATTTTTGCTCCGTTGCCGCGCGCCTTTTTTGCGGCGGAAAGTATCATTTGTCCGGCTTTGTCATTATTAAAGATATAACTTTCTATAAGCACTTCTTTACGGGCTTTTTCTATTGCGGAGCACATTTGCGGATAAGCTTCATCGCCGTTTATTAGGGGCGATACGTTATTGCCCAAAGCGAAAATCTGCGGATGTACGCTGTAACCCAGTTTGAGCATTTGCAGCAGGTTTTTAGGTATTTCTTTTTCTATTTCTTCTTGTGTTTTACCCGTGATTTTATGGATATCTTGTTTGGGGCTTTTTAAGGAAAGGGCTTTGCGTTTTATCCTGTTTATGCCGAAAAGCGCATATATTGCGCTTCCTAGCAGCGGGGCCAACCAAACAAGCCCTATCCAACCTATGGAACTTTTTACGTCGTCTTTAAAAAGTAAAATGTGCACGGTTACGCAAATTTGAAGTAACAAATATAAAACGCCGGCCGCACTTAAAGAAAATATGTCCATAAAACAGTCCTCCGTAAATCCCTTTTTAAAGTATAGCCTAAAAAAAGAGAAAAAACATTTCCGCCGCGGCCCCTTGACGTTAAAATGCAAATCTCCGATGCTATATTATATGGCTCTTATAATAATCGTTTTAATGCTTGTTGTAAACGCCCTTTTCGCCGCTTATGAAATGGCGTTGGCGTCCGTTTCCAAAACAAAACTTTCCGTTTTGGCGGCCGCCAAAAGGAAAGGCGCGAAATCCGCTCTTTTTATGAAGGAACATATAGAAGGCGGCTTGGCCGTTGTGCAGATAGTGATAACTTTGGCCGGCGCCGTAGCCGCTGCCGTGGGTGGCGCGGGCGCGGACGAGCAAATGTCGCCGCTGCTTAGGGAGTGGTTTTCGCTGTCAAAGAGAACTGCGGACGCGCTTTCCGTCATAATAGTGGTTTTGCCTTTAAGCTTCATAACGATTATTTTTGCGGAACTTACGCCAAAAACTTTCGCCATTAAAAACAATGAGTTTGTCGTATTGATGTTTTCCCCGGCGATAAGGGTTTTATATTTACTGCTTTCGCCCGTAGTCAATATTATGGAAGCCATAGTCCGCCTGCTTACCAGAAAGGGCATTAAAAATTCCGAAGAGGGGGAAGCTTCCCGTACGGCGGCCATGGAAGATTTGCGCGTGGCGGCTTCGGTGGCGGCGGCCTCAAGACTGTTTGGCAAAACAGAGGAGAAAATCGTCCTTTCCAGCGCGATGTTTTGCAGCCGTAAAATAGGGGAAATCCAAATCCCTCTGAGCCAGGTTTATACTCTTTACGCCGATGACGATATCGCCGAAACTTTCGTAAAAGCGCATTTGGACATGCATACTCGCTTTCCGGTTTGCGAAAGTAAGGATAACCCCCAAAGCATTATAGGGTATCTTAATTTTAAAGATATTTTTATGGCGACTAAAGCTTCCTCTCGGAATAAAGCCGCGGCGCGCTCTATTTTGCGTCCCATTTTGAAGCTCCCCGCCGAGAGCACCATTTCCCAATCTATGGAAAAACTTATAAAAGCGCGCCAGCATATTGCGCTTGTATGTTCCGGCGGAACTATCACCGGCATAGTTACGCTTGAAGATATTTTTGAAGAAATGGTCGGCGATATTGAAGACGAATATGACTTCTTCCCTGTATACGTCAGGCGTTTCGGCAACGCCCTTGTGGCGAGTTCGTCTTCCAAAATGTCGGATATTTTTAGCAAATTGGGCAAGCCGCCCCCCGCAAACTTACCCGGGGAGATAACTCTGGAAAAATGGGCGGAACTTAAAACAGGGAAAGCCGTAATCGGCGGCGACAGAATAAAAAGCGACGGTTTGCTTGTGGAGCCGCGCAAATTCCGCAGGAAAAGAGTTATGGAATTTTTGGTTGCAAAGTCTTGATAAAACTTTAGTGATAAAGCCGGCATAAAAGCCTGCTTTAAATTTTGTTTTAATCCCGTATTTACTTGTGTACGGCGGCGCGTTTTTCCAAAATCTGCCGGCGGTATTTGCGGTATACGTCTATGCGGGTGTTTCTTACCATTAAGATTATATCCGTAAGCACCATAAGGAAGTTCAGCACGTAAAGCCAAAACACCAAATCAAAACTGTAAAGAATTTTATGTATCATCCCGCAGATATAAGCCAGTTCTATGGTTATCATAAAGAGGAAACTCTTTCCCGCGGCGGTTTTCGTTTTTATCGAGCGGTAAATGTTAAAAGGCCACGCAAGGCCGAAACCGAGCATCATTAAAGCTTCAAAAATACTCATTTTAAACTCCTTAATAATATTTTACATCTTTGAAATTTCTTTTAAAATGTATTTAACTGTTGCCCGGCCAATAAAAAACCACCCTTTCGGGTGGTTATAAATGGTGCCCAGTACAGGGATTGAACCTGTGACCTTTCCCATGTCAAGGGAACGCGCTACCGCTGCGCCAACTGGGCTTAAATCCGTTAACTGCAATTAAACTCTGCCTAAATATTATAGCAAACTAAAAGAAAAACTAAAAGTAAATATCCAAAGCGTCTATTCTTTTATTCTCGTGCGTAAAGGTTCTGAGGGATAATTTCCTGTCTATAATGCTGATATATGCAAAGTGCGGCGTCGCATAATATTTATTGCTCCAATCATTGCTGTAAGAGGACTCCTCAAAGAACTTTCCGCTGCCGCCGACCGTTATATAAATAGGGCCATTTTTCGCCGCTTCGGCGCGGTGTATCGGTTTTGTTCTTTCGTATGCGCCTTGGTGCCCTTGTATTACAAGATTTACTTTTTGGGCTTCAAACAAGGGCGCAAGAACTTGGCTCAGGCGGTCCTCTTCTTTACCGCTGGAATATACGGGATGATGCATTACCACTATTTTCCATTTGCCGCCGGCGGTTTTTGCCAAAGAGTCCCTAAGCCAAATATACTGCGGTGATTTTTGGTTTATCGCCGGCGCCGTCAAAGCGTCATACATATTATTTGTATCCACGAAAAATATTCGGGCGTTGGCCGTATCTATATAATAATAGTTCGGCGTGCCTTTGCTCCACGGCATAGAGTGAATCCTTTTGTAGTTCGCGGCAAGAAAGCCTTTCCCGTCCGCGTTGGAACGGTTGTCGCCGTATTCTTCTTCGCCCAAGGCAACCAAAAGAGGAGCGTCGGCCAAAACTTTTTTATACGGTTTAAAAAATTCTTCATCTTCCGCGGCAATGGTTCCGCCGGAGGCGATATCGCCGGTGTGTATCAAAAAATCCGCCGGATGTTCGGCCATACTTTGCGCCATACGTCTTTTCATCTCGCCGGAAGTTCCCTGCGGATCGGCCGTATTGCCAACTACCAAAAAATTGACGATTTTTCTTTCGGGGGTAAATAAAGTTCTGAAAGTTCCTGTTTTGGCTTCCTGCACTCCTGTGCCGGAATTGTTTTCCACATAAACTTTATAGCAGAATTTTGTGTTCGGTATAAGACCGTGCAGAGTAAGGGAGTGATTTCTTTTCCTGGAAGATATCGCCATCAGTTGGGAACATTTGCCTTCCGGGCCGTATTCCACCCAAGCCGGGGAGGGAACGTCGGCAGTCCATTTTATTACGGCGGTGGTCTGCGCCGGATCTTCCACGAAAGGGCCTCTTTCGATTACAGCCGCATTCAAAGCGGAAGCCAAAAGTAAAGAAACGATAAAAAGGTGTTTTTTCATATTAATTAATTTTACTAAATTTAACTTGCGCGCGCTTTTTGCGGAAAATAGGTTTTTCTTCTCATAATTTTTTTGCTATTCTTTTAATATATGAAAAAACTTATTTCTTTTTTAATTTTTGTTTTTACCTTGACGCCTGTTTTTGCGTTCAGCGTAGCCGATAACTACACTCACAATTCCAGGTTTTGGCGCAACAGCGCGGCAATATCTTTTGCCCCGGCGCGCCAGTTTTTTGTCGGTGCGGAATTTGACGTTACCGAACATAAGGATTTTGACAATCATATATATGCGTTCCGCCTGCCGTTTGGTTTTGCGTCCGATGCGCTCTCCGTAAGGGCCGTACCGTTTTTCTTGCCGGATAACGGGAACGACTCTTGGGCTTACGGCGGGAAGCTTATGTTTTCCTCCGCTTTAAAATTAAACGAAGTGGACGGAACTGCGGCCGAAGGTTATTTAAGCGCGGGTATAGTTTCGCAAAAAGCGGATGTTCTTAAAAACGGCGTTCTTACGGAAAAAGACACTTTCATTCAGGCCGCTTACGAAGCCGGCGTGGTTTCAAACTTTTTCGGAGTTTATCTTTTTAATTTTTCGGGTAATGTATATCAATATCTTTCCGGTTTGGAAGGCGTAAAAGCCATAAGGGGTGTTTTCAATCAGTCCGAACTCGCCGATTTGGGCACGATAGACTATATGTTGGGTTTGCCTAGGGCTTCGGGCGGCGTTAAGGCCACTTGGCGCTCGGAAGAAAATCGCGCGGAAACTTTTATTTCCTACCGCTATATTGATATGCACGATGATGACGCCAGACATTCTTTGCTTATAAGCACCAATGTTTTGGTAAGCGCGAAAGCTTCGCTGAGGATTTCTTACAACCATATCTTTGTACCTAATCAAACCGATTCCGACATTTACGGCATAGGTTTAAATTTAGGGCTGTGAGAGGGTTTTATGCCGCAGGATTTAAAAAGCGATAGAAAGGTTGACCCGGCTTCAAGAGTGCTTTCTTTGGTCTCGCACAAGCTTAAAACGCCTCTTTCCATTATAAACGGATATACCGAAGCCATTTTATCCCAGTTAAAACCGGAAGAAAAGGACACTTTCAACGCCAAAGCTTTAAGCGATATAAGCAAACAGGGCGAAAAACTGGCTATACTTATAGATAAGCTTGTGCGCTTCAGCGGCGTCAGCGATTTATCCAAAGAGGACGTAAAAAAACAGGACGTAAACGTAAAAGGTTTGTTTTCGTCTGCGGAGGCGGCCTGCATTTTAAGAGACGATTCTTTAAGCGTGATGTCTTCCGACGCGACAATACGCCGCCAAGGCCCGGCGATAGACATCAAATGTCCTGAAACCGCAACGATATTCGCCGATAAAGCGCTTGTTTCTATAGCTTTGGAAGAACTGTTGGATAACTCCATAAAATTTAACAACAATACCGTAAAAAAGATAAAACTTTTCTATTATGAAGAAGGCGATAAAAATATTCTCGCCGTGGCCGATAACGGCGTGGGCATTAAGGAAGAAGATATAAGCCTTATTTTTGAAAAGTTTTATCAGGTTGATGATTTTTTTACCGGCCAAATAGAAGGCTGGGGCTTGGGGTTGGCTTTGGTTAAACTTATTATGAACGCCCACAACGGCGCCATATCGGTGCGCTCACAGTACGGGATAGGGACTATAATTTCCTTAAGGTTTCCGAAACAATGAATCAAACTCCCGAAGAAACGGTAAAGAGAATGTCGGAAGAAATTGAAAAATCTTCCTCCGCTTTGCGTACACTTAACGTCAGACTGCGCGATTATTATGACCGTTTGGAAGTTATTTACAAGCAATATCGCCGCCGTATGCCGGTGAAAGACTTAAGCTTCCAAGAGAATTTTCGCTCCGCAGTGTTGGAACTTAAAACTCTCGCCGAAGAAAGCAATGATTTTTGGCAGAACGTGCGGGCTTATTTCCGCAGCCTTAACAAAGCGGAACTTGCGGCGAACGGACGCATAAACATAAAACAGATGAACATAAGCGCATTGGCTTTTAACCGTCAAGTGGACGAACTTTACACCATAGTCAAAAACATACAGACTTTGGCCAAAGACGTCCCGATGAGGCTCAACTGGTGGCTTTTGGAAGCTTCCTGCGAGGACTTGAATAAAATAACAAGCCGGGTATTATTTCTAATAAGGGATATGGAGAAATACTTATGAAATCCGGGCCGCAAAAAAATACTCTTCAAACGCTTGAAAGCGGCGTTGACGTTTACAGAAAAATAAATACGGCCTGCCTTATATTAATAGCTGTAGTCAGTCTTGTAACGGCGCTTATTTATACCAAAAGCATACTTATACCTTTGGTAATTTCCATTTTTATATACACGATGATAACCCCGCTGATAAGATATTTAAGGTTCAGGGCGAAGTTCCCTCGCTGGCTGGCCATAATAGTTTCCGCCACGGTGGTTTTGGTTCCTTTGGTTCTTATGGCGATATTTATAAGCAATTCCGTAAGCAACTTTGCCCAAGGTTTCGGAGTATATCAGGCCAAATTGGTGGAATCTTTCAACCGTCTGGCCGATCTTATCCGCAGTTATAAAATACCTTTGCCCGACGATATGCTTGAACTTAAAAGCCTTCAAACGATGCTGACGGGGCCGGGATCGGTAAACTTTTTTAAAAGCTTGGGGGCTAATGCCGTAAAGGTGTTTTCTTACTTTTCAATGGTTGTCATTTTTGTGTTTTTCCTGCTTTTGGGTTCCGGCAGAGCAAAAATAACCAATTCCGTAATAAAGGAAATACAAAACAAAATTTCCGCTTATCTTTATATACATATTATGGTTTCGATATTTACGGGTATTTGCGTAGGGGTGGTATATTTTTCCGTCGGATTGGAACTTGCACTGATGTTTGTGGTATTTACCATATTGTTAAATTTTATACCTAATGTGGGTTCAATAATAGCGGTGCTTTTGCCTTTGCCGATAGCTTTGATGCAATTTGGGCCTACGTCCAGTTTTTGGCTTATACTTATAATACCGGCTTGTATGCAGTTCGTTATAGGAAGCATTTTGGAACCCAAGCTTCTTGGCAGCGGTATGGATTTACACCCGGTTACGATAATAGGCTCTTTGGTTTTTTGGGCCTTGGTTTGGGGCGTGCCGGGCGCTTTTTTGGCCGTGCCTATGACGGCGGCGGTCAGGATAATTTTAAGCAAGCTTGAGCCTACCCGCGCTTTTGCGGAGATGTTATCGGGCCGCTTGCCTAAATAAAAGTCTGAACCCAGGGACCTGTTTTTTCGCGGGGGGGTAAAGTTCAGACGGCAGTAAAATAACAGTTGATTGACTATCAGGCCTGAAGTCTGATATCATTTATGTTATCAAAAAGAGTTATGTTATAAAATTAACAGGAGACAAACATAATGAAAAACGCAATTAAGTTTATGCTCGTTTTTGCTTTAGCCGCCGGTTTAACCGCGTGCAGCAAAAACGTAAAAGATGATGCCGCCGCCGATAATGTCGGCACAGTAGGCGCCGTGGAAGAAATTTCCGCCGATGACACCATCATCATTGAAGAAGAAGAACCCGCAATCGTGGTTGAAGCCGAAGCCGTCAATTTGGCCCCGGTATATTTCGCTTTGAACCAGTACACTCTTTCCAAAGAAGCGAGAGCCGTACTTGAAGCCAACGCCGAAATCCTTAAAGTAAAAGGCGTCAAAACGATTACCGTAGAAGGTAATTGCGATGACAGAGGCACTATCGCTTACAATATCGCTTTGGGCGACAAAAGAGCCAAAGAAGTAAAAGATTACTATGTAAAACTCGGTTTAGATGCCGATGAAGTTTACACGATCTCTTACGGTAAAGAAAGACCGGTCTGCACCGACAACACCAATGCGTGCTGGGCCAAAAACCGCAGAGCCGATACGGTAATCCAGTAGTTTTTGAGGGGAGCTGACCATGAAGATACATAAAATAACGGCTTTAACCGTTTTGGGGCTTGGCTCCCCTTTCTTTTTGTGCGGCTGCTTCGCCACGCAAGACGACGTAAAAGTTCTGAAAACGCAGGTCGCGGCTTTGAACAAAACTTTGGAAAATCTCCAAAAGAACCAAGCCGGCCTTGACGTCCAAATGGAAGACCTTATGAGCCAACTCGTGCAGTCTTCCGAAAATTTAAAAGATTTTGATTATAAACTGGATAATATTTCCACCAAGTTGGATAATATTACCTCCGCGTTGGATAAGGACGGTTCGGATTACAAAATGCCTCCCGGGGAAATTTACTCCCAGGCCAAATCCCAGTTGGACTCGGCGCAATACGCTTCCGCAGCAAAAGGCTTCGCTTTGTATATACAAAACGCCCCCAACGGCCAAAATATAGAAGAAGCCTATCTTTATTTGGCACAAGCTTTGTTTAATTTGGAAGATTATCAAAAAGCGGCGGTTTCTTCCGCCACTTTGCTTGATAAATTCCCAAAAAGCAAGCATACGGCCGCAGCGCGCATAGTTTACGCGCGCAGTATAATTCCTTTGGGCAAAAAAGACGAAGCTAAAAATTATCTTCAGTCCGTAGTTCAGGATTATAAAGGCAGCACCGAAGCCGCCGAAGCTAAAAAACTTATCGGGGAAATAAAATAACAATGAAATTTCTTAAATTTACGGCCGCTTTTTTGTTGATGCTGCCGGTATTGTGTTTTGCCAAGGAAAGCGATGTTTACATCGGCCTTTCCGCGAAATACAATCCCAACGCCCTGCCAAAAATCGGCGTGGCGCATTTCTTCGCCAAAAACGAAAACAGCCAGGCTGAGAAGCAAACTGCTTCCCAACTGGCCTCCGTAGTGCGTTCGGATTTGCTTCGCTCTCGCTATTTTGACGTCCAGGATAATCTGCCCAAGCCGGATTTAAACAACTTGGGGCCTTTGTTTTCAAAATACAGAAAGGAAGGTATGGACTATTTGCTTTTTGCGGAAATAGCGCAAAGCGCGGAAGGTCAATGGGATATAAAAGCTTTCCTTTACGATACCGAATCCCAAAAAGCTATTTTAGCCAAAAATTTTAAAAGCAGTTCCAAAAGTTTAAGGCGCAGCGCGCATATGCTTGCCGATCAAATAGTCAAGCTTCTTATGGGCAAGCGCGGCATAGCCGATACCAGGATAGCTTTTGCCAACGATTCCACCGGCAGAAAGGAAATTTATATGGTGGATTATGACGGTTATAATCTTACCAAGCTTACGCGCGATAAATCCATTTCACTTTTGCCGAGGTGGAGTTCCGATTCAAGCAAGATTTTTTATACCACTTACCGCCGCAGAAACCCGGATGTTTATTATATTGATTTGAAAGAAGGCAAAATCAAACCGTTAATAAAAACAAGAGGCCTTAACTTGATAGGCGGCGTTTCTCCCGATGATAAAAGCTTGGTGCTTACGCTTTCGCGCGGGGAAAACCCAAATATCTACATTAAGGATTTGGACAGCGGTTCAATGCGCAGGCTTACCGATAAATACGGCGTGGACGGTTCTCCGTCTTTCTCGCCCGACGGTAAATATATAACTTTTATTTCCAACCGCTCCGGCAACCCGCAGGTTTACATTATGAATTTGGCCACGCAGGAAGCGCGCCGAATAACCAAAATGAACTGGACCGACAGCCCGCAATGGTCGCCGAACGGCGATTGGATAGTATTTTCCGGCAGGCAGGCCCCCAATCATCCGATAGATATTTTTATAACGGATATCACTGGTTCGCAGGTACGCCAGCTTACGGCAGACGCCGGCTGGAACGAAGACCCCACCTGGTCGCCCGACGGCAGATTTATAGCTTTTACCACCACGCGCGCCGGGAAACGCCAGATTTATATTATGGATGCGGACGGCAGCGCGCCGCATCTTATAGCCAATATAAGGGGCAATTCTTTTACGCCGAACTGGAGTAAATAACTTTTTGCGCCGAAGGCTTTAAAAAATATAATTTAACTATGGGCGGAGAATAAAATTCTCCGCCTTTTTCATACCGGACAAGCGGAGTTTTTGTTTTTCATCAGGCGTCGTTTTGCGGATGATATTAACGATTCGGCGCGGGATATTGTTTGCAAAATAAGCAAAATTTCCTAAAATCTAAATATTATATATATAATATATATATATCAGCAGTATCAAAATTTTTTCTAGGAGTTTTACCAATGTCAAGAAAACCTTTCATAGCCGGTAATTGGAAAATGCACAATACCGTTGAAGAATCCGTAAACCTTATTGAAGGTTTAAAAGCCGCCAAAAATAAAAACAACGCCGATATTATGGTGGCCCCCAGCTTTACCAGCATTAACGCCGTGGTAAAAGCTTCGGTTGGCACAGGTTTTAAAGTAGCCGCGCAGGATTGCTTTTATGAAGATAAAGGCGCGTTCACTTCCCAAGTTTCTCCCGTACAGGTAAAAGGCGCGGGCGCGACGCACGTCATTTTGGGCCACAGCGAAAGAAGAAGCCTTTTTGGCGATACAGATGAAATTTTGAACAAAAAAGTCGCCGCCGCTTTAAAACACGGTTTGGTAGTCGTATTCTGTGTCGGCGAAACTCTTGAACAGAGAGAAAGCAATAAAACCGAAGAAGTCATCAAAGGTCAGCTCGTCAACGGTCTTAAAGGCTTTACGGCCGAACAGCTTAAAGATATGGTTGTCGCTTATGAACCGGTTTGGGCGATAGGCACAGGCAAAACCGCCACCCCGGAACAGGCTCAGGAAACTCATAAAGCCATAAGAGCGGTTTTGGCCGAACAGTTCGGCAAAGACTTTGCCGATGCGGTAAGAATCCTTTACGGCGGCAGCGTCAAGGCCGAAAACGTAGACGCCATTATGGCTAAAGAAGACGTGGACGGCGTGCTCGTGGGCGGGCAGGCTTTGGTCGCGGAAAAATTCGTCAGAATCATTGACTATAATTAATTATGAACTTAGCCAAATATATAGATCACACCATACTCAAAGCGGTTGCCTCCAAACAGGATGTAACCAAGCTTTGCGCGGAAGCGGCCGAGTACGGTTTTGCTTCGGTGTGCGTAAATCCTTTTTGGGTCAGCTTTTGCGCCGATTTGCTTAAAGGCAGCGGCGTAAAAGTTTGCACGGTAATAGGTTTCCCTTTGGGCGCCAATACCTCCAGGGTAAAGGCTTTTGAAGCGGAGCAGGCGATAAAAGAAGGCGCGGACGAAGTCGATATGGTAATTAATATCGGTGCGCTTAAAAGCGGTATGCTTGACGTAGTAAAAGCCGATATCGCCGCCGTGCGTGAAGCCAGTAAAGGTAAAACTCTCAAGGTTATTATTGAAACTTCTTATCTTACCGAAGAAGAAAAGAAAACCGTCTGCAAAATTTGCGCCGAATGCGGTGTGGATTTTGTAAAGACTTCCACCGGATTTTCGGACGCGGGCGCAAAGGCCGAAGATGTAAAACTTATGGCCGAAGCTTCCGGCCTGGCCGTAAAAGCCTCCGGCGGAATCAGGAGCAAAGAGGACGCCCTTAAAATGATAGAAGCCGGCGCAAGCAGGCTCGGCACAAGTTCGGGCGTTAAAATAGTTGCGGATTAGCTTATGATAAAACGTTGGGAAATAAGGGAGAACACCCTTACCGATAATTCAATATACGTCCTTTTGGTTGAGGGCACGGATGATTCCGCGCAGAATATTTCGGCGGAGTTATCGGCGTTTTGCCGTTTGATAGAGGCGAAAGTTCCTCCCTTTACCCACGTTTTCGAACTTTATAATATTACCGACGACAGTATGCTGGAAAAAATCCGTATAAAAATAGAAGGAATTTCCCAGCAGGTCGTAATTGAAGGCGACGTAAACGAAAGAACCAAACACATAGATTTGGATTTGATTTCTCCGAAGACGGAAATACTGGGCCGTGCCCCCGGTGCGAAGGAGCCTTCCGAAGGGGCTTTCCCCGCGCAGGTGTCGGAAGAAACTTTACAAGAGCATAATGCGTTTTTTGCTCCGCGAGAGCCTTCCGCCGCGCCAAAGCCCAAACTCCCGCAGCGCCCGGCTTTTACGCCTCAGCAGGCAAAGCCGGCTTTTGAGCCGCATCGGCAAGTGCCTTCCGCTCCCAGGCGCGAGGCCCCCGCCGCAATTCCGACCGAGACGAATGCTGTAAAAAAAGATTTTTTAGCGGAAAGCCCCAAAAAAGAAGAAACCAAAGTTTCGCCGACCGATATCTTCGGCCCGCTTGAAAAGAGTTCCACCGGCAAAGTTCAGTTATCCGACGGCAGTTTTTCAATAAGGCAGGATTTGGCCAGTGTCGATTCTTTAAGTATTGAATTGGAAAACCACGTAGATGTGGGCGACGGCACTTTTATCAATTTAAGCTCCGCCGAAGGCACAAAACTTAAAAGTTATCCTTCGGAAGAGGGCTTTCGCACTTTAACGAAAGGCACTAAAACCGCTACAATGGGTATAGCCACTTTAATAAGCGGGCAGTATTCTGATGAAACTGTCCAAAATCAGACTGTTCAACAGCCTTCTTTAAGGCTTATGGGCGATCTGGCCAATGCCGCACCCGGCCGCCAAAACAGAGAAATGTTGGTGGATGATCCTTATAAAAAGGATATTCCCGCGCATCAGGCCGCCGCGCCCGCAAATAAATTTATGCCGGCCGTAACGGCGGGCGTTGGCAATTCCGCCGCAAACGACGTTCCCAAGGCCGCTCATTCGGCAAAAGAAGAAAAATCAGGCGGATTTTTTGGCAGATTCTTTGGCAAGCTGGCGTCAAAAGCTTCCGACTATTTAAAGGAGCGCGAACATAAAGAGCCCTCGCCTTTGCCGAAGGTTCAAACTCCTCCCGAAGCCGCAAATCCTGCTGAGGTTATGACAGCCCAAGAGCCTGCCTCTCCTTCCGTAGCCGAAGGGCATAAAACCGAAGTCTCGGCCCCGGTCCCGGCCCCGAATCCTTTTGCGAATTTGGGTTCCAAAAAAATAACGGAAGAATTTACCCCTCAGACGGCGCCCGCAAAAACGGTTCCGTCTCGGGATACTAATAGCGTTTTTCACAGTATCGCGCCGGAAGGAAAGGCGTCCGTGCCGATAGAGGAAATTTTGGCGCCGACAACGAACAATGACCTTTCCGCAAAGATTGAGGTGGATGATATCTTCGCCGCGGAAACGATATGCGAATTTTACGCCGACCCCGAAGAAACTGGCGGACAAAATAAAGTTGATGAAATTTTACAAGGCGGTGCGGCTCCTGCGGCCACTACCTCAACAAAAACGCCGGTAATGCCTCCGGAAAAGAAGCCTTTGGGCAATTTTGATGATTTTATGGATGTGCCTAATCTTTTATCTTCTTCCGAAAAGCCGGCCACTTCCGTAATAAAGCAGGAAGTTCCCGGCCAAGCCGAGGCTGCGCCAAAGCAAGAAAATTTGAAAGAAGAAAAATCAACTGCGGCGAAAATTGTGCCTGCGGAACAATCCCAAGCGCAATCCGCGGAGGAAGAGCCCGTCGAACCCGCAATTAAACCGAGTTTGCAAAGGCCTTCCACTCCCAAAAACACGGTGAGGGAAAATACTGCTCAGACGACGCAAACCCCGTTTATCTTTACGTCTAACGCTTTTAAGCCGGCTGCGGAAGGCAATTCCGCTTCAAAAAAACCTTTTGTGCCCGCGCCGCCTGCTTTTGGCGGCAATATGGCAAAACCTGCAGCGATTAAACCCGAGCCTAAGCAAGAACCTGCCGCCAAAGCCGTTATACCGACGCCGCCGGTTGCGCCGAAACCTTTAAAACCCGCTCCGGTGATTTTGGAAGAGGATGCCGTCGCCGCCGAAAACGATAAGCTTTCCGCCGCCGACAATGTTCCGAATCCGGACGGAATAATAGATTTAAAGAAAGGCGTTCCCGCAGCCTCCGCGCAGGAGGATAATCCTCAAGTCTTTGATATGAGCGCGGCTTTTGAAGATGCGGCCGAACACGCCGAAAGTATAGAAACGAATATAACCGAACTTGACGATAATCACAGCATTTTTAATCCGTCTGGCGATGATGTTCAAAATTCTGCGGCGGATATTTCGGAAGAATCAGTAGAAGAAGCCGCATTTGAATCCGCGCCGGATCAGCCTTCTTTTGAAGCCGCATCGGTGCAGGAAAAAGAAGGCCCGGCCGAAGTTGGTAATGTTTTTGATATGCCGGAAGTTCAAGAGGAGTATTCTAAAATTGCGGAAGTTCCGTCGGGGGAATCTCCGGTTCCTTCCGCCGCTTCCGTTGAAGGCCCTTCCGTTGAACCGGAGCCGGTTTTTGAATCCGAACAGGAAAAGCCTGTTGCTGAAGTTTCCGCCGCTGTCGCACAGGAGCCTCCGGCAACTGTCGCGGCGGCCTTAAACACTCCGCCGAAACCGCCGGCTCCGCCTGCGCCTCCGTCCGCGCCGATAGTGCCTACGGTTCAATCTTCAGAAAAAGAATATGTTGAAAATGATTTTGCAAAAAAAATAAAAGAAAGAATTGAAAAACAAATACTTAGTGGGGAGATAAAAGTTGATATGACACAAGACGATTTTAACAATAACAACAAATTGAACAGACCGGCGGTGCCGGGGCAAGCTGTTTCTCCGGCCCCAAAAGCGCCGTCCGCGCCGATTCCTCCCAAGGTTAACGCTCCTTCCGCTCCAAGGCCGGCAGCGCCTGGAATGCAGCCGCGCCCCGCAGCTCCGCGTCCGACGGTAAATCCGCCTCAAATGCCGAATCCGGCCCAACATCATACGCCTGTGCAAAGGCCGGTTTCAAATCCAGCCCAACAACACGCGGCCCCCGCTCCGCGCGCGGCGACTATGGTGGATCATACGATTTTAGTTTCGGCCGGGCAGGTTTATAAAAGAAATAACTGGCCCTTGGAAATACCTTTAAATCCTTTGTTTACTTTTGACAAAATGGATATGGCTTCCAACCGTTTCGCCCACGCTACTGCTATGAGCGTTATTGATAATATCGGCACTATGCACAACCCGTTTATGGTGTATGGCGACAGCGGCACGGGCAAGACTCATTTTCTTAATGCGATGGGCTATGAACTTGCTATGAAAATCGGCCAGGAAAAGATTTTCTTTACAAACGGGGTGCGCTTTTCAAGAGGCGTACAAAGATATGTGGAAGAAGGCAATATGAAGCATTTGGAGGATTTTTTCTCCTCCGTGGAAGTGCTGATTATCGATGATATACACCTTACCGCCGTCAACGAGCACAACAGGGAATTTATTTCCCGCGTGCTCAACCGCTTCTTGCAGGAAAAGAAACAAATTCTTATTTCCTCCAAATATCCGCCGGAAAGTTTGGCCCGCTTTGAAGAACTTGTCCGCTTCCGTTTGGATCAAGGCTGGGTGTCGGAACTTAAACATCCTCGGCAGCAGCATTTCTCCAAAATATACGCCAAAATGATGGAAGACGCGGAACTCGGCTTAAACGAAGTGCAATCCCAGGGTTTTCTTAATTTTGATAAAGTCAATTTGGGCTCCGTCGCCAGAAATATCAAAAGGGCTAAAGTTTTAAGCCGCCGTATAAATAACAGCGGGCTTATACAGATGTCCTATGAGCAGATTCTTAACGAAATGCTGGCCGTCAACGGCGAGAACGAAAACAGCGAAATAGTCAAAAAGGACTTCGCCGATATCGTAAGCATTAACAGAAGCGAAAATACCGATTGGGGTAATTTCGGGTTCTTTTATCCGCAGGATCAGGCCGATAAATTCAAATGGATGGCTTTCTGCGTAATGCAAAAAGCAAAAGAACTCGGCATAAAAGGCGGATTTAACTTCGCTTTGAAGAGTTCCTATTCCACGGAACATATAATTTCCGCCGCTTTTAAGATAGCCAATATCTGCGACAATAAAAATCTTAAAGGCGCGATAATTTTAGGCCCTGCCCTTTCCGTGTGCCAAGAATCCATAAGGGATAACTTCTACGATATCCTTACCCATATGCTTGAAGTGATGATGATCCGCTGCGGCATAATCAACGCCGAAAGCATTAAAAACCCCAGTGCTTACGTAAGAGTGTTGGGCGACGTTCTTAAATAAGAGGTGTATATGAAAAAACTTACTCTTTTATGCTGCTGCGTTCTGCTTTTGACGGCTTGTCAGCGTTTTAATATCGGGCCGAAAGGCGCGGGGGAATATGTGCAGGCTTCGGCCACGGTTCCTTATGAGGAAATTTCCAAATCCGCAATGAAGAAAAAAGTCCTTAAACAAGCGGAAATTAACGCTCTTGAAAAGGCAACAAGGGTGTTTTTATCTTCAAACAGTACGGTTGAGTTCCCGCCCGAAGTCAAAAAGCAGATTATGGATAACCCGGCGGGGTATATCAGAAAGTCTTATTTGACGACTTCTTACAGAAAAGGGGAAAGTTATTACGGCGAAGCGCGCGTTATGGTGTTGGTCAGCGAACTTTCTTCGAAAGTTAAAGAACTGCAAAGCGCGGATTACGTTAAAAAGACTAATATTTTTGTGGCTTCAAGGGAAACCGTCAACGGCGAGATATCTTTAAAGCAGTATTGCCGCCAAGGCATATATAAAGCTTTGAAAGATTATCCTTACGTTTTGATAGACGGCGGAAATTTGAGCCAAAACAATCTAGAAGATTATACGCAGGTCGTAGACAAGGCCAAGAAAGAAGGCGCAAGATATATAATCTTGGCCGAGGCCGCCGCGGACGAGCTTGAAAGCGCGTCCCAGCTTACGACTTCTTTTAAACCGGTAAGGGCCAAAGCCAACATTAAAGTTATCGCGGCCAGCAACTATCAGGTTATTACCGATTCGGCCGATAATTTTACCGGGCTTGACGGAGTACTTTCCATCGCCCAGCAAAAAGCTTTGACCGGCGCGTGCGAAAACGCCGGGGCGCAAACGGCCGAGCCTATAAGTATGGCTGTCAATTCCGCGAAGACTTTTAAATTTATAGTCAAAAACGTAAACACCATAGAGCGTTTGGAAGAAATGCAGAACATTATGCGTCAGCTTAGAGAAGTGGAAGATTTCAGTTTGGTTAAATATACCAATTCCAACGCCACTTTTGAAGTTCAGGCCAACATAAAAACTTCCGAAGAATTTTCGGCCAAGATTTTAAGGAGATATTATTCCAATTTCTCCATAGACAGAATTACGCCCGAACTGGTGGAGATGACTTTCCTTTAATCTTATGTTAGCCGGCATAGTATCAAGCTGTATCAACGCTTTGGAGGGATTTTTGGTTTCGGTGGAAGTTGATATTTCCGCCGGTATGCCGTCATTTTCTTTGGTCGGCCTGCCGGATCAGGAAGTGAAAGAAGCCAAAGACCGTGTGCTGGCCGCCATAAGAAACAGCGGTTTTGACGTACCTTTAAAAAAAATTACCGTTAATCTTGCGCCGGCGGAAGTTAAAAAAGCCGGCGCGCATTTTGATTTGCCGATAGCTTTAGGCATACTTTCGGCCGGCGGTCAGCTGAGCAAAGAAGCCGCCGCCAAAGCTTCCGAAATGGTTTTTATAGGTTCTTTGGGGCTTAACGGCAAAACACATTCCTGCGGCGGAGTGCTGCCTATGCTGATATCTCTTAAAAAAGGCAAACGCCGCAAAGCCGTAATTCCTTTTGACAATATGTCCGAAGCCGCATACGCCGGGGTTGAAGCTTTCGGCGCTGTAAGCTTAAAGCAAACCGTTGATATGTTGGAAGGCCGGGCGGAGTTCCCGCCTTGCCCTGTGGCTGCGGAAGAGGATTTCTTGCCGGAAGTTTCCGCCGGGGATTTCAGCGAAGTCAAAGGCCAAGCCTTGGCCAAAAGAGCTTTGGAAATAGCGGCGGCCGGCGGGCATAATGTGCTTTTGGTCGGCCCTCCGGGTACGGGCAAAAGTATGCTTGCCAAGCGTTTTGCCGGCATTCTGCCTCCTTTAACCAAGGAAGAGCGGCTTGATATTTTGCAGATTTATTCCGTATGCAAACTTTTGGGCAAGAACGGCAAAATGCCGGGGCGGCCTTTCAGAGATCCGCATCATACGATTTCCAATATAGCTTTAATAGGCGGCGGACAAACGCCGCGCCCGGGCGAAGTCAGCCTTGCTCATAACGGCGTTTTGTTCCTTGACGAATTTGCGGAATTTTCCCGCTCGTCTTTAGAGGTGTTAAGAGAACCGCTTGAAACATTTAAAGTAACGATATCGCGCGCCAAAGACAGTTTTACCTTTCCGGCCAAGTTCACTTTGATAGCGGCTATGAATCCCTGCCCTTGCGGTTATCACGGCCATAATGTAAAAACCTGCAACTGCACGCCTTTGCAAATAAGCCGATATAAATCCAAAGTGTCCGGCCCTTTGTTGGACAGAATAGATTTAACCGTAAATTTAAACCCGGTGGATTATAAAGACTGGAATAAAAAATCCGAAGGTGAAACCAGCGCGCAGATAAGGGAGCGCGTCATCGCCGCGCGCGAAATGCAAAAAGAGCGTTTTAAAAACGGCGCAACCACCGCCAACGCTTTTATGACGGTTTCGGAAATAAAAGAGTTTTGCCCTCTTCCCCCCGGCGGTGGCGAGGTTTTGGAACTTGCTATGAAGAAGCTCGGCCTTTCCGCCAGAAGTTTGGATAAAATCCTAAAGACGGCGCGCACGATAGCCGATTTGGCCGGCTGCAAAGATATTAAAAAAGAACATATTATAGAAGTTATGCAATACCGCCCTTTTGACAGAAAAGGCGTAAGCGACATATAGGTTTTATTATGGCTTTGTCATACGAAGAAAAACTGGCTTTAATCAAAATAAACTCTTTCAGCTTTTTAAGGGCCGATTGGCTCGGACGCCTTTTGGAAATTTTTTCTTCCCCGTGTGAAATCCTTAAACAAACCCCGGAACGTTTAAGCGAGGAAGGCAAAATATCGCTTGAAACGGCCTCTAAATTTTTGGAAACCGCTTCTCGCCTTGACGCCGAAGCCGAATTTGGAAAAACCGATAAAGTAAACGGCAAAATTTATTTTAAAGGGGAAGAAGGCTACCCCGAAGAACTTTTAAGCATAAAAGAGCCGCCTTTGGTTTTATATGTGCGCGGAGTATTGCCCGCCGAAAACAGCGCAAACGCGGCCGTAGTCGGCACGCGCAAAATAACGCCTTACGGCAGAAGAGCCGCTTCCAAGCTTGCGGAAGATTTGGCCTTGGCCGGGGTCGTTTTGGTAAGCGGTTTGGCAAGAGGAGTTGATACTGCGGTTCATTCCGCCGCCGTCAGAAACGGCAAACCTACGCTTGCTCTTATCGGAACGGGCATAGGCAGGTGCTATCCTGCGGAAAACAGGGAGCTCGCCCGCGGCATACTTGATACCGGCGGCGCGATAATATCCGAACTCCCTTTTGACGCTCCGCCTTTGGCTCAGCATTTTCCAAGGCGTAACCGCTTGATAGCGGGGCTTTCAAAGCTTGTGGTGGTAGTCGAGGGGGAAGTAAAATCCGGCGCGCTTATTACTGCCAAAATGGCTTTGGAGCAAGGTATAGACGTTTTGGCGGTTCCCGGCCCGATAGATTCCCCGCAAAGCGCCGGCCCAAATAAGCTTATCAAGGAAGGCGCCGGTATGGTTTTAAGTGCGGCGGATATTATAGACTGCCTGCCTTTAAACTTAAAACTTGGCCTTAACACTAAAAAACTTTATAATGAAGAAAAGCCCCCGTTGGAGGAACTCTCCGAGCGGGAACGCTCGGTAGTTGAAGCCATAGGCTCGGGTTCCGTCAGTACGGATGATTTGGCTTTGGCTTTAAATATGCCGATAAGCGAACTTTCCGGCGTTTTGTTTTCGCTGGAAGTAAGCGGCGTAATCAGCTGCGCCGACGGCAAATACAGCAGAAAGAAATTTTAAGATTTTATATATATTCAGAGGACTTATAAAATGGCAACCAATCAAAATAAAGCGTCCGTAGCGAAACCGAAAGGCAAAGAATTGATTATCGTGGAATCCCCCACAAAGCAGAAAACGATAAGCAAGATATTGGGTTCTTCTTATATCGTAAGGAGTTCTTTCGGCCACGTGCGCGATTTGCCTTCAAAAGAAATCGGCGTAGACGAAAAAAACAATTTTAAACCTACCTATGTAATAAGCGGCAAACCCAGGGTTATCAGTGAACTTAAAGAGGCCGTTAAAAACGCTTCAACGGTATACCTCGCCACCGACCCTGACCGCGAAGGTGAAGCTATCGCCTGGCATTTGCAGGAACTTCTGCATTTAAAGCCGGAAAACACCCGCCGCATTTACTTCCACGAGATTACCCCTACGGCGGTAAAAGAATCTTTCGAACACGCCCGCGGAATAGACCATAACCTTGTTGACGCCCAACAGGCGCGCCGCGTTTTGGACAGATTGGTGGGTTATAAACTTTCTCCGCTTTTGTGGCGCAAAATAACCAGCGGGCTCAGCGCGGGGCGCGTGCAGTCCGTCGCGGTGCGCCTTTTAACCGAACGCGCCAAGGAAATCGCGGATTTTAAAGAACAGGTTTACTGGACGATAAAAGCTTTTTTGGAAAAAGAAAATCAAAAACCTTCTTTTTCCGCCCGCTTGCTTAAATGGGAAGGCAAAAATGTAGAAAAAACAGTAACCTATAAACTTTTTGCGGAAGATTACAAAGTAAAATCCACCGTATTTAACACCAACGAATCTTTGGCCCCCGTCAACGCCGCCTTAAGGCAAGGGCCGATTGTCGTTGAAAAGGTGGAAAAGAAAGAAGTCAAACAAAAAGCGCGTCCGCCTTTTATAACCAGCTCTATGCAGCAGGACGCTTATAATAAAATAGGTTTTACTTCGCAAAAAACTATGCAGGTGGCGCAAAGCTTGTACGAAGGTATTGAAATCGGCGGGCAGACCGTCGGTTTGATAACTTATATGAGAACCGACTCTTTCAACGTGTCAAAACAGCTTCAAGCGCAGACTTCAAAATTTATTAAAGAAAAATACGGTCCGGAATATGCACCTAAAACAGCGCCGGTGTTTAAGAGCAAAGTAAAAGGTGCGCAGGAAGCGCACGAGTCTATCCACCCTACGGACGTTTACAGAACTCCGCAAAGCCTTAAAAATTATCTTACGGCGGATCAATACAAACTTTACGAACTTATTTGGCTGCGCTTTGTAGCCTCTCAAATGGCGGAAGCTTTGTTCAATACCGTGGCCGTAGATATTTCCGCCGGCGGCAAAGAAAAATGCCTGCTGCGCGCCAACGGCAGGACGGTTAAATTCAAAGGTTATCTTTCCGTTTATCAAGAGGAAGCCGACGAACGCGAAAATAATGACGACGACGCAAAAGACGATTCTTCCGCTTTGCTCCCGCCTTTGGAGCAGGGCGATACTTTAAAACTTTTGGGCATAGACACCAAAGACCATAAAACAACGCCTCCGCCGAACTATAACGAAGCCAGCCTGATTAAAACCTTGGAAAAGCACGGCATAGGCAGGCCTTCAACTTATGCCCCTACCATAAAAACCATTATGGACAGAAAGTATATAGAAAAGCAAGCCAAGGGCAATAAGCTTATCGCGACGGATTTGGGTATAACCGTTACGGAACAGCTTAAGGAATTTTTTAAGGACATTATGGACCTTTCCTACACCGCCGGCGTGGAAGAAACTTTGGACGATATCGCCGAAGGCGATAAAAAGTGGGTGGAAGTTATAAGCGGTTTTTACAGCGGATTTACTCGCGATTTGGACAACGCTTCCAAAAATATGCGCAAACCCGCGCCGAGTGTGGCCGAAGGGGAACAATGCCCGATTTGCGGTTCTCCTATGGTGCGCCGCCGCAGCAAATACGGGGAATATCTTACTTGCATAAACTATCCGGATAAATGTCAAGGTAAAAAGAATTTAAGCGGATCCTCATTCCCCGCGCCGGAAGAAACCGCCGAAAAATGCGAAAAATGCGGTTCTCCTATGGTTATAAGAACGGGCAGAAAAGGCCGTTTTATGGCTTGTTCGGCTTACCCCAAATGCCGCAATACTTATTCGGTGGACGCTCAAGGCAACAGAGTGGCTTCAAGCGGGCCTTTGGATTCCGGCAGAAAGTGCGAAAAATGTGGCAAACCGCTTGTTTTAAGGCATAGCGCAAAAGGCGCATTTTTGGGTTGCAGCGGATATCCAAAGTGTAAAAATATAGTCAATATCACGCCGGAAGAAGAAGCCGCGATAAAGAAATTGAACGAAAAGAAAGATGCTTAAGCAGATAGAAAACTTTGGTTTAAGTTTAAAAGGCCGCAATTTATCCGCGCATACTTTGCGCGCTTATGAGAGCGATTTGGAAGCTTTTGCGGCTTTTATGAACTTAAGGGGTTTGATATCTGTAAAAGATTTTAATTTAAGGAACATAAGGAAGTATTTATCTTACGAGAGCGAAAAGGCAATTTCCCGCGCTTCGGTTCTTCGTAAGATAAGCGCGCTTAGGAGTTTTGCCCGTTTTTTGGCGAACCGCGGGCTGATAAAGGTTAATCCTTTTACTTTGTTTTCCGCTCCCAAGCGGGAAAAGAAACTGCCTTCGTTTTTGACGGAAGATGAAGCCTCCGGCCTTATGGAAGCGGAAATAAGCCACCGCTTTCATTACAGGAATAAAGCCGTTTTGGAACTTCTTTATTCCAGCGGGCTCAGGCGCAGCGAAACGGTATCTCTTAACGTAAGCGACGTCAATTTTGACGAAGGCTGGGTAAAAGTTCTGGGCAAAGGCTCAAAAGAAAGGCTTGTGCCGGTAACCGATTTGGCTTTGGACTGTTTGGAAAATTATTTGGCCACCCGCCCCAATGTACAGCCCGGGGACGCATTGTTTTTAGGCAGCAAAGGCGGGCGTTTAAGCGGGGAAGGTTTGGCCCAGATAATTAAAAAAAGCGCAATAAGCAGCCACGTTGCGCGCAAAGTTACGCCGCACAGTTTAAGGCATTCTTTTGCGACGCATCTTTTAAACAACGGCTGCGATTTAAGAAGTTTACAGGAAATGCTCGGGCATAAAAGTTTGGCCGCGACTCAGGTTTATACTCACGTCTCTTTGGAAAAACTGAAGAAGGTGTATAATGCGGCTCATCCCGAAAGCGAGGTGAAAAAATGATTTCGATAGGTATAGATATCGGCGGTACTTTTGTAAAATTCTTTGCGGTAAACGATAAAAAAAGAATCCTTAAAACGGATAAAATCCCGACTTACACCACTTTGGGCGGGAACGCCTTTCTGGCGCAGCTTTCAAGGATAGTAAACGAGTGGCGCGGGGAGTTTAAGGATAAATCAGTCGTACTGGGCGTGGGTATAGCCGGAGATACCGACCCTGAAAAAGGCGTTTTGCGCTGGGCCCCGAACATTCCTTGGCATAATCTGAAAGTCGCCCGAATTATGAAGGAAAATACCGGCTGTGAATGTTATGTTTCCAACGACGCCAATATGGCTGCGTGGGGCGTATTTGACCGGGAATTTAAGGGCAAATACAAAAATATGATAATCGTAACTTTGGGTACAGGCATAGGCGGCGGCATAATAATAAACGGCGGGCTTTATCAAGGTGCGGACGGTTCGGCGGGTGAGTTGGGCCATATGAAGATAGATTTCTCCCAGGAAGCCCCGCTTTGCGGCTGCGGACAGCGCGGATGTTTGGAATCTTATGCCGGCACCAAAGGCATTTTGCGTATGGCTCAGGCCGCCTGCGCCAAGTACCCGAAATCCGTTTTAGCCAATTTGATTAATACCGAAGAGTTTTCCGTAAGTTTGCTTTCTAAGGCCGCCGCTCAGGATGACGAAGTGGCTTTAAATTTATGGAAGGAAATCGGTGCGTATTTGGGCCGCGGCTTGGCCGATATGGTACTTTTGCTTAATCCCAACGCCATTGTTTTGGCGGGCGGGGTTTCCCGCGGGGCAAAGTATTTTCTGCCTTCGGTTAAAGAAGTTTTTGAAAAACAGGCGGTCAAAACGCCTTTTAAAAACGTAAAAATTCTTTTGTCCAAAGAGGGCAATATCGGCGGCGTAGGCGCCGCGTTGTATGCGCTGCACAAAGCAAATGAAAAATAAATTTTTTACTTTACTTTTTTGCCTTTTACTCATCGGAGTTAATTTGGCGGCGGAGGATTTTGAACTCCCGGCCCCTACCAAGGGGGAGTTCATTTATTACACCGCCGATGAAACCGTCTACGATAAAAATAATTCCGTCGTTGCGATAAAAGGCAATGCCGAAATTTATATAGAAGACGGCCAAACCACTCGCATAATAAAAGGCGACGATATACAAGTATATGTAAAAGAGCAGATATTGGTTTCCAACGGCACTACCGTTATAGAGGAAGAAAAAGGCGTTTTTACCTCCAACGGAATTAAGTTTGATTTGGCTTCCAAAGCCGTCATTATGGAAGATATTAAAGCCGATTATTCGCCTATACGCGTGCTTTCCACAAAAACTATTGAGGCCGAAGACGGTCAGTATATTTTAAGAAAGGCCAATATAACCTGCTGCGATTTTGAAAAGCCCCACTATACTCTTTACGTCGGTAAGGCGGATCTTATCCCCGGCGACAGAGTTTGGGCCACCAACGCGGTGGTAAAAATAGGCAAAGTGCCCGTATTTTATTTACCTTTTGTTTACCGTTCTTTAAATACGGACAGGTTGTTTACGACCTATGTGGATTTTGACCAAAGCGACAATACCGGCTTCGGGTTTCTTACTTCCACGGTATATGCAAAAGGCAATTTTGCGGCGGCGGCCAATTTGGACTATTATACTCGTTCCGGTTTCGGTTACGGGGCGGAAGTTTCTTATGAAGACCCGCAGCGCTTCCGCGGTTCTTTGCAGGCCTATACCATACGCGATAAAGTGCAGGACGAACAGCGCTGGGGCGTTGACGGCGGTTATTGGTGGGAAGTCGCCGATACTTCCGACAGCCTTAACAAAGGCAGCGGGGCGATTTACTTCAGCCAGTTTGAAACCAGGAATGTTTCCGACGCTGATTTTAATGACGACTTTTTCCGTTCCAATCCTTATGTGGTTTCCCCGGATAAACTTACGCGCCTTTCCGCCGTAAGGCAAAGCGGCTGGGAAACTTTCCGCATCGGCTACACTAGGCGCGAACAGTTAAATGCCGACGATAAAACCTATTCCAATGCGGAGGAGTACGCCCCTAAAATAGATTTGATTTTCAATCCTTTCGTAATAAAAGGTACGGGCGGGATAGTGAATAATTTTTCAGTCGGTTTTAATAATGCAAAAATAGAAGAGTATGACTTCGTCCAATATATCAACGCAAATTGGCGCAGTTCCAAGGATTTTAAACTTCATCCTAATTTTACTTTAACGCCCAGCGCATTCTATAAGCAAGACGCTATTTTAAAAGACCCCACCAATAACGATGAAGATACTTTCGTCGGCCGTTACGGAGGGGAACTTAATTTAAGATCCAATTTGATAACCGGCCTTTTGGATATAGGATATCGCTATACAAAACGCACGGCCAGCGGATCGCTTACCAATATAGAATATCAGGATACCGACGAGGAAGAAAATCTGCTGTATATACAAAACTATTATATGCTCGGGCAGAATTTTTATTTTAAGCTTGCCGGCGGGTACGATTTAAGGGATTCAAGCGAAAGTTGGGAAGCAAAATACCGCATAGAACCTATAACGGCGGAAGCGGGATATTTTTCCCCTTATACCGGGGCGCATTTGTTTTTGCAGAATATTTACGACGTACACAACGGCAACCAAGCTTTTGTTTTGGACAGTATTTTTAAGAGTATAGGGGATAGCTACGCCAATTTCGGTATGACCAATTACAGCACCGACAGGGATAAATTTCTCTTTACGACCAAATTCCTGATAGCGCCCAAAAATTTTACTTGGCGCGCCGATATGGGCATTGATGTCAGCGTCAGCGATTCCAGTTTGTACGCGTATTCAAAACATATAAAAATTTATAAAGATTTTCACGATATAAGCGTTATGGTAGGCGTTAGGGACAGGAATCAAAACCTTTCCTTTTCGTTCAGGATAAATATACTTTGCGGCGCGGGCAAGAAGAACAAAGCCCAAACCCAAGCCGATGAATATTGGCGTCCGTGGCGTGATGACAGTATGGTTCGCGATAATTTTTAAGGAGGCTGAAATGTCAGCGGAAAAGAAGAAAGGTTTTGGCAGTATAGAAGTGGTTTGCGGTTGTATGTTTTCGGGAAAAACTACGGAACTTATCAGGCGTATAGAAGTTTGCCAGCACGCCGGGCAGAAAGTGCAGGTTTTTAATTCCAGCAAGGATAAACGCTACGCGGTAAGAGCGATAGCCACCCACGATTTAAAAACGATAGACGCCGTACACGTTGGCAAAGCGGAGGAGATTTTAGCTTTGCTAAAAAAAGATACCGACGTAGTCGCTTTGGACGAAGTAAACTTCTTCGGCAGAGATATTTCCACCGTCGCTTTAAAAATAGCGGGGCTGGGCAAGCGGGTTATATGCTGCGGTTTGGATTTGGATTATCAGGCTGTTCCGTTTGAAAGCACTGCCAGGCTTTTGGCCGTAGCCGATAATGTAACAAAGCTTTCCGCGCGCTGCACCCGCTGCGGAAAACCCGCCACCAGGACGCAAAGGCTGGTGGATGTGAAAACAAGGATTTACGTCGGTGGGGCGGAAGATTACGAAGCCAGGTGCGCGGACTGTTTTAGGCCCTAGGGCAAGCGGCGCGGCCGGATTTGTTTTTTTACTCGTGTTAAGTTGTGTTGTTTAGGCTAGCAGACTTTAATATTTAGGTAATTTTTAATTTTTTCCTTGCTTGGGTACTGCGCGCCCTTTGGGCGCATCATACTTAGTACACCGCGCGCGGAAGAAAATTAAAACTTACTCTAAATATTAAAGCCCACGCCGGTTATATTCTTTCACAGCTTTAGTACTCACGGTTAGCACTTTGTCGCTTTTGGGCAGCTTTAAATTTTTTCTTCGCTTAAATACCGCGGTGGCTTTGCCGCCATCGTTCTAGGTATTCTGCGCGTAGAAGAAAATTAAAATCTGCTCCAAAATCAACAAACCACGCTTCTAAAATACTCGCATGGCTTTTACTCGGTCTATGTTAAGTCTTCGCGGCTGGCAAGCTTTAATATTTAGGCAAATGTTTCCTCATGTAAAGTTGCGTACTGGTAGCTAGCAATTTTCCATATTTGGGTAAATTTTTATTTTTTTACCGCTTCGGATAC
>JAQXJI010000036.1 GCA_029008615.1 Elusimicrobiota bacterium | reverse complement strand
GAACACGGCAGTTAAGCTCATCAGGGTCGATGGTAGTAGCACCCAATTCGGTGCTGTCAGAGTAGATCGATGTCAGTCTCATTGCTACCCTTTTTTTACAGGATATAACTTAGCCGCCGGAGAAAATCCGGCGGCTTTTTTGTATTAAATTATATTTGTTTATGTTAAGTTGCCGCTTTTAGCTTGGCGGATTTTATGGCTTTAGGAATTATTAGATTCCCTACACCCTCACCCCCAAATACTATCCCCGCTTTATAATCCTTTGTAATATAATACCTCCTTAACTAATATCCTAAAATTATCCCCATATACTCATCCTTATTTTTTTACTATGGATATAATTTTTATTGTCCTTTCTGCCCGAATCCCTCAGAATCTTCGTTGCTTAGGCAAGGCCGATTGCAGATTCTTCTTTGAAAAATCCTTTTAACCTTATATCTCTTCTTTATCTTCTCTTCTCTTTTTTATTATAATTATTTATAGGATACACTCGTTCCTATTTTATTGACCTTTGTTATTTTGTAGATATTTTAATGCAAAAAATAATAACTTTTTTTACTCTTTTTATTTTACTTTCAATATATCCTGCAGTTCTTTTTGCTTTGGATAAGGAGGAAATAGTAGAACCCTTCTATATTGAAGATTCTTCAAATGATTTGCAGGATGATATGAATGGGTTTTCTTCAAAGGCCTTTTCGGATGAAGATGGCTATGCTCCTATCCCGTGTATAGAAAAGAATCCTCTTATGCAAGCTGTAGAGGATGAAAATGTTAAAAAAGTTTTGCAACTAATAAAACAAGGCGCAAATGTAAAAGAAGAAGGTTCTTGTGGGGGGAATCCTTTTTATTCTGCTGTGTCCTCCGGCAATATTGAAATCGCTAAAATATTATTGGTAAACAGGGCTGAGATTAACCCGAAAATATATGACTATAACTTCTCTCCCTTAAGTATAGCCGTGATGAATGGTGATGAGGAAATGGTTGAATTCCTGATAAAAGCCGGAGCAAATCTAAATCCTAAAAATTCTGAACTAGATTTACCGTTGCATTTGGCTATAATGGATAGCAATATAGAAATAGTAAAACTTTTAATCAAAGCCGGGGCCGATCTTAATGCTGTGCTTCCTCATGCAGGGACGCCATTAATGATAGCTTGTAATAATGGAGAGAAAGATATTGTTTTGGCTTTAATTAGTGCCGGTGCTGATATGAATATATCGTTTGACTATATGAGTGATACGACGCTTTTAATAAGTCAAGTTGTTCTTGGGAATAGTGAAATGGCGGAGCTTTTAATCAAAGCCGGAGCAAATGTTAATCTGAAAGATTCTTTAGGTTCAACGGCTTTATATTATGCCGTAAGAGATAATGAGACGGACTTGGTTAAACTTTTAATTAGTGCCGGGGCTGATGTAAATGCCGGGATAGGGAAGAAAAAACCGATTTATGTGGCAGATGAAGAGAGTCGTAAATTATTAATAGATGCCGGTGCTACGGAAAAAGCGTTCCTCCGTCTTGCCGATGACATACTCTCTGACAGAGTAGGACCTTTAGTTGATGATTCTGAAATTAATTTTATTAACCCGCGCCCCGGCCGTGTGTACAGATACCAAAGGTATTATCCCAAAAAATATTATCAATATGAAGATATCCCGCATTCGTTTTAGACAGACTGTTTATAGGCATAATTCTATCCTTGAGAACCAAACTTTTCTAAAAGATTGAAGTTAAATATAATAAACATACAAAATAAAATTAAACAATAAAAAATCCTAAGACATATGTTTAGTTTTTACTTTTATATCCCGATTGGTGTGATGAAAGGCTTGGATGCAAGTTTTAATAGAAATAATAAAGACAGAATCATCTGCGGGGGATAATTGTTTGCCAACGTATAAATTAGGGATTTTCTAACGAGTATAATTGGCGCATAAAAATTGAATATCAGGCCGCATCGGCGGCAAAATATTACTTGAAACAAGCAGCTGTCAAAGCCAAGCTTTTCAGAATGATTTATTAATATATAAGCAAAAATCTTATTTTAAGTACCGCGTCTTTTTGAGGATGGGTCTCATACGTAAATGTTGGGGAATATCCGATAGATGTCAGTGAAAAAAGCGTAGGCAAGGTATTGTTGGATGCCGGTGCCATAGATAAAATGCGGCGAAGTCTTGCTGAAGAAGCAATATCTGAAAGGGGGTAACTTATATCTATAAGCCTATTCCGTATTAATCCATCTATGAAAGGCCTAAGAATATGCAAGAAAGGTTTGTCTGTTTTTCAGGAAAAGGATAGGAATATTATGCCTCATCGGTAGAAATATATTCCAAATCGCATAAGTTTATAATAAAATATACCTTTAGCAGCAATTATCTTATGATTGTTTTTGTAGGATTTCGAGGTCTATATGAAAAAATATTTAGCGTTTATTTTAACTTTATTGCTTTTATCGGCATCTTTGTACGCAAAAGATTGCGGTAATAAGTATTTCAATGTAACTTCTGAGGCGGAAGTGTTGGCCCAGCCGGATTCCGCCAAATTGACCTTCGGTATATCTATGAGGACAAAAACATTGGAAGAAGGCAAAACCAAAATGAAGGAGATTTTAGATAAAGCATATGCTTTTTGCGGCAAAAAGGGAATAAAGCGCAAATATATACAACTTAACAATATAAACATCTCTCCTTTTTACTATAACAGGGAAGTCTGTCGGCAAAGTGGTAAATGCTATGACGAAGAAAGCCTGCGCTACGGTTTTAATCAGACTTTTACCGTAACTTTAAATAATTTAGCCAATTATGAACAACTTTTATACGGCTTGCTTGAATTGGGTGTTAATCAAGTTGAAAATGTGGAATTTTATACCAAAGAATTACGCAAGTATAAAGATGAGGCCCGGCTTTTGGCTATATCAAACGCCAAGGAAAAGGCCAAGCTCCTTTCGGAAGCGTCTGGCATAAAACTGGGCAAAATTGTTAATGTAAGGGAAAATGCCCCTCAGACGTCTGCTTTCAGGGCCGTTCCCGCGGTGGCAAATATTGTCCAAAATTCTTACGGAGCGACTGCGGGCCAAAGCGAAGCGACCGGCGCAGGCCAAATCAAAGTAAAGTCTGAAATAACTTTAACTTACAAATTATAACCCCTTTACTTTTTTGTCAAATCGGGCTATATTAAATATTGTCGCAATTTGACAAGGGGGTGTAATTTATGGGTTGTGGATGCGGAGACGGTAAAAAACCTAAGAAATAATATCATATAAGCACAAAATCCCCCGCCGCAAGATGCGCGGCGGGGGGGCTTCTTCTAACGTTTGCTTGCAATAAACGGCCATAATTTCGTATAATATTCCTAATAGCTGCGGATAAACATTACAAACACAGTGCTTGTAAAAGGCAGTTAGAATTGATAAAATAAAACTATCTTGCAGTAACAGATTTCGGGCACAGCTGTAGTCCTGCTGAACTTTAAGTTTAAGCGGCAGGTCTTTAGCCGTCCCTTTTTCCGCTTAAAAAAATGTTTTTTAAGACGGCAAAAGGCGGCCCCGGATGAAGATAAAAGTATGAACTTAACAAAAGAACAGAAAAAAGAAAGGTCCCAGAGTCTTGCGGAAGAAATCAAACAGTCCGCCGGAATCTTCTTTACCGGATATCAGGGTTTAAAGTTCACGGAACTTGCCGGTTTAAGAGCGAGTCTTTCCGACGCTAAATGCAGATTTAGAATCGAAAGGAACTCCATCTTATTCCACGCCCTTAAAAACGCCGGTGTGGAAGGCGTGGACGAGAGCCTGTTAAAAGGCCCTACGGCCATTGCCATTCTTAAAGAAGACGGCGACGTCGCTTTGGCGGCGAAAGGTTTGGCTGATTTCGGCAAGAAAATGGAAGCCTTTAAGATAAGAGCGGGATACACCGACGGCGTATGGTATGACGAAGCCAAGGTAAAAATTCTTGCTACCGTTGGCAGCAGGGAAGAAAACCTCAGCAAGTTGGCCGGCGCTTTATACAGCGCGGTCGCCCAGAGCGCGCAGGTGCTTCAGGCTCCTATCAGAGACTTTGCTTATGTACTTAAAGCTGTTGAAGACAGCAAAAAATAAACAAAGTCAAACCCGCCTAAGAGCGGTAGTAGCCCCATTGGGATAAATGCACGGGTTTAGGCACGGCCTAAGCAGAAGGCAGCTACTCAAAGAAAATAAGGAAATAAATACAATGGCAAAATTAACGAAAGATGAACTTCTCAATGCGATAGCTGAGATGACCGTACTTGAGCTTTCCGAGCTCGTAAAAGCAGTAGAAGAAAAATTTGGCGTAAAAGCCGCAGCCCCCGCAGTAGCGGTAGCAGCCGCTCCTGCCGCCGCAGCAGCAGCCGCAGAAGAGAAGGATGAGTTCAACGTAGTCTTAGCGTCCGTCGACGCCGCTAAGAAAATCGCGGTAATCAAAGTAGTCCGCGAAATCACCGGTTTAGGCCTTAAAGAAGCCAAAGACTTAGTCGAAGGCGCTCCTAAAACCGTAAAAGAAAACGTAGCCAAAGCCGAAGCTGAAGAATTGAAAAAGAAAATCACCGAAGCCGGCGGCACCGTTGAGCTTAAATAACAGCCAAAAAATATAAAAACAGTCCCTTGCCCGCCGTAAAAAGCGGGCGGGGGCTTATGTGCCTAAGGCACATCGTCCGGCAGCGCAGGAAGTCAGAAAATGAAACAATTAAATTTCGGCAAAATTAAAACAAAACTACCCTTACCAAATTTGTTGGACATGCAAAAGCAGTCTTTTGAGGATTTTTTACAATTAGATGTTGCCCCGGAAAAACGCGATTTCAGAGGTTTGCAAGCAGCTTTTACGGACGTTTTCCCGATAGAAGCCCCCGACGGCAGCATGACTTTAGAATTTGTTAAATACGAACTTTCCGCCCCCAAATACGCCTCCCCCGCGGAAGCGGCCGTCAAAGACGGTACATACAGCGCGCCTTTAAGAGTATGGCTCAGGCTTAACATTAAGCAGAAAAACGGCGCTTTGAAAGAGGGCAAGGAAGAAGATATTACCTTATGCGAATTACCTTTAATGACGGAGGCCGGCTGCTTTGTATTTAACGGTGCCGAACGTGTAATAGTAAGCCAGCTGCACAGATCTCCCGGTATTATTTTTGAAGAAGACGAAGAAAAGAAACAATCAACCCTTGGTAAGAAACTTTATGTTGCGCGCATTATTCCTTACAGAGGCGCGTGGATAGAGTTCCAGTTCGATTTGGCGAACGTGCTTTGGGTCAGGATTGACAGAAAGAAAAAGGTTTTGGCGACCACGTTCCTGCGCGCGTGCGGCCTTGAAACCAACGGGGAAATTTTACAGGCTTTTTATCAGACGGAAGATATTGACGTAAAAATTCAGGATATTGATAATGTAGTCGGCCGCTATGCCGCGGAAGATATCGTTGACCCCGCTACGGGCGAAGTTATTTGGAACTTGGACGATAAAGCCGCAACCCCGATTGACGATAAAACTTTTAAAGTTTTGCTTGAAAAGAAAGTCAAAAAGATTAAAGTCCTTGCCGGTAACCCCAGGCAGGACAACCCCGGTATTTTGGCCACTTTGGAAGCTAAAAAAGAAGAAGCCAAAACCGCTCAGGAAGCCCAGTTTGAAATTTACAAACGCTTAAGAGGGCAGGATTTTATCGTTAAAGAACAGGCCGAACAATTTTTGGACAGCCTTATCTTTAATAATAACAAGCGTTACGATTTGAGCTATGTGGGGCGCTTCAAAATCAACAAGAAGTTTGCGCCTTTCTTTGATATGCTCGGCAAGGCTTCTTTTAAGAAGTTTACCCGCCCTTCCGATAAGAGGAGAACCCTCGCTCCGGAAGATATTATCGTAACCTTGCAATACCTTTTGGCTTTAAACGCCGGCGAAGAATATATCGCCGAAAGATACGGAACCTCCATTGATTTTAAACTTGACGACATCGACCACTTGGGCAACAGGCGTGTACGCGGTATCGGTGAACTTTTGGAAAACCAAATCCGCGTCGGTCTTTCCCAAATGGCTAAAACCGCAAGAGATAAAATGAATAAGGAAGCTTCCACCCAGAAACCGACTCCGCGCTCTTTGGTAAACGCTCAGCCGGTTGCCGGTATTATAAGGAAATTTTTTGGTACGTCCCAGCTTTCTCAGTTTATGGACCAAATCAATCCTCTTTCCGAGCTTACCCATAAACGCAGACTTTCAGCTTTGGGCCCCGGCGGTCTTAACAGAAAACGCGCAGGCTTCGAAGTCCGCGACGTTCACCATACTCATTACGGCAGGCTTTGCCCTATTGAAACGCCTGAAGGTCCGAACATCGGTTTGATAACTTCTTT
The DNA here is from genome assembly GCA_029008615.1 of Elusimicrobiota bacterium. Classification (GTDB taxonomy): domain Bacteria; phylum Elusimicrobiota; class Elusimicrobia; order Elusimicrobiales; family Elusimicrobiaceae; genus Proelusimicrobium. Next base: position 9,519 of record JAQXJI010000036.1, on the reverse strand, counting down.
GGCGTGCTATTCCAAGGTAAACAAATACGGTCTTTTGGAATCTCCGTTCAGAAAAGTCGAAAACGGCAAAGCTACGGATAAGATAGATTATCTTACGGCCGATATTGAAGACGATTATATGGTCGCTCAGTCCAATACGCCTTTGGCTGCGGACGGCAAATTGATAGCGGATCAAGTGGCGTGCCGCGTTCGCTCTGACTATCCTTTGGTTGTTCCGGGCGAAGTTGATTATATGGATATTTCTCCCTTACAGGTAATCAGCGTTTCAGCCGCTTTGATACCTTTCCTTGAGCACGATGACGCAAACCGTGCTTTGATGGGCTGCAACATGCAGCGTCAAGGCGTGCCTTTGCTTAAAGCGGAAGCCCCGCTCGTAGGTACCGGCATTGAAGCCGCGGTAGCAAGGGATTCCGGTTCTTCTATGGTGGCCAAACAGGACGGTAAAGTAATTTTCGCTTCGGCCGATATTATTGCCATTGAGCCGACTAAAGGCGGTAAAACCGAAATTTACGAGCTTACTAAATATAAACGCTCCAACCAAGATACTTGCGTCAACCACAAACCGCTTGTAAAAGCTGGTGACACTGTGGAAAAAGGTCAAGTGCTTGTTGACGGTCCTTCAATGGACGACGGTATTTTGGCTTTGGGCCGCAACCTTCTCGTTGGCTTTATGAGTTGGGAAGGTTACAACTACGAAGACGCTATTTTGATTTCAAGCAGGCTTGTAAAGGAAGATATTTTAACTTCCATACACTTGCACGAGTTTTCCACCGATGCAAGAAACACCAAACTCGGCGCGGAAGAAATTACCCGCGATATACCGAACATCGGTACGGAAGCTTTGTCCCATTTGGACGAAGACGGCATAATTATCCCGTCAACAGTGGTGGGCCCCGGCGATATTTTGGTCGGTAAAGTAACCCCGAAAGGCGAGCAGCAGCTTACCCCGGAAGAAAGACTTTTGAAGGTAATCTTCGGCAAGAAAGCCGACGATGTAGTCGACGCTTCTTTAAGGGTTCCTCCCGGCACGACCGGTAAAGTAATCGGCACAAGGGTTTTTGTCCGCAAGGAAAAATTATCCAAAGCCGAAGAAAAAGCCAAGCTTAAAGCGCTTGACGCCGAAATGCAGCATAATTTGGAAACTTTGAAAGAGCAAAAAGCCCGCGCTCTTGAATATGTAAGAAATACGGTAAAAGGCGCGAACTTGAAAAAAGCGGAAGATTCTATGATGAATCTTTACAAACTTCTTGAAAAACGCTTGCTTGAACATTACGAAAGGGAAAAAGATTTCTCCTCCAAAGGCGATGAATTGCCGGTAACGGTAAACAAGTCGGTAAAAGTTTTTATAGCCTCCAAACGTAAAGTACAGGTGGGCGATAAACTTTCCGGCCGCCACGGTAACAAAGGCGTTGTAGCCAGAATTTTGCCTGAAGAAGATATGCCTTTCCTCCCGGACGGCACTCCGCTTGACGTTGTGTTGTCCCCGTTGGGTATTCCGTCAAGGATGAACGTCGGCCAGCTTTTTGAAACGATGTTAGGCTGGGCGGCTCATCACTTAAACATCAATACCGCTACGCCGGTATTTGACGGCCCGAGCGAAGAAGAAGTAAAAGAACAAGTCCGCAAAGCCAAAGACGCTTTAAGAGCCAAAGGCGTACCGGAGAAATATCTCCCCGACGATTACTGCCGCATTACTCTTTACGACGGCAGAACCGGCGAGCCTTTTGCCGAAAAAGTAACCATCGGCTATATGTATATTATGAAGCTTATTCACTTGGTTGAAGATAAGGTTCACTCAAGGTCAACCGGCCCTTACAGCTTGATAACCAGGCAGCCTTTGGGCGGTAAAGCTCAATTCGGCGGACAGAGATTCGGTGAAATGGAAGTTTGGGCCATTGAAGGCTACGGCGCCACTTACACCTTGCAGGAATTTTTAACCGTCAAATCGGACGATTTCGTCGGCAGAACCAAAATGTACGAATCCATAGTAAAAGGCGAGCTGCCCAGCCAACCGGGCGTTCCGGAATCGTTTAAAGTGCTTGTAAAAGAACTTCAGGCATTGGGCGTAAGCGTGGAATTGCTTAAAGAACATACGGAAAACGAGCAAAAAACCGAAGACGCCAAAAAAGAAGAAGCAGCTGCTAAATAGTGGAGAGATAAAATGTTTGATGTATCAAATAATAACACAAAAAAAACAAAGAAATTAGGCGAACTCAACTTTTTTGATTTCGACGCTATCAAGTTAGGTATTGCCAGCCCCGAGCAGATTTTATCCTGGTCGAGCGGCGAGGTTAAAAAACCGGAAACCATCAATTACAGGACTTTAAAACCGGAGAGGGACGGCTTATTCTGCGAACGCATTTTCGGCCCTACTAAAGACTATGAATGCTCCTGCGGCAAATACCGCTGGGTAAAATTCAAAGGTATGTGCTGTGATCGCTGCGGCGTCGAAATAACCGAAGCCAAAGTCCGCCGCGAGAGAATGGGCCATATTGAACTTGCCGTTCCCGTTGCCCACGTTTGGTTTTTAAGAAAGACCCCTTCCAGAATCGGTATTCTTTTGGATATGAAAACTTCCGATTTGGAACGTATCGTATACTATGCCAGCTATGTAGTGTTGGAAGATACCATTGACTCCGTAACCGGCAGGACCGACTTCAAAAAAGGCGATCTTTTGACCGACGGACAAGTCCGCGAAGCCAGAAAGAAACACGGCTCCCGCTTGAAAGTAGGTATCGGTGCGCCTGCCATTAAAGAACTTTTGGCCGGCATTGATTTTGATAAAGAAATTCCCGCTTTGCACTTGGAACTTAAAGAAACGCAGAGCGAACTTGAAAGAAGCAAATTAATCCGCCGTATTAAAACGATGGAAGAGTTTAAAGAAAGCGGCAACAGGCCCGAATGGATGATTATGTCCGTCCTGCCGGTAATTCCGCCGGATTTGAGGCCTTTGGTTCCGCTCGACGGCGGCAGATTTGCAGCTTCGGACTTGAACGATTTATACAGAAGAATCATCAATAGGAACAACCGCTTAAAACACATTGAATCCTTAAGAGCGCCGGAAGTAATGATTTACAATGAAAAACGCCTCTTGCAGGAAGCCGTTGACGCTTTGATTGAAAACGGCGCGCGCGGCAAGGTGTTTTTGGGTGCGGGCGGCAGGCCGCTTAAATCCCTTTCCGATGTTATCAAGGGTAAACACGGACGTTTCCGCCAGAACCTTTTGGGTAAACGTGTTGACTATTCCGGCCGTTCCGTAATTGTCGTAGGCCCGAACCTTAAATTACATCAGTGCGGTTTGCCTAAGCTTATGGCTTTGGAGCTCTTTAAACCTTTTATCATAGGCGAACTTATGAAGAAGGACGGCATTACTCTTAAAGCCGCCAAAAAGATGTTGGAACGCGTCCGCCCGGAAATTTGGGATATCTTGGAAAAGGTAACCAAAAATCACCCGGTACTTTTAAACCGCGCCCCTACACTTCACAGATTGGGTATACAGGCTTTTGAGCCGGTGCTTATTGAAGGTAAGGCCATACAGCTTCATCCTTTAACCTGCGCCGCTTTCAACGCTGACTTCGACGGTGACCAAATGGCCGTTCACGTTCCGTTGACGCTTGAAGCCCAGATCGAAGCCCGCACGCTTATGCTTGCGACGAACAATATTTTGTCCCCGGCTTCCGGCAGGCCTATTGCGGCGCCTTCTCACGATATGGTTTTGGGTATTAACTTTATGACCAAAATCAAAGACGGCGACAAAGGCGAAGGCTCTATATTCGCCGACGGAGAAGAAGCAGTTATCGCTTACGAGTATGGCAAAATTTCTTTGCACGCAAAGATAAAAGTAGCCACCGTTACGGGTGTTGCCGATGAAGGCAAAGATGTTTCCAAATGGAAAAACTTTACTTCCGTAGGCCGCATACTTTTTAACAGGATACTTCCCAAAGGCTGGAAGTTCGAAAACCGCGATATCGGAAAGAAGGAACTTGCCGCAATCGTCAGCGAATGTTATAAAAATCCGAATTACGGCAAATATGAAACCGTACAGCTTTTGGACAGAATTATGGATACCGGCTATAAGTACGCGACTAAATCCGGTTTGTCCATTTCCATTGCGGATATGATAGTTCCGGCCGCCAAAGAAAAACGTGTGGCCGAAGCCAAAAAACAGGTAAAAGCCATACAGAAACAGGCCGAACAGGGTATTATTACCGAGGGTGAAAGGTACAATAAAGTAATCGATATTTGGATGAAAGTTACCGATGAAGTCGCCGAAGAACTGTTCAAAGAAATGAGCAGCGTTGAAAAGCAGCCCGTCAAAGAAGGCGGTCAAAAATTCAACTCAGTTTATTTGATGGCAAACTCTGGCGCGAGGGGCTCCAGACAGCAAGTCCGCCAATTAGCCGGTATGAGGGGTTTGATGGCAAAACCGCAAAAGAAGCTTACCGGCGGTCAGGGCGAAATTATTGAATCCCCTATTACCGCGAACTTTAGGGAAGGTCTTTCGGTTTTGGAATACTTTATTTCCACTCACGGCGGTCGTAAAGGTTTGTCCGATACGGCTTTGAAAACGGCCGACGCCGGTTATCTTACCAGACGTTTGGTTGACGTGGGCCATAACTTGGTTGTTACGCAGGACGACTGCGGAACTTCCGACGGCGTACTTTTGAAATCTTTGATGTCCGGCGAAGAAGTTATTGAACCTCTTGAGGAAAGAGCTTTGGGCCGCTGCGCCTTGGAAGACGTCATAGTCAAAGACGGCGACAAAGACGTTACGATTATTAAAAAAGGCGATATAATCAATCCGGAACAAGCTTCCGCCATTAAGAAATACGGCGTTGAAGCCGTCAGAGTGCGTTCCGTACTTACTTGCGCCGCTCCTTTCGGGATATGTGCAAAATGCTACGGTAACAGCTTGGCGACGGGCACATTGGCCAGAAAGGGCGATACGGTAGGTATTATAGCCGCTCAGTCCATCGGCGAGCCTGGTACCCAGCTTACTTTGAGGACGTTCCACATCGGCGGTGCGGCTTCCCGTGTACTCAGCCGTTCTCAGGCTGTGGCGGAAGCCAACGGCAAAGCCGTATTTAAAGACGTCAAGATTATTACCGACAGATTTGACAATAAAATTTGTATTTCCAGAAACGGCTCTATATTTGTAGAGGCGGAAAATGGTAAAATATATGAATACAAATTACAGTACGGCGCCAGGGTTTATGTTGATGATAAATCCAAGGTGACTAAAGATACTGTAATGGCAGAGTGGGATCCGCACTCCTTGCCGGTACTCGCCGAAACCGACGGCGTAATCAAACTTGTGGACATACAGGAAGGTATGACTCTGCAGGAAGAGAGAAACAAAGTTACCGGTATTATCGAGCGCAAGATTACCGCAAGCAAAGTGGGCAGAAAGAACCCGCGCGTGATTATTGAAGGCAAGAAAGACAAGTTCACTTATCCTTTGCCTATCGATACTATCTTGCTTGTGGAATCCGGCGAGGAAGTTTTGGCGGGTGACGTTTTGGCAAAAATCGCCAGAGAAGCTGGCAGCACCAAAGATATTACCGGCGGTCTGCCCAGAATCGCGGAGCTTTTTGAAGCCCGCCGCCCCAAGAACCCTGCCATAATAGCAGAATTTTCAGGTGTGATAAGGCTGGAAACATCTCCGAAAGGGCTAATAGAGGTAGTCCTCAGGAATGATGAAATTAACAAAGAAGAGCATTACAGCATACCGCAAGGTAAACACTTGGTTGTTTACGAAGGCGATAATGTTGCTGTGGGCGAAGCTTTGACAGACGGCGCCATTGACCCTCACGACGTGCTGCGCGTAAAGGGTATTAAAGAAGTGCAGGAATTCCTGCTCAACGCTATACAGGAAGTTTACCGTTTGCAGGGCGTAACAATCAATGATAAACACATTGAAGTTATCGTAAGGCAGATGTTAAGCAATGTTCGTATACAAGATGCGGGGGATACCTCCTTCCTTAAAGGCGAGATCGTCAACAAAGCGGTATTTGACAGGGAAAACAGACGCATTAAAGCGCAAGGCAAGAGAGAAGCCCAAGCTGAAACCATACTCTTGGGTATCAGTAAAGCTTCACTCGCAAGCGAGTCCTTTATTTCAGCGGCAAGCTTCCAGGAAACCACAAAGGTTTTGACGGACGCTGCCATTAAGGGCCAGGTTGACCGCCTTGAAGGCCTTAAAGAGAACGTAATCGTAGGCCATCTGATACCTGCCGGTACCGGTATATCAGCGAAAGAAATCACTAAAGAATTTGAAGAGAAAAGCAAAAAAGAAATAGGAGAGAATTAAATAATGCCGACAGTAAACCAATTAATCAAACACGGCAGAAGCAAAGCTGAGTTTAAAACGAAAGCTCCGGCTTTAAACGCCTGCCCGCAAAGACGCGGCGTTTGCACCCGTGTGTATACGACGACCCCTAAAAAGCCTAACTCCGCTTTAAGGAAAGTCGCCCGTGTTAAGTTGACCTCCAAAATGGAAGTTACCGCTTATATTCCCGGCGTAGGCCACAATTTGCAGGAACACAGCATCGTGCTGGTTCGCGGCGGCCGTGTTAAAGACTTGCCGGGTGTCAGATATCACATTATCCGCGGCGCTTTGGACGCTTCGGGTGTAGAAAACAGAAAACAGGGCCGTTCCCTTTACGGTGTGAAACGCCCCAAAGCTGGTAAATAGGAGATTGATTTAATATGCCGAGAAAAGGTTTAAGACCCAGAGACAGAAGGCCGTTGCCCCCGGCCGATTATAAGTACAATTCCGTACTTATGTCAAGGTTCATCAACAAAATTAATTTTGAGGGCAAAAGATCCACCGCGGAGAAGCTCGTCTTCAAAGCTATGGACATCATAAAGGAAAAGACCAAATCCGATCCGCTTGAAGTTTTCAACACTTGCATTGAAAACGTCCGCCCGCTTTTGGAAGTAAAAGCAAGGCGCGTCGGCGGTGCGACTTATCAAGTCCCCGTAGAAGTAAAACCTATCAGGAGCACTTCCGTAGCGATGAGATGGCTGCTTGCCGCGGCCCAGTCCAGGAAGGGCAGACCTATGGCCGAAAAATTGGCCGAGGAAATTCTCTTGGGTTCCAAGAAAGAAGGTTCGGCTTTCAAAAAGAGAGAAGATACTCACAAAATGGCCGAAGCCAACAGAGCTTTTGCTCACTTTAAATGGTAAGCAGGGATAGATAAATGGCAGATAACAATGTATTTCCTTTGGAGAAAATAAGAAATATCGGTATTATCGCTCACATCGACGCCGGTAAGACCACCACTACGGAACGTATCCTTTTTTATACGGGCCGCACGCACAAAATCGGCGAAACGCACGATGGCGCTTCGGTAACCGACTGGATGGAGCAGGAAAGGGAACGCGGTATCACCATTACCTCCGCGGCCGTGTACTGCAAATGGCGTGATTGCCAGTTCAACATCATCGACACTCCGGGACACGTGGACTTTACGGCCGAAGTGGAACGCTCTTTGCGCGTACTCGACGGCGCCGTTTGCTGCTTCGACGGTGTGCAGGGCGTTGAACCTCAGTCCGAAACCGTATGGCGTCAGGCCGATAAATACGGCGTACCCAGAATCGCTTATATCAATAAAATGGACAGAATCGGCGCGAACTTTAAAAGATCCGCCCAGTCCATCGTCGACAAACTCGGCGGAAACGCCTGCCCGATTCAAATCCCTATAGGGGCAGAAGCGGAATTTAACGGCGTAGTCGACATCATCACGATGAAAGCGATTGTCTGGGAAGGCGACCATACCGGCGCTGCTTTCCACGAGGAAGAAATCCCGGCCGATCTTAAAGAAGAAGCCGAAGCCGCAAGAGCGCATATGTTGGAAAAAATCGCCGATTTCGACGATGCCATTATGGAACGCTACTTAAACGGCGAAACCAATTTCACGGTTGATGAAATCCGCGCCGCTATCAGAAGAGGCACCTTAACGGGTAAATTTTTCCCGGTAATTTGCGGTTCTTCTTACAAGAACAAAGGCGTACAGCCTTTGCTCGACGCGGTTTGCTACTATCTGCCTTCACCTATGGATATTCCCCCGGTAAAAGGCACCAACCCCGATACGGGCGAAGAAGAAACAAGAACTCATTCTGATAAAGATCCTTTCTGCGCTTTACTCTTCAAAATTCAGACGGATCCTTATGTCGGTAAACTCTCATTCTTCAGAATATACTCCGGTAAGCTTGACGCCGGCGATACGGTTCTGTTCCCTTCCAAGAACGCTCAGGAAAGGGTTGGGCGTATTATGCGCCTGCACGCCAATAAGAGGGAAGAAGTAAAATCCTTAAGAGCGGGCGACATTGCCGCCACCGTGGCTTTGAAAAACGCTTCCGTCGGGCAGACTTTCTGCTCCCCGGAACATCCGATAGTGCTTGAAAGCATTACCTTCCCGGAGCCTGTAATCTCCATCGCGGTAGAGCCTAAATCCAAAGACGATTCCGACAAAATGTCAACGGCTTTGGCAAAACTCGCCGAAGAAGACCAGACTTTCCGCGTTCGCACCGATGAAGAAACCGGCCAGACGGTTATTTCCGGTATGGGCGAACTTCACTTGGATATTATCGTTGATCGTATGAAACGTGAATTCAACGTACAGGCCAATGTGGGCGCGCCTCAGGTAGCTTACAGGGAAACCATTACCAAGACTGTCCAGCAGGAAAGCAAGTTTATCAGACAGTCCGGCGGTAAAGGTCAGTATGGTCACGTATTCTTGAGGCTTGAACCCCAGCCGGCCGGCAAAGGGTTTGAGTTCGTCAACGAAATCACTCAAGGCCGCATTCCGCGCGAGTATATCCCCGCGGTTGAAAAAGGCTGCCGCGAAGCTTTGGAAAGCGGCGCTTTGGCCGGATATCCGTTGGTTGACGTAAAAGTCGCCGTATACGACGGTTCATTCCACGAGGTAGACTCCTCCGAAATGGCGTTTAAAATCGCCGCTTCAATGGGTTTAAAGGAAGGCGCCAAAAAAGCCGCCCCCGTCCTCTTGGAACCGATTATGAAGGTTGAAGTCGTTACGCCGGAAGCCAATATGGGTGATATTATGGGCGATTTAAGCTCCCGCCGCGCAAAAATCGGCGAAATGGGCGAAAGAGGCAATGCCAAATATATCAAAGCGCAAGTTCCGCTTTCCGAAATGTTCGGCTACGCCACTACGGTACGTTCACTTTCACAGGGCAGGGCGTCCTTTACTATGGAACCCAGCCACTATGAAGAAGTACCCGCCAACGTCGCTAAAGGCATAATCGAAAAGAAAACCGCCGCAGCGGCAAAATAAATAAACTTTAAGCCCGCCCCTTAGAAATAAGGGGCGGCTTTATCTTATTACGGAGAATAAAATGGCTAAAGAAAAATTTTCAAGAAGCAAGCCGCACGTGAACGTCGGGACGATTGGACACGTAGACCACGGCAAGACGACGTTAACGGCAGCGTTGACGAAAGTATTAGCGAGCGAAGGCAAATCCAAAGAGATGGCGTACAGCGATATTGCGAAA
>JAQXJI010000035.1 GCA_029008615.1 Elusimicrobiota bacterium | reverse complement strand
GCCTTAAAGGGAGGTGCTGCGCGCATATAAAAAAGGTAAGTAAAGAAAAGGTTAGGAGAGTATAAAAATATTTTGCTATTAGGCTCAATAGAAAAGGTTTTGTATTGAGCAATAAAAACGGAGGTAAAAAATATGGTTAGTATGAGAAATAAATTTGGAGTATATTTCTTTGTTTCCGCTTTGGTATTGCTGTGTTTATTAATACCGGCGGAATTAAAAGCAAGTATACCTTGCTGTAAAAACGGGCAGCTTACAACGTGTCCCAATTTGCCAAACGGACAACAGTATGACATCAGCGGGTGCACGAACTTTGTGCCCATAGATCCTATTGTACCCATAGATCCGGATGTGCCTATAATCGGGCCGATAAAGCCTGTAGAGGAATGTACATCTGGGCAAGTACAATATCAGCCTAAGGGGGATTGCGGGACATCTGAGAGGTTATGTTGCTCCGACGGTACTTGGAGCGAATGGGACGGAGAATGCGGAGCTTCAAGTTCCTGCGGTACGAATGAATGCTGGAACGGTTCCAAATGCGTAAGCAAGCCTACAAGTGAAGCTTGCACCTGTACAAACGGTACGTGTTCCGTAACGTATAAATGTATATCCGGCAGCGGGTGGACATCGACAAAAACTTGCACCTGCGACAGCGGGTTTCAGAAAAATTCATCGGGTATGTGCGTACACAGCAGTTGTACTCAAAGTTGTTCCAGTGGTAAATACAGGGTGGAAATTTCTTCGGGTATAAGAGCAGGGCAATGCGACTGTTGCAGTCCTGCGGGAAGACAAAAACTGGCGGACGGGACTTGTGGGAGTATAAGTACTGTTTTTGATTGCCTGTCATCGGACTATTATAGAGGTGAAACGCAAATATGTTGTAAAAAAACGAATGAAATAGGTATTAACACTGTGTATACTTTGCCTAGCACATATTCCAGCTGTTCTAATTGGGGAAGCGATATGGGCTGGTCTATGACGACTACTGAATGCTGCAGGAATGGTAGCTATTTGTAATCGAGGCATAAGCCTCTAAACTAACCGCCCCGCTTTGGTTTAGGCCAAGGCGGGGTTTTGATTGCGGATGATAAGCTTTAATTCATAAAGGCCTTAAAATGATAAAATATTTAATATGGCAAAATTAGTAAGAGGATTTAGAGATATTTTCGGCCTAGAAGCGGCCGCTTTGACCGCTCTTGAAACCGCCGCAAGGAAAGTTTTTAAACTTTACGGCGTTAAAGAGCTTCGCATTCCTACGGTGGAGCTTAAAGAACTTTTTATAAAATCCACCGGCACCACCACCGATATAGTACAAAAAGAAATGTACAGCTTTGAAGACGCGGGGCACCGTTTGCTTGCTCTTCGCCCGGAAGGTACGCCGGGGGTTGCCCGCGCTTATATAGAAAACAATTTTACCCAAGCCGCGCCGGTTCAGCAGTTTTTTTATATCGGCAATATGTTCCGCGCCGAACGCCCTCAAGCCGGCCGCTACCGCGAATTTGAGCAGATTGGGGCAGAGTTCTTGGGCAACGCCGCCCCTGCCGCCGACGCTCAGGCCATATTGCTTTTAAAAGATATAATGCAGGCTTTCGGTGTTAAAAATTACAGCGTAAAAATAAATTCTCTCGGTTGCGAAAAGTGCCGTCCTCTTTACAGGCAAGCTTTGATAGATTATTTGTCATCTTCCAAAGACACCCTTTGCGAAACGTGCCAAGAAAGGCTGGAGCGCAACCCTCTGCGCGTATTGGATTGCAAAATAGACGGACACAGATTTGCCGAGGGCGCGCCTAAAATGCAGCTTTGCCCCGAGTGCGAAGAGCACTTTAGCGAAGTAAAAAGGCTTTTGGACGGCAAAATTCAATATGAAGTCGATACTTCCCTTGTGCGCGGGCTTGATTATTATACAAGAACGGTTTTTGAATTTCAGGCCGGCGATAAATCCCAAAACGCGATTGCGGCGGGTGGCCGTTATGACAGCCTTATAAAATCTATGGGCGGGGCGGATATCCCGGCGGTAGGTTGGGCTATGGGCGCGGAAAGAACTTGTTTGGCTTTGGGTTCTCTGCCTGAGGAAAAAGACGTTAAAGTCTATGTTGTCAGTTTGGATAAATCCTGCAATGAATACGCTTTCAACGTAATGCAGAATTTAAGGGCCGAAGGCATTATAACCGAAGGCGGCTTGTTTGAGAAAAACATAAAAAACCAAATGAAGCAGGCCGACAGAGCCAAAGCGCGCTTTGCCGTAATAATCGGCGGGGAAGAAACCGCCAACGGCGTTGCAAAACTTAAAGATTTGACCACCGGAGAACAAAAAGATTATCCGCTTGATAGTCTTGCCGGCGCTATAAAAAATATAAACTAAATTGGTGAAATATGAAGAGAACTAATTACTGCGGCGAAATTACCGCCGCTATGGAAGGAACTAAACAAACGCTTTGCGGGTGGGTGCACGGTTATCGCAACCACGGCGGAGTTTTATTTATAGATTTAAGGGACAGAACAGGTTTTGTCCAGTTGGTAGTAGGGCCGGATAATAAGGCCGCCTTTGAGGAGGCCTCCGCTCTCCGCAACGAATATGTAATCCGCGCTAAGGGCACCGTCGCCAAACGCAAGGAAGGATATGTAAACAAAAATATTCCTACCGGCGAAGTGGAAATTATCGTTGACGAAATTGAAACGCTTAACACCTGCGTACCTTTGCCTTTTGACATTGATACGGATAAGAATATTTCCGAAGACGTCCGCCTTAAATACCGCTATTTGGATTTAAGAAACGCCCGTATGATAAAAAATCTTACCACTCGCCATCGCCTTGCTCAAGTGATAAGGCGCTATTTCGACGAACACGGCTTTTTGGAGATTGAAACCCCTATTTTAACGCGTTCCACGCCGGAAGGCGCACGCGATTATTTGGTGCCTTCAAGGGTGCACAACGGCAAGTTTTACGCTTTGCCGCAAAGCCCGCAAATGTTCAAGCAAACTTTAATGGCAAGCGGCGTGGACAGATACTTCCAACTTGCGCGCGCTTTCCGCGACGAGGATCTTCGCGCCGACCGTCAGCCGGAACATACTCAGGTGGATATAGAAATGTCCTTTGTGGAGCTTGACGATATTTTCTCGATAGCGGAAGGTATGATGCAAACCGTTTTTAAATCCGTCGGGGAAGAAATCAAAACGCCGTTTATCCGTATGCCGTATAAAGACGCGCTTTTGCGATTCGGCAGCGATAAGCCCGATATGCGCTTTGATATGGAAATTTCCGACATTACGGATATTTTCAAAAATACCGCTTTTAAAGTTTTTGAAAGCGTAATTAAGGACGGCGGCGCGGTTCGCGCTTTAAAGGCCGATTCTTCTGCCGATAAACTCAGCCGCGGCGTAATAGACAAACTTACGGAACTCGTAAAGAAAAACGGCGCAAAAGGCCTTGTTTGGCTTAAATTTAAAGCCGGTAAATTTGAAGGGCCTTCTGCCAAGTTCTTTAGCGAAAGCGAACTTGAAGCCTTGCGCGCCAGCTTAAACGCCGCCGAAGGCGATACCGTTTTTATTGGCAGCGACGTTAAAGCCGATACCTGCGCTTTGTTTATGGGGGCTTTAAGAAAAGAACTTATAAAAATTCTTGAACTTAAACCCAAAACAAAATGGGCTCCGCTGTGGGTTGTAAACTTTCCTTTGTTGGAATATATCCCGGAAGAAGACCGCTACGACGCGGCCCACAATCCTTTTACCGCGCCGGTCAAAGAAGATATACCGCTTTTGGATACCGATCCTTTAAAAGTGCGCTCTTATCAGTTTGATATGGTGCTTAACGGTATGGAATTGGCTTCCGGCTCGGTCCGCAACCATAGGCGCGACATTCAGGAAAAGATTTTGGCTTTAATGAAGCATTCCAAAGAAGAAGCCGCAAGGCGCTTCGGAATGCTTTTAAACGCTTTGGAGCGCGGTACCCCTCCGCACGGCGGAATGGGCCTTGGCTTTGACAGGCTTACCGCTTTAATCTGCGGGGAAGATTCCATTAAGGAAGTTATCGCTTTCCCCAAGACGACTGCGGCCTCCTGCCCGCTGACTGAATCGCCCAATATCGTTGACCAAAAACAGTTGGACGAACTAGGCATAGCTGTAACTCACAGCGAGGATGAAGACGCCAAATAAGCCTATCGGTCTTAAATTTAAGTGTTTTTAACTTAAATAAAAATTGATTCGGATATAAAAAGCCGCCCGCCTAAACGGGCGGCTCGTTTTAACGGTATTTTTCCGTATATGCTGAATACGGTTAAATATCTTATAATAAAAAATATATTGCCCAAAATATAAATTATTGTTATATTTAATATATAGGGGTTTAAATCCTTTTTTTGACAGAGGGGTTTTATGCGCAAATTTTCATTTTTAATTTTATTTTTAACGTTATTTGCTCCGCTTAACGCGCAGAAAATGCTTAAATATATAACTTTTTACCCGATACCGTACGGCAACCACGATAGACTTAACGTAACAAATACGGCTATAATAAGCGGGCGGGACGGCGGAGAGAGCGAAATTGCGGGCAGGCTTACAGTGCCCGGCTCTGTTGATTTAGACGGTGTTTTGCGGTTTTCAAAGACGGGCGGAAACAATATCTCGGCCAATAAAATAAGAAGCGGCGACGTTGATACGCCTATGTCTTACGGCCGCGCGGATTTGGCCGGGCCGAGCAATACGATAGAAGCTTCGGACAGCGTATTAGAGTATGCTTATGTTTCGGAGGGAACTTCGGTCAATTCCAATGCCAAAATAGGCTCTTATGCTCTTACTAATTTGGTGGGCGGATGTTCTTCAAATCCGAATTGGTGTCCTTTAAGGCTTAAAGGCAGCGAAGAGTGCAAATATTACCTTACTTGCGGCAGCTGCAATGAAGCCTCTAACGGATGTGATGCCCCCGATTTGCCGGAGTGCGAATTCGGCCCGTGGCAGATAGGGCCGGCCAATATACAGGATACCTGCGGATCTTCCCAAAGAGAGGGCTGCATACAGACTCATCCTTGCGGTGCAGATGGCTTTCCTTGTACCGCTTTGAGGGAAGCGGTTTCCGCCAGTATTTCCACCACATTTAATTGCGGACGCGGCGTTTCCACTTCTACTTATTGCTATACGGGAAGCAATCAATGCACTGATGCCAATCTTACCTATTTATGCCAACAGCATGACGGGGCTCAGCGTATGATTATCAACGGCACATATTATACCGTTGAAAAATGTAATTTCTCAAATGTAAGCGACGCTACGTTCTGGTGCAGGGAAAATCCGTCTAAACCGGGTTGTATTGTAGACGGAAACGCCACTTCCACCGCCGGTACGCAGGCTTGTTACAGTTCTTATACGATTTACAGCCCTTCCAGTGCAAGCTGTCATACCGCTACGGCAAATATAGGCGGATATATCTGCCAAGGGGGAGCAGGCGATACAAGTACGATGTATTACAGGGTTTGCGGCGGTTAGTTCGTTTGGTTGTATTTGAAAGTTTAGTTTAAAGATTTGTTTTATAAATTAATTTTAGCAGGCGGAGGATGTATGAAAAAGACCGCGTTTTTTTGTTTGTTTTTGTTTGCGCTTTTGCCTTTAAATGCGCAAAAAATGATAAGGTATATAACTTTTTATCCTGTTCCATACGGCCAACACGCTAACCTTACGGTTTCGGATAAACTGATGATAAATATGGGAACGGATAATACTGAATTCCATAATTATAAAACTGAAGTCGCCGGGGCGTTTTCTATTGAAAACGGATCGGATATAAAAGGTTTTGCCGATATTAGTGGGGAAAGCGGTAATTTTTCCACTACGAACGAGATAAAAAGCGGAAGCGAAACACATCCCAGTGGCGTCGTAGGCAAGGCCTATTCCTATGCCGGCAGCGGCCGTACATATTTTGGCAAGACTGGCGAAACAGGAATAATTAAAAACTTATATTCGAGCGGGTCTTCCTCTTTTGAGGGAGCAAAAACTTTTGTTAACGGTACAAAATTAGATAAGCTGGCTGCTTGCAGCGGTGGAGCGCAATGGCGCAGTTTAAGGCTGAAAGGCAGCGAGGAATGTAAGATGTATCTTACTTGCGGCAGCGGAAGCGGTGATACGGGGTGTGACGAACCTGACTTCCGCTGCAAAAACGGTTATTGTTTGGAGGACGGCGCTTGTGTTGCGGGAGAATCTGCATCAAGAAGTTGCGTCGGCTATGACCAGGATGCTATCGGTGGGACAATATATAGAACTAAAGTATGTACAAAGTCAGGATGGTCGTATGGACGATGGGGCAGCGACAAAAGCAGAACTAATTGCAGATGCGGCGAAGGAAAATGGGACGGCACACAATGCGTTTTACCAGAATATATCTGGGTATGCGACGGAGGTACTCTAGGCAATGCTTATGATTGTACCACTGAAAATGTGTTACGCAGTATGCGTTGTTATACAAAAGGTGCAACAGCTACAGCCAAAGAACTAATTAGCCCAACTGAATGTGAAATTTCACAGTGTGTATGTGGATAATCAATTATTTATTTGTTATATTTCCTCCCGCAAATGAAAGAGTGCGGGGGGAATTTTTTTATCAACTCATAACAAAATATTCTAGTCTAAAACTAGTATATTAATAAAATAAGTATATTTTATTTTCCTTAGATATCAATATGGTGATGACATATTGATTTATCTATCCTGTATATGAAAAGAAAATATAATATTATATGAATAATATAATTTGTCAAAAAGAAAACTCCCCAAGCAGAAACCTAGGGAGCTTTAATTTGAATTATTGCCTAATTAAAAATATATATCTCTTTCACCTTTTGCCACTCTTGCCAAATTGGCTTTTGTCTGCTCCGCTCTGGCGGGGGGTAAGTCCTTCATCATTTTATCAATGAGGGCCAGCCCTCTTGCTTTTAAATCCTCGGAAGCGAAGTCATAGAGGTATTCCGCAAAAGTGAACATTGCGTTAGGCAGACAATGGGCTTTTATAAGGCCTGGTTTTGCCAAGTCCATAAAATCTTTGCCGACTCTGCCCAAACGGTAACAACCCGTGCAGAAAGATGGGATATAACCGTGGTCAACTATGTCGGAAATTACGGCCTCAAGCGGGCGGTGATCGCCGCGGGTAAACTGTTCGTCGGCGTTGTCATCCTCATATCCGCCGGGATTGGTTTTGCTTCCGCCTGATATCTGGGATATGCCAAGCTCAAAAGCGGCGCGGCGCATTTCTGCGTTTTCCCTGGTGCTTAATATTATGCCCGTATAAGGTACGGCAAGCCTGAGCACCGCTATAATCTTTTTAAAATCCTCATCGCTTACGGCGTATGGCGGATGTTCGCTTAAAGGAGATCCGCAGGCGGGCTCTATCCTGGGTACGGAAATAGTATGCGGCCCTACGCCGAATTTATCTTCCAAATCTTTAACGTGTTGAAGCATAGCTAAAACTTCAAATTTATAGTCGTAAAGGCCTAAAAGCGCGCCTATGCCGACGTCGTTTATGCCGGCTTCTATCGCCCTGTGCATACCCGTTACGCGGAAGTCATAATCGGCTTTTTTGCCCGCAACGTGCATTTTATGGTAAGTGTCTTTGTGATATGTTTCCTGGAACAGCTGGAAAGTGCCTATATTATGTTTTTTAAGTTCTTTAAATTCTTCAAGCGTCAGCGGGGCTATATTTACGTTTACGCGCCTTATATTGTTTTTGCCTATTCTTGCCGCGTAAATGGAATCTATGGAATCAAATACGTATTTAAGGCCCGCGCCGGTATAAGATTCGCCCGCCACCATAAGAACCCTCTTATGGCCTTGTTTGAGCAGCGTTTCGGTTTCCCTTTTAATTTCTTCTTGGTTTAAAGCTCTGCGGTGCAGTTCTTTGTTAGAAGCCCTGAAGGCACAGTAAAGACATTCGTTAAAGCATACGTTTGATATATAAAGCGGAGCAAACAGCACAAGCCTGTTGCCGTAAATTTGCGTTTTTATGTATTTTGCCGTTTTATACAGCTCTTCGATTAAATCTTTATCAGTCAGGTTAAGCAGGGCGGCGGCTTGTTCGTGGGATATCCCTTTAAGTTCGCGCGCCTGTGTAAGAATGTCTAAAATCCTTTGTTTGTCGCAGTTTTGGGTTTTAGATAAATTTTCAAAAATCAATTCTTCGTTTATCATACTTATATTGTACAACTTTAAAAGCTTTTCGGCGGGGAAACGGCGTTTTCGGTCTGAAAAATAAAACCCGCCGGTTAAGGCGGGTTTTAAAATTATCTTATGTTTAGGTTGGCTATTTGGCCGCCAAAAACATATGGCTGAAGGAGAACGTTACGCCTATGTAGAGGTTCTCTCCGCGCGGGCCTACATATTTGCCTTGGGCCGTATAATAGTTGATAAACGGCGCGACGGAAAGATTCTTAAGAACCAGAACGTCTAATCTTGCGTCGAGTTCCAAGGAATAATCCAAATCGGTGGGCTGCTTTTCGCTTTCATAGCAATAATCGCGAAAAGTGCCGGTAAATTTGGCTTTTACGCCTTCGCGGATATCGTATTCAAGGCCTATTCCGGCTTCATAACCGTATTTTGTGGCTTCTTCCGGGTAAGTGAAATCGTACTCCATAAAGCCTGCGGCAAATAAGGATTTAAGATATTTTCCTTCAAAAAGTTTTGCGCCGGCATTGCCTCTTATGATTTTTTTGAGGGGGGAATCCCCGCTGGAATTAAACTCCGTTTCATAAGCCAGCGAGATAAACGGGCCGGCTTCAAATCCGCCCAAGAAATCTTGTATGTGCCAAAGCCTTAAAGTATAGTCCGAAGAAAGTAAAATTCTGTCGGCGTTTTCGGTGGTAAGCTTTTCGCCTTCGGCGGGTTTAATGGTGGTTTTGCCGTATTCCATAAATAAAGCGTTTGCCCATAAATAATTCTGGCCGAAGTAATCGCCCGTAAAATGAAATCTGCCCTTGATGAGCCTTTGGGAATCGGCATTTAATTTTGCGTTCGGAAAATCCTGATATTCTTCGGAATTTTTAACTTCGGTTGAAGTCAAATCCAAAGCCAAGGTTTTAAGTTCAAGCTGCCAGCCGGTCTTTTTGCCGTCTTGGGCGTAAGAATGTAAGCAGCACAATATAAAAGCCGAAAAAATAACGAGTATTTTTTTGTTCATTAATATAACTCCGTTGTTTTGATTTATTATAGAAAGGCCCGCTTAAAAAGCGGGCCTAAACAAATTTATTTAAGGTCTGAGGTGCAGTTGGGGCATTTTACAGCGTTGATGTTGATAACGCTTTTGCAAAACGGACATTCTTTAGTTGTAGGAACAGCTTCGACCGGGGCGGGTTCTTTTCTTAATTTGCTTACGATTTTTACCAGCATAAATACCGCCCAGGCGGTAATCAAAAAGCTTATGGCGTTATTGATGAAAGCGCCCAAATTCAGCACTACCGCGCCGGCGCTTTGCGCGGCCTCTATTGAAGCGTAAGGGCCTGCAACGGCGGAACCGTCTTTAAGAGTAAAAAACAATCCGCTGAAGTTTATTTTGGAAAGCAACAGGCTGATAGGGGGCATAATTAAGTCTTTAACGATGGAATTTACCACTCCGTTAAAAGCCGCGCCTAAAATAATACCTACTGCCATATCAACCATATTTCCTTTTACCGCAAAATTTTTAAAGTCGGTAAAAAGATTTTTAATGTAAGTTACCATTTCTTTTTTATCTCCTTTTAATTTAAAACACCCCTTTTAAAAAAAGGGGTGTTTGCGTTCCTTTTAATATATTTTAGCAATTATAGCTTGCCGAATACCACTTTTACCACTTGTTCCATATGCGTTACCGGGATAAGCTTAAGTTCTTTCCTTATCTGTTCGGGTATTTCGGAAACGTCCTTTTCGTTGGCTTGAGGGTAAAGTATCGTTTTGATGTTTTCCCTGTAAGCCGCAAGGAATTTCTCCTTAATCCCGCCAACCGGCAGAACGCGCCCGGTTATGGTTATTTCGCCCGTCATCGCTACGGCTTTTTTAACGGGTTTATTCATTATAACGCTTAACAAAGCGGTGCATATCGCGGTTCCGGCAGAAGGCCCGTCTTTGGGCACTGCGCCCTCCGGGAAGTGTAAATGAAAGTCCGTTTTGTCAAAAGCAAACTTTTTGGCATAGTCTTTGCTTCTGATAAAGCTTAAAGCCGCGCGGACGCTTTCCTTCATCACGTCGCCGAGTTTGCCCGTCAAAATAAGCTGGCCTTTGCCGTGGAATTTCGTCGCTTCTATGGCCAAGGTTTCGCCGCCGACGGAAGTCCAAGCCAAGCCGGTTGCGATGCCTACGCCGTTTTCTTCGGCGAAGGTATTGGAATATCTCGGTATGCCAAGGAAGTTATGCAAATTCTTTGCGGTAACTTTTATGGTCTTTTTCTTTTTGTCTTCGAGATATTGCTTTGCGGCTTTGCGGCATATCGTGCCGATTTCACGCTCAAAGTTGCGTACTCCGCCTTCGCGGACATATTCGCGCATTATAAGATCCAAAGCCGGCGTTTCCACTATTAAAGATTTTTCCGGCAGACCGTGCTCCTTCATCTGCCTAGGCAGGAGGTAGCGTTGGGCGATTTCGCGCTTTTCATAGTGCGTATAGCCGGAAAATTCTATAATTTCCAGCCTGTCCCTTAAAGTTACGGGAATTGAACTTAAAGAGTTGGCCGTGGTTATGAACATTACTTTGGAAACGTCAAAAGGAACATCCAAATAATGATCCACAAAGTCCTTGTTCTGCTCGGGGTCCAAAAGCTCCAACAAAGCCGCCGCGGGATCGCCGCGCCAATCGGAACCCATTTTGTCTATTTCGTCAAGCAAGAAAACCGGGTTATTGCTTTTGGCTTTGCTTATTCCTTGTATAATGCGCCCGGGCATAGAGCCTATATAAGTGCGTCTGTGTCCGCGGATTTCGCTTTCGTCGCGCACTCCGCCCAAAGACATTCTTATAAATTTGCGCCCTATCGCCTGCGCTATTGATTTGGCTATTGAAGTCTTACCGGTTCCCGGAGGTCCTACAAAGCAGAGAACAGGCCCTTTGAGGCTTTTGGTAAGCTGTCTTACGGCCAAATATTCCAAAATTCTCTCTTTTACTTTATCCAGACCGAAGTGTCCTTCGTCCAAAACTTTTTTTGCGGAAGCTATATCAAGGATATCCTCGGTGGAAATTGCCCAAGGCATATTTACCAACCAATCAAGAAATGTCCTTGATACCGTTGATTCGGGGGAAAACGGCGCCATTTTTGAAAGCCTTTCGATTTCCTTTTCCGCCGCTTCGGCCGCGTACTTGGGCAGATTGTTCTTTTTGATTTTAGCTTTAAGTTCGTCTATATCTTTTTGGAAGTCGTCTTTCTGCCTAAGCTCTTTTTGAATGGCTTTCATCTGCTCGTTAAGATAGTATTCCTTTTGGGATTTTTCTATCTGGCTTCTTACTTTGGAGTGGATTTTTTCCTCCAAGGAAATTATTTCCACTTCGCTGGCGAGCAGTTTTAAAAGCTTTTCAAGACGCGGTTTTACCGGCACGGTTTCCAAAATATCCTGCCTGTCCTGCGTCTTTACTATTATATTGGAAGCTATCGTATCGGCCAATTTGGAAGGGTCTTCAATCTGCCTTAAAAATGAAACGCCCTCTATAGCTATGCGCCTTGTTACCATAGCGTATTCTTCAAACTGATCCAAAGTTTGGCGCATAAGGGCCTTAATTTCTGCGTCGGGTTTGGTTTCGTCGGTCGGATACTCCGCATTGGCGTACCAGCATTTTGCTACCGGGTTAAATTCCAAATTGTTGATTTTGGCCCTGGCTATACCCTGCAAAAATACTTTCATACTGCCGTCGGGCATTTTAAGAGATTGAGTAATTTCCGCCAATACGCCGAATTTATAAATATCGTCAGCGGTAGGTTCTTCGGTTTCAGCCGCTTTTTGTGAGACGGCTATAATATACTTGCCGGTTGTGCCGAGAGCCAACTCTATCGCCATTACGGATTTTTGCCTGTCTACGGATATCGGCAAAGACATACCCGGGAACATTACCACGTCCCTTACGGCTATCGCCGGGAGGTTTGCCGGGTATGAGGTTTGTTGTTTTATGTCGTCTATTATATTCATATCTTTTTACCCCGTAAAAGTTTTAAATCTGCCGCTTTTACGCGTTTTACGGTTTTTGACCGCAATATATTATATCCAATTTTAGCAAATAAAACAATAGTCTGCTAATTATGGCTTTTTTATCAAGATCAGCAAAGAACCGCATACATACAAAAGAGCGCGGTTCTTGTGCCTTATATTAGATAATACTTTTAAAGACTCTCTATTTCCTTTTTAAGATATTTGCCGGTATAGGACTGCGGACAGTCTATAATATCCTGCAGCGAACCTTGCGCCACTATCTGCCCGCCTTGGTCGCCGCCTTCCGGGCCGAGGTCAATGATGTAATCGGCAGTTTTTATAATGTCAAGATTGTGCTCAATTACTATCATTGTATTGCCTTGCTCGCTTAGGCGGTGCATAACTTTAAGCAGTTTGTCTATATCGGCAAAATGCAGGCCGGTAGTAGGCTCGTCAAGAATATAAAGCGTATTGCCCGTATCCCGTCGGGAAAGTTCGTCGGCCAGCTTAACCCTTTGCGCTTCTCCGCCGGAAAGCGTCGTGGAGCTTTGCCCCAGCTTTATATAGCCAAGGCCGACGTCCTGTAAAGTCTTAAGAATATTTTTGATTTTTGGCATAGAATCAAAAAAGTCAACGGCTTCATCTACGCTCATATCCAATACTTCGGCAATGTTTTTGCCTTTGAATTTTACCTGCAAAGTATCTTCATTAAAGCGTTTGCCGCCACAGGCTTCGCATTTAACGTAAATATCGGGCAGGAACTGCATTTGTATTTTCAAAATGCCGTCGCCTTGGCATTCTTCGCAGCGTCCGCCTTTGACGTTGAAGGAAAATCTGCCAGGTTTGTAACCGCGCCTTTTTGCTTCCGGCATTTGTGCGAAAAGTTCCCTTATGTGCGTATACGCGCCGGTGTAGGTGGCAGGGTTTGAACGCGGCGTTTTGCCTATCGGGCTTTGGTCCACTATGATAATCTTATTTATGTGTTCCAAACCTTTTATTCCGTCGTGCAGGCCCGGTTCCTCTTTTGCTCCGTAGAATTTTTTTGCCAAAGCGCGATATAAAATATTATGGATTAAAGTCGATTTTCCCGAGCCGGAGACGCCCGTTATCGCCACAAAAAGGCCCAAAGGTATTTTAACGTCGATGTTTTTAAGGTTAAACTGCCTTGCGCCTTTGATTTCTATCCATTTTTTGCCTGGTTTTTGCGGGTTTAAATTCGGCAGGATTTTCTTTGTGCCGTTTAAGTATTGTGCGGTGATTGAGTCGGAATTTTTAAGGAATTCATCCCTTGCGCCTTGCGCCGTAACTTTTCCGCCGTGTTCGCCCGCGCCGGGGCCTATTTCTATAAGGTGGTCTGCGGCCAAAATGGTGTCTTTGTCGTGTTCGACTATTATCAGCGTGTTATCTAAATCCCGCAGTTTTTTAAGCGTTTCTATAAGCCTGTCATTATCGCGGCTGTGCAGACCGATGGTCGGCTCGTCCAAAACGTAAAGCACGCCCGTAAGCCCGCTGCCTATTTGGGTGGCAAGGTGTATGCGTTGGGCTTCCCCGCCGGAAAGAGTCTGGGATTTCCTTTCAAGCGTAAGGTAATTAAGCCCAACGCTGTTTAAAAAGCCCAAACGGGATTTGATTTCCTTAAGCACCTGCTTGGAAATTATTTGTTCTTTCGGCGTAAGCTTTAAATTGTTGACAAAATCCAAAGCCGCGCTTATTTGCATTGCCGCTATTTGCGCTATATTTTTGCCGTTGATATATACCGAAAGAGCCTCGGGCTTAAGCCTTGCTCCGTGGCATACGGGGCAGGTAACTTCCCGCATAAAGCGGTTGTAGACTTCCTCTTTTACGAAATCGCTTTCGCTTTCTTGGTGGCGTCGTTTTAAATTGCCGATTACGCCTTCAAAAGGAACCTCTTTTGAGTTAAAAGTGCTTTGGTAGAATACGTCTTCTCCTCCGTAAAGCAGGATTTCCTGCTGAACGCGGGTCAGCTCTTTCCAAGGCTTGTTCATAGGGATATTTTGCGCTTTGCATACGGAATGTAAAATTTCGTAATAATATCCCGCCCAAGAATTTTTCCAGCGGTTTGTCCTGTTTGTTACAGGGGAATCCCAAGCGGCGATTGCGCCTTCGTTTATAGTCAGGGAAGTATCGGGTACGACCAAATTTTCGTCAATTTCTATTTTTATGCCAAGCCCGTTGCATTCGGAGCATGCGCCTTGGGGCGCATTAAAGGAAAAGAGTCTGGGCTCCAAATCCCCAAAGCCTATCCCGCAGGCGGGGCAGGCGTTGTTTTCGCTGTAAGTAAATTCTTCTTTGTCTTTTCTCACTTTTACGAGGCCTTTGGAATATTTTACGGCAAGTTCCAAAGCGTCCGTAATGCGCTCTTTGTCGGATTCGTCTATGTAAATTTCGTCTATGAGCAAATCCAAATCGTGTTTTTTATAGCGTTCAAGTTTGGGCGGATTTGCCAAATCGAAAATTTCACCGTTGTAAATGATTTTTACAAAACCTTCTTTTTTAAGACGGTTGAAAAGTTCTTCGTAAGTTCCTTTCTTGCCTTGTATTACCGGGGCAGAAATTATTACGGTTTGTTGGTCGAATTTGCTTAAAATGTCTTTGACTATGGCCGCTATTGACCACTGTTCAACGGGCCTGCCGCAGTTTGGGCAGTGCCTGTGGCCTATGCGCGCGAAAAGCAGACGGAAATAATCGTAAATCTCCGTTACCGTAGCTACTGTCGAACGCGGATTTCGGGATGGATTTCTCTGCTCTATTGAAATAGCGGGGGAAAGACCGTCTATTAACTCAACGTCGGGCTTTTCCATAAGTTCCAAAAATTGTCTTGCATAGGCGGACATACTTTCAACGTAACGCCGCTGCCCTTCCGCGTAAATGGTGTCAAAAGCCAAAGAACTCTTGCCCGAACCGGAAAGCCCGGTTACTACAACCATTTTACCCCTTGGTATTTTAATGCTGATATTTTTAAGATTGTGCGTTTTTGCGCCTGTGATGGTGATATATTTCATATTAAAATTATATAATTTATAAAAGAAACGCGTTTTCTCAGAAGCGTTGGAATAAAAACGCTTCCGTATTTTTAGGATTTTATAAGCTATGAGCATATTCAGCAAAAAGAACTTAATCGTGATAATAAGCTGCCTGCTTTCGGTTTCGATAGTGGGGTGGCTTATTTACGACGCAAAAGATAATTTCGTCAGGATATGGAACGAGGTCAACACTTGGTATTTGTTCTTGGCCTGCGTATCTTCCGCGGCGATTTACGTTTGTATGGGTATGTCCCTTTGGGAAACGCTTAAATTGTTGGGCGAAAAAATAAACCTCGGCGCGGCGGTAAGTATAGCTTTCGTATCAACCACGGTAAATTATTTGGTTTCCACTATGGGCGTAAGCGGCTTTGCGCTTAGGGCGCATTTGCTGGGCAAGAGAAATGTTCCTTTAGGGATAAGCGTGATGTCCAGCATAGTAATCAGCGTACTTCTATATTTTGTGCTGATAATAATAATATTGCAGGGTTCTCTTTTGCTTCTCTTGTCCCATAATGCCGCGCCCGGGCAGATGCTGAGGAATTTCGTCCTCGTGGTTTTGATAGCCGGCGTTGGCGCGCTTGTTACTGCGTTTATGTTTAACAACGAGTTCCGCTATAAAGGCATAAGAAAGATTTTTATGCTTATTAACAAAATCATTTATAATCTTTTCGGCGCGCTGATACCAAAAAACAATTATTCCGCTTTCGCCAAACAGTTGGACAACGGCATTAACACCATACACAACAATAAAGTAAAACTTACCCGCGCCATAGCCTATATTTGCGGGGATTGGATTTTTACCATTTTGATTTTATATCTGGCTTTTTTGGCGGTTGGGATTAAAATATCAATAGGTGTTCTGCTGGCGGGCTTTGCCGTCGGTATGGCGACGACCCTTATACCGATACTGCCCGGCGGATTGGGCGCTATGGAAATAGCGATGACTTCCGTTTTTTCCCAAATGGGTATAGACTGGGATTCCGCGCTTATGGCCAGCCTTATTTACCGCGCGGTTTACTACGTTATACCGGGGATAATAAGCGTATTCGTATATTGGGGGCTTAAGCTTTCCGAACCTATGGCTATGACGAAAAACAGAGCCAAGGAGTATGTTGAAAATGAAGCAGAAAATAGATAAATCCGAACCGCAAATCGCGCCCGGCGTTTATGTGCACGAAAGAGCGGTAATTATAGGTAAAGCGGTTTTGAAGGAAAATTCTTCAGTATGGCCAAACGCCGTTTTGCGGGCCGATATCGCACCTATTATAATAGGCGAGGGAAGCAATGTTCAGGATAATGCCTGCATTCACGTTGATTTTGACAAACCGGCTGTTTTGGGCCGCAATGTAACCGTTGGACATAACGCCGTAGTACACGGGGCGAAAATCGGCGATAACTGCCTTATAGGTATGGGCGCGACGGTTATGGAAAGCGTCATTGGCGATAATTGCCTTATAGCCGCAGGAAGCGTTTTGCCGGCCGGAAAAGTTATAGAAAGCGGCAGTATGGTTATGGGCGTACCGGCGAAAGCGGTAAGAAAGCTTACGCCGGAAGAAATCGCCAAAATAAAAGAAAACGCCGAAGTCTACGTCAAGCTTGCGGGCCTGTATCAAAAAGATTGCAAGGAGATTTAATTGGCTAAGATTGTTATGATAGAGGATTCAAAAATCCTCGGCAACGCTTTAAAAGGGGCTTTGGAAATAAAGGGCCATAACGTCGTTTGGGTAAATGACGGAAGGCTGGCTTTTCAGACCGTCAAAAAAAACAAGCCGGACGTGATTTTGCTTGATTTAATGCTGCCGCACGTCAGCGGCTTTGAGATATGCAAAGCCGTAAAAAGCGATATGTCCCTATACAAAACGCCAGTGATAATAATGTCGACTTTAGTCGGCGCGCAGGACAGAGAAAGGGCGCAGGAAGCCGGCGCGACGCACTTTATAGCCAAGCCTTACAATTTACAGCAGACATTGGCCGAAATTAATAAATTTATCCCCGCCAAAGGAGAATGATTTTTTATGAAATTCCGCATAATAAGAAACCAAAAAGTTATAACCGACGCAGATTTAGCCGAAGCTTTAAATATGCAATGTAAGGTTTTTACTTCTATGTTCCGCCGCTCCAAGGATTTTTTCCCGCAGGAAAGTTACTTTCAGCTGACTTACGAGGAGCAGCGCGATTTGGTAAAAAACTATTGCTTTACCCACTCCGAACGCTTAAGATACGCAAAAAGACTGCCTTTCGCGCTTACCGCGCCCGCCGTTTTTATGATGTTGTGCATTTTGAGGAAGAACCCTATGGCAAAAGTTTTCAGGAACAAGCTTTTTTCTTCCGCGGCGTTTAAATCCGTGGATGTTGAAGCCTTGCTCAAATAATAGTGCACGTTTTGTCAGTTTGTATATAATTTATCCCCGCTTGACGGGGATAATGTTTTTTATAGGCCTTTTAGGTATGCCGGCATAGGCCTTAAAGTTTCTTGTCGGCGGAGTCTAAAACTTATAAAATTTAATAATGGGCGATTTATATCCTAAAACATTTTTAAAGAGAATTCTTTTTTTCGCGGGATTGTTTTTTAATCTCTGCACGGTTTGCTTCGCCTTTGATTTTAACGATACCCTGCCGGAATTGGATTTAAATTTCCAAGCCGAAAAAACTCTGCAAAGAAATTTTAATCCGGCGTCGGCGGAAAGAGCAGCCTCGCAAATAATTAAAGCGGCGGCTTCCGGGCACGCTGCCGGCGAAGCTTTTAATAAGCTTGCCGCTTCAAATATGGGCAATCTGATTTCCTCTTATTATCTTTCAAAGGACGATAGTTTTAAAGATAAACTCTATTTTGCCGTTTTCCCCGCGGTTTGGAACAACGCTTATTTTGAAGATAACTCATATTACTTAAAAATTTTGAAAATTTACCGCCCGGAATTTGAAGCCTGCTCGCGAAAAAACAAAAAATGCAATTATAAAAAGGCTGGGTTCGCGCTTCAAATTTTGCTTAATCCCAACGACAAAAGCGGAAACGACTGTAAAGCCGTTTCGGCAATATTGGCCGATAAAAATGTTTCCGAAGAAAATCGTATAGAATTTATGCAGTATGCCGCGCCGGTTATGGCTTACAGGGGATGCCGCGTAACTTTTGAAAATATTATTTCAGCTTTGGGCAATGAAGGCTCAATAACGCCGACGTATTGCGCTTTTGATCCTTTTGCCGTAGTTCACGCTTTTGACGGGGCTTATAATTGGGTTAAAGAAACGCAAACACACAGCGGCGGTTTTTGGAGCGGAGTAAAGGCCCGCTTTTCCGCTTCTTCAAAACCTTTTTTACAATATAAGGAAGCCGCAGTTCCGCCCGTGATAAAAAAACTTACCGATGCAAATAAAGCTTACACCGTTTGCGCCGCGGGCAGGAGTTCCGTCCCGTATTTGTATTCCTCCGCAATCAGATTGTATCCTTTGCTTTTTGTAAAACAAAATTATTGGGAAAAGGCCGTTTCGTTCTTGATAAACAAGGTAAAAACTTATGACGCGGCCGCTTCCGCTTCAAAAGAATTGGCTTTGGCCGCTTTGGCGGAAAAGGCTCCCGATTCCGCGGGCAATAAAGCTCAGCTTAAAGCTTATTTCGCCGCGCGTCTTAATAACGCCTATTTCTATTTGGAAAATGACAAAGAAACGGACGCTGATATGAAAGCCAAACTTAAAAACGAGATAGGCTTCGCCTACGCCAAACTTACGGGGTATAAAGGCGCTTCACCGATAAAACTGAAAAGCGCAGACGGTTTTTTGTATCAAATAAAATTTTCCGGCAATGAAAAGGATATAGAAGGCTTTTGGAGTTCCCTGTTTAACTTTTCAAAGCGTCCGGCGGAATCTTTAATGAATATCAATATCATAGCTTTGATATCCAAAGGGGGAATAAAACAAGTTTCAAAACTGGGCGGCCTTGGCGCGCTGTTAAGCAAAGGGGCGGGATACGTCAAAAGTGTTCCTGCTATACTTGCGCGTACGCAGGCTCAATATCGGGCCATAAAGTACTTGGCCGCAAAAAACTCAACGCCGGCGATTTCATACGCCTATAAAAACAGAATTTACAGACAGGCGGCCAAAACCGCCGAGAGCGCCGGTATCAAAACAGTTGAGGGTAAATCCGCAAATACTTTTTTTGCATCTTCCCATTACAGGCCTTCCGTACACGGCAATATATCGCGTATATCATCGGATATTAATAAGGCCTCTTCTTTGGGGATAACCGCTCTCGGCAAAGGGGGGACTGTTCCCTCTTTTGTGCCGGAAAGCAATTTCGGCAATATCGCAGCCTATACTGAAGATTTGCTTAACGGGGCAAATCTTAGGAGCGTGGCCTCCAAATATCAAAGCGGTATTTTGGCAAAAGCTGCTCCTAAAGCCTCCGCTGAGGTCGGCATTGAATCGGCCGAACATATTTTGCCCAGAAGCTATCTTTATTCTTCCAAAGCAAAATATTTGCCTTTTGTCCAAGATTACGCTTTTGCAAACGATTATTTGCTTAGAAACCAAATTTATAACTTCGTCCGCGGCAAAGGTTTTGTATTTTTCAATGCGCGTACGGGGGCGGCATTGCCATCAGCTTTGCGTTTTCACAGGGAGGGACAATTCGTTTCAAAAGGGCTTTTGGGCGTTCGTTACGAGCCCGCGGTCGGCGGGGCTTACGCAAACGCGGGCGCGAATGCTTCCGCCGTTTCGGAAATATCTTCATCGGCATATTCCGGCCTTTCCGCATTGCCCGCTTTTTCCGAAAGCGGGAGTTTAGCCTCTTTCGCTTCCCCGGCTTTTTTAAGGCCTTCTTTGCAATATATTTCTTTTGATTCCTCGGTTCCGTTTAATCTTGGGGCTCCGTTTAAACCTTTTGAGTGGGCTTTGCCTTCTTTCCTTTTTAAGGAGCGTGCTTTGGACAAGATAAACAAGGCCGTCTTTGAAATTTCAACCCCGTCCGGCGGCCACGCAACGGCTTTTTACGTTACTCATCGCGGAGCTAATTTTATGCTTACCGCCGGCCATGCGGCCGGAATGCGCGGCGATTACTTTTTAGCCAACGCTTACGGCCAAAGCGGTTATGCTTCCGCCGTATACAAAAGCGGGCCGTTGGGGGAAGATTTAGCCATTTTGGTGCCTTCGGAAGATTTGGTTAAAGGCATAGAACCTTTAAATTTGGCTTTAAAAGAGCCGGCTTTGGGTAACGGGGCGGTGATTGCGGGTTTTCCCGGCAAATTGGGGTTTAACCTGTATCCGCAGGAAGTTATGGGCAATTACCGCGCTATGTTCCTTACTCCCGAGCAGTCGGCTTTGGCCAATATTAATGAAAAGACGGGCTATTATATGGCTTCGCCATCAGTAGAAAAAGGCTTCAGCGGCGGTCCTTTGATTAATGAACACGGCGTTATAGGCGTAGCTTCCCGTTCGGATTTTAGATTCCACACTTATTATGTAAGACTGCCGATTGTAAGGGATTTTATAGGACGGGCTTTTAAGGATTTGTTTATGGATCCTTTATTTGATCAGGCGGCATTCTTTTCCGCCAATCCTAAAGTCCTTTCCACCTATTCAAATGTTATAGGAAAATACGGCGGACTTATGGGAAAAGGAAATGTACAAAACGGATTTGGTGGATTGGAAATTCCTTCCGGCCCGGGCGGACAAATTTCCGCGCCGGCTGAAAATTTAGCGGTAAATCCCAAAATCGGACACAATACCAAAGCTTTCGGCTTTTCTTTGCTGAAAATGTTTGGCTTCTCGCCCAAAAAAGCGCTTTCGACAATGTACAGATTGGGGGCTGCCCCGCAGTATTCCGTAATTCCCAAATTAAGCGGAGAGCGCTATCTTATAGAAAATTTTGATAATTACGCCGTCAGCAAAGCAGCAGCGGAAAACGTGCCTGTTCCCTCTTTTTATGCAAGGCATAACATTTACAGGGGAATGGCCTTAAATAACAACGGTATAAATAATATTTTTGATAACGGCCTGTTGCTTAAAGATACGCGTATTGCCAGCAATACCGTGGGTACTATTTATATGCGTACTCCGCAAAGGGCGATATTCTTTACCAGAGATCCTTCCGAAGCTTTCTTTTACGCCAAGCTTAATTTGAGCGAAAAAAGAGGCGTTCCTATCGTAGTGATGAAGAGAACCGTCAATATGTTCGGCGATGATTTCGGCGGAAACGGTATACCGCTTACTTTTAACATACCTTTTAAAGACATCAAATCCGTTTCGGCTTTGCTTAATATAGAAGGTAAGCCCGTTTGGGGCAGGCTTATAAAGGAGAACGGCCAGTTTTACTTTATGCCGTACAAATAAATGAGATATAACTTTATTTTATTTATTTTGTTTTGCGCTTTTCCCGCTTTCGGGGAGGTATTTATTATGCCGATGGAAGAGCCCGCTCCTGCGGCTTCCAAACGGGAGTCTTCTTTTGCCGGCCCTCCTTTAACCGCCGACGTTGATGACGAGATGATTGCCGGTCGTCCCATAAAAGAAGTTATACGTTACGTTATTTGCGGTTTGGAAGTAACCGATATAAGCGTAAAAAACGTTAAGCCACAAGGGGTCCTTGATTATGAAAAGCAAAACGGCGTAACTTTGCCGGAGAAGTACACTACCGTGGATCACGGCCTTAAGGAGCGATGCGGCGTTTATTACGCCGGTTCTGGTGCGGCGGGCAAAGGGCTTGCCGTTCAGGCCGCCTTGAAAGATTTTGGCGAGGTTTCCGCTTTGCAGATACGCCAATCCGACCCGATACGCAGCAACCGTGGGGATTTCAACGTCAAAGGCAAAAAGCCCGTTGCTGTAAAATCCTTTTCCGAAAAGGGAATATATAAAAAGGTACTTTCTTCCAAAAACAAAATACGCAAACTTTACAATTATGCGGAACTTCCTCTTGCCGATGAAATACAAAAGCTTATGGATAAACGGGAAGGAAACGGCTTGCCCATACATATCAGTGTTTACGAGGATTTTTCCGCGCAAGGCGCAAAAGGCCTTGCCGTAGTATCATTTACCATTACCGAAAAGTATATAGTAGAACTTAAAGACATTTCCGAAGTCTCCCCTGACGTTTACGGCATTAAGCCCGATTATTCCTATATCTACAAATAATTTTATGCATACCGACAGAAAACCCCGGGCTTAAACCGGGGCATTTTTTAAAATAAGGAGTTTGCCGGCGGTAGTTTTGACCGCCGAAATTATTTGTTATAACCGGAAATAAAACTTCTGAATTCTACTGTATTATTGATATTCTTGAACAGCCAAGCCTTTTTGCCGTTTTCGTAAAGAGAATCAAAATCCTTAAAATTATGCTTTAAAGCTTGGTCCAAATACTTATACATATTGCGTTTGTCTTTTTTTACCGTCCAATAATATCCGGCCATATTGATGTGTGTCGTCGGCAGGTAAGAAGAAAGCTTTAAAGAGGCGTCAAAATCGTTTTTCGCTTTTTTATAATCTTTAAGCTTCATATAAGCGTAGCCGCGGTTGTTATACGGTATGGCCCATTTCGGGTTTAAAGCTATGGCGTAGGAATAATCGTCGGCCGCGGCGCGCCAGTCGTCCATTTCTTCATAGATAAGCCCGCGGCGGTTATAATAAGTGTATTCCGGCTTAAGCGCGATAAGGTTTGTGTAATCCTGCGCGGCTTGGGCGTAATCGTCAATTTCTTTGAAAGCGGAAGCTCTTAAAAGCCAAGCCGTGTCAAAAGAGGGATCGCGGTTTAAAACTTTGCTGAAATAAGAAATGGCTTCGTCGTACATTTCATTGTTGAAATGTATGCGCCCTATGTAAAACAAAGCTTCCGCGTCATCAGGGTTTTGTTCCAGTAAAGAGTTAAAAACCTCTTTGGCTTTTGCGTATCTGTACAGAAAGAAGTTCGCTTTGCCCTCCATAAGTTCTATGTCGTGGCGGCGTGGCTTTCTGTTTTTTATTTTTCCCAAGTCTTTAAGTGCCGGGGCGTACTTTTCCAAAGACATATAACACGCCGCGCGGTTATAATAAAAATCGTCGTAATTGTTTTTAAGTTTTATCGCTTCGGAAAAATCCCTTATGGCGGAAGCGCAGTCCCCGTGTTCTTTATAGGCCAAAGCGCGGGCATAGTATTTAAAAGGATCTTTTGGGGAGAGCGTTATTATTTTATTGTAGTCCGCCAAAGCTTTTTTAAACAGGCCTTTTTCTTTATAAGCGTCCGCAC
The DNA here is from genome assembly GCA_029008615.1 of Elusimicrobiota bacterium. Taxonomy (GTDB): domain Bacteria; phylum Elusimicrobiota; class Elusimicrobia; order Elusimicrobiales; family Elusimicrobiaceae; genus Proelusimicrobium. The sequence goes on along the minus strand of JAQXJI010000035.1, from coordinate 7,674 downwards.
GGTTGTGATATGCGCTTATGAACTTGGGCGATTTATCTATCGCTTTGGAAAATAATTTTATTTTTTCGCCGGAGTCTTCCGCTTTTAAACCCTGCTCATAATACTGCCTTGCGGTGTACGCGTTAAGCGTGCCGCATAGCGCAAAGCAAAGTGGAAGAACGCGGAGGAGTTTTTTCATTTTAACAAAAGTACGATAAGCGCTTGGCTGCCAAGCATAATCGCCCCGAACATAAGGCCCGCGGCTATGGCAAGTTTTGCAAAGAAAGTAAGGTTTAAGATTACGGCCGCAACCAATGTGGCCCGCGCGGACATTACGGTAAAGAAGTCTGCTTTATTTTTAATCTTGGAAAGGCTTTTTATTAAAACTTTCCTGCAAAGGAACAATATTCCGCCCAAAACGGCCAAAGCCGTAAGGCCGGCGGCGGTTTTTGCGGCGTATTTGCGGATATTTCTGGATAAATCGTCAAAAGTTTGCTTCACCACCTGCGCCGCCTGGTTACGCGAGAGGGTATCAGCCACATTGTCTATTTTGCTTTCTATGGAGTTTTTAATGCGGTTTATACTTTCTCTTATAAGAGAGCCGAACGCTTCCGAAAAGGATTTGACTGTGTACAAAAGCCCCATAACCATTCCGTAAAAAAGGCCGAAAACCCCATAAAATCCAAACAGTATAAAAGCCGTAATCAAAAGATACCACAAAGGGTAATCGTGCCCCGTGAAGCAGATTGAAAATACATAATAAGCCCCTGCGGTAAAAAACAGAAAACTTAGGAAAGTCCACGGCAATATGGTTTTAATGCCTTTTGATATCAAGGAAGTAAAAGTTTTTACCAACTTTTCGGCTAAGCTCTGCTTATGGGTTTTTTGGTTAAAACGCTTGATTGGCGTATGTTTCGTTTTTTGTAAAGGATATTCCTGTCTGCGTCCGTTTTGGCGGGGGCGGGGGTGATGTTTGTTTTGACGTTTTTCGGCCGGTTTTTCCACCGGCTGCAAGACGTGGGTTTTTATTTCCGCGGGGGTATTGTGCTTTTCTGTCATATTGTCCCTCTTTGTTTCAGTCATAGTTATGACGGCAGCCGCAGCAGGGGCCGCAGCTGTGTTCTTTCTTTGATAAAGAGGGGACTTCGTCTGAAATTTTTACCACTTTACCTGTTTTTTTATCAAAAACATATTTGCCCGTATTATTATTTTCCATATCAATATTTTACAAAATATAAGAGGTTCTTACTTCGGCAAAATATCCACTATGCTTTTGCCCGTTTCCGGATCAAGCGGTTGCTGCGCGGAGAAAATATCTTTTTCCAATATTTGCAGGGCCGAACCTTCTTTTTGGGAGGCTATCGGCACTATGTCGGTATCTCCGTTAAAGAACATAATCCAGTCGTCGGCCATATCTTTGTAAAGATTCCAAAAATTGTTACGGCTCTTTACGTATCTTTGGGTGAGATCTCCGTAAGGTACGCCGTGGCCGCCTTCCAGAAGTCTGCTTTGCGCCCTTGCTATGGATGTTCCTGGGTCTTTTACGAAAATATAAAGAATCATTACTTTATAATCGTTTTCTTTTGCTCTTTTTATATAAGCCGATACGCTCCTGCCCGACAATGTGCTTTCAAAAATGAAAGATTTTCCTTCTTTGAACATATCGTCCATTTGGGCAAGCACGAGTCTGCCGGCTTCAACGTCGTTTATATTTTTTTAGGCTGCGACGATATCAGAGTTTAAAAACGGTAATTTCTGATCTGAAAAAAGAGCGTTAAAAAGCCTTGTTTTTCCGCTGGCATTCGGCCCGCCTAAAATATAAAGGACTTTTTGATTTTCGGGCGGATTCCGGCCGAGTATGGCGTTGGCGTCCATCTTTGGCTGCGGTCTGAAATATTGCTGAAGGTTTTGCAATAGGACCTGTATTTGCGGCAGATAGGCATCTTCGACGTCAAAAGCATAGGAATGATTTTTTATGCCGTCCCAAGCGCCGTGTTCAAGATATTCAAAATGTAAGTGCGGATTGCCGGGGGAAAGTTCATGCTTGCCTAAACGTATTCTGGCGGTATAATCGCTGTTGTATACGTGAACTTCCTTCACGCCGTCTTCGGTAAAAAATTCTACGTAATGCGCGGGGTGTTCTTCGCTTATGCCGATTTTAGATTTTGCCCAAGATGTGATGTTTTCAAGGACGGATTCGGGAAGGAATCCTTTTTTTCTGGCGGATATATAACTCTTGGGGTCATAAGGGATATTATTTTTATGTATCCAGTCAACTATATCCCTTCCGGCGTCAAATTGGAATTCCACGGAAAGCCCTAGCCTGTCCGGGGAGAACGTCGCCATATCCACATTCCTGTCCCAGGCCGCGCCTTCATCGATAATACAGCCTTTTATGCTCTTTTTGGGAATGCCGCCTTTAAGCAAATCGTCTATTTGATAATGCAGTTTCGTCATTTTTGAAGACATCTGAAGAGCTTTGTTCGCGTCCGCAGCGGAAAGAAGATCCTGTAAAGATGAAATTAAATTTCTCGAGGAGAATAAACTCTTTACCAAACGTTTGGAAAATTCAATTTCATCTAAAGCTTCAACGCTTTGCTCAACCGCGGCCGGGTTAAATCCTTCCACGGCCGGGAATTCAACTACATTGAAAAAGCCCCTGGGCAAAACCAAATTTGTAGGGAATGGGGAGCTAGTTATAGCGCGGTTATAAGCTTCAAAATAATTAAGGGAGTTTTTATATTTTGCAAATAATTCCGGCAGTTTCTTTTCCGCTTTTTTGCTTTTTGAACCCAAAATTCTCTTTAAAAGATCTCCGTTTGATAAAGATTTAAGTAAGCGGTCGAAAGTCGCGGGTGTAAGCTGCGGGGCGATTTTCCTCAGGGCTTCAATATCTTTGTTGTAACGGGCCAAAGTTATACCGCTTTCGGGATGTTTTGCTTCTATCAGCTCAATCATTTGGGGAATGTTTATGTTTGAACCTTCATGCTCAAACAAAACATTTTGGCTTGCCTCAATTTGCTTGTTGAACAGATCCGTAACTTCCCCTTCGTATGTTCCGATGGGCGTGGGTATTATGGTGGCCTCAATACTATTGGCTTTTGAAGAGGATAGCAAAGGGTCAAAAAACTTCGCTTCGGCCGGGGCGTGGAACGGGTTGAAAAGCATTGTAAAGACAACCGGCATCGCAACTTGCTTGTTTACACTTCGCAAAAAGTCAATGGAATAAGGCTTAAGACTATAAGTTTGGGGGGGCAGAAGTGAGGGCTTATTCAAAGTTTGCGGTACGCTAAAATCAGGCTTAACGGATAATGACGAGGAGGGTAACTCCGGCGCGGCAAAAACGGGCCCGTTGGCGCTGACTGCGGTTGTTGTTACCCCGGAAGAGGCTTTCGCTCCGGCGGAATATACGCTTCCGTCAACGCGGAAAGACCAATAACGAGGATTAAATTTGGTAAACCAATAACTCAGCTTGCCGTAAGTATAGTAAAAACCTCTTTGAAAAATATTCAAATGCGGATAATACTCGGCAGCCGCCTGCGCCGCGGTTTGCATATTGGTGCGGTAAATGTAAAGGGATTTTACAAAGTTTGTTTCCGCCGGGGTTAAAGAGGAAAGATTTCCCAGTTCGCCGCTTTGATACGCCTGAAATTTTCTTAACAGGCTCTGCGCTCCGTCTTTCCTTAACTCCAAACCGACGCCAATGCGGGATTGTTCCAAATGGAATTGCGCTTCCGCCAAATTGGCTTTGGCGATATCTTTCGCTTTCCCGGTTTGCTGTGCTACCTCCTTGGCTTTTGCCGCAGCTTTTTCCATATCGGCTAATTTTTTGGCGTTTTCTGCACTTTCCAATTTAAAAACCGTTCTGGGGTTTATCGGTTGGTCAAAAAATATCTTTATGTTCGTACTTAAGCGCATAAAGCTTCTTTTTGCCGAAATATATTTGGACATCTGCCCGTAATTGGCGCGTATATAAGCTATACGCTGGCCCATATTTTGTATTCTTGACGCTCTTATGGCCGTGTAGGTACTTTTGCTTAGGCTTATCGCGCCTTTGCCGAGTTTCGCCAAACCTATAAGACCGTAAATCATTAAATAAATATCGCCCGCTTGAGCCGCTCTTTTCAGATAGCCGAAAGCCTTTTGATGAGAACTTTTTGCCTGCTTGCGCTCTTTGGTGGTTATGGCGTTTTTTGTCAGCTTTCCGGAAATGCCGGGGTATTTTTGAAGCAGCTGAAAATCAATATCATATTCGTATGTGGCGGTTATATCGCCGAAGTCCATATTTGCCAGTTCGGCGGCTTTTGCTTGAGCCGTCTGTTGGGCAATGCCGGAATTTTTTGCCGTAAGCGCACCTTTAAGGAAAGGTTTTATAACGGTAGCGATGCTTCTGTTTGTGGCGTATTTTTGCAAAAGATTTTTGCTTTGCGCAGATCCGTTTTCGGCAAGTAAAAGGGCTATATCGGTAAAAGTGTTGGCGTATATATAGTCGGTGTTATACTGCGTGCGAACCGAAACCGGGCCCAAATATTTCTCTCCGTTAAACAAATTAACGTAATGGACTAAGGTAAGCCAGTCGCCCCAAAAAGTGCTGTCTTGTTCCAATTTGGTGTAATGGCTTAAAATTCTGTCTAAGGCGGTATAGTGTCCTTTTGCCAAAAGTGCGGCAAAGCCTGCTCCGAGCACTTGGCTGAAAGCGGAAGTGTCTTGACTGCGATAAATTAAAGATTCTACGGCTTTGGGATAGCGTTCCGCGCCGCTTTTCGGATTTAGTTGCGCGCCCATACTGATGCTTCTTATAATATTAACCAGCAAAGTCGCGGCGACTTTTTTCTGCTTTTCTCCGCTTAGCATACCGAAATCAAAAGCGTCAAATTGTTGTTTTTCCAAACGCGTTACGTGATAATTGTACATCGCCGTAATTTCGTTTTGGGTTATGCTTTTTTTGCCATTTAAAGTAATGCCGAGCAGAACCCCGGCGAAGTTGAAAGAAAGGTTTTCCGCCCCTATGGCTTGCACACCGGCGCGCGCCACTTGGTAAGCGGCTTCTTCCACTTTGGCTTTATTTTGTTTTCGCCAGGCTATTTCGTCCTTGGCGTCTTTTAAATACTCTTGATAAGCCTGTTTTGCCGGGAAAGCGGCGAGTAAATCTTGATAGGCGTTTTCTTCTGGCGTTTTAAAAGGCGGTTTAACCTCATAGCCTTTTTCGCTGACGCGTTCTTTGGCATATTTGCGCAGTTGCTGTAAATATTCTTTTTGGAAGTTTTTATAAGGCATTGCGACTGGTTCGGTAAGTATTTCTCCCAAGCCCTGCTTTACTTTTTCTTCCAGATTTTTTACATATTTTTGCCCTACGGCCTCGATATACATCGGCCACAAAACTCCGTATTTGCTTTTGCCGGCATTTTTTAAAGAGGCCAGTTTCGTTTTTTCCGAGGAATTATTTATTTTTTTAATGGCGGCGTTCTTTTTGGAATTTAAAGCGTTTTCATAAGGATTGCTGTATTCCCCTGAGAGGAAAGCATTATCTATTTTATTTGATGCGTCACGGGCTTCCGCCGAGGACATTAAAGCCGCGGAACCGCCGGACGCGAAAACGGGCATATTCGCCTGAATTAAAAGAAGAGCCGAAAGAAACAGAGAAATAAACTTTTTAGCGTACGGAGTATTAAATTTCGCCATAAACAAAGCCGCCTTAAATAAAATGTACCTAATTAAATGATTGCATATATTTGTCGTAGAAGACAAGGGCCGAAGGGCCTAAAAAAAGTTGCCCTAAAGGCCTATTTTGAAGATATGTCTTTTGCCACTGCCGCCGCGCTGGCCCAAGCCCAAGCCAAGTTGTATCCGCCCAGTTTGCCGCTTACGTCCAAACATTCTCCCGTAAAATACAGCCCTTGCGTGATTTTTGATTCCATTGTTTTGGAAGAAATTTCTTTAAGCGATATTCCGCCGGCGGTAATTTCGGCTTTTTCGTAACCGGTCAGTTTTTGGGGGGTAAAGGTAAAAGCGTTAAAAATGTCCGCCAAATTCTGAATTTCTTTTTTGTTCAAATCGGCGGATTTTTTGTCAAATCCGTTTAGGAGTGCTTTAACTAGCCTTGGCGGCATAATTCCCGCCAAAACGGAAGATATATTTTTAGATCCGTTTTTATTTTCTTTTATAAATGCGGAAATATCGGTTTGCGGAGCGAAGTTTATTTTTATTTCTTTGCCTTTAATGCCGTAAAGAGAAAGCTGAAACAGAGCCGGCCCGCTAAGGCCCTCGTGGGTAAAAAGCAGTCCGCCCCCAAATTTATTTTCCCCGCAGGAAACTTCCGCTTGCAAAGATATTCCGGCAGTATCGGCAAAGCGTTCTTTAAGTTCATCTGTAAAAATTATTCCGCAAAGTGCGGGGTAAGGCTGAACTATTGTATGCCCGAAGCTTTCCGCCAAAGCGTAAGCCGCCGCGCTGGCCCCCAAAGCAGGATAACTTGGCCCCCCCAAGGCGCAAACAAGATTCTTGGCTTTAAATACACTTCCGCCGGCGGAAACTTCAAAGAAGTCCTCTTTTTTGACCGCTTTATCAAACTTGCAGGCAAGGCGGACTTCCGCAGATTGCGGCAGAGCGGCAAGTAAGGCTTCCAAGACGGATTTGGAAGAAGAGGCAAATAGCTTTCCGTCCGGCCTTTGTGTAAAATTTACTTTATGTTCTTTAAGAAAAGCTTTAAAATCTTCCAAACGGTACGACGTCAAAGCGGAAATGCAAAAGCGCGGGTTTTGGCTTTGATAGTCTTTATAGCTTAAATCGGCGTTATAAAAATTGCAGAGCCCGCCGCCGCTGGCCAATAGCTTAAGGCCAGGCTTTGTATTGCCTTCCAATATGAGGATTCTTTTGCTTTTAATGCGGGAGGCACAAAAAAGTCCGCTTGCCCCTGCGCCTAAAATAATTACGTCGTACATATATACAGTATAGAAAAAATTTGTTTTTTTGTAGAGTAGCTTTTAACTCGCGGGGCGCTAGGCTCTTTCGGCTAGCACTTCGCAGCTTTTAACTCGCGAGCTGTTAAGTTTTCATTGCTAGCAATTTTTCATATTTGGGTAAATTTAAGTTTTTTCTTCGTTAGCGTAGCGAGAGTCGCTTTGCTCCCATTCTTCTAGCTACGCGGCACTCAGAATAAAACTTAAATTTCCGTCAAATCTGAAAAATCACGCTGCCAATATACCCTCACGCTGATTTTTTACTCGTGCAGCTAAATCTAAAAAATCACGCCGCTTAAACGCTCTCACGCTTTTAACTCGCGAGCTGTTAAGTTCTCACGGCTAGCAATTTTTCGTTTTTGAGCGTCTTTTGATTTTTTTACCGGCGCCCTCCGGGCGCATCACGCTTAGTATACCTTGCGTCAAATAAAATCAAAATACATCTCAAAACCCAAAAATCACGCACTTTCACGCTCGCACTGCTAAAAATCACGCTGATTTTATGCTTCTCAGAGTTTTTATTCCTTTTTTCTTAAAACACCTGCTTTCTTATCTCTCAATCTCTCTATATACCCGGTCATAAAATACTTCCACAACTTTTTAAAGAGTAAATGTAGGTCAGGCTATACCTGCCCTACATTGTCCTATTTGCTATTAGGTCGACTTGCAAGGTAGTTTTTTAGGTAGTAATCTTAACCGGCTTGATTTGCTTTAGATTTGAGCCTGATTTTAGTTT
>JAQXJI010000034.1 GCA_029008615.1 Elusimicrobiota bacterium | reverse complement strand
AAGCCCAACACTAAGGGCCGCGCCGCTTTTTGACTGTATTTATATTTTTTTCGCTTCAGCTGTGTTTAACAGCCGTTCACGAAAAGAAACATAAATCTACTTTAAAAATCCTAGCGGCGCAAGGTGCAGTATAAGGCTTTGCTTAACCTAAGCCTGCTAGCCGTGAGAGCCTAGCGTCCCGCGAGTTAAAACCGTGCGATTATGTAAGCTGCGTACTTTGTTGATTTTAGAGCGGATTTCAATTTTCTTCTAAGCGCAGAATACCTATAACGATGGCGGCTTTGCCGCCGCGGTATTTAAGCGAAGAAAAAATTAAAATCCGCCCGAAAGCGGCAAAGTGCTAGCCGCGAGCACGAAATATCACGCGTGTAAAAAAGGTGAAAACGCAACTTAGACCGACTTTAAAAATACTATTTAACTAAATTTACATAGTTTATAGCTTCTATCGCCGCTTTAGCCCCGCTTCCGGCGGCAATAATAGCTTGTCTGTAAAACTCATCGGCACAGTCGCCGGCGGCAAAAACGCCGCGGATATTTGTGGACATATGCTCGTTTATTATAACGTGACCGCCGGCAGAAGTTTCAACGCCGCTGCCTTTCAAAAACAAAGTCTGCGGAATTGAGCCGACCGCCACAAAAACTCCGCTTGTTTTTATTTCCTTCAAGGAATTATCAGTCACATTCTTTAAAACTAAAGATGTTACAGACCCGTTTTCCCCCTTAACTTCTTCCGCGACATAGGGAATAAGCATTTCAATCTTAGGATTGCTTTTGGCTTTGTCTACGGTAAGTTTGTCGGCGCGGAAGACCTCGCGTCTGTGCACCAAATAAACTTTAGAACAAAAATTTGTCAAAAATAAAGCGTCTTCAAAAGCGGTATTTCCGCCGCCGATTACGCAGACTTCTTTCCCGCGGAAGAAAAATCCGTCGCAAGTGGCGCAGGCGGAAACGCCTTTGCCTTTATATTCGCCTTCCCCTTTAACGCCGAGCCAACGTGCCGCCGCGCCGGTGGCTATTATCACGCTTAAGGCCTCATATTCTTTGCCGCACTCAGTGTATACTTTAAAAGGCGTCGAAGATGTATCCAAACGGGAAACGGTTTCCCCCAATATCTCCGCGCCCAATCTTTTGCATTGTTTGTGCATTTTGTCCATAATGTCAAAGCCGGGAATCGGGTCTATAAAGCCGGGGTAGTTTTCGATGTCATTGGTTTGTAAAAGCTGTCCGCCGATGGAACTTCCCCCCAGCATAACCGTCTTTAAACCGGCCCTTAAAGTATAAACCGCCGCACCGCAAGCCGCCGGGCCCGCGCCTATAATAAGAACATCTGTTTTAATCATTTTCAAACTCCTTTATCATTTCAAGGAAAAGCTCCGAAGGAAAACCGACAACATTATCGGCGGAGCCTTCAAAACGTTCGATAAACATATCGTCTTTATCCTGCATGGCGTAAGCGCCGGCCTTATCAAGATGTTTGCCGGAAAGTTCTTCCAGCGTGGATTTGTCAAGCTTCCTGGCTTTGCATTTGGTAACGTCATAACCGGTAAGGATTTTATTTTTATCTTTGCAAACTATCGCCAAACCGCTGTAAACGCTTTGCCAGCTGCCGTTTTCCTTGTTTAAAAGCCTTAAAGCGTCTTTTTTATTCTTAGGCTTGCCAAGTACTTCCCCCTTGCAATAAACTATCGTATCGCCGCCGATTACCACCGCGCCGGGGTATAAAGCCGCGACGCTGAACGCCTTTTTCAAAGCTATGTCCATTACTTTTGCGTGCGGACGCTTCTTTAAAGTATTCTCTTTAATATCGGCGGAAATGACGTCGAATTTATAGCCAAGCCTTGTTAAAATATCTTTGCGGCGAGGGGAAGCCGAAGCCAATATAAGACGCATATTATTTCTTCATCAAATAGCTTACGATTAAATAGGAAAGTATCAAACCGATTATGCCGCACACGTGAAAGTTAAACGATAAAGCGTGTACGCCGATATCAAAAACTCTTACCAAAGTGCCGACGGCGTCGGAGGGAAGTATCGCTACGACAAGCTTCTCCAAACCATATCCGATAAGACCGGCCAAAATAAAGAATATCACTACAAAAATTACACTGCGAATACCTTTCATAATTACCTCTTGTTGCCAGTTTTTAGTTTGTTTATAAAATCTTTCAGGGGAAGAGGTTTGCTCTTCAAATAGCCTTGAACCCAATCCACCCCGCATTTTTTAAGCAAATCAAGCTGGTTTTCGGTTTCAACGCCTTCGCATATAACAATCATCCCCGCTTTGTGTGCGCGCTTGGTTATTTTGCACATAGCCTCCGCGGAAACTTCGGCAAGGCGTTCATCTTTAGGCAGAAAACTTTTATCCAGCTTAAGTATATCCGGATCAAAAAGTTTCAAATCGCTCAGCTTGGTGTAGCCCGCGCCGTAATCGTCTATATAAGTTACAAAGCCTTTTTTCTTAAGTGCGGTAAGTGCGGCGGCGGCCTTTTTGCGGGAAGTTAAATCAAAACTTTCGGTTATTTCTATACCGATAAGAGAGCGGTCAACGCCGAAAGCTTCGGTTATTGCGGTAATTTCTTCAACAATACCCGGCTGTGATAAAGTATAGCGGGAAAAATTTACCGCCAGAGGTACGGCTATACCAGTGTTTTTTTCTATTTCTTTAATATACGAGCAAACCAAGCCAAGCATATAAAGATCAAAATCTTTCATAAGTGCTGACTTTTCAACTTCAGGAATATATGCACCCGGAGAAACTATTTTTCCTTCATGATTCCATCTGGACAGAACTTCTGCCTCAGTTATTTTGCCATCAACAACGGAGTAGACAGGCTGCAGGTAAGCTACAAATTCTTGGGATTTAATGCCGTCAGAAATCTCTTCCAATGTATAACCTACCCCAGCGAAAACAGATGTAGCAAAAAGAGCTATAAGGATAAAACTAATTAATTTTTTCATAATAATTACCCATTATGGACGTTCAGCATCTCTTTGGCGGAGTCAAATACTTCGTCAACGGTAATATCACGCATACATTTAAAATGACCGAGAGGACATTTTTTTCCGCCGTGTAAAGCGCACGGTCGGCAGGGAAGGCCTTTGACTTCCACAACTTTATTACCTTCGCCGTAAGGGAAAAAGCCTAGTTCTTTTGTTGTCGGGCCGAATATAGCCAAAGTCGGCACGCCGAAAGCCGTGGCTATGTGCATAGGGCCGGAATCATTGGTAACGAAAAGCTTAAAATGCTTCATAAGGGCCATAAGTTCCGTCAAAGTGGTTTTGGTGGCAAAGTTTATAGGATGAGCCTGAGAAAGACGGCAGACTTGTTCGCTTAAATCCAAATCCGTTTTGCCGCCTACGATTACGGATACTACGCCCAATTCTTTTTCCATTCTGCCGATAAGTTGGGCGTAATTTTCAAGCGGCCAGCACTTTGTGGGCCAGACCGAACCGGGATGAACGCCGACAAGCGTTTTACCTTCCGCGCCCGCTTCCTTAAGCATTTGATTGACGCTTTCTTCGGCGTTTTCGCCCGCGCCCTGCATATTCAGATTGGCGGATTTGAAGTTTTCGTTAACTATGCCCTGCAAAAGATACAAATTGCGCTCGGCATCGTGTATCATCCAAGTAAAAGGAACTGTTTTGGTAAACAGGAAGCGGCCCTCGCTGTTGGTAAAACCTATGCGGATTTTTACACCGCTGAGTTTGGCCGTAAGCGCGCTTCTAAAACTTCTGTGCGGAACTAAAATTACATCGACATTGCAGGCTTTTATGGCTTTGGCCGTTTTAAATACGCCGAAAATCTTGCCCAAGCCTTTTTTATTATCCACTATAACTTTATTTACTTCTTTTAAGTTTTGGAATATCTCCACGTTTGCCGGACGCGTAACCACAAAAATTTTAGCGTGAGGGAAAAGCTTTGCAGTCTTTTGGATAAGCGGCGTAGTCAAAACGGAATCGCCCAAGAAAGATGTTTGAAATATACAGATATTCTGCACTTCTTTCTTTGATAAATCCACGGCTTGGAACTTCCAGTCGTTTAAATCGGGCGTTTTGTATTTTATGGGAATATCCCAAGGTTTTAAAGCCTCAAGATATTTTTCAAGAGTGTGCTTTTCCAAAGCGGGGCTAGGCATTTTAAACTTGACGTAAAGCCTTCTGGCCATAGAATTTTTATTGTAGCGTTGTTTGTTCGGCACGCCGGAAAACAGGGAAAGAAGCATCGTCCTTAAAGTTGCGTGCAAATCCAACAAATGAGTAAAATGAGCCTGACGGATTTCTTTCAAGGTTGGAACAAAACCTTTAAAAACCATTATTTCGTCAATATCGGGGTGGCCCGCCAAAGCTTGGGCGAACTGTTCCTTGACCAAAAGGGTAATCTTACACCCCGGCCATTTATCTTTTATGTTTTTAAACACCGGCGAAAGCAAAACGATATCGCCCAAAGAAGATAACCTCATAACCAACACTTTATTATTTTTATTTTCCATAATTTTCAACTACCTTTAGAGTTCTTTCGGTAGCTCCTTTAAAAGATAAAGAACATTGCCCGGCCGCTTTGCCGCACGCGGACACAAGGGCCTTATCGTTAAACAAATTTTCCGCTTCGGAAGCGAAGTTTTCAGCGCTTACCAAAATGCCGCCGCCGCATTTCAAAAGCGCTTCGGCCACATCGGGAGTATTATAATAATATTTACCGAATAATACCGGCTTTGAAAATACCGCCGCTTCCAAAAAATTATGTCCGCCGCATTTGCTTATGCTCCCCCCTACAAAGCAGAGAGAAGATTTCTTGTAAAACGCGCCGAGCCACCCCATAGCGTCAGCCAATAAAATACGGCAGTCTTTCAAATCTTTTTCTTTCTTATACGAACTCAATGAAGTATATTTTACACCCGATTGCGCCAAATTGTGCAAAATTTGTTTTTTGCGCTCCAAATGCCTGGGCGCGATTACAAATTTTATATTTTTATCTCTGCGGGCGGCTTCGATAATAACGGCTTCTTCTTCCTCGTGAGTACTGCCGCAGACGGTAATAAAAGAATCCTGCCAACATATCGCGTCAAAAAGAGATGCGACTTCGTTTTCGCGCGAAGGCGATTCATTAAGCAAATCATATTTGATATTGCCGCAAGCGTAAACCTTGCCCTCGTCCGCCCCCAAAGAAATATATCTTTGGCGGATTTCTTCCGTCTGAGCGCATATAAAAGTGATTTTGCCCATAAGCAGTTTAACCAAAGGAGAAAGAAATTTATAGCGTTTTGCGCTGCGCGCGGAAAGCCTGCCGTTTATAACGGCTATTTTTATTCCGCAGGCCGCGCAGGCGGCTATCATATTGGGCCACAAATCGGCTTCCACTATATATAAATAAGCCGGGTGATAAAACTTTATAAATCTTTTTACCAAAGGATAACAATCAACAGGCATCAAAAGAGCTTTATCGAAAACGGGTTCTTTTAAAGCCGTGTTCCTGCCGGCGGCGGTGGACGTGGTTAAAACTATGCGGCAGCCGTAGTATTCTTTTAAAAGAGACGCCAATTTTATTACCGAGCGAACTTCCCCTACGCTGGCGGCGTGTATCCATAAAGATTTGGCCGGCCTCTGCCCGAAAGGGCTCAGCACGAAACGCTGGGAAAGTTCATACTTCAAATTTTTCAGCAAATTGCGCCTGGGCGAAAAGAAAAAGAAAACGACCACGCCCAAAGCGGCGAAAGGAGCAAAAAGATTAAGCAAAAATAAAATAAAATAACCCATTATAATACCGCCTCCGCGGCTTTTGCGGTGGCCTCATTTAAATATTCGGTAAGTTTAAGACGGCATTGTTCAATGTCGTCATCTTCGCCTACCCATAAGGGCGGCCCGTAAATTACGGCGCATTTGCCAAAGGGCAAAGGCACTTGGAATTTATCCCAGGAATTTACCGCAAATCTATGACTGCTGGCAACCCCGGCGGGAATAATCGGCAAATGCGTTTTTTGCGCCAAATAAATAATGCCGGCGTGAGCCTTATAAATAGGACCTCTGGGGCCGTCGGGCGTTATGGCGGGATTATAGCCGGCCTGCGCTATATCCATAAGTCCCCTTAAGGCCGAGTATCCGCCCCTTGTGGTGGATCCGCGCATAGCCTTCATTTTAAATTTAGGCAAGGCGCGGGCGATATATTCCCCGTCTTTGCTCATACTGACCAAAACGCAAATCTTGCCTTGTTTTCTGTAAGGGTATAAAAGAAAGGTTTGCTGATTATGCCAAAAAGCGTAAATTACGCGCTGACGTTTATCTATTTCGACGGCATTTGCGTCGCCGCCTTTTATATACTTGGTAAATATGCCGCAAAAACGTATATAGAAAGAAATGAAATTGGCCACCAACGAATATTTTATTTTATTTAATGCGCTTATTCTGTTTTTGGGCATTTACTTTTTACCTTTTTTCTTGCGCCACGGCATTATAAAAACAATCGTGGCTTTCGGCCATACTTGGCCGCCTTCAAATCTGACGTTTATTTTAGCCGCATTAAGCCTTTCAAAAAGAGCGGGCAAAGCGGATTTTGCTATTTCCGGTTCGACTTTAGGGGCTTCTCTCAAAAATCTGGGCAAAGGCCCATAGGCAAATACCGGGGAAGACAAAAGTTCGTAACCTTCAACTTCAAAATCTTCTTTAGCGGCGTCTTCCTTAATTAAATCCGCTATAAAAGTTACTGCGGTACGCAAAAAATCGTAAATAACGATATTGGCTATCGCCGCAGCGTGCATATTGGTAAGCCCGGCGGCGGCTTCTTCTATCTCCCGGCCCAAAGTTACCGCACAGACGGAAAATCTGTCCTCGTGCTTAATTCCGGCGGAAGATAGTTCAAGACATTGCCCTTCAATAAATTCATAAACAACGCCCGGCCTTAAAGATTGATGAAGCGAAGCTATAAAAACGGCCAGGTCGCTTTCAAGGGGAAACCCCGCCGCGGCCGAGTCAATATTAGCCAGCCTTATGCGGCGGAGTATCTCCTTTAAATGTATTGCAACTTTAAACTTCTTAATCTTCCTCATCGGTTACTTTGCACTGCTTTTTCTGGGTTTCCTTTTGTAAGAAGATTTCTTTTTGGCTTCGGGTTTGCTTTCCGCAGCCGCGGCGACTGGAGCGTCGGCGGGTGCGCCTACGCTGTAATTGCCGCCCTTAGTCCACTGATAGACCAATCCGGGCACCAAAACCATAGTGGAATAAGTGCCGGAGATTAAACCGATTAAAATCGCGAAAGAGAAGTTGTTTAAAACTTCCCCGCCCATAAAGTAAAGTATGGCGGTGGCCGCGATTACGGTTACGGAAGTGATAATCGTCCTGGAAAGAGTTTCGTTAACGCTGGCGTTCAAAAGCTCTTTAATACCCCATTTGGGATGAAGGCCGATATTTTCACGGACTCTGTCAAATATAACGATTGTATCGTTGACGGAGAAGCCGGCGATGGTAAGCAAAGCCGCCACGATTACGAGGTCGACTTCAAGCTGCATTATTGAAAATACGCCGATAGTCAAGAACACGTCGTGGAACAACGCCGCAACGGCCATCGCGCCCCAAATTATATTTTGGAAGCGGAAACCGATATAAATTACCATTGCCGCCAAAGCGAGTACGAAAGCCATAAGGGCCTTCTTGGCCAAGAAGCTGCCCACTGTGGGGCCGACGAAATCGGTCTGTTCAATGCTGAAAGGCACATTGGTAGTTTTTAACGCGCTTTCAATATTGTGTGAGACTTCGTTTACGCTGTCTTGGCTGCCTTTTACTTTAATGGCGAAAGAGTTGCGCCCGATAAAAGTCTGAATATCAGCGGAAACATTAGCCTGGCCCAAAGCCGAGCGGATATCTTTAATGTCAATATTGTTTTCAAACTGAACTTTTACCACGGTGCCGCCGGTAAAGTCAATACCGTAATTCATTCCTTTAAAAATAACGGAAAGAAGGCAGGCTATCATCATAATGCCGGATATTACAAAGAATATCTTTCTGAGTCCGATGAAGTCTATATTTGTTTTGGGAAGCATCTTAAAATAACTCATATACTAATCTCCTTCGGGTTAGCCGTAAGCAAAAGATCATAAATGGCTCTTGTTACGAATACGGAAGTAAATACGCCCACGAATAAACCCAAGGTAAGCGTTAAAGCAAAGCCTTTAACCGGGCCTGTGCCGAATTGGAACAACAACAATGAGGCGATCCAGGTGGTAAGGTTGGAGTCAAAAATCGCGCTCCACGCTTTGTCATAGCCTTCTTTAATAATTATGGGCAAAGGCTGGCCTTTGTCTTTTTCTTCCCTCATACGTTCCAAAATAAGAACGTTTGCGTCCACGGCCATCGCCAAGGATAAAATGATACCGGCGATACCGGGCAGCGTCAAAGTGGCGGAGAAATAAGCCATCAAAGCCAACAGGAAAACCAAGTTCAAAAGCAAAGCTATGCTTGATATTACGCCAGAGAATCTGTAATAAATGCTCATAAACAATACGATAAACACAAAACCGACCAAAGAGGCTTTTACGCCGCTTCTTATTGAGTCCTCGCCGAGGCCCGGGCCTATGATGCGTTTTTCGATAATGTTTACAGGGGCGGGCAAAGCGCCGGCTCTGAGTACTATTGCAAGCTGTCTGGCTTCATCCATAGTAAATTGGCCCGTAATCTGGCCGTCCCTGGTAATTCTGGAATTGATTGTCGGGGCGGATTGTACGGTATTGTCCAATACTATGGCTAAATCTTTCTTTAAGTTAGACCCGGTAAGATGTCCGAATTTTTTGGCGCCTTCGCCGTTAAACTGAAAGCTTACCGCGGGATAGCCGTATTCGCCGGTGGTTACGCGGGCGTCTTCAAGATCCGCGCCGGTTACATCGGCGGTATCGGTCAAAGCAACCAAAAATCCCTGTTTATCTTTCATTACGGTAACGCCTGCCGGGACGAGCTTCGCCGCTTCTTCGGTCAAAGTGCCGTCAGAGTTGAAGGGATTGTCCATTTCGTTAAGTTTGTTAAGCGCTTCTTTGGAAGCGTCGTCTTCCTTAACTATTCTGAACTCAAGCATTGCCGTCTTACCGATTAAAGCTTCGGCCTGTTCGGGGTTGGCGATACCGGGCAGTTGGACGGAAATCCATTTTTCGCCCTGGCGGGTTATTGGTATTTCGCCGACGCCGTATTGGTCAATCCTGTTGCGGACGATTTCAATGGCGCGCTGCATAGAATCGTTAAGGCTTTCCTTTCCGCTGAGTTTGCTTACGTCCAACTCAAGCAGGAGTGAGGATCCCCCCCTTAAGTCAAGGCCAAGATTAAGTATTCTTTTTGGCCTGTCGCCGGAAGCTTCAAGCTTTTCCCTTTCCTGAGGGGTCTTTGAATACCACTCATAGCTAGGCCAAAGCAAAGCCACGGCGCCGAATATCGCTGCTAATATTATTGTCCACTTAATGGCAAGCTTGTTCATTTAGATTTGGCTCCGTTCTCAAGAGGTTGGTTTTTATAAATAGAAACTATACCGCTTGGCAATACGGAAAATTTAGTATTTTCCGCTACTTTTACTTCTATAATCTGGTCGTTAAAGCCGGCTACCGTCCCGACGATACCGCCCATTAAAATCACTTTGTCGCCCTTTTCAAGAGCGTTAATAGCTTTTTTTTGTTCTTCTTCACGTTTTTTCTGGCTTCTGCTTGTCAAAAACATAAAGACGACAAAAAACACTATTATAATTAAGAACATACCGTTAAAGCCAAATCCCTGCCCTGCTGCGGCGGTTGTGGCTGCGGCTGCTGATGTTGGTTCCATTTCGCCTCCGTAATAATATTATATATATATTGATTTTAGCATATTATAGAGATTTGTGTCCTCTAAATACTCCGCAAATCATATACGGCGGCCTATCGGAACTGAAAAGAAAAACGACTTTTTAAAAACCGCCGGATTTTGACTTCTTTTTTTAGAAAACCCCGGTTCGCTTTTGCAAACCGGGGCGGTTAGTTGAGAGCCGGGTTCTATCCCGGTAAATCTTTGGACTAGCTACAGGTATAAACTTGGCAAATACCTCTCTCGCCGGTATCATAACTAGAACATCCCTGTGCAACTGCGCTCATGCCGTTGTTTACCCAAGTTGAACATGTAGCACCGTAGGTAGAACAACTGCCGCTGCATGATCCCCATCCGCAGTCTATTTGACTCTGACAGGTTGTATGAGATGCTTTCCAAGTATACGTTAATG
Organism: Elusimicrobiota bacterium; assembly: GCA_029008615.1. GTDB lineage: Bacteria > Elusimicrobiota > Elusimicrobia > Elusimicrobiales > Elusimicrobiaceae > Proelusimicrobium. The sequence continues at coordinate 456 of JAQXJI010000034.1, read as the reverse complement.
GCTCGTCCCCTGTATTGCATCTTAGCCCTGTACCATCCTTCCTTTGACAGCATGTGCCGCCGCCTAGCAACAGTACGCTCTCATATTCTGAATCGCTACAATCACAATCCCCCCATGCTCCGGTTGTCCACGTACCCGTTGATGTATTGCATGTTACTGTTCTGTATTTATATCCACCAATACATGTTGTACTAGTACTTGGTTTGCTTGAACTAGAACATGTATTTGTAACCGGGCAATCTGCATCCCATCCGCTCCAACTCCCGCTTGAACAACATGTTCTTGTTGAGGTGCTGTAGCCGCAGTCGCTGTCCGCTGTATATTTATACTGTTTAGTTCCGCTGATACCGCATGAGGTCCCGCCATTACAACTTATAGTGTCATATAGCGTTCCGTTATCTTCACAACAAGATTTGACACCGTTTATACAGCACTTAGTTTCACCAATTAAACATA
>JAQXJI010000033.1 GCA_029008615.1 Elusimicrobiota bacterium | reverse complement strand
GCCTTAAAGGGAGGTGCTGCGCGCATATAAAAAAGGTAAGTAAAGAAAAGGTTAGGAGAGTATAAAAATATTTTGCTATTAGGCTCAATAGAAAAGGTTTTGTATTGAGCAATAAAAACGGAGGTAAAAAATATGGTTAGTTTACAGAGGATATTTGGATGTTTAAAAAGCTTGGCTTTATTGGCGATGCTGCTTTCAGTTTCTAAATTAGCTTTTGCGCTAGAGGATGTTGAATTTATTAATTCCGGTTTGACTCTTTGCAGAAGCGGGCAAAAGGCCTGTTGTGTAAACGGAGAAATGACCTGCGTCGATGCAAGCACAAAGCTTTGTTTGACTTCTTGTCCTGAGATTTTTGTTCCTACTGATCCTTGCACCAACGGACAAGTTCAATATAAGCCGAGCGGTTCTTGCGGAACTACAAGCAGGACTTGCTGTTCAAACGGTACTTGGAGCGATTGGGGGGGAAAATGTTGTAACGGGGTTGGACCTATAACTAGCCGGAGCTGCGGCACTAACGGCACTCAAACAAGAACAGTAACGTGTAATACTTCTACGGGTGAATGGGTTGAAGGCGCTTGGGGAACTTGTGAGGAACAGAAACAGGTTTGCACTCCAGGTGAAGTTGGGCCGTGCCCTACGAATTGTTATCAGAGGAGAAAGTGCAATTCTTCAGGCAGTGATTGGGGGTCTTGCTATTGTGAAAATAAAGATGAAATCTGGAGAATAACAATAACTTATCAAAATGTAACCCAATCTACAATGACTTGCCAAGCCCATTGCTGTTGCGACGGAGAAACTCCTATTTCCAATATGTATAACAAGTATTTGAACCAAAATGTTGGAACTGGCTGCCTTGGAACAAACGGAAAATATGAGCATTATTGCGCTTGTAAGGAAAGAGATTCTGGATACCAAACGGTCTATACCGGAACGCAGACCCAATGCGAAAGATAGTCTTAAGGAAATAAAATTTACCCGGGATAAAACCCGGCTTTCCACTAACCACCCCGCCTAAGCGCAAGCAAAGGCGGGGTTTTTATAATATTTTGATTTGTCGGTTCGGATTTATAAGATAAATAAAAACCCCTCGCTTAAAATAAAGCGAGGGGAGAACTAAAAACTTAAGTTTTAGAAAGGCTGATCGGAATAATCTTTCAGCATGCGTGTTCTGCTGGGGTGGCGCAGTTTGCGAATGGCTTTCGCTTCTATTTGTCTTACGCGCTCCCTTGTTACGTTGAACATTTTGCCTACTTCTTCCAAAGTTCTGGGGTAGCCCGATTCTATGCCGAAACGCAGTTTGATGATTTTGGCTTCGCGTTCGGATAAAGTCGCCAACACTTCGGCCACTTCCTGCTTTCTTAAAAAGTCCGTCGCGGAAGAAGACGGATTTGGCCCGTTCTTATCTTCGATAAAATCTTCAAGGTTGGAATCTTCGTCTTCCCCGATAGGCGTTGAAAGGGAAATCGGATCCTGCATAATTTTAAGTATGCCTTTTACTTTTTCAACCGAAAGCCTTAAAGATTTTACATAATCGTCCAACCCCGGCTCCCTGCCGTGTTCCTGGCGGAACTTATTGGTAACTTTCGTCAGTTTGGAAACAAGCTCTTTCATATGTACGGGTATGCGGATTGTATTGGCTTGATCGGCAATGGCCCTGTTGATGGATTGCCTTATCCACCAAGTCGCATAAGTGGAGAATTTAAAACCTCTCTTATACTCAAATTTTTCCACGGCTTTCATAAGGCCCAAGCCGCCTTCCTGAATCAAATCGGAAAGTTCCAAGTTGGAATTTACGTGCTTTTTGGCTATGGAAACCACCAATCTTAAATTGGCTCTTATCAGTTTGAGTTTGTCTTGCAGAATCATCTTTTCAAAGAAGTCGATTCTTTCGTTTAAAGATAAAAACTCCTGTTCGGACATCGGCAAAGTTGAGAGCAGTTTGTCATATCTGCTTTTTACCGTGGTAATGTTTTTTATCGCTCTGTCCAAATCGGCCGCGCTTTGCGCTTTAGTCTTTTTTACCAAGGCGCTTTCGCTCAGTTTGCCTTGCTCAAACTGTTTGTAAAGTTTAACGACGTCTTCGTATTTGCCGAAATATTCGTCAAAGCGGGCGATGTCGCTTTTATACTCGTTTATTTTGTCGGCCAAGCCTTTTATTCTGTTGGTAAGACGTTTAATTTTATTTTGGTTGAGGTTGAGTTTTATTATTCTGTCCACGACCTCTTTTTGTTTTTCTTCCAACTGGCTGGTGTATTTGCTGACGAGTTCGTCGCTCAAGCCCGGCTTTCTGACTTCTTTCATTAAAGCGGAAATGTCCTTTTCCCTTTTGGCGATAAAAGCGGCCGCCTCTTTAAGCTTTTTGCGCATAGTGTTAAGCTCTCTGGTTGTTCTTTTGCCGCGCGGCATAAGTTCTTTGGTTGTCATTTCTTCTTGGTCGACCAATTCTTCCCAGGAGCATATTTCCCTCATAGTTATGGGGGATTCCAGAACTATTTTTCTAAGTTCCTTTTCGCGCTCGCGGATATTTCTTGCAAGGGTTACTTCTTCGTCGCGGGTAAGGAGCGGCACTTTTCCCATTTCGGAAAGGTACATTCTTATGGAATTGGAAATATCCATATTCGAAGCCCACTCTTCCGTGTAAGCTTCTTTTTCCGCCATGGCTACGGCTTTATACTTTTTCCTGTCGACGACTTGTATCCCCAAATCTTCCAAAGTGCCCATAAGCCCGTCGATGTCGTCTGCGTTCATCGCGGCCGAAGTGAGCGATTTGTTAATTTCGTCCAAAGTAAGATAACCGTGTTCTTTGCCTATTTCTACAAGTTCTTTGAATGCCTTGTTGTCTTGTGCCATAAAATAAGACTCCCTTGCTTGTTTATGATTTTAATTTCTTCTGTATTTCTATTTGTTCTTTAAGTAAATCCAAAGGCGCTCCGCCCGGCGGATAGCCCGACAGCAGCTGCTGCAGCTGTTTATATCTTTTGCTTAAGGCCGTTTTTTTGATTGTGTTTATGCAGGCTTCGGCTTCTTTTTGAGGGCGTATCCCCTCGGGAAGCGGCTGTATCGCGTATCTAAGCGCTGTCTTGGCCAAAGCTTCGTTTTCCTGGGCTATATGCGGCAAAACATCCTCAATATCGGGCCTCTTAAGGCGCAGGACTTCAATTTCTTTAAGTATCAGCCAGATATTTTTATTCTCAAAGTCGGTTTCTTTGAGTTCGTTGCAAAGTTCCGTGTATCTGGGATATTTAAGGAGCACTCTTATAAGGTCCAGTTCGCTTTGCGGCGTAAAGTCTTTTTCTTCCTTAAAGACGGGCTTAATTTGCGTCGGCGTGTTGGTCCTTTTCAGTTGTTCGGTTATAATTTCCGGTTGAATGCCAAGCCTGTCTGCGGCCATTAAAGCCCATTCGTTTTTAATAATTTGGTCCGGCTGCTTTTGTATTATTTCGATAATTTCGGCGGTAATATCGGCCCTGTCTTTAGGCGATATGCTCTGCGCCCCTTTCAAAATGCAGTCCAGACGGAAATTCACTATATCTTTTGCTTCGTTTACTACTTTTTTAAAATTGTCCAACCCGTATTTATGTATATATTCGTCCGGGTCAAGCCCTTCGCTTAACGAGGCCACTTTTACATATATTCCGCTTTCTATCAGTATCAAAGCCGCCCTTAAAGAGGCTTTGATTCCTGCGTCATCCGGGTCAAAAAGTACGACGGCGGTATCGGTGTATCTTTTTAGGAGTTTTGCGTGTTCCGGCGTAAAAGAAGTTCCCAGCGGCGCAACGCAGTTCTCCGCGCCGGCTTGGTGGCAGGCGATTACGTCCATATATCCTTCCAAGAGTATAACTTTGCCTTCCCTGCGTATGGCCGGTCCGGCAAAATTAAGCGCGTAAAGCACCCTGCTTTTGGAAAATAAAGGCGTTTCCGGGGAGTTTAAATATTTCGGCTGACCCTCGGCAAGAATCCTCCCGCCAAAGCCCACGCAGTCGCCCCGGTGATTAAATATCGGGAACATCAGCCTGTTTTTAAAATAATCTCCGCCCGTTGCCGCGGAAGAGAGCCCCAATTTCCTCAAATCCGCTATGTGATATCCGTTTTTAAGGGCGGTTCTGGTTAATCCTTCAAAAAAACTTACCCCAAGCTGAAATTTATTTATAGTGTCCGCGTTGATGTTTCTGCTTTGCAGATATCCCATCGCGCTTTGTCCTTTGGGGGCTAAAAGCTGTCTGTGATAAAAATCTTTGGCGGACTCCATCAATTTGTAATCGTTAAGGCGGCCTTTTTCCTGTTCGGAAAGGGCTAATTCTTCTCGCCAAGGAATACCGGCTCTTTCGGCCAAGCGGCGTATGGCTTCATTGAAGGAAAGGTTTTCCATTCTCATCAAAAATTCAAAAACGTCGCCGCCCGCTTGGCAGCCGAAGCAATAAAAAAATCCTTTGTCCGGATTGACGGTAAAAGAGGGGGTCTTTTCCTGATGAAAAGGACAGCAAGCCTTATAAGTCCGCCCGGCGCGTTTTAGCGCGGGGAGGTATTCTCTTACAAGTTCCAGGATATCAACGCTGTCTTTGATTTTTTCAACCAGGCTAGTATTCATATTCACACATATAGGCACAATAGCCCGCTTTTTCTGGCGGACTATTGTGCTGATTTTATACTGAAAAACTAAAAGCGTTTTCTTTTAGTGCGTCTCATTCTGCGCTGCGCTTCCTGAGATTTAAGTTTCCTTCTTACGCTCGGCGGAGTATAGGTTTCCCTTCTTTTGATTTCTTTAAGGATACCGTTCTTCTCGCATTCTCTTTTAAAGCGTTTCAACGCTTCTTCAAGATGTTCTGCGTCGCGGACTTTTACAAATACCATTTACTTTTCACCACCTTATCTTAAAAGACACTTAGAATAAAAATCTGTTTTTGACTTCGTTTAGATTTAACCGGCCGGCCACAAAAAGCGTCTTCCGCCCATCAAATGATAGTGCAAATGAAACACGCTTTGCCCCGCGCCTTTGCCGTTGTTGGATACCAAACGGAAATCTTTTAAGCCGAGTTCTTTTGCTATTTTAGCCGCGGCAAGTTGTATTTTGCCCAAGAGTAAAGCGTCTTCTTCCTTGGCGTCGGCCAAGTTTTCAATATGCTTAATCGGTATAATAAGTATATGACTGGGGGCCTGCGGGTTTAAATCTTTAAAACCCACAACGTCCTCATCCTGATATATTATTTGGGCTTGAATTTCGCCGTTTGCTATTTTGCAAAAGATACAATCGCTCATACCTGTATAATTATATCAAAAAAACGCGGAGTTTTGTAAATATTTGTATAATAAAGTACGCGCGCGCGTTTTGACCGGCGCGCGGCTTCCCGCAAAAACATCCGCCAAGTTGATAAGAGTTTAATAATTTAATATCATTTAATATATGAGAATATCTACAAAGCCCAAAAGCTTTATAGTTGTACCTCCCTATTTTAAATCCGAAAAATTTTATCAGGAGTCATTTAGCTATGTCTAAAAATAATTTGGAACCCATAGCGGTTATCGGCATTGGCGCAATAATGCCGGGCGCTTTGAGCAAAGATGAGTTTTGGAAAAACATTACGGAAGGTAAAAATTCCATCATAGAAGTTCCGCAGGACAGATGGGATTATCGCCTTTTTTACAGCGAAGACCGTTCCGCGCCGGATAAGACTTACACCAAAATCGGCGGTTTTATTACCGGTTTTAAATTTAATTCTTTAAAATACAGAATCCCGCCATCAGTCGCCAAGCAGATGGATTCCATACAGCATCTTGCTTTGGAAATAGCTTCTATGGCGCTTGAAGATTCCGGCTACGACAAAAAAGATTTTGACAGGAGCCGCACCGCCGTAATTATAGCAAACGCTATGGGCGGCATCAAAAACGAATACAGCAATACCCGCATTTACAAAGCTTTTTATTATGATATGTTAAGGCATTCGGCGCATTTCGCCGCTTTGCCGCCGGCCCAACAGGAAGCCATTATCGAAGACGTCGAAGCTTCCGTAAACGCCAAGTTCCTTCCGATAACGGAAGACAGTATGCCCGGCGAGTTGCCGAACGTAATTTCCGGCCGTGTGGCAAATGTATTTAACCTTAACGGAACTAGCTTTTCGATAGATGCGGCCTGCGCCAGTTCAATAGCGGCTTTGGATCAAGCCGTCAACGGCCTCAGAATGGGTAATTACGATATGGCCCTTTGCGGCGGCGTGGATCAGATGATGTCCCCGGCCGCTTATATTAAGTTCTGCAAAATCGGTGCTTTGTCCGCCGACGGTTCATTTGCTTTTGACGCCAGGGCCAACGGTTTTGTAATGGCCGAAGGCGCGGGTATGGTGGTGCTTAAACGCTTAAGCGACGCAGAACGCGACGGCGATAAAATTTACGGCGTTATCCGCGCAATAGGCGCGTCAAGCGACGGCAAGGGCAAAGGCATAACCGCCCCGAACCCCAAAGGCCAGAAGCTCGCCATAGAAAACACTTTTAAGCAGCTTGATTATACCCCTGGCGAAGTCGGCCTTATGGAAGCGCACGGTACCGCTACGAAAGTTGGCGACGCTACCGAACTTGCCGCTTTGGACGAAGTCTTTAAACCTTACGCTCCGGCCGGTTCAATCGGCTTGGGGTCAATTAAATCCCAAATCGGCCACGCAAAAGCGGCTGCCGGCATAGCTTCCGTAATAAAAGTTATGCTCGCTTTACACAATAAAGTGCTGCCTCCTTCAATCAATTTCGAAACGCCAAACCCGATAGTGGATTGGGCGTCTACTCCGTTTAAGGTAATTACGCAGGCCCGCCCTTGGAATACGGATAAAATAAGAAGGGCAAACGTATCATCTTTCGGTTTCGGCGGAACAAACTTCCACTTGGCCGCGGAGGAATACAATCCCGCGCTCAGCGCCAAAAAAGCAGTCCCTTCGGCAACTTCCGAAAATCAGGAGAATAAAACAATGTCACAAACCCAAAACACGGCAAACAAGTATGAACTTCTTGTGCCGATGGAGAAACTTCAGGGCGATATGCTGGTTTTCTCCGGCGAAAGCAAACAGGATTTGTTTAACGAACTTAACCAAGCCGTGCAAAGCATTCAGGGCGATCCTCTTTATTTAATTAAAGCCGCTTACAAAAATCATACGGCTTCTTACAAGCAATACGCGGTAAGCATAAACGCGGAATCCCCTGCAAAACTTAAAGAAAAAATTGAATTTTTTATTAAAACGGCTTCTTCCTCTGACGTATGGGCGGAGTCTTCATTGTATCTTAAAATGAAAGGCATTTATCCTTTCTATAATCACAGCGAAAAACCTAAAGTCTGCTTTATGTTCCCGGGCCAAGGTTCCCAGTATGTTGATATGATGAAAGATTTGGCCAGCAAATATAAAGTAGTACGCGATACTTTTGCCGAGGCCGACGTAATCCTTAAAGAAATCGCCGGCACTACTTTGACCGACGTAATTTGGAGCAAAGAAGGCGAAAGCAAAGAAGAATACAAAAAACGCGAAGAGGGCATTAAGCAAACTCAAATTACCCAACCCGCGATTTTGACGGCCAACGTCGCTATGATGAGACTTTTATATCAATTCGGCATTAAGCCGGATGTAACAATGGGCCATAGCCTTGGCGAATACGGCGCTGCCGTAGCTGCCGGCGTTTTAAGCTTTCCCGACGCAATCCGCGCGGTAACCACTCGCGGAACCGCAATGGCCAATATAAAAGTGCCCGATTGCGGAAAAATGGCTGCGATAGCCGCTTCCGTAGATAAAATTGAACCGGAACTTAAAAAGATTTCCGGTTATGTGGCTGTAGCCAACAAAAACTGCCCGACTCAAACGGTAATTGCGGGGGAAAGCAAATCCGTAGATGACGCCGTCGCTTTGTTCACTTCTATGGGCATACAGTCCGTTTTGGTGCCGGTTTCACACGCTTTCCACTCCGCGATAGTGCGCCCGGCTTCAAGCGTATACAGAGAATTTTTAAACGGCCTTACCATTAACGCGCCGAAGCTTCCGATAACCTCTAACGTTTCGGCGGATTTCTATCCTTCCGATCCTTCCAAAATAAGGGATATGATGGTGGAACAGATTATGAGTTCCGTCGAATGGATCAAACAGGTAGAACTTGCATACGCCAGGGGCGTAAGACTTTTTATTGAAGTCGGCCCCAAACGCGTACTTAGCGCTTTTGTTACCAGCACTCTTTCCGATAAGAAAGACATCAGAGTGTTGGCTTCCAACCACCCCAAACGCGGCGGTATTACCGAATTTAACGACCTTATGGCAAACCTCGCTGCGGCGGGCATTTGGATAGATTGGAGTAAAACAGATATGAATAAAGAAGAAACTATATTTAACCCGGCTTTTGTTGCCGCCGCCGGCTTTAAAGCCCCGGCCCAAGAGGCCGTACCTTCAGTATGCGCCTGCGCCGCGCCGGCAAAAAATTCTTCGGAAGTACAAGTTGCAATCAGCGGTATAGCAGCCGGTACTCCCGGCAGCTGGGAAAAGGTTTTCCGCGAAGGCAACCTTGACGAAATTTTGCAGGGCAAAAATTTTATTGAAAATATTTCCGTAAGCGAACAGGAAAGACAGATTGAGAAAAATATTGAGTATGTCGTAAAATCCCGCGTCGGCAATCACAGGGTTGAAAAGCTGACGGACGTTTCTCAGTCGGTCAAACTGGCGGCCAAAAAAGGCGAATTTGATTTGGAAAAAGAATTCGGCGTACCCGCAAAATGGGTGAAATCAATGGATCCTAGCTTTACCTTGGCTATTGCCGCCGGTATTTTGGCTTTGAAAGACGCCGGCATACCTTTGGTGCTTTACTATAAACCCACCACCGCCGGCACTTATTTGCCCGACAGATGGGGGTTGCCGCAAAGTATGATAGACGATACCGGCGTAATTTTTACGTCTGCGTTCCCCACCGTCAACAGCTGGGCTTTTGAAGTTTCCACGAAAGTGGCCGACGCTTTAATCGGCAAAACCAAAAAACAAGTCCGCGCTTTCTACGAGCATATTATCAACAGCATTACCGATGAAGTCCTTAAAGCACAGATTAAAGTTTGGTTTGAGGAGAATTTCGCCGAATACGAAAATCATAACGCCAGAGTGTTCTCCCAAGATTTCTTGCTTAAAGCCATACCGATAGCGCACAGCCAGTTCTGCCAATGGATAAGGGCGCGCGGACCGGCGACGCACTTAAGCGGCGCTTGCGCTTCCACCGCACAGGCTATCAGCGTAGCGGAAGACTGGATTAAACTCGGCAGAGCAAAGAGGGTAATTATCATTGCCGCCGACGACGTAACCAACAATGTAATTCAAGAGTGGATTTTGGCGGGCTTCTTGGCTTCCGGCGCAGTCAGCCGCGAAGCGGACGTAACCAAAGCCGCCTTGCCTTTTGACAGAAGAAGAAACGGTATGATAGTCGGTATGGGCGCGGCCGGCTTGGTTGTTGAAGCCGAAGAAGAAATCCGCAAACGCGGTATGACGCCTTTAACCAGGCTTTTGGCGACCGAAATTACCAACAGCGCGTTCCACCCGACGAGAATTGACGTCAACCACGTTGCCGAAGTTATGGACAGAATGATGAGCAAAGCTGAAAAGAAATACGGTCTTAACCGCTCCGATATGTCCAAAGAGATGGTTTTTATCTCTCACGAAACTTATACTCCCGCCAGGGGCGGCAGCGCCAGCGCGGAAGTATTCGCTTTAAAGAATACATTTAAAGGCGACGTCGAAAATGTAATCGTCAGCAATACCAAAGGTTTTACGGGCCACTCTATGGGCGCCGGCCTTGAAGACGTCATCGCCGTACATTCTTTAAATACCGGTAATGTTCCGCCTATCGCCAACTATAAAGAGCCCGACCCGGAACTCGCGGGCATTAACCTCAGCAAAGGCGGCCATTATAACTTTAAATATGCTTTAAGGCTTGCGGCCGGCTTTGGTTCCCAACTTTCTATGACTTTGCAGGAGAAAACTTGGAGCGAAGGCGAACCCAGAATTATAGATCAGACAAAATATATGAATTGGCTTAAAGAAGCTTCCAATCAGGAAGCACCGGTTCTTGAAGTCGTAAACAATACTTTAAGAATTAAAGATAATTATCAAGCCGGCAAAAAACCCGCTTTGGTAATGGAAGCATCACAAGCTTTTGTTGATAAAGCGGCTGCCGGTCATTTACGCGCTCAGGCTGAAGCCCCTGCGGTTTCAGCACCCGCGGCCCAGCCCGCGCCTGTTGCGGCCCCTGTCGCCGCTCCGGCCAAGAAACTTGACGAAGCTACGGTAACGGAAGAAATCGTCAATTTAATTTCTGAAAAGACCGGCTATCCTAAAGATATGTTGGAACTTGATTTGGATATGGAAGCCGACCTCGGTATCGATACGGTAAAACAAGCCGAACTCTTTGCGGCGATGAGGGAAATGTATAATTTACCTCAGGCCGAAGGCATACAACTTAAAGATTACCCGACGATAAGACATTGCATTAACTATGCTTTAAGCACGTCAAATAATGCCGGCAATGCTACTGTGGCAGCCGCCCCCGTACAAACGGTACAGGCGGCCCCTGTGACGCCCGCAGTTTCAAACCCTGTTGCGTCTGCGGCTCAGCCCGCGCCTGTTGCGGCCCCTGCCGCCGCTCCGGCTAAGAAACTTGACGAAGCTACGGTAACGGAAGAAATCGTCAATTTGATTTCAGAAAAGACCGGATATCCTAAAGATATGCTTGAACTTGACTTGGATATGGAAGCCGATTTAGGTATTGACACGGTAAAACAAGCCGAACTTTTTGCGGCGATGAGGGAAATGTATAATTTGCCTCAGGCCGAAGGCATACAGCTTAAAGATTACCCGACGATAAGACATTGCATTAACTATGCTTTGAATGCTTCTTCCGGCGCGGCCGTACCTGCGGCCCAACCTGTGCAGACAGTACAGGCCAATGCCCCTGTAACCCCTGCCCCGGTAACGGTTCAGCCTGCGGTTGCCCCTGTGGTTCCTACGGGTTCCGCTCCTGCGGCTCAGCCCGCACCTGTTGCGGCTCCTGCCGCCGCTCCGGCCAAGAAACTTGACGAAGCTACGGTAACGGAAGAAATCGTAAACTTAATCGCCGAAAAGACCGGCTACCCCAAAGATATGTTGGAACTTGATTTGGATATGGAAGCCGACCTCGGTATCGATACGGTAAAACAAGCCGAACTTTTTGCGGCAATGAGGGAAATGTATAATCTTCCTCAGGCCGAAGGTATACAACTTAAAGATTACCCGACGATAAGACATTGCATTAACTATGCTTTGAATGCTGCTTCCGGCGCGGCCGCACCTGCGGCTCAACCTGTGCAGACGGTACAGGTCAGTGCGCCTGCAACCCCTGCACCGGTAACGGTTCAGCCGGCGGCTGCCCCTGTGGTTTCTGCGGTTTCCGCTCCTGCGGCTCAGCCCGCACCTGTTGTTGCTCCTGCCCCGGCCCCAGTACAGGCGGCCCCGGCGGCTCAAGCTTCTTCACAGCCTTTGGACGAAGCCAAAGTTACGGAAGAAATCGTAAACTTAATCGCCGAAAAGACCGGCTATCCTAAAGATATGCTTGAACTTGACTTGGATATGGAAGCCGACCTCGGTATAGATACGGTAAAACAAGCCGAACTCTTTGCTGCAATGAGGGAAATGTACAATTTGCCTCAGGCCGAAGGCATACAGCTTAAAGATTACCCGACGATAAGACATTGTATTAACTATGCTTTAAACGCTTCCAAGGCGCCTGCGGCTCAGCCTGCCGAAGCGGCCCCGTCCGCCCAGCAGCCCGCTTCTGCGGAGCAGAATACCGCTGCGGCCCAACCCGCTGCGGAAGCAGTTCCGGCGGTAACGGAACCCAAACACTATGAAGGCGAAGATTCCCATAATAAGAAACTCCGCTTTATCCCGACTTTGGTCGATGCGCCTTTGGCTTCCGAAGCCAACCGCAGATTATCTGCCGACAGAACGGTATTGATATTCTCCGACAGCGCTGCTTTAACCAGGGCTTATGTGGATTCTTTCAAAGCTTTGGGCGTAAAGACTCATATCTTTACCACGCTTAAAACGCGCAGCAAAAATACGACTATCGTAAATTGGGACAGCCTTGAAGAAACCACCGCCGCCCTTGAGCAATACGCCAAGGAAAATCCCGGCGCGGTACAAGGTATAGTTTACCTCTTGCCTTGCTCCATTAAGAAATTTGACAAGAAAATCAATCCTCACGCCGATTTGACCAAATTCTTAATGCCTTTGTTTATGGCTTGCAAGGTATTTGTAAAAGATATGTCCAAACGCGACGATGCGGATACTTTCCTTTCCGTAGTCTTCAAAGTGGACGGCGCATTCGCTTACAAAACCAAAGAGGCTATCAGCCCGACAATCGGTTCAGTTTGCGGCGCGGCCAACTGCTTAAGAAAAGACTTCTACCAAATCGGCGGGGTATTCTCCAAGATTATGGACTTTGAACCTTCCGCCGAGCCCGAATATATGGCGGAAAAGACCATACACGAGCTTCTTAAAGGTGACGACAGAGGTATGGTAAGCTATTATGAAGGCAGAAGAAGCACTTTGTTCTCAGTGCCGAGAAAGTTAAATATGTCCAAAAAACATATGGACTTAACCGGTAAAACTGTTGCTTTCACCGGCGCGGGCCGCGGATTGGGTTCGATACTTTCTCAGAAACTCGCTTCTCAATATAAAGCCAGAGTGCTGATACTTGATATTATCGAGCTTACGGATAAAACTCCTTATTGGGCCACTTTGAACGAAGCCGAACTTAAGGAACTTAAACAGAAGATGTGGCTTGAAATGAAAGCCGACACCAGCGTGCGCGCCACGCCCGTTATGCTTGAAAGAGCTTTCGGAAAAGTAAAAGATTCCATTACTCTTTACAAGAATATGCAGAAGATTAAAGCTTTGGGCGGCGACGTCGATTACTACCAATGCGACGTTACCAACGGCAGTATGCTTAAAGACGTCGTAACCAGAATCAAAGCCAAATACGGCAAAGTAGACGGCTTGATACACTTCGCCGGTTTTGAAAGATCCAAACTGTTCACGGATAAAACCACCGATGAATATTACAGAACTTTCGACATCAAAGCCACAAGCGCGGCCGCTTTCGTAGCGTTGAACTTCGTAAAAGATACGGGCTTCTACGCTTTTGCTTCCTCAATCGCCGGCAAATACGGCAATTTGGGCCAGAGCGACTACGCCAGCGCCAACGACTTCTTGGCCAAGCTTTGCATTTCCTTGCATAACCAAGGCCAAAGGGCTATAAGCATTGATATGAGCGCTTACGCCAATGTCGGTATGGGCGTACGTCCGGGTGTGGTGGAATTTTTGACCTCACACGGCGTTAAATTCGTTGATCCTTATGACGGTATGCAGATATTCTTGAACGAAATCGTCTACGGACGCGTGCCGGAAATCGTGCTTACCGACGACCTCGGCGAGCTTGACTTGGACGGCCAAATCAGGATTAACGATCCTTTCATTCTTGAAGAAGATTCCGAGGAGGGGGGCAATACCCCCTCCGGCGGAAACGGCGGCGATAACGGCGGCGAAGGTGCTTCTTCCGCTCCCGTTCAAACGCCCGCTCAGGAAAGCGTAAAACAGCCGGAAGGCGAAACCGAAAACTTTTTTTTAGGCGAAGTTAAAAACCTTTCCGCCGGTAAAGAAATTGAGGCGGAAAACACCTTTAACGCGGAATATCCTTTTCTTTTTGATCACGCCATTGAAGGCACTCCTTATGTCCCGGGCGTTATGGGTATAGAAACTTTTGTGGAAACCGCTTCTATGCTTGAAGGCAAAACGCCTCAAGGTTTGGAAGACGTACATTTTTACCTCCCTATCAAATTGCTTAGGCGCCGCCCTCAGACTGTACGCATAAAAGGCGTTGAGGAAGCCGGCAAAGTCAGTATGGAAATTGAGTCCGACTTTATCAACAGCAAAGGCATAAAAATGGGCAACACCCGCCGCCATTTTACGGCCAGAGTTTTGGAACATTTTGAAAGCAAATGGAACTTATATAAAAATAAAGTCAACTTGGAAGCTTCCTCTTTGGCGGTAACCAAAGAAGAAATTTATACCAAATTCTTCCACGGACCTTCTTTTCAAGTCTTGGGCGGTATACTTAAAATAGACGAAAACGCCGTTCTCGGCGTTTATGAAAAACCGTCACAGGTTCTTTTCCACGACGGGCCTAAACATCTTTTGGCTTATCCTATGCTTATTGAAGCCTGCTTCCAAACCTGCGGATACAGGGATTTGGCAGTGGAAAACCGTATGACTTTGCCCGATTCAATCGGCAAGGTTTATATACACGGCAAAGGCGAAGCCCCCAACAAACTCTATACTTTGGCCGTCTTTACGGGCAAGAATATAGAAGGCAAGAGCATTTATGACGGTTTTGTCTTTGATGAAAAAGGCAAACTTTGGATAGAACTTTCGGACTATCAAATGATAGGCCAGTAATCTGCGGGCTCCGCCTGAAAAGGCGGAGCTTATTTTATTGCGCGGAGATTTAAATGAGCTATAAACTTAAAATAGTGGATTTGGACAGAATCCCCCCGGCGGAGGAATTTCTAAGCCCAAGGGAACTTAAAACCTATGAAGGTTTTAAAGTGGAAAAACGCCGCCGCGAATGGCTCGGCGGAAGATACGCTTTAAAAAAACTTGCCAGCGGTTTTTTTATTTTTGACATCAAACAAATAGAAGTACGCAACAAAGCTTCGGGGCAGCCCGCTTTGGGCGTTCCCGGCGGATGCAGCCTTCCCGTGTCGATAACGCACAGCGGCGATTTCGCCGCTGCGGCCATAGCCACTACTGGTATGGGCATAGGCGTTGATATGGAAGTTATAGAACCGCGCAGCCCGGCTTGGATGAAGCAAAGCTTCTGCCCGGAGGAAATATCCTCTTCCGCGCCGGTGTTTTTGACCGAACTTTGGGCCAAGAAGGAAGCCGTACTTAAATTTTTGGGTGTTGGCCTTTCCTTAGACACCAAAGATATAAGATTTATCAACGGGCATTTGCAATTTTACGGAAGAGCATTGGATTTATGGGCTAAGTTGGGCAGCCCGAACGTACATATAGACGTCAAAGATTTAGACGGGGGCTATAAATTGGCCGTTGCCAGCGAAGCCCCGCTTTTATAGAGAGGATTTTTATGGAAGAAGCAGTTAAAAAAGACGCTAAAACCCCGGCGCAGAAAGAAGGCAAAGAAGTTAAAGACATTAAGGAAAACAAAGATTCAAAAGAAGCTTCCGTGCCGGAAAATATAAAAACTTTCCGCGCCAATATGGAAAAGGCCCGCACCAGCCCGGCCGACAAGGTTGAAGCGCAGAAAAAGAAAGGTAAGTTTACGGCGCGCGAAAGATTGCAGTATCTTTTGGACGAGAACAGTTTTTTTGAAATTCGTACCTTGGCCAAATCAAGATGTACGGATTTCGGCATAGCCGAAAAGGACTTAAAAGGCGACGGCGTAATAACCGGCTTCGGCCGCATAAACGGACGCGAAGTTGCCATATTCGCGCAGGATTTTACTCAGCTCGGCGGTTCTTTGGGGTTGGCTCACGCTCAGAAAATAGCTTATATAATGGATTTGGCTATTGAAGCCAAAATCCCTGTAATAGGCCTTTTGGACAGCGGCGGCGCCAGAATACAGGAAGGTGTGGACAGCCTTGACGGCTACGGCGAAATATTTTACAGGAACGTAAAAGCTTCCGGCGTAATCCCGCAGATTTCCGTAATATTGGGCCCCTGCGCGGGAGGTGCGGTTTACTCACCGGCTTTGACGGACTATATTTTTATGGTTGACGGCATAAGCCATATGTTTGTAACAGGCCCTGGCGTAGTAAAATCCGCCACCGGCGAAGACGTAGATTTTGACACTTTGGGCGGCAGTAAAGCACACAGCCAAAAAAGCGGCGTATGCCATATGGTCGCCAACAGCGAACAGGACTGTTTTAGGCAAGTGCGCGATTTGCTTACATTCCTTCCGCAGAACTACAATGAAAAACCTTTAAGCACCACTACGATAGATTCCCCGGAAAGGAAAACCCCCATAATGGAAAAGATTTGCGCAATGAACCCCAAAATGCCCTTCCGCATACAGCACGCGATATGGGAACTTGCCGATGAAAATAAATTTTTTGAAATCCACCGCGATTTTGCCAAAAACGTGGTAGTCGGTTTTATCCGTATGGGCGGGGAAGTCGTCGGCGTAGTCGCCAATAATTCCGACCACTTGGGCGGTGCGCTTGATCTGCACGCCAGCGATAAAGCCGCGCGTTTCGTACGCTTTTTAAACGCTTTTAACATACCGATACTTACGCTTGTTGATATCGGCGGTTATTTGCCTGGCGTAGAACAGGAACACGGCGGCATTATAAGGCACGGCGCAAAGCTGCTTTACGCTTATGCGGAAGCCAGCGTCCCCAAGATTACTTTGGTCTTGCGTAAAGCTTACGGCGGCGCATATATCGCGATGAGTTCAAAATATTTGCGCGGGGATTTTAATTTTGCCCTTCCTTCGGCCGAAATCGCCGTTATGGGGCCTCGCGGCGCGATCGAGATACTTTATTCCAAAGATATCAAAAACGCTCCTAAAGACAAAGTCGAAGAACTTAAGGAAAAGCTCGCTAAGGAATATGCGGCTAAGTTCGCCTCTCCTTATCAAACGGCATCTACTGGTTCTATTGACGAGGTTATTGAGCCCTCAACGGCGCGCCAACGCATTATAAGGGCGCTTAGAATACTTAAAAATAAAAGAGATCCCAAGAACAATCCCAATAAAGGGAATATACCTCTTTAAAAAAAGCCCTCCGCAAGGAGGGCTTTTTAGTGTTTTCTTTTCTCGTGTTAAGTTAAATCCTCACGGCTAGCAAACTTCCGTATTTGGCCGCCTTTGCGTTTTTTCTTCGCTTGGGTACTGCGCGCCCTTTGGGTGCATCACACTTAGTACACCGCGCTTAGAACAAAACGCAAATTCGGCTCAAATCCGTAAGCCCACGCAGGTTAAACGCTCTCACGGTTTTAACTCGCGAGCCGCTAGGTTCTTTCGGCTAGCAATTTTCCATATTTGGGTAAATTTTCATTTTTTTGCCGTTTCGCATACTGCGCCGCTTTCAGCGGCATCATACTTAGTATCGCTCACGACAAATAAAATTAAAATTTCCTCCAAATCTAAAAAATCACGCCGGTTGCATACTCGCACTGCTAAAAATCACGCAAGTTAAACGCTCTCACTGCTTTAAATGGTCTAAGTTGCGGGCTCGTTGCTAGCACTTCAACGCTTTTGGGCGGCTTTAAATTTTTTCTTCGCTTAAATACCGCGGCGGCAAAGCCGCCATCGTTTTAGGTATTCTGCGCTTAGAACAAAATTAAAATCCGCTCCAAAATCAACAAACCACGCCGGTTGTGTTCTCTCACGCTGTTTTCTTTCACGAAATTAAACTCTGTTAGATAATAAACTGCTAACCCCAAAACAATTTACTTAAAAAATACCTTCTTCCTTATACTCCAATATATAAATTTGCTCGGTCATAAAATAATTCCATAACTTTTTATTAGTTAATGTAGGTCGGGCTTTGCCCGACAGAAAACACCTTTTTAACGTCAGACGGAGCCTGACCTGCTTGTTATTTTTCAGTGTTGTTTGCCGTGTCGTACGTCGGATCGTTTTTGAAAAATCATAAAACAGTTGACTTGTTTTTTTTTTTTGATAAATTTAGCTCATAAATCGGCCTGCAAAGTATGAGATATCTATGTTTTAGCTTAGGTTAGTTTAAACGGGCCGATTGACTCTAAAGGAGGTTAAAAAGATGTCAAAAAACAAAACGGTTAGAAATGTGTTTTTTACAATATTTTGTCTTTTTGCCTGCGTAAGTTTAGGCTACGCAGAAAGCTGTTCTTCAAAAGGTCAGATTCAATATAAATATACGGCCAGCGGGTGCAGCTATACTACTCAAAGCAGAACCTGCTGTTCAAACGGTTCCTGGAGCGATTGGGATAAAGATTGTTCTTTACCAGTCTGTAGAAACGGAGAATTTAAGGAAATTGAAATAACGCTTAAATGGGTTGATGAATATATAAAAGATAAAGACGCATATAAAGTTTGCAGTTATAAATGCGAGAATAACAAGTGGCTCTTTTCAGGCTATAGTGACTATGGCTGCGGTTCTGCTGATTGGAAAACTCCGAGTTCGCAGACTTCTGATGACGGAGAGTGCCGCGCTTATGCTTGGTCGTGCGAGTATGAAGGAGCCTCTTTACATGAGGAACTTTGCAATGAAAACGAAAATGGAACCGTTAAAAGTGTAAGTTATCTTCTGCAAGACCCTACGATTTCTCAACAAGTTTTTTATACGACTTGTCGTTGCGGATACAGAGATGATACCGGCCATCCGGATAATGCCTGCCCGGAATTATAATTTTGCTGAGGCACAGCCTCTCAACTAACCGCCCCGCCCGAGCGAAAGCAAAGGCGGGGTTTCATTTTGAATAAAACGTACTTTCAGTTTAAATAAAAAAGGCCGGCTTTTAAAGCCGGCCCGCCGTCAGAATTTCTTTGGGAGTTAATCTTCCCTGTAATGCGTGCCGCAGCTTTGTTTATTTTTAAGCGCGGCGTAAGTTATCAGCAGCGCGGTCTGCGCGGCGTTCCTCAGTTTAAGTAAATCTTCCGTAATTTTATAGCCTTTGTAGAAAACGGAAATTTCGTTATGCAAATGCCTTAAGATTTTTTCCGCGCGGCTTAAGCGTGATGCACTCCTTATAAGCCCGACGTAATTCCACATAGTGCTTTTTATTACGGAAATATCCTGCAAAATAAGGTTTTTATCCGGCAGGGCTTCGGGGCTTTTCCAGTCTTTTGGTTTCGGAATATAAAATTTATTTTTTCTTATTTCTTTGATATCGGCTTTTGCCGTAAGAGAGGCCGAAGCCGCCGCCTCCAAAAGGGAAGTGCTTGCAAGGCGGTTCGCTCCGTGAAAGCCGTTGCAGGCGCATTCGCCTATGGCGTTAAGGTTTAAAATATTTGTGCGGCCGTTAAGGTCGGTAAATATACCGCCGCAAAAATAGTGCATCGCCGGCACTACCGGGATAGGCTCTTTGGTTATATCCACTCCGCCGTCAAGGCAGGTTTTGTAAATATGCGGAAAGCGTTTTTTTATAAAATCGCCCGTCATACAGGATAAATCCAAATAAACGCAGTCCGCGCCGGTTTTAAGCCTTTCGTGTTCTATCGCGCGGGAAACTACATCTCTCGGTGCCAAGTCTTTCAGGGGATGATATTCCGCCATAAAAGCTTTGCCGTTTTTGTTGATTAAAACAGCCCCTTCTCCGCGGACGGCTTCCGATATCAGCGCGCTTCTGCCTTTGGCAAATACCGTCGGGTGGAACTGCGTATATTCCATATTTATAACTCTGGCACCTATGCGGTAGGCCATAGCTATGCCGTCGCCGTAAATGGCGGGGGAATTGGTGGTATATTTATAAATCTGGCCTATGCCGCCGGTTGCCAGTACGGTTTTTTTTGCGGTAACGGCGGAAACTTCCAAAGTTTTATTGTTCAGCACATACGCGCCGAAGCAGGTCAGCGGTTTATAAATATCATAATAATCCGTAGAGTTATGGGAAAGCGTCAATAAATCTATGGCGTTGCAGTGTGGCATTATCTTAAGATTTTTTAAATTCTTAAGTTTTTTTTGCATTGCGCTTATTATGGCTTCGCCCGTGGTATCTTTGCTGAAGATAATTCTTTTTTTGCTGTGGGCGGCTTCTTTGGTCAACAGGAGTTCGCCTTCTTCCGAGCGGTTAAAATCGGTATTAAATTCTTTAATGAAGTATTTTTCTACGTCTTTAAAACCTTCCGCACAGGCCGAGAGGACGGCTTTTTCGTTGCATTTGCCGCCGCCGGCAAGTTGTATGTCTTTAAGAAGGTTTTTTAAGTCAGGGTGTTTTTCGTAAATGATTCCGCCCTGCGCAAGCGCGCTGTTGCAAACGTCTATATCCGCACTGGAAACAAGCACGCATTTAAGCCCGGCTTTAGCCGTAATATAAGCATATAAAGAACCTGCTATTCCGCTGCCTATTACAAGGCAGTCCGCATTTATTATCTTCATATTATAATTATATAATTTTGCAAGATTGCAGTATATCTTGCACCGTCTTTAAACATCCGTCTTCTTGCCTGTCGGGCAAATTGAGCGACCACGAGAGTTCTTCCAAAATCCCTGCGGCGAACTGCGCCATATTTTCGCTTAAAAGCAGAGGCTGTATATTTTTATCCATACGGACATAATCTTCTATAATTTTTTTGTCGCCCTCGGCGGTTTTTATTTTTGCTCCGCGCGCATTGGCTATTTTTACCCTCAAAAGAAGCGGGCTTATGTAGCCTATCGCTTCGTAAAACCTTGAAGCGGTTTTAAAAAACAATACGCATTCTTTAAAGAATCTCGGCATATCTATATAATTGTCTTCCCCGGCCAAAACGGTTTTTTGCGATATTAATCCGTAACAGTTAAGTTCCCACGCGCTAAGTTTTTGAAGCGGGTTTAAAACTATGCCGTCCTGCACGCTGTTTACCGTACCTTGCTCCGGCCAAGTTTGACCGCCGCAGTCAAAAGAAAGTTTTTTTAATATTGAGGGCAAAGCCTTATAATCCAATATCGGAGTTTGCGGGTATAAAGGCATAAGCGTAAATCCGCATAAAGCCTGCGCGGAGGAAGGTTCTCTGCCGGCGGAGCGCAGAAAATTATTAAAATGCGCTTCGGCTTTATCCAAAAGGATATGGCGCAGGTTTTGGCTTTTGCGGCGGTTGTCCATAAGCCAAGGCAGTTTATCGGGGTGAACAATAACTTCCGGCCGGGAAGCCTGCCCCGTCCTTATATAAGCTCTTTTCAGTCTGCCTACAAGGTGCGGCGTCAAATTGCTTTGGGGAATATTGACGACTACAAACATATTGCTGCTTTTAGGGTCTTTGCAAGTGGCGATATCCACGAATACTATTGGGTCTATATAGTTTTGGATAATGCTTTCTATCTGCCCGCGTATTTTGCCGTGGAAGGCTATGCCCGTAAAAGGCGGTTTGGGTTTATCGTGTTCGTCTTTTACGCCTATTATCACGGTTCCGCCCATAGAATTGGCGAAAGCCGCTATTGTCTTTGCGAATTTCTCATTGTCTTTAGGCAGCATATATTTATAATCAAGCAAGGTGTTTTCCGGCACGCCCTGCTTTAAGAAGTGTACCACTTCCTGAAACGTAAGCTTGTTTACGGGTTTGGTAAAGTACATAAATTTTCCCCTTAATAATATTTTGCGCCTGCTTTGCAATATACTATAATTTATTAATGTTTGACACAATGCAGCATAAAACCAGCGGCTCTAAAATGCTGGAAGATTTTATTTCCGCCTCCCCGGATAAGGCGGCCCTTTCTTTTGAACAGACCGCGTTGAGCGAGGCCGTTTTTTGGCTTTCCGGGCTGAGGGCTTCTTCCATAATATCCTGCCTGGAAAATATGAATCCCAAAAAGGCCGCTTTCCTATTAAGACGTTTGCACATAAAGCAGGCGGCGCGCATAATGCAGGGCCTTAAGGCCGAACGCGCCGGGGAAATTATGCTGGATTTGCCAATCCATTATAAAAAACGCCTTATAGACGCTTTGGATCCAAGCCAAATAAAAGCTTTGGAGGAAGTCCTTGCTTATCCGCGCGCAAGCGCAGCCAGATTTATGAAGAGCGATTTTATAACCTTTAAAACCGACGCTAAAGTAAAAGATATTATCACCCGTATAAAAACGCTTCCTTCGCCTAAAGTGCCGCTTGCCGTTTATATTTTAGACAAAGCCGGCAAGCTTTGCGGCGTTTTGCCGACGAGTCAGCTTTCTTTTTATCCGCCGGAAAGTTTGGCCGGTTCCGTTATGACGGCGGATTTTATCAAACTAAGCCCTTTTGACGGCGTAAAAAAAGCGAAGGCTTTGCTTTTAAAAAATAATCTTGCGATGTTGCCGGTTATTGATTCCGAAAGCGTCCTGTTGGGAGTAGTAAGCCTTTGGTCTTTGCAGGGCTGCGATAAAGAGGAAGCTTCCTCCGCGCCTTCAACTGTGGGCGGCGCGCCGAAAAATACGGTTTCGGTTAATCTCAAACCGGCTTTAATTGCTTTGCTGTTTGTTTTGGTTACGCTTGTATCCTTCGCGATTTTCAAATTAATTTAGAGGTTTTTATGATTATTAAAGTAAAAAAACTGCACCCCGAAGCCAAATTGCCGTGCAGGGCGCACGCTACGGATTCCGGCGCGGATTTGTTCGCTTTGGAACAAACCGAAATTCCACCTCATTCCTCGGCAAAAGTGCGCACAGGTATCGCCGTAGAATTGCACGAGGGTACAAGCGGCTGCATTTGGGGCAAAAGCTCCGTAGAAAGCAAAGGCGTAAAAGTAATGGCGGGGTTGGTCGACGCTCCTTACAGAGGGGAAATACTTGTCTGTATGTTTAATCTTACGGATAAACCTTTTATTTTTGAAAAGGGTCAGAAAATCGCCCAACTGGTTGTTTTACCGACGCTTTACCCTTCTTTTGAGGAGGCTGAAGTCCTTTCCGAAACCGCAAGGGGCGAAGGCGGCTTTGGCAGTACCGGCAGCAAATAAAAACAAAGGTGCAAAAATGGCATTTGATTATGACGTTATAATCGTAGGCGCAGGCGCAAGCGGTATGATGTGCGCTTTAAATTGCGCGCGCGGCGGACTTAAAACGCTTGTTTTGGAAAAGGAAATCCTGCCCGGACGCAAGATACTTGTCAGCGGCAACGGACGTTGTAATTTTACCAATAAAAACGCCGCGCCCGATAAATATTACGGCGATAAAGCCTTTGTAAAATCCATTCTGAAACTTTTCCCGCCCACAGCCTGCCTTAAATTTTTTGACGGTTTGGGCCTTTTATACAGGGAGGAAGACGGCGGAAGATATTTCCCTTTGACGGGCAAAGCCGCTTCCGTAAACGATTGTTTTTCAGCCGCATTATCTGCCGCGGGTGCGGAAGTTAAATATAAAACGGAAGTAATCTCTTTAATCAAATCCGGCGGCGGTTTTGAATTTAAATGCGCGGGCGGAATTTCTTACCGTTCGCAGTATGCCGTTTTGGCTTGCGGCGGTGCGGCATATCCGCAGGTTTCCGGCACTATGAAAGGTTATGATTTGGCGCACTCTTTAGGGCATTCCGTTAAAACCCCGAGGCCGGCTTTGAGTGCGGTTGATTTTAAAGAAACCGCGGCCGCCCGTTTGGCGGGGCTTAAACTGTATTGTTCGGTTTCGCTTTCCTGCGCGCCCGAAGATAAAGAAGAGGGTGAAGTTACCTTCGGCTCTAAAGGTGCGGCGGGCAATAATATTTTAAGTTTAAGCCGCTGCGCCAAAGCGGGGGATAAACTTATAATAGATTTTATGCCGCAGTTTTCGGCTTCCGAATTAAAAGAGATTTTCCTTAAACGTGCGGAAATGTACCCGGGCTTTAAAATAAAAGAACTTTTTACGGGCATATTGCCTTCAACCTTAGCCAATTTGCTTATTGATTATGCCGGGCTGAGAAAAAATACTCTTTTGCTTGAAATTAAGGATAATATTTTTGATAGAATAGTATCAACGGTTAAAAGCTGGCCTTTTACGGTTGCGGGGCTGAGATCTTTTAAAGAAGTTTCCTGTTCCGCCGGCGGTGTTGATACGTCGGAAATATATATGGAAACCTGCTCCTCCAAAAAAGTAAAAGGCTTGTACATTACCGGCGAACTTTTGGATATAGACGGCCGCTGCGGCGGATATAATTTACAGTTTGCCTGGGCCTGCGGTTATGCCGCGGCTAAGGCGATAGAGGTTGAATATGGAAAATTTAATCGTAAGAAAAACTAAAGCTCTTGACGGGGCGGACAAAGGCAAATTTTTGCGCGTTTATTTGCTTGAAGGTAAAGAAGTCTATACCGAAAAATTAGACGAAAATTTGGAAATTATCGCTACGACGGGTTCTTTGCCGGACGGCTTGGTAAAAGAGTTTTTTGACAACGGTCTTACGTATTTCCAATGCTATTTTAAAGACGGAAAGCGCAACGGTTCAAGCAAGATTTTTTATGAAACCGGCAAATTGAACGTCGAAAAAGAATACTTAAACGGTATGCTGCACGGGCGGGCTTTCGTTTATTACCCCAACGGCAGACTCAGAGAAGAATTTTCCTACGTAAAAGATATCGAAAACGGCAGAAGATTAAGATATTATCCCAACGGCAAAATACTTGAAGTGGCCGAATACGTCGACGGTGATATGGACGGCGTATGTAAAGCTTACGACGAAGACGGAAACGTTATGTCCGAAAGCGTTTATAAGAAAAATCAAATCGTAGGCGATAAAATTTCCTACCATAAAAACGGCACCATAGCTATGATTGCGCCGCACAAAAACGGCAAAGCCAACGGCGTTACCAAGAAATATTCCGAAACGGGCGACTTGCTGGAAGAATGGATTTTTGAAGACGGGCAGCTTAAGGGTAAGAAAGACTACACTCTTAAAGATTTATAAGTCTTTGTATTATTACCCGGCCTAAGTTATGCGCTCACGGCTAGCAGACTTTAATATTTAGGCAAATTTTAATTTTTTTAACGCTTCGCATACTGCGCGCCCTTTGGCCGCATCATACTTAGTATAGCTTGCGTCAAAGAAAATCAAAATTTTCTCTAAATCTTAAAGCCCACGCCTATTGCGCTATCACATAGTTTTAACTCGGCCTAAGTTCCGCACTTGTTTTTTCCTCGCGAGCCGCTAGGTTCTCGCGGCTAGCAATTTTTCCATATTTGGGTAAATTTTCATTTTTTTGCCGTTTCGCATACTGCGCCGCTTTCAGCGGCATCATACTTAGTATCGCTCACGACAAATAAAATTAAAATTTCCTCCAAATCTAAAAAATCACGCCGGTTAAGTTCTCGCACGCTGTAAGCTCACGCCGGTTGCATACTCGCACTGTTAAAAATCACGCAAGTTATACTCTCGCACGTCTTTAAATGGTCTAAGTTGCGGGCTCGTTGCTAGCACTTCGACGCTTTTGGGCGGCTTTTAATTTTTTCTTCGCTTAAATACCGCGGCGGCGAAGCCGCCATCGTTCTAGGTATTCTGCGCTTAGAACAAAATTAAAATCCGCTCCAAAATCAACAAACCACGCTTTTGCATACTCGCACCGATAAAAAACACGCCGCTTTTACGCTCGTACCTTTTCAAGCGAAACGCTGATTTTTAATTCCATTCTTTATTTTTCCTTTTGACATTATTTTTATACATACTCGGTCATAAAATACTTCCACAATTTTTTAAAGTATTAATGTAGGTCGGGCTTTGCCCGACATAGAAACATCTTTTTAACGTCAGGCGTAGCCTGCCCTACCTTTGATTAATTCTTCGTTTGTAAAGGTGTAGTTCCGGCGATTTGTAAGGTAGTTTTTTGAGTCGTAACCTTAACCGGCTTGATTTGCTTTAGATTTGAGCCTGATTTTAGTTT
>JAQXJI010000032.1 GCA_029008615.1 Elusimicrobiota bacterium | reverse complement strand
GTTGTGAGCAAAAAAATAAAACAGGCCTTGTAAATCGCGGAACTCAAAACGGCTTTATAATGGTTGCAGGCCCCGTATATTGTTATTGCAACTAAAAGTTTTTAAGGCTGAAAAGCCTCTCAACTAACCGCCCCGGTTTGCGTAAAGCAAGCCGGGGTTTTTATATATATTAAATGATAAAATATATTAATGGATATTTTGGAAAAAGCTTTAAAAAGTCATTCTTTGGATAAAGCGGAAATAGTAGAGCTTCTGCGTCTTAAAGACGCCGCCCCTTTATACGCCGCCGCCGATGCGGTGCGCCAAAAATATGTGGGGGAAGAAGTTCACCTTAGAGGGCTGATAGAATTTTCCAATATATGCAAACAAAACTGCCTTTACTGCGGGTTAAGACGTGATAATAAAAAAGTCAAATGTTACCGCTTGAGCGCGGATGAAATCATCAAACTTGCCGCTAATGCCAAGACTTACGGTTATAATACGGTGGTTTTACAGTCGGGCGAAGATTCTTTTTATGACGTCGATAAAATGACGCATATCATAAAAAAAATCAAAGCATTGGATTTGGCTTTAACCTTGAGCATAGGGGAAAAAACTTTTGAAGAATACCGTCTTTACCGCGAAGCCGGCGCGGACAGATATCTTTTGCGTATAGAAACCACGGATAAAGCCCTTTATGAGCGGTTGGATCCAGGTATGAGTTTTGAGAACCGCCTGCGCTGCCTTAAAGACTTAAAAGAACTCGGCTATGAAGTGGGCTCAGGCATAATGGCGGGCCTGCCCGGGCAAAGCGAGGAAAGTATTGCCGAGGATATTTTATTTATGAAGAATCTGCCCGTGCATATGGCGGGAATAGGGCCTTTTATCGCCAATCCCGATACCCCGCTTGCCAAAGAGGATAAAAACAATTTTGACATAGCTTTAAGAACTATGGCGGTAACGCGCCTTTTAATGCCCTTGATTAATATTCCGGCCACTACGGCTATGGAAGCTTTGGATAAAGACGGTCGTTTGAAAGCTTTGCAAAGTGGGGCGAACGTCGTTATGCCAAATGTTACGGAGGGCGAAGCGCGCAAACTTTATATTTTATATCCCGGTAAAATATGCACCGGGGAAACGCCGTCCGTATGCCGCGGCTGTATAGAAAATAAAATAAAAGCGGCGGGCAGGCGTATAGGCCTTGGAAAAGGCGTCAGTAAAGCTTATGTACATAATAATAACGAGGAACCTTTATGAACTTTTTTTTAATCAGTTTGGGATGCCCCAAAAATCTTACCGACAGCGAGGACTTCTGCGCGAATTTGATATCGCACGGGCATAAAATGGTTTTTGATTTGAACCTTGCCGACGCGGTAATTATAAACACCTGCGCTTTTTTGGCTTCCTCCATAAAAGAAGCTAAAGATAATATTAAGGCTGCGCTTAAGCTTAAAGCCGAAGGAAAAATAAAAAAAATTATCGTTACGGGCTGTATGGTTGACAGACTTAAAACCGCCGTTAAAGAAGAATTCCCCGAGATTGATTTAATCCTTTCCATTTCCGAACAAGCCCGTATGGACAAGCTTATTAAAAAAGAGGGGGAATTTATCAAAAAAATACAAACGTCGCTTTCGCTTTCTCCATATAAAATGACGCTGACTTTGCCACACAGCGCATATCTTAAAGTTGCCGACGGCTGCAATAACCGCTGCGCTTACTGCGCGATACCTTACATAAGGGGCAATTACCGTTCCAAAAGTATGGAAGACGTATTGGAAGAAGCCAAAATAATGGCGGAAGACGGCGTTAAGGAGTTCTCCCTCATAGCGCAGGATACGACTTCCTACGGTCAGGATTTATACGGAAAACCTCAGCTGGAAAAGCTGATAAAAAAACTTGTAAAAATAAAAAAATTGGAACGTATAAGAATAATGTACGCTTATCCGCACCGCGTCAGCCGCGAACTGGCGGAAATTATGGCCGGGGAAGAGAAACTCTATCCTTATATAGATATACCTTTGCAGCATATTTCCGATAAAATGCTTAAAGCTATGCGTCGCCACGCGGGGGCTGCTCAGACAAAAGAAGTGTTGTCAATGCTGAGGGAAACCGTCCCCGGCATAGCGATAAGAACTAATTTTATAGTCGGCTTTCCCGGCGAAACCGAAGCGGATTTTGAAGAACTTAAATCTTTCGTCGCCGATTTTAAATTTGATAATATCGGCATATTTGAATTTTTCAGGGAGCCCGGCACGCCGGCTTATGATATGAAGCCCCAAATTTCCGCTAAAATAAAGAAGGACCGCGCCGAAGCCTTGGCTTTTGTGCAAAGCCGCGTTATTGACGAAATTAATAAGAAACTTATAGGTTCGGAGGTTGAAGTTATCAGTGATGGCGAAACTTCCGGCCGCACCTATAAGGACGCACCCGATATAGACGGCACGGTTGAATTTACTTCGCCCGTTGAAGCCGGGCGGATTTTCAAGGGAGAAATTGTTGCGGCTGAGGGGTACAAACGGGTTGTTAAGCCTTTGTAAAATTATTTTCTCAGAGGTAATTTTTTCAATCTTAAAGCTAACGCTTGCCAAATTCTCGCGTAGTTTTAACTCGCGAGCTGTTAAGTTCTCACGGCTAGCACTTTGCCGCTTTTAACTCGCGGGACGCTAGGTTCTCGCGGCTAGCAATTTTTAATATTTGGCCGTCTTTACGTTTTTGCGTCAGTCGGGTACTGCGGCAACTTCGTTACCATCAGCAGGTTAAACAAAGCCTTATACTGCACCTTGCGCCGCTAGGATTTTTAAAGTAGATTTATGTTTCTTTTCGTAAACGGCTGTAAAACACAGCCGAAGCAAAAAAAATATAAATACACTCAAAAAGCGGCGCGGCCCGCAGGGT
>JAQXJI010000031.1 GCA_029008615.1 Elusimicrobiota bacterium | reverse complement strand
GGGCGCGAGCAAAATAAACTTTTGGCTTTTTCTGTCGGTAGCGGCCCCTGCCAAATGCGTCCGCTTCTTTTTATTCTGGCTGATTTATTTGGGATTGACATAAGAGGAAAAAGCACTTTGTAAAAAGTGCTTTTTAAAGGTACGCACAACAAGCGCTAAAACACCGCGTGTCCATTATAGGGTACCATAGTTCTTATACTCAGTTTTAGCACTCCCCATTATTATTTTGGTACTTTGGCTAGTTCGAGTTTACCAGTGCATAGCAAGGATTTGGTACAAAAAATGGGACAGTAAATAAGAGAAAATGCCTGCGGTGGAGCAGAATATGACTACGCTCATTGCCATCATCACGGAAACTGTCATCATTAACGATATATTTCCATTAGATAACCTCTGGTAAAAGGGAAAGACTCTAACTGGGGACTTTTTTATTACTTGTACTCTGCAAAAAGTATATAAAATGGACAGTATAATTTGCGTAATTAGCCCATAATTATGGCGTCCAGACTCTGTCCATTCTCCGTATAGTTTATTTGCTTAATCTCTTGCTTATTTACTGTGACCAAAAAGCGCACATGGCATAATAAAAGCGCGAAATTTAACCGCATGACAACCGGAAAAACCACGCAGTTATAGTGTCCACACTGTGCTATATACCAGGTGGCACTTGCCCCTTACACGACCGGATAAAATTTCTAATCATATAGGAGTACAGGAGAAATTATACATATTGACAATTATAGATATGTTTAATATACTTATCTTATGGATTACGAACAGACTTCTAAAATCTTTAAGGCATTTTGCGACCCGAACCGCGTGCAGATTTTCCATATCTTGCAGAATGGCGAAAAGTGCGCCTGCCACCTGTTAGATATGCTACATATCGGGCAATCCACTCTCTCGCACCATATGAAGATTTTATGCGATAGCGGTCTTGTTTCTGCTCGTAAAGACGGTAAATGGGTACACTATATGATTAACCAAAAATCCCTCATGTTGGCAATTAAACTCTTACAGGGATTTGCAGATAAAGAAAGCAGGTAATCTATATTTTTTTGTTAGTCATATCTATATATTTAGATATATAAATAAAAGGAGAATCGTATGTTACAAGTATTTACAAAACTCGCTGATTGGGCCATAGCCCTTATGGGCCTAGATTCCAGCACGAAATTAGGCACGTCCGTACACTTCTTTATAGAGGACATTGTCAAAATCTTTGTACTTATCTATGTGCTGATTTTTGTTATATCGTTATTCCGTTCCCAGTTATCCGCAGACAAAATACGCACTTATTTATCAGGTAAAAACCGTTGGTATGGGTATTTACTGGCGGTTTTTTTAGGGGTAGTAACTCCGTTTTGTTCTTGTTCGTCTATCCCGCTATTTATCGGGTTTCTAGCTGCAGGTATTCCGTTCGGTATCACAATGGCGTTTTTAATTAGTTCTCCGCTTATTAGTGAAATTGCCACCGTAATGCTTGTAGGTATGAAAGGGGCGGGTCCGCTAGTGGCTCTTGTCTATGTGCTCGTGGGTACGGTTATTGCGGTCATTGGCGGTTATTTGGTGGACTTACTGCACTTGGAAAAATACCTGGACTTTATTCCAACAGAGCCATCTAGGAAAGGAAACTGTTCGTGCGGTTGCGGGTGTGGATGTAAAAAGAGCCGCACGCAAAAACTTGTTAATCTGCTTAAATACGCGCATTACTTTGCGTGGGATACGTTAAAGAGCATAGCACTTTATGTATTACTGGGTTTAATCGTAGGGGCCGCTATACACGGATATGTTCCTGTGGAGTTTTTTGGAAAGTATTTAGGGTCTTCTAATCCCTTTGCTGTGCCACTTGCCGCCGTAATCGGTGCGCCCATTTATGCTAACCACGTGGGAGTAGTGCCCATAGTCCAAGCGTTACTGTTAAAAGGTGTGCCTGTGGGAACTGCACTTGTTATTTTAATGAGCATTACGGCGATATCCTTGCCGGAAATTATGATGCTAAAGAAAGTGTTATCATGGAAGTTAATCGGGTTATTTTTAGGGTATTTAATAATAGCATTTATTGCGGTTGGGTATTTACTTAACTGGATTTTATAGGGGCGTTATGAAAATAAAAGTTTTAGATAAATATTTAAAGGTATAGATTTTTTCCGCCAGGGTATGCGAAGTACTATTCGGTTATTTGGTGTCGCCTTTGCAAAATCGGAGCAAGGGCAAGAAAGAAGAATATGCTCAACGCAAAACTTACCTGCTAGAAAAATAATAATTACATGCGCCTTTTCTGTCGCCTCTTGCTTAACTGTAGGGGGCTTTTTTTATTACTTCTACTGTGACCAAAAAGCGCACATGACACAATAAAAGCGCAAGAAATCGTTTCCTAGTAACCGGAAAAACCACGCGGATATAGTGTCCAAACTGTGCCCAGTATATTCATAGTTTTGCGAGAAAGTTTTAGTAGTTTTTAGACTTCTTCGACGAGAGATAATAATTATAGTATGTAAAAAATATTGGGAATTTAAGTTGTGCGGATATAGTTAGCGGAAAAAGTGTATATAATTTAGATGTTGTCGACGAGAAAAACGAAGAATTTTAGCATTTACTGTACACCATACAGGGTCCACTAAGAATATACAAGATTTGCGTAATTTTGCTCATTTTGCTCAAAAAGTGTCGACGAGGAAGTATAAGAAAAAACCCGCTCTCGACGGAGAACGGGTATATTGTAAGACGTGCGCCCAACAGGAATCGAACTTGTATCCCCAGCTCCGCAGGCTGGTGCTCTATCCATTGAGCTATGGGCGCGTAAATCTGATATTATTTAGCGGTCAGCAAAAAAAGCGAAACCGCATTTCTAAGACATTAATATTCTACTAAATTAATAGGCTTTTTAGCCAGTATTTTAAAAATATTATTTTTTATAGCAGTATAAATTAACAAAATTCTTTTAATGCGGAAAACAAGTATAACCATATAACTGAAGGGCTATTCCTTTAACGTTGTTTATTCGACAGCCTTAATCTAAAACAAGATTAAATGTAAATTAAAGTTTCAATAACTTGCCAACTGCTATCTACTAACGGCGGGTTTAAGCGGACCGTAAAAGTATGAAGCGGTTGCTCCGCCGTCGATTAAAAAGTCCGAACCTGTTATAAAAGCGCCGGAAGGCCCCATAATAAGTTCCGCAAGCGCAGCGACTTCATCGGCGGTTCCCGGGCGTCCGGCGGGGCATTTTGCAAACATATTTTTATAAAAATCTCCGCGCAGGCCGTTAAACTCGTCCAAAGCCAGCGGCGTTACGATAATCCCCGGGGAAACGGAATTAATGCGTGCGCCGCGTTCCCCCCAGCGAACGGCTTCATACATAACGCGTTTGACATTACAACGTTTAGCCATTTGATAAGCGTGTAATGTATCTTTAATACGCCCAGAAGCAAGCAAAGGCAGCGAAAGCAGCTCATCTGTGGGCGTTGTGGCAAGGAGTTCATCCTCTTTAGGCGATAATGCCGGCATACGATGGCCGGACTGACTTGAAATCGTCACGCCGCTGCCGCCGCGTTTAATAATTTTACCGACTTCTTCCAACAATATTGCCGTACCGTATAAATCCACTTTATAAATCCACTTTTAAAATTGTTTCTATGGGAGCCTGACTGGGAGAAACGCCCGCGGCGTTGATAAAATGGCTGATTTCGCCATATTTTTGGGCCTCGCCGATTAAATTTAAAACGGAACTTTTTTGAGAAATATCCGTCTCAAAAGCAAGCGCGTCAAAACCGGCCTCATTCATAATCTTTTCAATAATTTGCGCATTTTTAAGGTTTTTGTCACCCAAAATAATTTTCTTTCCGCAGCCTATACGCCGAGCAATCGACATACCTATTTGGCCCGCACCCGTCCACAAAACGACGTCTTTCATAAGTACCTCCGAAAGTAAACTTTTATTTTATTATAATACTTAGAGTTACCTTCAGGTCAATAAAAAATCCCGGGGATGAGTAAACCCGGGATAAAACATTTGGCTGATAAAATCTACCAGTTTTTCTTTTGAAGAATCGTGATTGTGCTTTATTTCTTCCAGCATTTTTGCAAACCATTCCACCATATTCGGATCCCTGTGAGATAAGAAAGAACTTGTATTCTTATCCAAAGCGGAGATTTCCTGCATATCCTCGGAAGACAAAGCAAAATCAAACACGTTGAAGTTTTCCTCCATACGCTCTTTATGCGTTGATTTGGGTATTACAATTACTCCGTTTTGAATATGCCAACGCAAAATTACCTGTGCGGCGGTTTTATTGTATTTTTTGCCGATTTCCGTCAAAACGGGATTGGCAAACATATCCTCCCTGCCTTCCCCAAACGGTGCCCAGGCTTCAAGGCGGATATCATACTTTTTAGCCCATTCTTTAAGTTCTTTCTGCTGATTAAACGGGTGCGTTTCCATTTGATTGACCATCGGCTTAACACGGCAGAAAGAAGCCATATCAACCATACGGTCAACATAGAAGTTAGAAATGCCTATCGCGCGGATTTTGCCTTCGTCATACAAATCTTCCAAAGCGCGGTACGCGCCGAAATAATCGCCAAAAGGCTGATGTAAAAGCATTAAATCCACATAGTCGGTTTGCAGTTTCTCCAAAGAAACCAACACCGATTTTTTTGCGGCTTCATAACCGTAAAATTCAACCCATATTTTGGAAGTTAAAAACAATTCTTTGCGGTCAATTCCCCTTTTTGCGACGGCGCGGCCTACGGCCTCTTCGTTAAAATAAGCTTGGGCTGTATCTATGGAGCGGTACCCTACGCTTAAAGCATCGCTTACGCAGCGCTCGCATTCTTCGGGGGTTACCTGATAAACCCCGTAACCCAAAATCGGCATTTTTACGCCGTTATTTAAAGTAATGTATTGCATTTAATTATCTCCTTAGTCTTATGAAATTTTGCTTCCCCCGAATATAACCGCATAGGGTTAATCCTCCAACTTCATTTTTAAATAGTTTTCTTTTTGTTGTTCAAATAGAACGTCGAAAATACGTTTTTTCGTATTCAAAGCGCGGATTTTTTCCATTTCGGAGGGAGTTAATTCAAAATCAAACACATCTATATTTTCTTTGATATAGTTCGGGTTCGACGCACCCGGAATTACGGAAAACCCCTCCTGTATATGCCAGCGAATAATAATCTGTGCGGCCGATTTGCCGTGCGCTTCGGCGATTTTATTAATGACGGCGTCGCGCAGCAAAAGCCCGTTGCTTTGGAGTCCGCCCAGCGGATACCAGTTTTCCTGCCGGATATTATGTTCTTTCAGCCGTTTTTGCCAATCAAGGCGCTGAGCGTACGGATGGCATTCCAGTTGCATTACCTGCGGTTTGACGGAAACGGTTTGCATAAAATCTGCAAACAAAGCTTCGTCTTTATCAAAGTTGGAAATGCCCAAAGCGCGGACTTTCCCTTCCTTCTGAGCTTTTTCCAAATCTTTCCACGCTCCTTTTACATCGCCGACGGGCTGATGAAGATAAACCAAGTCTATATAATCCACACCTAAGCGCTTAAGCATTTTATCCAAAGCCCGCGCCGTTACGCCTTCTCCGTATTCATTGGGCCATAATTTGGAAGTTATCCAAATTTCTTCGCGCGGTATGCCGCTGTCTTTTACGGCGCGGCCGACGCTTCGCTCATTCTGATAAGCGTGGGCGGTGTCTATATGGCGCTACCCCGCCTTTAAAGCCGTAAGTACGGCTTCGTAGGCCTCGCCGTTGTTATCATTCAGCATAAAAGCACCTAAACCGAACTGCGGCATATTTACGCCGTTGTTCAAAACTATATTAGGCACTTTTGAAGGCCAAGCATACGCGGAAGATTCTTTGTTTGCGCTATGGCAGCCTAATACCGCCGTCAATGCTGCCGCCGCGGCGATACTCGCAATTATATTTAGCTTCATACTTCCTCCTTTAAAAAAATCAACTTAAAAAATTTTAATATATGGAGATAACTCCAAGTCAATCCTGTTTGATAAACTTTTCCCAAAATTTAACCGCTTGTTTTATCCAACTTTGGGCGGATGTACCCGTGCCCGTACCGAACCCGTGCCTCAAGCCCGAATAGACGTGAAACTCAACCGGCACGCCTGTGCGGATAAGGCCCTCGGCGCGGCGTTTCATAACGGCGGCAGGCGCGATAAAATCATTATCCGCGGCGGCGATAAACGTCGGCGGGTCTTTAACGGTAAAACCGCTTTGCCCGGTATAAGCCATAACGACGGCGGCCGGTTTGGAAACTTTATCCCCCCCAAAAGCTTCCGTACCGTAAGAACCTATCGCCGCAGGCATTCGCGCCCCCGCGGAACCGCCCCACAGAGAATAGTTTTCTGCCGCAACTTCCAAGTCTGCAGCGTGTTTTTCTATATAACTTAACGCCGCGGCCAAGTCCTCCACCGCATATTGGCCGCTTCCGCTGCGGTATTTCAGCACAAAAGCGTTAAACCCCAAATCGGAAATTTTCTCCGCCACAGGCAGCCCTTCGTGCAGAACCGCAACATAGGCAAAACCGCCGCCAGGAGATACTATCGCAAACGGCGCACCGGGGCGTCCGCGAAAGAAAAACAAGCCCGTATTATTTTTGGATGAATCTTCTTTTTTCTGCTCTTTCGTATAGAAGTCGTAAAAAACTTTCTTACCGCTTTGCGCGTCGCTTATCAGGCGGTTCAGCGCGGAAGAGTTTTCAGAGGGGTTTATTTCCGAATGATAAGGCAGGAGTTTATCCAGTTCTGAAAGTTTCGTTTCAGGGCGTACGGCCGCGCCGTCCCAAGGCAAAAGCCTGCCGGAAAAATCAAAAAGAGCGGGATGATTTAAAATTTCTCCAAAAGAACTTTCGGATTTTATTTTATCCGCGCCGCCTTCCGGCAGAGATACGTCCTCCGCCGTTTTGGCCGCGCACGCCAAAGGCGCGATTCCCAATAAAGAATAAAGAAATATTTTAAGCATATTTTGTTTCCTCAGTTAATATCATATTTCTGCGGAAGCAAAATGAGAAGTTTGATTTTTGACAATGGCTTAAAGTCTAAACTTTAAACCACGAGGTAAATTTAAAGAGGTTTTGCATTCTTGATTTTTTGTACGGCCTTTAAAAAATCGCGAACTTGCGGGGAAGGCTTAGGTGAAAACATCAATCCGAACGGCAAAGTATAGTCCCATTTCACGGGAAGCGTTTTTAACAGAGGGTGGACATTATCCCAATTTTCTATGGTCATCAGCAAAGTGCCCTGTGTTTCGCATTGATTGAAAACCGTAATATCATAAAAAGGAAAACTTACAATTTCAATCTGCGGACACTTGCGGGAAATATCGGCGCGGAGCGCGTCAATCCTCCTAAAACCGTTGCGCTTTAAAAGCAGCAGTTTTTGCCCGGCCAAATCTTTCATAGTCAAAATTTTCTTGGAAGCAAGCGGATGATGCCTTGATAAAGCGCAGCAGACCGGGGCTTGAAACAACTCTAGCATTTTACATCCGTAGGCGGAAGAAAAACCTTCATCGATTAAGCCAGCGACTACGTCAATATTCTCCCCAAGTCTGCTTAAAATACCGCGGGCGTTTTCCGGCGTATTTTCAAACGAAACAAGCTGTATTTTTAAAGCCGGGTTTTCCTTTTGGATATGAGGCCACAAATCAAGCAGGAAACGGCTGGGCGTAATTATGGAAGTGCCGATGCGGACCGGTGCAGGCCCCTCCGAAGCTGCCGCCAGGCGCGCGCGGGATACGGACTCCCGCCAATAATCAAGCATATATTTGGCGTCTTTATAAAATATTTTCCCCGAAGGTGTAAGCGTAAGGCCGCGATGACTGCGGATAAAAAGCTTCACCTTCAAACGGGCTTCCAATAAATTGATTTGCTGTATCAGCGCGGTTACGGAAACAAAAGCTTTTTGGGCCGCTTTTGAAAAGCTGCCCAACTCCGCCGCCTGAAGAAAAGAATTTAGCTGCTTATTATCCAACATACTTATATTATAAATATAATCAAATACTCGGCAATGTATAATTATGTTCCATTAATGGAAGAACTAGAAACTATTTTCAAAGATAAAAAAATCTTAGACCTAAAAACTAAGGTATTAATACCAAGTAGCAATTTATCTCACAAGTCTCCAAAAACATTTAAAAGCCCTTATACAGTAGCTAATCCCACCCCCGAATATTTTCAGTTAGATAAAGATTTCCTGCTTAGAGACATTGCAATGGCTAGTTCTGCTGCTCCTTATTACTTTAAACCAAAGGAGATAGGTTGCCAGTTCTTTTGGGATGGAGGACTTTGGGCAAATAACCCTTCTTTATGCGGTTATATTGAAGCAAAACGCATATGCCAGGGGCAGGCAAATATAAAAATACTTTCATTGGGAACAGGTTCCCAGTATCAAGAGCATATAGCCCATAAAAATTTGAGCAAAAGAGGGCCAATAGACCCTACATTTGTAATTCCATATATCATAGACATCCAGTCACAGGCTATCAGCAATCAATTGCAGATGCTACTCGGCCCCGAAGATATTTATAAACGAGTTGACTGTGGCTTTACCTGCGACATGCCATTAGATGATATATCTTGCATAAAAGATTTAGTCGGGAAAGCAAAAGAAATGACACAAAAAAATATAACAGACGTATTAGTAAAATTTTTTAACTAAGGAGCCGTTTATGATAGAACAGAAAAGAGAAGCTTTAGATACTATTTTGATGTTGGTTTGTAATGAATTACAGTTATCTGCAACTCAAGAAAAAAAAGCCAAAAAAATGCATGAAGACATTTGTAAGTGGATTTCGGGCAGTGAAAAATATGATCTAAAAGAAGCATATATATTTGTGCAGGGATCTATGGCAACACAAACAACAGTACGTCCTCTTACAAAGGAAGAATATGACTTAGATATGGTGTGTCTAGTCCGAAATACTAACTATACCCCTGATAGGCTATTGTCACTCGTGCGAAAAAGAATTGCCGAAAACCCCGTTTATGCCAAAGTGTTAAAAGAGGGTGAACATAAGAGGAACATTGGATTAGAATTCCCAGGAGAGTTCCATGTGGATATAGTCCCCGCAATACCATATACTGGAAAAATTATAAAAATACCAAATTACGATAAAAATACAGGTACATACTCATGGAAAAGTACAAATCCACAAGGTTTCAAAATATGGTTTGAGGAAAAAATGAAAAAATTTCAATTCTTCAGTAATAAAACAGCAACTGTTTATGATGCTTTTCCAGAATTTAAGCCACTAGCATTTATGAAGCCTCTTCAGAATGTTGTTCAACTTCTAAAACGCTGGAGAGATGTTAACTTCACGAACAAAAAAATTGCCCCCCCATCTTCAATACTTATATCAACGATATCAGGTAAAAATTATAATGGGGAACAAAATCTATTTTCAGCTTTAAAAAATATAACTAAGAAGATGTCCGATATGTCCTATGACGATATGATAAATATAAGGAATCCTTCTCTTCCTACAGAACTTTTAGCAAAACCAATGTGTAATATTAGCAATTTCAAAACTTTTATAGACAAGAGCAAAGAACTTGTGTCTAATCTTGAAAAGTTAGAACACTCTCAATCTATGATTGAAATAAATAGCATTCTTGAAAATGTATTTGACGAGAATGTTACCGGTAGAAGAGTTGTCAAAGATTCGATATCAAAATATGGACATCTTGTTTCAAAACAAAAAGAAGCTAGTAATATAACAATAAACAAAACTACTGGTACCCTATCTGCCTTGGGTGCTTTTGTCTCAAAAGTAAATTCTAGCAACTCATTCTATGGCGATTAATCCTAGTTTTAAAAGTTCAAGAGGTATCATAAAAATTGGAGCGCAAATCCTATTGATGAGCAAAGAGTTTCCCTTTTTCAAGTGTACTTATTTCAGAGGAAAGAGTGCCATTTGGAAAGGAAAAGTCAGGCCTGATGTTTTATCTCGCGAATATACTGTGAACCTCTCCTATGCAGAAGGAGAGGCAATCCCAAAAGTGCAAATTATATCTCCCGAACTAACTCATAAGTATGGAAAAATTCCACACATATATTCCGATACAGGAGGACTTTGCCTCTTCTACCTGGGAGATGATAATGAAGATAAAATATGGCGGCCTAACAAGCCGCTAACAATGATAGTCCCATGGATTTTGTTATGGCTTATCTTCTATGAAGTATTTGAAGTTACAGGAAAATGGGAAGGTGGCGGTATAGGACATGGAAATCCAACCTCGAAATAAATACTCTTAGCATAATAATAAATACCCCCGATAAAAAACGGGGGTATTTAAATTTATACGGAGAGGGAGGGATTCGAACCCTCGATACCCTTTTGGGGTATACAGTCTTTCCAGGACTGCTCCTTCAACCGCTCGGACACCTCTCCAAAATCTGTACTGCAAACAAAGCAACACTCAACCTTGCTTATAAATTATAGCAAATACGCGGCGCAAAACCAAATATTAAAATTCTTTTTCTGTTTTTTATGGTATCTAAAAGCTCTGTTTTTCTTACGGAAACAAGCTTTATAAGCGTATCCGCATCACCGACAAGATGTTTTATAATTATACAATGCGGTTTAAATTTAATTTTAATCGGTCGGCTTTTGCACAGCCCCGATTTTCCCTTAGCACGGGCCATCAAAAGCCGCCATACGCGCACAGAACCGAACTAAAGCGCGCCTTTCCGCCGATATCGCAAACTACTTTTCCTCTTCTTCCACTTCAAAAGTAACAATCTGCCATTCTTCGTCGTCAAGGCGGCCGAGCAGTGCTTTAAAAGCGGGTGTTAAATTGTCTTCTTTCATCTTGGGTGATTTTTCTTTCTTTTTAGGCATAGCTCCCTCACGGCTTAAAGATATTGCAACAAGACCCATAATCTAATATATTTTAATTATACTATAAATAAAATGGATTATTAGTTTTTTTGAGGATTATCTTTTATTTTGCTTTTACAATTTAAAACACCGCTTTCCAAAACGGCGAGCTCGCAAATTATTTAGTAAAATTATTTTATGACGCTTACTGAATTTGACCTGAAAATTTCCGAAGATAATCCTTTTGCGCAAATAATCGGAGTGGACGAAGCCGGACGAGGCCCGTTGGCCGGGCCGGTAACTGCTGCGGCTTGTTATATCCCACAAGAACTGTATTCACACCCGTTAATGGAAAAGATAAACGACAGCAAAAAACTTACCCCCGCCAAACGCGAAAAAATCTTTAAAGAACTTATAACTCTGCCCGTTATTTGGCGTACCGGGTACGCTTCCGCCAAAGAAATAGACAAACATAACATTTTGCAAGCCACATTTATCGCAATGCGGCGAGCTTTGGCGGCTTTTGACGGAAAAAACGCACTTATTTTGGTGGACGGCAACAGGCTGATTCCTTTTATTCATCATCCGCAAAAAGCGGTTATAGACGGCGACGCACAATCTTTATGCGTGGCTGCGGCCAGCATAATAGCCAAAGTCAGCAGGGATAAATTTATGGAAATCATAGACGGAAAATACCCCCTCTATGATTTTGCGGGCCATAAAGGTTACGGCACAAAAAGCCATATCGCTTCCATAAAGGAATACGGCCCCTGCCCCCAACACAGAATGACTTTTGAGCCGCTTCTTTCTATGTATAACGGGCTTTTCCCAACGGGGAAAGAGAATGTTTAGCCTTCTTCGGCGTCAAGGCGACAAAGCCGAAGAGCGCGCCGCCAAATACCTTAAAAGCAAAGGCTATAAAATTTTAAAACGCAATTATCTTTGCCCGCTTGGGGAAGTGGATATCATCGCACAAAAAGACGGAGCAATAGTTTTTGTAGAAGTAAAACAACGCTCAAGCGAGGCTTTCGGCGGGGCATTATTCGCCGTTACAAAGGCAAAACAACAAAAAGTCGCCAAAGCGGCCGCAAGCTTCCTTAAGCAATCAAAAGCAGAGTACACCGCGCTGATGTTTGATATAATAGCCATAACGGAAGACAAACTTGAGCACATACAAAACGCTTTTGTGCCAAGCGGATTATTTATATAAGGAGAAAGCTATGACACAGCTTCAAACAGTAAAGAAAGCGGCGGCATACATTAATAAGAAAACTAAAAACTTCAAACCGGAAACGGCTTTGATAACCGGCAGCGGCCTTGCCAATTCCGTACCGGCTCTGGATAAAAAAATAGTAATACCTTATGCCGAAATCCCCGGCTTTTTGAGGAGCACCGTCGCCGGGCACAGCGGCAATTTGATTTTCGGTGAATACAAAGGCAAAAAAATAGCCGTAATGCAGGGGCGCTTTCATTATTATGAAGGCCACCCGATGAAAGACATCGCCATAGCCATACGCACTTTATGGATGCTCGGCGTAAAGAATTTACTTGTTTCGGCGGCGGTCGGCTCAATCAACGCCAAACTCAAACCGGGCAGTCTTTGCGTACTTAAAGACCATATTAATTTAATGGCAAATAATCCCTTAATCGGCAATTACGACCCGGCTTTCGGCCCGATGTTCTGCGATATGACGGATACCTACGACAAAGAAATCGCAAAGAAAACCCTCGCAATAGCCAAAAAGCACAAAATCAACGCTTTGCCGGGCGTATATTTGGCGGTAACCGGCCCTAATTTTGAAACCCCGGCGGAAATACAAGCCTTTAAAAAACTGGGCGCGGACGTAGTAGGTATGTCCACCGTGCCGGAAGTTATTACGGCCAGGCAGCTCGGCCTTAAAATCTGCGGGCTCAGCTGGGTTACAAACTTGGCAAGCGGTATTTCCAAAACGCCTTTAAGCCACAAAGAAACGCTTGAAGAAACAAAAAAAATAGAAGGAAAATTCGCAAAAATATTGCAGGACTTACTCGTTAAAATATAAAAATGATTAATAAAGTTAAAAGGCTGGGCAAAGAAACTTTAGTCTATGGCACATCAACCATAGTAGCCCGGCTTTTTAACTTTTTTTTAGTCCCGGTTTATACTTATTATTTGGCTTCCGCCGATTACGGCATAATAGCGACTGTTTTTGCTTTTATGGCTTTGTTCAACATAATCTACCAATACGGTATGGACCAAGCTTATTTGCGTTTCGCGCAGGAACATAAAGACAAAACAGTATTTTCCACTCCGTTTACGGCCGTATTATTAAGTTCCGCCGCTTTATCCGCGCTTATCTATTCGGCAAGCCCGTACATAGCTTTGGCTTTGGGCATAGGCGCAAAAAATGCTTACCTTATAAAATACTGCTGTTTTATTTTGGCTTTGGACGCGCTTAATATAATACCCTTTGCAAAACTTCGCTTTGAACACCGCGCTTGGCGTTTTGTAGGGATAAGGACGGCATCCATATTGGTCAATGTAGCCGGAAACCTTTTGGCTTTGGCTTATTTCGGCGCAGGCGTAGACGGCATTTTTATGGCCGGCGTTTTGGCCTCTTTGACTTCTTTAATACTCCTGCTGCCGATAATAAAAGAGGATTTTACCTTCCGCTTTGACACAAAACTCTTTAAAGCTATGTTCGCATTTTCCTGGCCTTTTATCCCCGCCGGCGCGGCAAGCATAATGGTAAACGTGATAGATAAGCCTTTGCTTTCCCACTTGGCGGGCTTAAGCGAAGTCGGCATATATCAAGCCAATTTTAAAATAGGCGTTTTTATGATGTTGGCCGTTTCTATGTTTGACCAAGCCTGGCGGCCTTTTTTTATACAAGCCTCTTCCAAGCCTGATTGTAAAACACTGTTTGCGGAGATTTTCACTTATTTCGCGGCGGCGGCAAGTTGGCTGTTTTTAGGGCTTGCTTTCCTGATACCAACGATAATAAAAACAAAATTTCTCGGTTTTAACTTAATACATTCAAATTATTGGTCCGGGATGAACATAATTCCTTTAGTGTTGGCGGGCTATTTGTTTTACGGTTTTTATATTAATTTTATGGTTGCGCCGGTACTCACCAAGAAAACCCGCTCTTTAATGTATATAACCCTTATCGGCGCGGCGGCAAGCATAGTAACGAATATTATTTTGGTACCGCATATCGGCATAGTCGGCGCAGGTTGGGCAATATTTGCAAGTTACGCCGTAATGGCTTTATGCTTATTTATTTTTCTTCAAAGGAATTATCCCATAACTTACCAATACCGCAAACTTTCGCTTATGGCCGCGGCGGTTTTGCTTATGCTTTTGGCTAATATGTTTGCGACGCAAATCAACGACTTAAACGCCCTTATATTAAGAATAATATTGCTGACTTTATATCCCGCAGTGATGTTTATTATCATCAAAAAAGTAAAAACGGCAAAATATTTTTAAACAGCAACCCCGGCTTGCCTTAAGCAAACCGGGGCGGTTAGTTGAGAGGCTTTTCAGCCTTAAAAACTTTTAGTTGCAATAACAATATACGGGGCCTGCAACCATTATAAAGCCGTTTTGAGTTCCGCGATTTACAAGGCCTGTTTTATTTTTTTGCTCACAAC
>JAQXJI010000030.1 GCA_029008615.1 Elusimicrobiota bacterium | reverse complement strand
AGCCTAGCTTTTTGCCTGCTTTTTAAGCGATGTAAAAAGCAGGATGCGCACAAGGCGCGTAAGTGTATATCTATAAAGAGAAATTCCTATTAATTAATGCGCTTTATGTAAGGCGAAAAATAAAACAGTTGACATTGTTTTTTTTTTTGATAATTTTAACTTACGCCCAGCAAGGGCGAAAAAGGAGGAAGTTTATGAAAAACGTAAATAAGAAGGGTTTTACCCTTATAGAATTGCTGGTAGTAGTATTGATTATCGGCATCTTGGCAGCTGTGGCATTGCCGCAGTATTTCAAAGCGGTAGAAAAATCCAGAGCGACTGAAGCCTTATCCATTATGGGTTCAATTGCCGCCGCTATGGAAAGGGGCAGACTTGTCAGTTCAGACAATAAATATCCTGCTAATTTATCGGCATTGGATATTGAGTTTTCAAACCTTGACGGAACTCGCGCAACTTCATCCACAATTACAACCAACAACTTTACGATAACACTTGATGTTGGTGGAGATGGGGGCAGCGGTAATGTCGTAACAGCTACGAGAAAAGGCAGCAATGGCACCGGGTATACTCTTACTAGAGACTATTATACAGGTAAAGTAGTTTGTGCAGAATCAACGGATAGAGCTGGTATTTGCGCTTCCTTGGGTTTACAAAAAGCCAGCTAATCAAAAAGCTTTGGTACTATACATATAGTACCCTCCTAAGGGGAGCCTTTACGGGTTCCCCTTTTTTATATCTCTCCGTCTAAAAAATGGGGGGATTTTTAATACATTACGTTGATTTTGGCCGCTTGAAAAATTTTACCTCAAGTTTTATGTGGAAGCGTTTTTAGCTTCCTCTGTTTTTAGACGTAATTTCCTTATAAAAAATAGTAGAATATAATTGTATACCCTTATGCCTTGCGGGAGAGGGGGCGTAAAGGGGATCTTAACTCTCCGAGGAGATTATTTTATGCCGTTGTGGATATTTAGGGTTTCGGCCTTGATAGGCTGCCCTTTCTTGATGTACGCTTTTATCGCGCAGGACGCCCACAGCGTTTTTATGGGCTTTCTTTGCGGCGTTATACTCGTAATGGCGGAGTATTTTTTAAGCAGTATAAGG
This sequence comes from Elusimicrobiota bacterium, assembly GCA_029008615.1. GTDB lineage: Bacteria > Elusimicrobiota > Elusimicrobia > Elusimicrobiales > Elusimicrobiaceae > Proelusimicrobium. The sequence goes on along the minus strand of JAQXJI010000030.1, from coordinate 48,719 downwards.
TTCTTAAGCGCGATGATAGGCATTTTCGGCGCGTTGGTCGGCTATATGCTGTATATCCTTATGGATTATACCGTAGCGCATATGACCGTGCCCGATATTATTGAATATTGGAAGCAATATCATATAATTTTTGCCGCGGTGTTGACGGTAATGGGCGGCTTTTTAAGCATAATCCGCGCTACGGAACTTGAGGGCCTCGCAAAAAAAGGCCGCCATATCAAAATAGCCGATATGAGCGCGCTTATCGACGGGAGAATAGTTGACCTTTGCGAAACGGGTTTTTTAGGCGGGACGATAGTTATTCCGCAGTTCATACTGGAAAAATTAAATTCCGTAGCTGCCTCAAAAGATCCTTTGCAGAAAGCCAAAGGCAGACGCGGGCTTGATATCGTAACCCGTTTAAAAGAATTAAAATCAGTACCCGTAAAAATTACTTCAAAAGCCCCAGAGGGCGAAACCACCCCGGAGAAACTTGTTTCTTTGGCGGGATATTTTAAAGGCGAAATCGTTACGATAGATTTTAACGTCAATAAAGAAGCCGCGATAGATAATATCCCCGTGCTTAATATTTGCGATTTGACCACCGCTCTTAAACCGGTTGTTTTGCCTGGGGAAAATATGTCCCTCTTCGTAATGAAGGAAGGCAAAGAAAAGGAACAGGGCATAGCTTACCTTGACGACGGAACAATGGTCGTTGTGGAAGACGGCAGAAAATGGATAGGCAAAAGGGCGGAAGTAGCCGTCTATTCCATTTTGCAGACTTCTGCCGGAAGAATGATTTTCGCCAAAATCAAACAGGACTGAAATGGATATTACCGGCGCGATTATCTTAGCCGGCGGCCAAGGCAGCAGAATGGGCCGCCCCAAGCAGATGCTTCCTATTGCGGGCAAAGCGGTTTTGGTTCGCAGCATAGCGGCTTTTTGCGCCGTGCCTTCCGTAAATAAAATAGCCGTCGTTACCACGGAAGAAAATTTTAAAGAAGTGTCTTCGCTTTTCCCCGGCCTTATACACGCATTGCCGGGGGAAAGCAGGATACTTTCCCTTCAAAACGGGATTAAGGCTTTGGGCGAAGCCGATTTAATAGCCGTTCACGACGGTGCGCGCCCTCTGGTTAACCCCGAACATATTAAAGCCTGCCTTGCCGCCGCAAAAGAATATAGGGCGGCGGTACTTTGCGTGCCCGTCAAAGACACGATAAAACAAGTAAAGGACGGCTTTATAGAACAGACGCTTGAGAGAAGCGTTTTATGGGCGGCGCAGACCCCGCAATGCTATGACGGCGCGACGCTCCGCCTTGCCTTGGAAAAATACGGTTTTTTAAAAGACGCCACCGACGAATCCCAACTGGTTGAAAAGTTGGGCGTAAAAGTGCGCGTTGTGCCTTCCGGCTATGAAAATATCAAAATAACCACCCCGGAAGATTTAATTATCGCAGAGGCTTTATTATGCAAACACAAATAAAATTCGGCTTCGGTTTTGATATACACCGTTTGGCCGAGGGCCGCAAATTGATAATGGGCGGCATTGAAATAAAACACAATAAGGGCCTTTTGGGCCATAGCGACGGGGACGTCGTTTTGCACGCTGTATGCGACGCGGCTTTGGGCGCAATCGCGGCGGGGGAGATAGGCGTATTTTATCCGCCGACGGATGTTTCCATCGCGGGGATATCAAGCGTCGTAATAGCAAAGAGGGTTTTGCAGGTGCTTAAAGAAAAGGGCGCGGAAATAACCCATATTGACGCCACCGTTGTGGCCGAAGAACCTAAAATGCGTCCTCATTACGAGGATATTCGCAAATCCCTTAAAGAGATTTTTGCAATAGGTTTGGAAAATATCAGCTTTAAAGCCAAAAGCCACGAAGGCTTGGGCGAAATAGGCCGCGGCGAGGCTATCGCCTGCTATGCCGCGGTAACAGTAAACTTAAGGAGCCAAAACAAATGATTAAAACGATCTTGTCTTTACTTTGCGCGACGGTGCTTTTGGGAGCTTGTACCAACTATAACCAAAAAAATTATAAAAAATATAACGGTATAAGCTATGAAGAGTACGAAAAACAACGCAGAGAGCAGCAAAACCAAACTCAAATTGAATATCTTGAAGATAATGTAAGCGAAGAGGATATAGAAGATCCTTACGCCACACCGTTGGAGGTAACCGAAGAAGACGTTATAGAAAGCGTAAACAGTTCCTACGGGGAAGCGGTGGTGGTTATGGCTTCAAAGAAAATTTCTTTGGGCAAAGACGCAGGCTATAAGGAAATGGAAATGTTCCAAACGGCTTTGGATTCCGCTTACGGAACGGCGTTTTCCCATTACAGAGCGGACGGTTTTACTTACGCTATGAGCCCGGCCGGGACGGTTAATCCGCTTTCCGTTATGGACGTACAATGTATTTTAAGCGAGAGCTTCGCAACCGCAAAAGGCAAAGCTGTTTGCGATTACTTCTTCAGCCAAATACCGGTAGAGTACGCCAAGGAAAAAGAAAATGCTAAAAATTTATAATACCCTTACAAAAAACAAAGACGTTTTTACGTCTTTAAACAAGGATGCGGCCACGATGTACTGCTGCGGGCCGACCGTATACAATTACGCGCATATCGGCAATTTGCGCACATATATTTTTGAGGATTTGCTTGTAAGAACATTATCTGCGGATATGCCCGTCAAGCACGTTATGAACGTAACGGACGTCGGACATTTGACTTCCGACGCGGACAGCGGGGAAGACAAAATGGAGCTCGGCGCGGCGCGCGAGGGCAAAAGCGCGTGGGACATAGCCAAATTTTACGAAGGCAAATTTTTTGAGGATTTTGATTCCTTAAATTGCAAACGCCCAACGGTTACGGCCCGCGCCACCGAGCATATTAAAGAGATGATTGCCCTTGTAAAAAAACTTGAAGAAAAGGGCTACACTTATAAAACTTCCGACGGTATTTATTATGATACTTCAAAATTCCCGGCTTATCACAATTTGGTGGGCCGCGCGCATATAGACGGGCTTAAAACCGGCGCGCGCGTAGATTTTAACGACGAAAAACGCAACGCAAGCGATTTCGCACTCTGGAAGTTTTCCCCTAAAGACAAACAACGCCAAATGCAATGGAACAGCCCTTGGGGGGTAGGCTTCCCGGGGTGGCATATAGAATGTTCCGCTATGGCTATGAAATATTTGGGTGATACGCTTGATATCCATTGCGGCGGCATTGACCACGTTGCGATACACCATACCAATGAAATAGCCCAGGCCGAAGGCGCAACCGGCAAAAAATATGTGCGCTATTGGGTGCACGGGGAATTTTTGATAATGACCAGCGGGAAAATGTCAAAATCTTCCGGCGGTTTTGTTACCGTTCAGACGCTTAAAGAAAAGGGATACAGCCCGCTTGATTACAGATATCTCTGTTTGGGCGCGCATTACAGAACGCAGCTTGAATTTTCCTACGAGGCTTTGACTTTTGCGCGCAATACCCGCTTGGGCCTTATGGAAAGAATCGCCGCTCTTAAAGCCGAAACCGACGGAAAAATAAAAGAGGAAGCTGCGCTTAATGCCGCAAAAACGGCTTTTAAAGACGCTATGGACGACGATTTGAACACTTCCAAGGCTTTGGCGGTTTTGTGGGATTTTATAAAGAGCCGCGCCGCCGCCGCGGATAAACTTGACTTCCTTAAATACGCCGACGGCTTTTTGGGGCTTTCTTTATTGGAAGAGGAAGTTCAAAAGCCGCTTCCGAAAGAAGCTGAAGAATTTTTGGCCGCACGCAAAGAAGCGAGAGCAAAAAAAGATTTTAAAACGTCGGACGAACTAAGAGATAAACTTTCGGCTTTGGGTATAATCGTTAAAGATACGCCCAAAGGACAGGAGTGGAGGTGGAAATAATGACGTATTTCCCCAAAGAATTTTTGCTTAAGATTCCCAAGTCGGACTTGCATTTGCATTTGGACGGTTCTTTAAGGCTTAAAACGCTTATTGAACTTGCCCAAAAAGAGAAAGTAACCCTTCCCGCTTATACGGAAGACGGAATGAAAAAAGCGGTTTTTAAGGAAAAATATAAAAACTTGGGCGAATATCTTAAAGGGTTTTCTTACACCGTAGCCGTAATGCAAAACGCCGAAAATATTGAGCGCATAGCTTATGAGTTGGCGCAGGATAATATCGCCGAAGGCGTAAGATACATAGAAGTCCGCTTTGCGCCTCAGCAGCATTGTTCCAAAAACTTAAGGCCGGAAGACGCAGTCCGCGCCGCCGTAAAAGGCTTGGATCGCGCCGCAAAGGAACACAATAATTCCGCCGCCGTAAAATCCGGGGAGGATGTGGAGTTTCACTTCGGCATAATCGTTTGCGCGATGAGGAGCTTTAATAAGGATATGTCCCCTTATTACGGTTATATGTTTCAGGTTTTGACGCACGCAAAAGATGACGAAGTTTTCGCCATAGCCAGCCTTGAACTTGCCCGTATAGCCGTTCTTCTTAAAAAAGAAGGCCTGCCGATAGTCGGCTTTGATTTGGCCGGGCAGGAGGCGGGTTTCCCCGCGGAACATCACTGGCGCGCTTATCAGCACGTACACGAGGCTTTTATCCGCAAAACCGTACACGCAGGCGAGGCTTACGGGCCGGAAAGTATTTTCCAGGCGATTACGGAATGCCACGCAAACCGCATAGGCCACGGCACTTTGATGTTTGATTATAAGGCCATACAGGATAAAAACGTAAAGAATAAAAAACAATACGTTGAGGATTTGGCGGCCTATATCGCCAACGAGCGTATCGGTGTGGAAGTCTGCATTACCAGCAATTTGCAAACTTTGCCTTTTATTAAGGAAGTTTCCAATCACCCCGTAAAAAATATGATTAAGAACGGGCTTTCGGTAAGCATTTGCACGGATAACAGATTGGTGTCCAATACTTCAGTTACCAAAGAACTGGAGCTGCTTTGCAATAATATAAACCTGACCAAACGCGAGTTCAGGAATATAGTTATAGCAGGCTTTAAGGGAAGCTTCTTCCCCGGGCCTTATAACAATAAGCGCAAGTTTATAAGGGCCGTTGTTGAAAAATACAATAAACTTGAAAACGAGTATTTGAAATAAACGCGCCCAACGTGATTTAAAAATCCCTCTTCTTTTTTTGAAGGGGGATTTTTTGGTTTGACTTATAGTTTAAAAACGACAAAAGCACTATATAATATTATACAGCTTGTTTTTGAGGTTTGTAATTTCTATCTGAACGCCCAATAGCTTATCCGCATTGGCGTCAAAAAGTACGTCATATTATATTCGGGTTTGAAAACATATAAACGGCGGAAATATCTTGGCTCTCGTCGGTTTGTATCGCCATACCGATATATGCGGAATACCCCAAAAAGCCGAAAACCGGATCATAGAACATTATGGTCAGATTGTTGTTTGGGCCTTTTAAATATTTGTAAGGCATTATAAAAATTCTTTTTTTATTTTGACTTTGAGCCTTTTCAATAGCCGCTAACCTTTGCGTATCCTGCCGGTGTAAATGAATATAAGGGTAAATGAAGCCAGGCGTAAATGCCAAAGCCGCGGCTAAAGCCAACATAGAAGCGTATTTCACGATTTTGAATTTATATGTTTCACGCAAGTATTCAAGCATAAACATAAATGAAATCAAAGCCGACGCCGAAGCCGTATAAAAACATCTCCCCGTTATAAAAGGCACGGCGAAAAGCACAAAAGCAAGCAGCCAGGAAGAAAGGAAAAAGATAAGGCTGAGCATATAATTTTCATTCTTAAAAACAAGCGGTTTATCCTTATCCAAAGCGCAGACAAGCAAAGGCAAGAACAAAAGCGCGGGTATCATAAATACGGCTTTAATATAGAAATGTATATGTGATATATGCCAGAGCAGTTTTTCCCGCAAAGTTGAATTCGTAAAATAATCAAAAATGTCGCTGTTAAGGCGGTTCCACATCGCGGGGGCGCCGAATAAAGCCGCAAGGCCCAAAATCAGGCCGAAAACGATAATATAAAAATGCGCTCTAAGTTTAATTTTTAAAAAAGGAGCGGCGGCGGCAAAGCAAACTATAAGGCCGATACTGAGCGGGCTGGCGTTTTCGCTGCCCATACCCAGCGCGAAAGCGGCGATAAAAAGCAACAGTACGGATTTTCTGCTTAAATCAAGCGCACCTTTACTTTTGTATTCCAAGCGCAGCCAAGACATAATCCAAAGGAAAGGCAGAAAACTCCAACTGTAATTGCAGGCCCCGCCTATCCAAAAAAGGGTATTATCCGGCTGTGCGACGGCAAATACGGAAAGTACGGCAATAAGCAAAACGGCGGGGAAATCTTTTAAAGTTTTAAAATCGGGCTTGCGCAGGTAAATCAAAAAGAAAAAAGAAAGAACCCAAATGGTTTGCATTATCGGATTAAGCAGTAAAAAACTCCATTTGCCAAGGTAGAGTATTATATTGTTGGCGATAAGGCCTATGCGGGCGTTTTCCATCATATAAGAAAGCCCGTAATAACGCAAAGCGTCGATAATATTATCTTGTTTTAAAATATATTCGTCCGCGCCGTAAGGGTATAAATATGAGCACGCGAATATAAAAAATATATAAACAATAAAAAGCAATCCCCAGGCAAACAGAACTTTTTGAGGCGTATTTTTTAAATATTTAAGCATTAAATTTTTCCTCTTTGATAATATAAGCGGGGCGGTGTTTAACTTCGGCAAATATCCTGCCGATATATTCGCCCAAAATACCTATGGACATCAGCTGAACCCCGCCGAAAAATAAAATCAGCACCGCCAAAGATGCGTAACCCGGCACGTCCTTGCCGAAGATAATTACTTTAAGCACGATAAATGACGCATATAAAAAAGAAAGCAAAGCCGCGCTCGCTCCAAAATAAGTCCACAGCCTTAAAGGTATGGTGCTGGCGTTAAAAATACCGTCTAAGGCGAAGTTCCATAATTTCCAGTAAGACCATTTTGTTTGCCCCGCGCTTCTTTCCGGGCGGACATATTCGACGGAAGCCGTCTTAAACCCCGTCCAGTTAAAAAGCCCTTTCATAAATAAAGTGCTTTCGTTTATTTGCTTTATCGCTTCGGCGACGTTTGAGTCCAAAAGGCGGAAATCCCCGGTGTTTTCCGGGATTGGCCTTCTGGCAAATAAGTTGTGCACTTTGTAAAACCAAGTGGAAAGAAACTTTTTCAGGAAAGAGTCGCTGTCGCGGTTTTTCCTTACGCCCAAAACCATATTGTAGCCTTCTTTCCATTTTTCCACAAAGGCGGGGATTAAATCCGGCGGATCCTGCAAATCTATATCCATAGGAATGATAGCCTTGCTGCCGGCTTTTTTTATGCCGCAGAGCAAAGCCGCTTCCTTGCCGAAATTCCTTGAAAGACTTATATAATCGATATTCCCGTCTTTGGCGGCGTGAGATTTTATAATGTCCAAAGTTTTATCGGTTGAGCCGTCGTCCACAAAAAGATATTTGTAGCTTAAATCAAGCCCGTCAAGCACCGGGCGCGTTGCCTGAAGGAATATCTCTATCGCTTCTTCTTCGTTTAAAAGTGGAACTAAAACAGTCAAGTCTTTCATTCGGCAGACCTCCTGAAGGAATAATGCTTAAAAAGCACATAAGTAAAAAATGTAACCAAGCAAACGCTTAAAGCCTGCGCGGCGTAGGGGTGGATATTCAGCTTTTTTGTAAACAGATAAAGCAAAACCGCATTGATAACGTATCCCGCCGCCCATACGCTTAAAGCTTTAAAATATTCTTTTATGTAATTGCCTTTTGTCCTGAAAACCAAAAATTTTTGCACTAAATAAGAGTTAAAGGAAGATAAAATATAAGAACTCAGCAAAGCCGCTTGAACGCCCGTTTGACTTCTGCCGAAGACATATACCGCCGCAATAAATAAAATATAACCTACGGCGGTGTTATATCCGCCCGCGATTATAAATCTTATCGGCTGCGGCAGGGAAAACCAAAGCGCGGAAAGTTCCTTAACCTCTCCAAGTTTTTTAAATTCATCCAACTCTTTAAAATTACTCATTTTTTGTTTTGTCTTCTTCAGTCCCGCCCGGGTTCAGCATTAAATGACTGAGGAAGGAAAAACGGTTTTTCTTTTTTGTTTCGTTTCCTTGATTTTGTACTTCTGGGCTTTGCTGACTTGAGGCTGTCTGTTCCTGCTTTTCCCGCGCGCCGCGCTTATTCTTTTTCCGTTTTTTCTTACTTTCCGGGAGTGGTATTTCAAAGTTCTTTATGTCGGGCACCAAATGCCTTACGCTGGAAAGAATAAAATTCTTTTTCTTAAGTGTAGTTTCAAGCTGGGCCACGCTTTGAGTTTTGCAGGAAGGTTCATCGTCTTCAGCGAGGTTCTTATCAAAAGTAAAATGCTGTTTGGAGAAAATGCTTCTCCTCCCCGTAACCAAAAAACTTACTATGCAGGAAACCGCCGCGTAAGGCGCTATCGTCGCGCCGAAAAGTTCTATCGCCATTACGCTTGCGGCAAGCGGAGTGTTTGCCACGCCGGCTAGTACGCTCACCATACCCAAAGCCGCAAAAGTTATAGTATTAAGGCCAAGTATATGTGCAAAAAAGTAACCGGCGTTAGCGCCTATAAAAAGCACCGGCGTAATCATTCCGCCTACGCCGCCCCCGGCGAAAGTCAAAGAAGTGGCGAATATTTTATAAAGAAAGCCGAAAGTCAAAGCTTGCTCTCCGGCCAAAATAGCCTCAACCCTTTCCATACTGAGGCCCAAATAAGCGGGGGAAGTCAGCAGCGCCAAAAGTATTAAAAGCGCGGCCGCTGTAAAACATCTCCAAAAATTTGAAAACCTTACCGCCAAAAAACGGAAAATTATTTGCGTAACTTTTAAAGCTTCGATAAGCACCAATCCGACAATGCCGAAGAACATTCCCGAGAGAAAAACGTGCAGCAGGGAACTGTCTATATTCAAAGTCTGTAAATTCATCGGATGATATATATATTCCACGCCGAAGAGATGTGTTACCTGGAATGCCGTTATGCCGGAAATAAAAGCCGGGAACATAACCTCGTAGAAAACCGTTCCCACGCTTAAAACTTCCATACCGAAGAGCGCGCCCGATATCGGCACGCCGAAAACGCCCGCAAAGCCCGCGCTTACGCCGCAAATCATAAGCTTGCGTCTTTCCTGTTTGTTGAAAGAGAATAAACCCGAGCAAAACGAAGCCACGCCCGCACCGACGTCTGCGCAGGGGGATTCTTTGCCGGCTGAACCGCCGGCCGCGATTGTAATTATCGGAAGGAAAAACGCCTTCGCCGCCGAGATAAGGGACATCGGCCGCTTTTCGTTAATGGCGGCGATAGCGTCATTGGTGGTAAAATCTTTATCGTGCGGATAAACTTTGCGCGCCAAATGATTGACTGCGAACAAAGCTATCGGTAAAGCGAAGAAATAATATTTGTACGAAGTGGTGTAATCCACTGCGGCTGAAAGAAGTTTTAAAAACATCGCGTTAAAAACGCCGACGACCGCGCCTATGAAAACCGAGGCCAAAAACCATTTGAAAATATTAAAGAAGGCTATTTTGCGCCTTAAAACAAATTCGGTTTTCATTATAAATTATATGATTTTAAAAACTCCGCTATGCCGTTCATAACCATATTGACGGACATCAGAACCAACAACATACCGGTGAGCCTTTCCACTGCGATAAGCCCGCGTTTGCCAAGCATATTGCTTATAGGGAAAGACAACAAAAGTATGGCAGAGTTGATTATTGACGCTATCAAAAGTGCTATTAAAATCTGCCAGATATTTCCGCCCGGAGTGGCCGAAAAAATCAAAAGCATACTGAGCGTCGCAGGCCCCGCGATAAGCGGTATGGCAAGCGGTACGATAAAAGGCTCTTCTTCTTTTGGATTGTTTTTTGTTGATTCGTCTTCCAAAGAGTTAAAAACTAACTTCAAAGACATAATAAAAAGTATTATACCGCCGGAAATACCCATAGAATATTGCTTTATCCCAAGCAAATCCAAAGCTTTGCCGCCCGCAAAAAGGAAGGTTACCATAATGGCGGTGGCTATTGCCAGTTCCCTCATAAGAACAAAACGACGCCTGTCGGGGGAAACTTTTTTAAGAGAAGTTATAAACAGCGGGATATTGCCGAAAGGGTCCATAATCAAAATTAAGGTTACCACGGCAGATAAAATAAATTCCATAAAAACACCTTCAAAAAAATCAGTCCGCTTTTAGGCGGATTCCCGCGGCGGAGTTGTCCCCGTAGCGGTTTAACAAAATATTAATCCCCGGAGCCGCTTGCGTTGCACGCTTTTATATTTATAATTTCGCAAATATCGGTTCTGTCGCCGGTTGCCGTGCAGCAGGTTTCGGTGACGCCGTCATCTCCTACGGCGTAAGTGGTGGTAATGGTAAAATTGTTGTTTACCCTTTCGGCTTCAACTTTGTCGGATGATAAAGTATATTTAAAATATTCCGTTTCAAAATTGTTGCCGGTAACATTGTCGTTGCTGTTTCCTTTATTGCTTCTTAAGTCAAAATCAATATTTGAAAAATCCGTAGAATAAGCGTCATTTATGGCGTAGTAGCGCACCTGCGCTTTTTCTATTGCGGCCAATATTCCCATAGCTTCCATCGCTCTTTGCCTTTCCACTACGTTAAAATATTGCGGCAAAGCTATCGCGCCCAATATGCCGACCAACAACACGACAACCAACAATTCCAAAAGAGTAAAACCTCTGTTATTCATAATCAGCCCCCTCATTTAATATATAATATAATTTATCAATATTAAGGGGGTACAGTCAAATTTTTGCTTCCTTCTTTTTATTCTTTGACTGACTTCGGTAAAAAATATTTTTGCAAAAAAAGTTTTACAATGTCTGTTTTTTTGCTATAATATCTATACGCCAGTAAAACGGCAGAGCCGTGCAGGCGATACAAAATTAAATTGTTTAAGAAATTTGTAGACAAGCAGATTTAATTTTGCTAAAATATTTTTGTTGGGTTTAATCCCCGATATGTTTTGTTCTTTAACACAGATTTTTAAGCGCTCGTAGCTCAGTGGTAGAGCATCCGCCTTTTAAGCGGGGGGTCGTGAGTTCGAGCCTCACCGAGCGCAAAATTTAAAGCGCGGCTTTAAGCCGCTGCATACGCCCCCTTCGTCTATCGGTTAGGACACCAGATTTTCAATCTGGTGAGAGGAGTTCGATTCTCCTAGGGGGCGTTTTTTATTGTGTAAAGAACTAAATATTCTCCTGTGATATGGGCGTTGTTCGTTTATACCTCTTTAAATTTTTCATATCTAAACATACATCAATATCGTTTTTCTCGGTTCAAGTCTGATGTTCCGCACAGTTAAAAGCGGCAAAAGCCTAAAATTATATATAATAATGTTTTAGCGGAAGCAATTTGCTTTTAATTATTAATAAGGCGGTTTTGCCGCCGTTTGCGAATTTTACAAGGAGATTTTTATGGGAAAGAAAACTATATCCGCCGCCAATGCGCCTAAGGCCATAGGGCCTTACTCTCAGGCTATAAGGAACGGGAGCTGGGCTTTTATTTCGGGCTGTTTGCCGGTGGATCCCGTTACGGGGGAACTTGCCGGGGGCGACGTACGAGCGCAGACACAGCGCGTGCTTGAGAACTTGAGTGAAATACTCAAAGCTTGCAAAATGGATTTTAAGCATATTTTGAAAACTACGGTTTTTATGACGGATCTTTCCTGCTTCGCCGATATGAACGAGGTTTACGCTTCTTTCTTTAAGGATAATCCTCCCGCCAGAAGCACCGTCCAAGTGTCGGCTTTACCGAAAGGCGCGCTTGTGGAAATCGAAGCGATTGCAAGAAAATAAATTCCAGGCGCGTAAGGACGCGCCTTTTTTATATTCAGAGAGGGAAAAATGTCTTTAAATCTTAAGGATAATAATCTTTTGGGAAACAAGCGGGCGGGGGTGTTGTTGCCTTTGTTTTCAATGCGCAGCGCCGGCGATTGGGGCTGCGGCGATATGGCTTCTTTTAAAGAATGGATAGAATATCTAAGCGGTTACGGCGTAAAAATTTTGCAGATTTTGCCGATACACGAAACGGAACCTGGGCAAAACTGCCCTTATTCCGCTTTAAGCGCTTATGCGATAGATCCTATATATATAAGTATAAAGGATGTTTCGGACGCTGCCGCAAGCGAGGAAGCCCAAAACTTAATCAAGCAGTATAAAGACGAAATCAATTTTTGGCGCGGGGAGAAAAAAGTTTATTACAAATTTATCAAATCCGCCAAGTATAAAGTGCTATGGGCGGCTTACGAGCATTTCTTAAAGAATGAAAAAGAGGCCACCACCGCGCGCTATGAACAATTTTTGGATTTTCATCAAAAACACGCTTCTTGGTTGGTGCCTTATTGCATTTTCAGAAGCGCGAAAGACAATTTGGGTTGGACTAGCTGGAAGCATTGGGAAAAGAAACTTAAAGAACTTGATTTGCCTTTCCTCAGGGAATATTCCGTAAAGAACTATAAGCAGATGATGTTCTTCAGCTACTTGCAATGGCAGCTTCAGCTTCAGCTTTCTTCGGTGCGGCAAACTGCTGCGAAGTGCGGCGTATTGATATTCGGAGACATACCTTTCGGCGTAAATTTTGACAGCGCGGACGTATGGTCAAACCAAAGCAAATATTTGGAAGGCTATGAAATCGGCGCGCCTAAAGATCAATTTTCCGAAGGCGGTCAAAAGTGGGGGCTGCCCGCATATAATTGGCCGGCGATAGAACAGAGCAATTTTAATTTATGGCGCGCCAAAATAGCGCGAGCCTGCGAGATTTACGATCTTTTCCGTCTGGATCATTTGGTTGGGTTTTTCAGGACTTGGATTTTCGCCCCGGGCGATGAAGTCGGCCGTTTTGACATAGAAGACGAAACCGCGCAAAAGAAACGCGGCGAAGCTTTCCTTACCGCCGTCTGCGAAGCCGCCGCCGGCAAACTTCCGATAGGGGAAGACCTGGGCGTAATACCGGATTTTGTAAGGGCTTATATGAAGGAAATTTCTATGCCCGGATACAAAGTTATCCGTTGGGAAAAAGACAATGAAGTCTTCCGCGAGCCGCGCAATTATCCTTTGGCTTCTTTGGCCACCACGGCTACGCACGATACCGAAACTCTGCGCGAATGGTGGGATATTATGCCCGATTGGCAGCGCGCCAACGTGTGGGAGATGATTTCCGCCGTAAAAACAGACGGCAAAGTGCCTTTTACGGATGAAGTGCACCGCGCGATATTCAAACGTGTAATGGGCTCGGGTTCCTGCTTTGTAATTTTCCCGATACAGGATATCATCGGGGAAAAAGAGCGTATAAATACGCCCGGCACCGTCGGCGAGGAGAACTGGAGCTACCGCGTACCTTTCGAAACGGCGGAATTTAACTCCGCCTATTTGGAAAAAATGAGGATGTTTAAAGAGCTCGCCGCCGAAAGCGGACGTCTTTAGTCCGTAGGTAAAAAAACAGTTGCAATATCGGCAAAAAAAGATAATAATGTTTTTAAGCGTATAAGCGTAACGAAATCAGGAGGATAAAATGCGGGTTTTTAAGAGTAACACTACAAGAATCGTAATAGCGTGTTTCATAATTTTTATGGCCATTCCGTTTATATTTGTGGAAAGTTCCGACGGAGTAAAAAGCAGTAATGTAAGCATTCCTATGGAAAGTTCGGCAAATCCTCTTTCTAAGATTATAGACCGCATAGGTTCTTTTTACGGTTTTAAGAAAAAGCCCGCCCGCGCATCTTTTGATAAAAAAGGTACAGCTTTGGCTTCCGCCAAACATTCGGGCCGGGCTTTACCGAGTTCTTCAAATGCGCCGCGCCGTGCCGAGGACGCCTCTTCGTCCGATATCTCTTTGGATTTAGGCGATATCCCGGCGGCCCCTTCAGCTGCCGGGGGCCCGTCTGTTTCCGCGTCGCGTTCTCCTAAATTACCGCAAGTTAAAGAATATATCCGTATGGACGGCGATACTTATGAAGTCGTTACCGATCCTGCGGGGCGCAAATTCGTAGCTATGCCGGACGGTTTTGTCCCTTATGAAAAACTTATGGCGGATACCGTTTCCCAAGAAGAGTTTGACGCTGCCCGCGCCCAAGCCCCGCACCTTGAAGACTGGGAAATTTTTGAAGCTCTCAGAAGCCCGGGCGGTCTGCCGGCTTATTTGGCCAGCGGCGGCAACAATGTTTTTTATAAAGACGGTACTCCCGGCTATTATAGCAAAGACGCAAAAGAAGGCAGCAGGGTTTTCGGTTCGCGCAGCGGGCGTGCGGGCGCAGACGACGAAATATACGACGAACGCAAACTTAATGAAAGTATTTCCAAAAACAGCGTAACATTGACGGCTTCCTCCGGCAAAGGCGGTGTAAGCGGCAGCGTAAGAAATAAATATGTAGAAGCAAAAAAGAATGATCCTTCTTCCCCGGATAATGAGAAAACTTTGGCCGAACTTATAAACAACGGCATTGTTATTGGCGACGAGAGGATTAATGCCACGTCTGTGTCGTCTGACAGGAGATCTTTTAAAGACAATAAAAACGAAAAAACTGCCCCTACATCGTTAAGTACGCTTGCTTTAGCGGATAAAAGCGTCAATAGTTATATGGCCAAAACAATGAATATTCAATCCCTTACTGTAAAAGGGGAGAATGGAAAGGAAAGCGGCGAATATCAGTGGATATATCCTAATAAGATTAACGAAGACAAACCCGGGAAAAATTTTTATGATGCGAATATAGATTTTTTTAGTGGGAAAATTGATGACAGTATTTTTTATACAAGTGATGAACTTTATACCAAAAACAGCGAAATGATACAAAATATCGTTAAAGATAATAATTTGAAGTTAAAAATCGCTATGGTTGACGGTATTGATGAAGATAACAAAGTGAAAGCCGTCAAAAAAGATACTTTCCATTATCAAGTGGTAAAATCTTTCTTAGACGGGACTGATAATTTCGGCGAAGAAATAAACGTAAAACCTTACGAAAAGGCTGATACTTTGTTAATAGTTCCCGATAAAGCGAGTTTAGCTCGGTTAAAAGCTGCAGGCTATAATGCCGTTTTGTTTAACAAATATGCCATAACTCCTAAAGACACCGAAGCTTTTTATGTAAACGCTCTTTCAGCGGTGGAAGATATGGCGCAGGCAAAAAAAGAAGGCGCGGACAAGAAAAAAGAAGTCTTGGCGAAGATGTCCGATGTTTCCAACGCCAGGGTCGGCGTCAGGGGGATATAGGCCGAAAGACCTATAAAAAATAGGTCTAAATTCCCTTGTAAGAAAAGGCAATTTATAATAACATTAAATTATAGGAATATTATTTAAGGAGTTTTAAATTATGAAGTTTAAAAATTTATCTTTAGCTTTAATTTTATCTTGCGCATTCGTCTTTTCCGCGGTTGGGGCTTTTTCTCAATGTTGGTATGAGTCAAATGAGTATTATTTCACTTTTTATGAGATTTTTAAAGGCAAACGCGGCAATGATGTGGAATTTATTGAATTTTGTTATAAAGAAGGCTTTGGTAGAAAATTTGATAGAGATACTGAAGAATTAGGGTTTTATATACCTAATTCCGCCGCCAAATTCGGCAGGCTTGAAGCCCTTAAATTTTTTATAAATGAAGGTTTCCGTCTTGATGACGCCTATGCTTATGATCGTGATCTTCAAAAGACTCCTTTACAACTGGCCGCTGGAAACGGGGACTATAATATGGCCAAATATTTGCTTGATAAAGGCGCAAGCCCGATAAAAAAAGACAGCCGCAAAAAATATGATGCTTACGACTATGCCAGACAGGGAGGGAATTCCAAAGTTATAGAGTTGGTCGGCGCGGCTTGGCGCAAATGGAAAGGTTTGGCCGCCGCCAGAACCGAAGAATATAAGAAAGAAGTTAAGAACGTAAATATGAACGATTATGAAAAGTTTAAACGTATGCATAATCTCGGTTCGTTCAACATCAATTCTTTCTGGGGCGTGAACAGAGCTTAATTTTAAATTGAAACGAAAATAAAATCCCCCGGTTTTTAATCGGGGGATTTTTGTATGCCGTTAAATGTGTTTTGTTAAAACAGTCTACTGCCCAAAGGATATTTGTTCGTCGCTTTTACGCTGTCTTATATTGTTTATCTAAATATTATTTGATTCGTATAATTTTATTTGTGGCTTTACGGCTGGGGGAGAGATGCTGCCCGTCGTAGGAGTTTGCTTTATGCTTTACCGAATAATTAAGGATTATAAATCATTAAAAGCAGTTTTCCGCTTTTAAAATCAATGGAGATTTCTTCTTTGACCGCAGTATTGCTTACCGCCAGCTGACCGACTTTTAAGGTATCGTTTTTTAAGCCGTATTTAAGCCCTTTAAGCGTTATATCTTTAATCGGCGTAAGAGGTATAAGGCTGACTTTTGCACCTTTTACGGCTTCAAAAATGCCGCTCTTTCTCAGGGGATATATTCGCCAAGCGTCCGACTTTACTTCAATCTCAAAATTTCTTATGAAGTTAAACAAAGTAAGGAAATTGCTCAAAGTAAAATCAAGCCGCCCTCCCGAAAGGCATACTATGGTAACTTTTTGAGGTTTTATAACTTTGCAGAAAGAAAGGCCCTTTTCCAAGTCGGTGTTATCCTGACGGCTTATTTTAAAAAGTTTTTCTTTGCCGAGTTTCGCTTTGGCTTCTTCGGAAACGGAATCCAAATCGCCCAACGCCAAATCCGGCTCAAAGCCTGCCTCTAAAGCGGTGTCCGCACCGGAATCCAAAGCCAGGATAAAATCATATTTTTTTGCTTCTTCTTTTAAAAAATTTTTATTTTCGCCTTTAGCGCCGGCTATTACCAGTATGGAATTTATTTTCTTCATATTTCACTTTTAAAATATTTGAACCTATTATAATCAAGCTGACTACTAAGCCTATATAAAATCCGTCTATCTGCTGTGCAAGGCCGCTTCTGGGCAGGATATTCCATACCGTAATCAGCGCGGCGGAAGACAAAGCGGAAAAAGTAAAAACGCCGTCTTTTATTTTACCCGGACAAATATATCCGCCCAGCATAGGTATCAAAAGGCAGGCCGACATATAAGAACCGAGCGTAAACCAAATTTTTTTGAAATTGCCTTCAAAAAATACGGCAAGCAAAATCGCCAAAGCCGCTATTATAAAAAACGAAATTTGATTTAGCAGCAGTTTGTTTTTGAATTTGTTTTTAAGCAAATCGTAAGCTATTGTGTTTGAAGCTATAAACAAAAAAGAATCCAACGTGGAAAGTATTACGGCTAAAACGCCCGCTATAAAAAAGCCGCGCAGCCCGTGCGGAAGAAGCTGAACCGCGTATATAAAATAAGCGTGGGCAGGCAAAGCGTCCGGCAGCAAAGCCCGCGCGTATAGCGCGCCGCCCGTAGTGCAAACGTCAAAGCAGAACCATATCAGGGTACAAATCAAAATACCGTTGCGGGCCGTTTTTACGTCTTTTGCGGCGAAACATCTTTGGTAAAACGCCGGATCCACCAATGTGGCCAAGGCTATTGCGCCCCAAATTAAAGTGTTAAGCCACCCGTTTCCGCCGGTAATTGAAAAGTGAGAGGGGGGCAAATTGGCTTTTAAAAATTCAATTCCGCCGAAATTGCATAAAGAAAACATCAATACCGTAAATACCGCTATGCACATTACCGCAAATTGCACTACGTCGGAAAAGACTACTGCTCTAAGCCCGCCCCAAGCCGAATATAATGATACGAACAAAGTGCCGATTATCATTCCCCATATAACCGATATGCCGAAAACCAAATTAAGGAATATCCCCAAACTTAAAACGTAGCTTATCGGCAGTATGTTAAAAAAAGTGAATACGGCGGAAGTTTTTGCGGATTTCGGGCCGAACATTTTATGCGCCAAATCCGGCAAAGTCATACTTTGGTGCTGTTTTACTTTTGCTGCCAGAAACAGCGCGAATATTATATAAGCAACATACCAAAAAGCCCCTTGAATTACAAAATTGTGTATGCCGTAGTTGAAAGTTATTTCGTTTACGCCGAAGATTCCGCCGTACCAGCTTGCGGCCAAAGTGGTTACGAAGAGCGGCAAAGTCAGCTGCCGTCCCATAAGCATATAATCAAGCAAGCTGTTAGAGTTTTTTTTGCGGCGGGTATGCCCGTAAATTACCATACCTACGGTAAGCGCAAGCACCGCCGTAAATACGGACATATCCGCGGAGTTGATAAAATCAAGGACGTTTATTTTTGATGTAAACATAAAAAGCGGGGGCCGAAGCCCCCGGTTAAACTATTGCCAATTTATATAATTTGCTATCGCCAAGAACACGAAAGACATCGCAAACCAAAATCCCACAAGCGGCATTACGAAGCGAAACCATTTTTGAAAAGGCAGCTTCGCCATACCGATTACGCCGAGTACAACCGCGCTTGTAGGTATGCAGACGTTAGTCCAGCCGTCGCCGAACTGATAGGCTAAAATCATAGTCTGCCTGGAGATTCCGATAAGATCCGAAAGCGGCGCAAGTATCGGCATAGTAAGCACGGCTTTGCTTGAACCCGAGGGGATAAAGAAGTTTATTACGGCCTGCATAATAAACGCCGCCCAAGAAGCCACCGTTGAATTTAATTCGGAAATTACACCCGCCATATAATGCAAAATGCTGTCTAAAATATGACCGTTTTCCGCCACTATTATTATTGCGGTCGCCAAAGCCAGCAGAAACACTATTTCCGCCATACTTTTTACGCCTTCATAAAAAGCGGAAGTGGCTTCGCTCACTTTAAGCCCGCCCAAAACTGGGGCGACTATGGCCAAGCCCAAAAAGAGTGCGCCGATTTCCACGATGTACCACTCGTATTTAAGCACGCCGACGACGAGTAAAATCATCGTTGCGGCGAAAGCGGCCAAAACCAATTTATGTTTTAAAGTAAAAACGACTTCGGTTTGATTGTTAAGATCCAATTCTTTGATTTTTTGGCGGTCAAATTCATAGGTAAGGCTGGCTTCGGGATTTTTTTCTATCTTTCTGGCGTAAAGCATTACGAATATTATCGCCGCCGCCGTGGCGCAGGCCCAGATTATCGTCCTTAAGCCCAACCCGGAATATAAAGGCAGCTGCGCTATGCCCTGGGCTATGCCGAGCGTAAAAGGATTCATAAACGCACCGGCGAAACCTGCCGATGCACCCAAAAAAGGCACGGATATGCCGATAAGGGAGTCATACTTCAATGATATTGACAGCGGAATAAATATCGGTATAAAAATCAACACTTCTTCGGACATTCCGAAAGTCGCCCCGCCTATGGAAAACAACACCATACTGACGGGTATATATAAACTTCTCAGGCCGGGGTACTTCATAAATATCGCGCTGGCCCGCGTAATTGCGGCGGTAATCGCGCCAGTCTTTTCAATAATCATAAACGCGCCGCCGATGATTAAAAGGAAAGCCATAATCTCGGCCGTGGTGGAGCGCGCGAAAGACTGCATCGGCGCTTTTAAAACTTCAAAGACCGACTGCGGCGAATTTTCTATATAGTGGAAAGATCCTTCTACGAGGACGTCTCTTCCGTCAACGAGCTGCTTTTCGTAAGAGCCCGCCGGTATAAACCAGGTGCATACGGCCGTAAGCGTTATGATAACGGCCAAGATTACCGTGGTGTTGATTTTAATTTTCATTTAGTTAACTTCTTCCTCCGTATGTTCAACTTTTCGTATTTATATATTCTATAAAATTACCCCGCGCGTTTGATATAATAAATTATGCTTTACATAGTACCCACCCCAATAGGAAATTTGCAGGATATTACTTTGCGCGCGCTTGACGCTTTAAAAAGCGCGGATTATATACTTTGCGAGGATACCCGCCAAACGGGTAAACTCCTTTCCGCTTACGGAATAAGTGTAAAAACTTTGAGGTATAACGAAAACGACCCTTCCGCGCTTTCGCGTTTGGTAGGTCTGTTAAAAAGCGGAAAAAACTGCGCTTTGGTTTCCGACGCCGGTACGCCCTGCGTTTCCGATCCCGGTTGGCGTTTGGTGAAAGCCGCGCGGGAAGAAGGCGTAAAAGTTACGGCTTTGCCCGGCCCTACGGCCGCGGCCTGCGCTTTAAGCGGCGCGGGTTTTGGCGGCGGAGGATTTACTTTTTTGGGTTTTATGCCCAGAAAACCCGGTAAAATCCTTAAAATGGTTAAGGCTGCTTTGGCACTTGAAAAACCGGTCATAATTTACGAATCGCCGTACAGAATAGTAAAACTGTTGGAAATAATTAAAGCAGGTATAGGCCCGGATTTGCGTACCGCGGCGGCGCGCGAACTCAGCAAGACTTTTGAGGAATATATAATCGGTACGGTTTCGGAAGTGGCCGAAAATCTTTCCGCGCGTAAAAAGATTTTGGGGGAATTTGTGCTTATACTTGCCCCTTCCGGCGCGGAAAATCTGACGGAAGAAGATAATGAAGAAGACTGAAATATTCGCTTTATCCTCTCTTAAAACGGAAGAATTCTCATATATCGCAAATGCTCTTTTAAACGGCGCGGCGGCGATTATTCCCACCGATACCGTTTACGGATTGGTTGTTTGCGGCAAGAAGGGCTTTTTGCGGATTTTAAACGAGGTCAAAAAAAATCCTCCTGAAAAACCTGCACAGATACTTTGCTCCGTTGAGCAAGCACCGCTTTTGGCCGAGCCTTGCCAAGGCCTCAAATCCGCTATTCGATTTTGGCCGGGCGCATTGACGGCCGTATTGCCCGCTTCTTGCGTTGGAAAGGAGTTAAGCGGGCTTGATACCGTCGGCCTGCGCGTGCCGGGCGGCACGCTTACGGCGGAACTTTTTAAGCTGACAAATTGCCCATTATACGCCAGCAGCGCAAATATGCACAGTTTGCCGACTTTGGAGCGGGAGGAAGATGTGATTTCCGTTTTTGGGGGCAAAGCCGATATAATAATAAAAGGCGGTTTTTTAAAGGCGGGGCCTTCTTCTGTGATAGATTTTACCTTCCGCCCTCCCAAAATCCTCCGGCGCGGCGCGCTTAAAGAAGAAGATTTGGAAATATTGCTTTCTAAATCCTGATAATTTGTTAATATAAGATTATGGATATATATACCGCTGCGGCTTTAATTTCGGCATTGTTTTTCTTTTTTCTTTCCTGTTTTCTTATCGTCGTTTTGATAAGGACGGAGCTTCGTTTGCATACGGAAAAAGTAAACTCCGGCGATTTGGGCAAACGCATAAAATCATTGACCCGCAACTTGATGGGAACTATTCAGAAAAAGGAAGATCTGGAGCGCGTAAACGAAATGCGTTCAAAGTTTATTTCCGTAGTTGCCCACGATTTAAAACAGCCTCTTACTTTGATTAACGGATATTCTTCTTTGCTGAGGGATAATTTGGGCAAAGAAGATTTAAAATTGCTGGATAATATTGACAAGGCTTCAAGAAACATAGAAAAGCTTACCAATGATTTATCCGATGTTTCATCCGCAGAGCGCGGTAAAGTCAGGCTGACTTTTACGCGATTTGTTTTTAACGATCTTATTTCCGGCATATTTAAGCAATATCAAGCCGTAGCGGAGCATAAGGAAATCAATCTTACTCTTATAGACTATCCGGAAGAAATTGTTATAGAAGCCGATCGTTTCCGTTTGGAGCAGGTTTTTAACAATTTGCTCAGCAACGCTCTTAAATTTACCGGGCAGGGCGGCTCGGTGGATATAAAATATTCGCTTGAAGGAAATTCCGTTAAAATATTGATTAAGGATGACGGAGTTGGCATTACTCATATTGACAGAAGTAAAATTTTTAACAAGTTTCAGCAGTCCGATTTTATCGAAGACGATTTTAAACGACAGGGGTGGGGTTTGGGCCTTGCGATCGCCGATGAAATCGTTGCCGGCCACGGCGGCGTTATCGGTGCGGACAGCGCGGACAGGGGCGCCGGATCCACTTTTTGGGTTGTACTGCCTTTGACTCATTAACGGCACCGAATTTTGCTTGTAATAAAGAATGATGTTTATTCTTGTATAAAACCTAAATTTTTAATATTGTATCATTAAGGGCGTTGTGCTAAGACGCCGCGCGGAGGCTTCTTTATGTCTAAAACTGAGAACGAAAACAATTTTTTAAAAGCTGTTAAAAATATTATTTCAAACGACAATAAAAAACGAAATGCCGCCAATATCGCGGATGCGGTGTTGAAAGAGGCCGTACAAGTATTTTCAAAATTAAACCAACCTTATGCCGTAATAACTCAAAACTCCAAAATCGTATACGCCAATAACGCGTTTATTGATTTATTGGGTACGGCGGTTTTGCCTCACGGCGTTCAGGATATGACAAACAAAGCCGATTATACGCTTTTTTCCAAGAAGGCCGAAGACGTTTTTTGCTTTGAGGACAGCGCGGTGTTTTCCTGCGGGATAGCATTTAACGGGAAATCTTTTAAGGTTAAAATGGATATGTCTTATTTGGGTGCAGGAAAAACCGAAAAATACGCTTCCGTAAATATCAGCGAGGTGGATGATAAAGCTTATAATCTTAGGAATGTGGAAGCGGAAGTTTTGCGCTCCAAAAACTATATGGAAGCTTTGTTTTCGGCCTTGCCGTTTGCGGCTTTCGTCCGTGACGATAAAGGCAATATTCTTACGGCCAACGATGCTGCCCGCGCATTGTTGGGTTCAAACTGCGGTTTTGCAGAATCTCCCGCACAGCTCCCCAAACAGATTTTTAAGGAAGATTCCGCCCGCGACAAACAAATATTTAAAACGGGGCTTCCTCCGCTTGAAGGGAACGAAATTTCTTTTAAAGACAAAGCCGGGGTTGTAAGAACTTTCCGCAGCAGCAAAGTGCCTTTGTCCGACGCAAACAGCGGAGCTATGATGCTCAGCGTTATGGAAGATATTACGGACAGGAAGCTTAAGGAAGAAAAAAACACTTTAACGGCAAATCTTTTGCGCAGTATTTTGGATTATGCTCCGTTGGCTTTCTATACGCGCGACGAAGACGGCAAAGTTTCTTTCTGGAACAAGAAAACCACGGAAATTTTTGAAGACGATTTGGAAAATGATTTCGAACGCGGTTTTGCACACGAAAGCAAAGAGCAAACAAAAGGATATACCGCCAGAGAAAAAGAAATACTTAAAGACGGGAAAGTCGTTTTGTATCCCGGCGAGCAGTATATAACGAAGAAAGGCAACAAAGTGGTGCTTGATTTGATAAAAGTGCCTATGGCGGAAACGCCTTCTTCTCCTTCAAGAGTGCTGACCATCGCGCAGGATATTACGGAAAAATACCTGCAAGAGCAGGAAGGCAGCAAAACCTATAATATTTTGCAGACGATTTTTAACGACGCTCCGGTAGCCATTTACGCCCGCGACGTCAACGGGGATATTATCTTCCGCAATAAAAAAACGCTGGAAGTTTACGGCACTTCGGGGGAACCTTCGGAAAAAGAAACGGAAGAAAAAAAGAATTTCTACAAGAAGCGCGATTTGAATGTCCTTAAAACCGGCAAAGGTATAAATATCCCGGAGGAAGAATATATCGGTTCCGACGGCAAAAAACGCGTAATCAGGGCCGTAAAATCGCCGCTCTACGATAAAGCCGGCAAGCCTTTTATGGTCGTAACCATAGGGGAAGACATAAGCTCCGCCTATGAGCGGGAAAGGGAAGTCGTCCATTATAAAAACTTCTTGCAGGAAATAGTCAATAATCTGCCGGTAGCTTTATACACCAAAAAATATACCGGGGAATATATCCTTTGGAATAAGAAGTGCGAGGAAGTCTTCGGCAAAAAAGCGGAAGAAGTTATAGGCAAAACCACTCATAACGATAAAATAAATCCCGAACAGGAAGAATTTATCCGTATGCAGGACCAGAAAGTTTTTGACGCCAAACGCGAACTTGATATCCCGCAGGAACTCATTTCCGCGCAGGAAGGCGAAATAAAAATAATGCATACGGTAAAAACGCCGCTTTTCTTTGCCGACGGTACTCCGAACTGCCTTTTGGGAATTTCGGAAGATATTACGGCCAAGAGTAAAATGGAAAGGCAGGTTTATGAATCGCGCAGCAAATATTCTATGTTGGTGGAAAATTGCCGCGAAGGTATTTTGATAATAGAGCAGGGGAAAATTTCCTTTGCGAACAAAACTTTGCTTACTTCGCTTGGATATGACGAACGGGAGCCGGAAGGCAAAACATTTTCCGATTTGGCTTCCGCCTCAAGCAAAGACGCCGCAAAAGAATTTTACGATAAAATTTCGGCCGGAACCGCCGTCAATGATTATGCTTTTATCAAACTTGACAACAAAAACAAAGACGAAGTGTTTGAGTTTGAAGTTTCCGCTTCAACGGCCAAATATTTGGGCAAGAAAATAGTGGTGATGTTCTTACGAAACATTACCAAAGAGCGCGGTATGGAAAAAGCGGCCAAAACCAAAGACGACAGATTCCGCAGCGTTTTTGAGGGTTCCCATATACCGTTTATAATTTTGCAGCATAACGGCTATATTTACGAAATGAACCGCGCCGCAAGGGATATCTTGGGCTTCACTCCGGAAGACAGGCCCCTCTATGGCAGCATTTTTATAAAGCCGGGCCTGCCGTTAAAAGCTCGCCGCGCTATGTCCGCTGCGGAGCCCTGCGTCTTTGAAGGAGAAATAAATTTTGACCGCATCAAAAAGACTGTTTCCGGCATTAACAAGAGCGGTGTACTGCCTTTGAAGGTCTATATGACGCCGATAAACGAGAGGACTCTCTCCGGCGGGAAAAACGTTTGCGATTACGTTTTGCAGCTTTCTTTGGAGAAAAACGGCAAAGAAACCGGCCCCGAGGACGGCAAGGCAATTTCGGAAGATGTGCTTACCTATCAGGACGCGGTTTTGCTTTGTTCCAAAGAAGGTCTGATTTTAAAATGCAATAATAGGGCCGAACAGCTTTTCGGCACTTCATTCAGCAATTTGTATTCCAAACCTTTAAGTTCGCTTTTTACGCCTCACGATGAAGCCGCAATAGAACTTGATATAAACGAACTTTACAGCCACGGTGCGGTAAAAAGCAGGGACTATAAAATTAAAAAAGGCGAAGGCTCCGGCGTCGAGGTGGAAGCCAACGCGGTTTTGGCGAAGGACAACAATTTCCTTATTTCCTTTAGGAATGTCAGCGCTAAGAAGCAGCTTTTGGACGTCCTTGACGAAAGAAGCCAATACGCGCACGCTCTTGTGCAAGTGTCAGACAGCGCTTTGCTTGAATGCGATATTAAAGACGGGAATTTTTCCTCCTTTACCAAAGTAAACGAAGCCGCCTGCTCTTTTACCGGCTATTCTATGGAACAGCTTTTAAAACTCAGCTTGGCGGATTTACTGCTCGACAAAGAAAGAAAAGAAGAAAAGAAAGTAAAAGCTTATTTGGCTTCTAAGGCGGAACTGCTCAAGAGCGATAAACCGATTTGTTTTGAAGCTATGATTAACGTCAAAGAAAAAGCCAAGGCTTCAATAGTTCGCATAAGCGGTTTTAAAGCTGCCTCTTTACAAAAAGCCGTCGTAATGATACGCGACGCCAGCAAGGAAAGAATGCTTGCCAGCGAGCTTGATTATAAATTAAAAGAGCTTAAAGGCGTTAAAAATATTTTGCCCGGGCTCTACATCAAATTGGATTCCAAGGGTATTATACAGGAATACCAAACGGCGGAAGCCGGATACGATATCGCGGTGTTTCCTTCCGATTGGCTCGGTCATAATATACAGGAGTTTTTGACTAAAGAAGAAGGCTCTCTGCTTTTGGAGAACATTAAACAGGCTTACGGCGGCGGAGTGCCGGTGCAGACGAGTTTTTCAATGCAGAGCGGCGGGGAAACCAAATTTTACGAGGCTTCCATTTCCCGCCTTGAAGGCGAGGAAAGCGTCGTTATGTTGGTCGAGAACGTGGACAGGCGTAAAGGCCTTGAAAATAAAATCCATCATCTTTATGACTTCTCTTCCAGAAAGCAAAACAGCTTTGTGGAAAATATGAAAGACGTTCTTGAATACGGTAAGCAGATTTTCGGTGCGGAGATAGGGCTTGTAATGCACTTAAGCGGGCGCAACAGGGATAAAATCCTCATCAACTACGCGACAGAAAATCCTTACGAGATAAACAAAGATTTGGAAACGCCGCTGGAAGAATGCTTTGCCCCGATAAAAGAAGGCAAGATAGTGGCGGTAAGGGATACTTCTATCCTGAATTGTTACAGATGTTTGCACGTTAAGAGGGAAATATCTTCAATTATAGCCGCGCCGCTTTACATAGCCGGCAAAGTGGAAGGCGCGATAGCTTTCGTCAGCGTTAAGAAAAACACTATGCCGATTACCGATGAAGACAAAAGCTTTATCGGGTTTATCGGCGGGCTGATGAGTATGGCGCTTGAAATCCGCCAAAACAAAAAAGCGGTGGACAACAGCCTCGGCGCGCTGCGCAGACTGGCTTCCAGCTTGGATGTCCCTGCGGCCATAATAGACGAGAATTTCAGAGTCAAAAATCTTAACGGCGTTATGCGCAGTATCTGCGGCATTTATGATATGGTTGAAGCGGAAGATCAAAACATATTCGTTAAATTCGCTTATGACAGTTTAAAGGCTGAGGGCGATTTTAAGAGTGCGTATAAAACATCCAAAGGCGGTGTGTTTGATTTTCTGTTTGATATCAATGTCGCGGACGGAACCAAAATCAATCTTATGTGGCACGTGGTTGAGATAAAGGACGGAAAAGGTTTGGTAAAAGGTTTCCTTTTGGCTAGCGAGAGCGTCAATAATATAGCCTCTCTCAGGCCGTTTTTACAGGGTCCGCTTTATCATTTATAACTTGACACGTTTCTTTGAGCCTTGTATTATATTAAAAGGGAAACTTCTAAATAATAAAATGAGTTTTATTTGATTTTAAGAGGGATATCTATGAAAAAATTTCTTCTTGTTTTGTCGTGTTTTGTTTTTGCCGTTTGTGCAAAAGCCGCCGAGTATGAAATTTCTACGGCGCTTTCCAGCCCTTACGGGATGTTCAGCACTTTTTCTGTATTCGGCGATGCTACCGTGAAAGATCTTATCATCGGCGCGGAAAGCGTGAACAATACTACGCCTACGGGGTTTGGGTCAAAAGTGTATAGGCCTATACAGGAAACATATCTTGAGGCCGGTTCGATATCTTTCGGCGGCAATATCAAAGTGGAACGGGATTTGTTTTTAGAGTCCCCAAACCAAACTTATAACAATATCTTGGTTACGCGTTACAGCAGCAACACGATTCAGCAGAACACCTTGTTTGATATGAACTTTACCACGATAGAAATACCGACCTTATACGCCGGTACTTTGGTTACCGGCCCGCTTAGTTTGCCGTATCCGGCTGTTGTAACAAATCTTTATACGGCTTCGTTTACGGTAAGAAACGGCTCATCTTCGTTTATTTTCCCTCCGGTAAGAGGCGTGGACTTAGGCTACAAAGTTTTTCCTGCCTCAATTTCAAATTGCGGAGAAGGTAACGACGGCCACTATTACGGCGCTTGGAGGACCTGTACCGGCGGTTCTTGCTCTGCGGATACTTGCAACGGCGATGAAATAGAATCCTATGAATGTCCGCGTCCGGACGACCCAAACAAGGTTGTCAAAAGCAAAAACTGTACTGATAAGCGTGAGGTAACTTATGAGCCCAGTGATATTATTAATAAACCTTATGTTTCCGATATTAAGGTATATTACAGAAAATGCGTTTACGAGAATAACATTGAAGATACCGGTGCGATACAATGCGTTATGGAAAATTTTGCTTCCGGGGAAGATGTTTTTTATAATAATCTGGGAGATTTGGAGCAATGCTCTGTCTCAAATGACCCAAGTGAGTCAGATATTGAAAGCTGCCTTTCTCTTTGCAGTAAGTATAGCGGTGGTTGTGAAACTGTTGAGAGAGCTTGTTATATGAAAAATGAAACGGCTTTTGGCCCCAACTGCGCTGCTAGCGGTTGGGAAATGGGCTCAGGTCTTGAGTGTACGGATTCTTATACAAGGGCTTTATATACTATTTACACCTGTCCCGCAGGTTCTGATTATATCCATCGCCCAGATACGGGAAATAGCGGACGCTTGAAATTCAGTCAGTATAGGGACGTAGCCTGCGCCGGGCAGAATGTAGAGAACAATAACAAATCGGACGCTTACTGCGGAACTAATTTCCTGACTGTGGATTTTTAAGACAGTTTGAATTGTTTAAATCGCTTTTAAAAGCCCTCTTTAATGAGGGCTTTTTTATGAAGGAAGAAAAATGTTTTTTAAAGTGTTAATTATGCGCGCAGTTTTTGGGGTGTTAATTTAAAAGGGAAGTGCGTAAAATTTTGTAAAATAACTTTATATTAAGGGGCTTGTGCCCGTAAGGAGATATTATGATAAAAGAAGGTTCTAAAGTGGCCATAGACTATACTTTGACCGTCGATGGTAAAGTGGCCGATACTTCCAAGGGCAGGAGCCCGCTTGAATATGTGCAGGGTGCGGGGCATATAATTACGGGGTTGGAAAAGGCTTTGCTCGGCCTTAAGCCCGGCGATAAAAAATCCGTAGACGTGCCTGCCAAAGAAGCTTACGGGGAAGTTAACCCGGACGCCAAAAGGAAAGTTCCCAGAAGCGCAATCCAAAACATTGAAAATATAAAAGTCGGCGATGTGGTCGGCGCGAGTAACGGCGAACACAGTTTTAGGGCTGTTGTAAGCCAGGTTACGCCGGAAGAAGTGGAACTGGATTTTAATCATCCTTTGGCCGGTAAAGATTTGCATTTTGACGTCGAAATAATTTCGGTAAAATAAAATCTTTTGTTTTTAAAGGCCGCGAATTGGTGTTTGCGGCCTTTATATTTAGGAAAGTTTTAGCGGTAAATTGACGCATAAAATTAAATTTGGATAAATTTACTGGAAATAATATTTTAAAATTGATAAAATCTATTATATCGCCGAGATAGCTCAGCTGGTAGAGCAACCGCTTCGTAAGCGGTAGGTCGTGGGTTCGAATCCCATTCTCGGCTTATTTTTTTGTCTTGCTTATGGCCAAGAAAAAACCGCTTTTAAAAGCAGAAGCAGAACGGGAAAGCGTTTGCGGGGATCTTATAACGCGCTGGCTTGGCTTGGCGGGCATTCTCCTTTCCGCGGCTTTATTCCTTTTTAATCAAGACAGCGCACAAATCAAAATAACGGTTTTTTATGCGGCGGTTTTCGGCGCATTTGCTTTTTGGCTGAGCGATATTTTTGAAAGGCGCGCCAATATATTTTCCGCGCGCAATTTGGCTTTGCTTTTTCCGTTTGCGCTTTACTTTCTGTATACGGTTATATCTTTTTTTCTTCATCCTTATATTTTGGCCCGCTTGGGTTCGCTTATACGTTTCCTGGCTTATTCGGCTTTATTTGTAACGGTTATATTCAGTTTTAACAATAAGCGCGCGTCGAAATTTATTAAATATGTTTTGGCGGCGGCTTGGGTTGTATCATTATACGGTGCCGTTCAGATTTTGGATAGATATCTTCTGCCCGGGATTGACGTTTTTAAGTGGACGGATTTTTTCCGCGAGAGGATATTCTCCACGATAGCCAACCCTAATTTTTTGGCCGATTTTTGTTTGTTTTCTTTTTTTGCGGCTTTGGGTACTTTTTTATCCAAACCTTCAAAGAGCTTGGCCGCCCTGATGATTTTGCTTGTTTTGAATATCGCATTTACGCTCAGCAAAGGCGCCTGGCTTGCCTTGGCGGCGGGGTTGGCTCTGTTCGGTTTTATTTATTTTAATTGCTTTTCGGAAAAGTACAAATATCATCGCCTTAAATACAATTTGATTATTTCCGCCGTGCTTTTGATTGCCGTTTTGGCGTCCGGCATTTTTACCGTAAAGCGTATGCAATCGGTCAATTTCCGCCTGTCCACTTGGCGTTCCGCGGCGGAGATGATTGAAGCCAAGCCGGTCTTTGGTATGGGCAAAGGTTCTTTCCGCTATATTTATACGGCTTATAAAAGGCCGGAGATATTTTATATGGAGGGCCTGCATAACGGCGAAACTCAACACGCGGAAAATTATCTTCTTGAACAAACCTGCGAACTCGGCATTGTAGGCCTTGGTTTATTTTTGCTTTTGCTGATATGGCAAAGCCTGGCCTTTTTAAACAGGCTTAAAGAAGTTGCTTCTTCGCCCCAGAAGCGAAATGACGCCCTTTTGCTGCTTACCTGTTTTACCGCACCTGCGGTGATATACATTCACAATCTTGTGGACGTAAGCGTTTATTTTATTTCTACGGCGTACTTCCTGACTGTTTTTAACGGCATTTTGTTTGTCTTGAACTTCGGCCCTCTTGAAGAATCTTCATCCCGCGAAGCAAAAGAACCCTCACGCGGTAAAATCTTTAAGGCCCTATATTTTATTTTTGCGGCTTTTGTTTTATTTATCATTTGTCTTTTGGCGCGGGAGTTTTACGAAATGTCTTCCCCTGCCCTTAAAGACAAAGCTTTCTACTTTTATTTTTATTGGTTCTTTTTTATTATTTCCGTCGGATTTGAGGCGTGGGTTTTTCTTTCCCGGGCTTGGCGTCTGCGCCGGCCGGCAAGCTTGCTGATTTTTACTTTCGCCGCCATTTTATCTTATTTAAGTTTTCAGCCTTTCCGTTCGGATTTTTACACCGCGGCCGGCGCCGGTTTGGCCGGGCGCAGCAATCCCGCCGCGCCTTCATACTATTACAAAGCTTTAAGGCTTAATCCTTTTTCGCCTAGTTTGTATCAGTTCAGCGGGATAGTTTTTCAGAACAGGGCGGATTTATCCAAGAAGAATCGCCCTTACGAAGGCGACGAACCCGAAGGTCTTTTTAACGATTATGACCGCGCTTTGAAAGCCTATAAAAAATCGCTTTCGCTGATACCTAACGATACGATGATACATTACAATTTGGGGGCTTTGTATCACGATATGGCCAAAGCGTCGGCTCGGCGCGGAAATATGAAAGAAGCTCAGGAATATTACAACTTGTCTGAAGCTTCCTTAAAAAGGTCTTTATTATTGGATCCCGTTTACGACAATGCCTATTACCAACTTGCGAATATCGCTTTGGAACATAATGACTACCGCCTTGCGGCGAATTGGGTTAATTTGTATATTCAAGGGCCGGAAGAGGTTTCAAACCCGCTTTATATCGCCAAACACAGGAACGATCCTAAAGCCCAAAATCATTTGCGGGGCATAAAAGCCGCGGGGGGATTATGAGAGAAAAATTACTAAAACTTCTGCCTTCGGCGGAAAAACTTATTTTGGCGGGCTGCGTTTTTATGACGCCGCTGATATTTTTTACCGATTTAACAAAAAATCCTTATATCGCGCAGGATTTGCTGCTCGCTTTGCTGATGTGTGCGTTTTTGATATGCCGCGCTTTGGAAGTTTTTTTAACGCGGGAACTCGTTTTGAAATTTTCCAAAACAGACGTTTTTATGCTGTTTTTTGCGGCTGTAAGTTTAGTTTCGCTTTTCTTTAATTTGGCGCGCGGCGGAAATTTTTTGGCTTTGATAGGGGAATTCTCCCAAAAGGGGGACGTGTTTGTTTTTTCCTTCGTGGGGGCTTGGTTCTTGGCAAAGGCGGTCAACGCCTGCGGGTGGGAAAAATTCCGCCCGGATTTTTATTTTAATTTCGCCTTGTGGTCTTTTTGCTGGTTCTTGTTTAATGTTTTTGGAGGGGTTTTCTTTTGGATTTATGCCGTTTTGATGTGGGCTTGGGCGGCTTATATTTGTATGAAACGTCTTAAAGATATTACGCTTTTTGCCATTTTGGATATATTTTTGGCGGTTTGCGCTATTTGCTGTTTTTACGGAATACTTCAAAACGCCGGGTTGGAAATGATATGGAAAATCAATATAAATTATGAATTCGGCGCGCGCGCGATTTCCACTTTCGGCAATCCCAATTTCCTTTCTTCTTATTTGCTGATATTTCTGCCCTTTGTTTTCCTGCGTTTTATAAAGGCTCGTTCCAGTGTTGAAAAATTTACTTTTTTATTGATGCTTTTCGTTTTTTGCGCCTATTTGGCCATAAGTATGACGCGTTCTTCCTGGCTTGGTGCGGCGGCGGGCGGTTTTATTTTGCTCTTGTTTAAAGATTTTAGGCTTTTGCTTGCCAAAGCCAAAGGCAAAGCGGCCTTCGCGATAGTATTTTCTCTTTTAGTTTTCTTTTTATGGCCTTCTGGAATGCAAAAGGAGGCGGATAATTACTCTTCCGCCGCGGCTGAGAGAATAGAAGAACTTTCCGCACTTAACGAGGCCTCCGCTTTTACCTTGGACGCCGCCGCGGATAAAATAAATCCGGCTTATCATCAAAGGCTTATGATGTGGGCCTGCGGGCTTAAAATGTTTAAGGACGCGCCATTTATCGGCAAAGGGTTAACTTCCTTCCAAATGAACTACGGCCTTTGCCAAGGAGGGCTTATTTTCCGCAATCCCGTTTTGGGCGGAATCAAAACGCAAGCCAATGAGGCTCACAATCAGTTCGTTCAAGTTTTGGCCGAAAGCGGTATTTTGGGTTTTTCGGCGTTTTTGATTTTGTTGGCTTTCGGCGGTTTTTCTGTTATAAAAGCGGTTCGGGCGGATAAGAATCCTGATTCCCGTTTGATTTATTTGTGTCTTTTGGCGGGACTTGCGGCTTTTTGCGCGGACAATATGCTTAATATAACGTTCAGGGCCGTTGTCCCGGCTTTCGCTTTTTGGTTTATTTTCAGTGCGCTTAACAATCTTTCCTGCCGCGTTGTCGTTAAAAAAATAAGGGCGGCTTCAGCCTCTTTAATATTCGCTTCTGCAGTTTTGTGCGCTTATTTGGCCGCAGCTTGGCAGATATCCTACTTCGGCGCGGAGATTTCCGCTCTTAAAGGATACAAAGCCTTTGCCAAAGGCGATTACGCTTTGGCCGCGGATTATCTTAAAAAAGCCGATAAAAACTCGGCTGTTCGCGCTGAGGCGGCTTTTGGCGTTGTCAACGCTTTGATACAGACCGCGAAATACCAAGAGGCTATGGCTTATGCCGAACGCGGAATAAAGAAATATCCCGGGTACTATGAATTTTATTTAAGGGCCGCCGGAATAAAGAGCGGTTTGGGGGATAATTTAGCCGCGGCCGGCTATCTTAAAAAAGCTTTGCTTTTATATCCCGAAAATTTGGCCGCCGCACAGGCTTGGGCCAAATTCGTTGCGGCTTTGCCGGGACTGAGAACCGCCGAAAACGCCGCCTTGGCCAAAGGCCTTTTAAATATTTTTCCCTATGAGCAAGAACTTAAATTGGCCTATGCTCTTTCCGCTTTTGCCGTTGGCGATTATGTTTCCGCCTGCCCTTTGGCCCAAAAAGTTTTGGAAGAGGATCTTTTTAATCCCGATTTTTACGAACTTGTAAAACTTTGCGCCGCCAAAGGGAGCGGAGGGGAAGAACTGCTCTCAAAGGCGGATATTTTCAGAGCCGCGCGCGCCAAAGTAAAAAGGCTTAAAACAGGCTCCTCTTTGGAAAAGGAACTTTCCGAATTGCAATCTTCTTATTCGCAAAGCCCTTCCGCCGCCCTTTTGCTTGCCGAGGTTTACTTCAATAACGGGGAATACCGAAAATCCGCCGCCCTTCTTGAGCCTTATTATGCCGATTTCAAGTATCTTAAACCTTTGGGCTTTGCCCTCTCTTCCGCTTGGCTTAAGACGGGCGAGCCGGAAAAAGCCAAAGAATACCTTAGATTTATCTTATCCTACGATAAACACGATGAGCAAGCCTTGACGAGGCTCAAAAATATGGAAAATTTGTAAAAAAAGCTTTACAAAGACCTCTAAATTGATATAATCATTATGTGTAGTTATTTATCATACCTTTAAAGGGGTACATTATGCCTAATATTAAAAATAGTTTAACTAAGTACATATTTGTGGCTCTTTCTTTATGCTTTGTTTTCACGGCCGCTTATGCCGCTTCTTTAAGCGTTGAAGACAAACTCAACAAAGGCAAGGCTTTGTATGAAGAAGGCAAATACGATGACGCCATGGATAATTTTATTGACGTATTCGTCAGCGGTAACCCGGAACAGATTTCCGAAGCTAATGAATATGTCAATTTGATACATTTCAAACGTGGCGGAGTTGAGGCTCCAAAACAGGTTCCTTACGATGAATCCTTGGAAAAAAGTCGCGAAAATGGCCACGAAGGCAAGGTTTTGTTTGATTCCAGAAAATCCGCCGAAGAAGCTGCCGCCGAGCCGGTAAAAGAAGCCAAAAAACCCGTAGCACAGGCACAAACTCAGGCGCAGGCTGCAAATGCTCAGCAGAGCAATGCAAACGTCGCCGAACCGGTAATTTATACCCCGGAAGGAAC
This sequence comes from Elusimicrobiota bacterium, assembly GCA_029008615.1. Taxonomy (GTDB): domain Bacteria; phylum Elusimicrobiota; class Elusimicrobia; order Elusimicrobiales; family Elusimicrobiaceae; genus Proelusimicrobium. The sequence continues at coordinate 14,351 of JAQXJI010000030.1, read as the reverse complement.
CCAGGCCGAAGATGATAAACGCGTTGAAAAAATCGTTGCCGAAAGCACAATGCCCGAAGGCGATGACGAAGAAGTAAAAGCTTTAAGAAGAGAAAGCATCAACGCGCAGGTTGACGCAATGACCAACTCTGTATTGGAAAAATTAAATTCCTATAAAGGTATAAATGTTTATATGCGCGGCGGAATGGTTGATGCGATTGATATGGAATCAAGCGCGATTTTCGCCGACGACGGCGTAACTTTCAAACCTGAAGCCAAAGAAATTTTAGATGAAGTCTATTCCCTTATGATACTCAGCGGTACGCCTTCTTTCGTGCTTTTGCCGCCGGGGTCTTATACCGACAGCGTTTCAATACAGGGCGTAAGGCAAACCGTGGCCTTAAATTCCTATTTAATCAATATGGGTATTTCCACGGCCAAACTCAATTTCAATATGGGCCTCACAACCGAACAGCCCCCGGCCAAATTCAGCGATTTAGACGGCATTTCCATAGTGTTTGATTATACCGCCAAACCGAATTTGAAACTTAAATCTCCCGAGAAGAACACCCCTCCCGTACTCAGCTTGGGCTTGTATCCTTTCAGAAGCATTACTCCCGATATGGACGAGGGGATGGTGGCGGATTTCTCGGTGGTGCAATCTTACGCCAAAGTCGCCGATTGGACTTTGCAGATAGTACAGCACGCCAAAGACGGCAAATACTATGTGGTAAGACAGCTTTCCGGCAGCGGTCCCGTTTACAGGCAAATTTTCTGGAACGGTAAAAAACAATATTTCGGACAAATTCTCCCTATCGGCAATTACACGATAATTTTAAGGGCTAAAGACGTTGACGGCAGAGAAAAAATCGTAAGACGCAAAGTTGAACTTTTGCAGACCAAAAAAGCCGAAGCCAAACCGGCCAAAGCCGCAAAAGCCGCCGCTTCTGCGGAAGGCGCTTCCAAATTGGATTACACTAAAAAACGCCTTTGGAGCAAGCCGGAAGCCATACGCAAATCCGGCGCGGCTAATATAGCCAATACGGAGGCAGAAGATAGCTTTGCTACGGAACAGCCGGCTTCAATGCCCGCTGATGATTTCGGTTTTGACACTTACGGTACGGATTCCGCAATTGGAACAAATGAAACCGCACGCGGAGCCGCCGATTCGTTTAATCAAGGCGTCGAAAACGGTGTTCCCAGTACGGTAAATATGCCGGGCGCCGAATACGATAATGCGACCGATAATCCGGACTTGTATAATTATTAATAGGGGGGACTGATGTCTTTTTCTTCTACGATAGACAGTTCTCTCGGTATTAAGAGAACCGATTATAAAGAATGCATAGGCATATACATATCCCTTACGGATGTGTATGTTGCCCAAGTGCGGGAAAAATCCGGCGGTTTGGAAATTGATTCTTTAATCAAGCTCCCGGTGGGGGAAATCCCGCCTGGAGTATTAAAACCGGCGGATTTAAACGAAGGCTTTTTCTCAACGCCTAAACATTGGTTGGATCCGATTAAAAAAATTATTGACAGCAAACAATGGGCCACTAAGAATGTGGTCGTAACGCTTGCGTCAAATTTCAGCATACACCGCCATTTCGTAATGCAGGATACGCCCAGAAGATACTGGAAAAATACCATACCGCTTCAAGCGCGCAAGTATATCCATTATCCATTTGAAAGAGGCGTATCCGATTATTACGTTTATTCTTTCTACGCGGGGCTGAGCAAAGCCAAACACTTGGGCGTAATATTTTCAATGACTTCCGCCCGCATAGTGCAGATACTTGAATCCGGTATGAAGAGCATCGGCCTTAATTTGGTCGCCGTTGAAACTTCACCGCTTTCAATTTACAGGCTTTTTAACCAAACCGATAAGGAAAATGTTGCCGGCAAAGGCTGTATTTACGCCAATTTCACTTCCCATACGGGGCAGTTTTTGTACGCTTTGAACAATGCTCCTGTTTTAATGCGTGAAGTGGAAGTTCAAAAAGCCATAGGCAACAGAAACAGGCTTGAAGTCAACAACTGTATGGATTTTATTTCCAAACAGATAGAAAAGAACCCGTTTGAAGATGTTGTCGTAATTTCCGACGAAGCCGATTTTTGGGCTCCTATCTTGGAAAGCGAAGTAAAACGGCACGTCAGAACTTGGAAAATTTCCGATTTATTCGGTTTTAAAGTTGACGGTTTTGCGGAAATGGCGGCTATCGGGGCTTGCCTTAAATTCGTTAATAAAAACGTTCCCGATATAGACCTTTACCGCAAGAACAGATCCTCAGATGAGGAAATCCGCAGTACCATAACGGTTTGGAAGCTTGCGCTTGTTTTGGTGGGCTTGCTTATTTTGTGGTGCGGTTATGTCCAAATAAATTCTATGATGAAGCTTAAAGCGCTTTCTTCGCAGACTTTTACCTCCAATAAAGACGTCGCGGACTTTAAAGGTTTGTACGCGTCTCAAATTAAGGATAAAGTAAATTCAATGAGCAAGAAGTCAAAAGCGCTTTCCAAGTTCTTGGAACCGGTCAATTATACGGAGAAGCTTTCCATATTGCCGGATATCTTGCCGCAGGAAATGTGGCTGACCTCTTTGGATATGAGATATCCCTATGATACCGGCGCTTCAAGACTTAAAGAAAAAAGCTATATCCGTATGGAAGGCGTAGCGAGCGTCTACTCCGGCAGGGAAAAGGAACTTGCTTTGGGCAATCGTTTCAGAACGGTGGTTGATTCAACCCCCGAAATGGCCGATCTCTGCAAGGGCCGCGCGACGATATCTTACGATTTCTCCACCGCGCCGCTTAAGCAGCAGCAAAAAGATTTTGTGCTGGGGACGAAATTCTCCTTAAAATGCGAAAAGGAGGATAAAAAATGAAATTTATCACTGATATGAAAGAAGGCTTGAGCGACGTACAAAATATGTTGTTCGAGAAAAATTGGAATCCTTTCATAAGGCCTTTGGCTTTACTGCTGATAGTGTTTATAGCGGTATGGTATGTAGATGGCGTGGCTAGCTCCAAAGTATGGGAAGCCCAACGTAAAGTCGACGCGAAAAAGACCGAAGCCGAAAGCGCTAAGGAATATGAAGATTCCAAAGCCTTGTATGAACAGCTTGTAAAGAGGCTGCCGGATTACAGCAAAAAAGACGAATGGCTTTTAAGCCAGATGCTGTCTTTCTTCAATAAAATCGGTGTAGAGCCGACCAGAACCGGCAGGCATATCCTTGACGAAGACGGGGATTTTACCCATTCTTCCGTAGATGTAAACTTGGAACTTACTTATGAACAGCTCGGCAAGCTTGTCGAACTGATAGAAAATAATGAGCATTTTATGCGTATTTCCAATTTGACGGTATCAAGAGCGGAAGGTTCTTTGGGCAGATTGCAGGCCGGCTTGAAAGTGCATACATTGTTCTTAAAGGGCAATGATTCTTCCAAGTCTGCTAAATAGGCGGTGATTTTATGAAAAAGAATTTACATATAACTCTTTTATTAACTGCGGCGCTTAGCGTTGCGGCCCTGCCTTTGACGGCTCAGCAAAATAATGTCGTTGTTGACGGAAGCAGAAATTCCAACATCATTGAGCCGGTCGTAACCCCGGCCGTGCCCGTTAAAGCGGCCAAGGCCGTAGGCGGTTCCGCGCCGGCGCCCCAAAAGGCCGCCGCTAAAAAAGATAATCAGGAAGCGGCTCCCCGCGCGTTTTTTGCTCCCACAAACGCAAGGGATCCTTTCCTCTCAAGGGAAGAAGTCGACTCCATTGAAAAGGCCCGTCTTGCCGAACAGAAACGTATTGCCGACGAGCGTAAAAGACTTGAAGAAGCCGAAAGACAGCGTCGTGCCGAAGCCGAAAGGCAAAGACAGCTTGAAGAAGAACTTAAACGTAATCCCGCTCGCGCCATTATCAATAAGATAACTATTGACGGCATTTTGGGTACGGAAGCGATAGTTAACGGCGAAGTCGTCGGAAATGGCGGCACGGTTTTGGGCGCAAAGATTATAAGAATTACGGATGATTCCGTCACCTTTACATATAAAGGTCAGAGATTTGTAAAGAAATTACCATTAATGTAGTTTGATTGGTTTAAATTAAGGAGGATGTTAATGAAGAATAGACTGGCTCTGTTCCTGGCAGTTGTGTTTGCCGGTTCACAGGTGGCTGTACCTGTTGAAGCGTCTGCACAAAGTTCCAGGCCTGAAGCAAAAGTTGCGGTAGTGGAAGATTTATCCTATGGGGATGAAAACACCGGGGCCCGCAAAGCGGCGTCCGGCGGGGAATCTGCCATCTACAAGCAGGCGGAGGATAATACGCCTCTCGACAGAAAAGTAACTATCAGGGTAAACAATGTGCCCATAGGTACTTTTTTAAACAGTATTTCGGCTCAAGCGAAGATTAACTTTATTATGGGCGAAGAATTCGCCGGTAAAAAAGTTTCCGCTTCTCTTGCAAACGTAACCGTTAGAGAAGCTTTGGACACTCTTTTAAGAGTTCAGGGATTAACCTATCAGCGTATCGGTAAGAGCGACAGCTACGTCATCACCAAAAGATCCGACGAAGCGCCGGATGCCGTAACTAAAGTTTACACTTTAAACTACGTATCCTTGCAGCCTCAAAGTTCAATAGCTCAGGATATGAACAGCATTATGCCTGCTGATACCACTTCCAGCAGCTTCTCCACTACCACCTCCAACGTCAATGTATTTGACCCCGCAAGTGGCGGCGGAGCGGGCGGCGGTATGGCGATGCCTTCAACCGGCGGAGCCAACGGCGGCGGAGATGGCGCTAGCGCCATTCTTTCCGTAATCAAGAGCGTACTTACCAAACAAGGCAAAATCGCTATTGACGCCAGAACCAACAAGCTTATTATCACGGACGTGCCGGAAGTCTTCCCTCAAGTGGAAAACATCTTGGCTGAACTTGATATTAAAGCCCCGCAGATTTTGATTGAAGCGCAGGTAATAGAAGTCGGCAAGGGCAGCGGTTTGAACCTCGGTTTCAACTGGAGCAACGAAAGCGGCACTTGGGCTTCGGCCAGTTTGGGCGGCGTTTCCGCTGTACCTTGGGACTGGTTGGGCGGCAGCAATAACTTCTGGAAATGGCTCGGCGCAAACGGCGACGGCGACGGTAACGCCACCTACGGCAGCAAAATTAACGAAAACAGCGACGGCGGCATTTCCGCGGATTTCGGCGGTTTCTCCGTAGCTTTCCAGGCTATGCTCAGCAAAAATGAATCCAGAATGCTCGGCAAACCTAAAGTAATCACTATGAACAACAATCCCGCGATTATCACTTCTTCAAGGGATGCTTCAATCGGTACGATTACCAAAGAAACCAGCGGTTCTTCCACCAGCTCTACTTCCGGCAATGAAAGAAGAAGAGTCGGTTTAACCTTAACGGTAACTCCGCAGGTCAACAAAGAAGGTTATGTAACCTTGACGGTTGCTCCTTCCTATTCCGACTTGACCCCTTCGGAAACGGGCGATTCTTACGATACCGTAACCCGCGCCGTATCCACGCAGGTCAGGGTAAAGAGCGGTCAGACCGTCGTACTCGGCGGTATGCTCCAATCTACGGAAAAAGAAACGGTAAGGAAAGTTCCTTTGCTCGGCCAGATTCCTGTAATCGGCTGGTTCTTTACCAACAAAACCACCTCAAAGAGCACCACGGACTTGGTAGTATTCTTAACTCCTACCGTGCTTGCTGAGTAGTTTTATAAGTATTTAGATTATTTTTTGAAGGATCGTTCTTATGGCTAAGAAGCTTACGGATATATTAAAAGAGCAGGGAAAATTGACTGAAGCAGGTTTGGCTAAAGCGACTTTGCATTCCAACCAAACCGGAATTTCGGTCCCGGACGCATTGGTTGCGTTGGGCATAGTTAAGGAAGAAGATATTACGATAGCCGTTTCAAAACAGTTGGCTGTTCCTTACGCCAGCAAAGAAAACGGCGTATTGGTGCCCGAAAAAGACCAAAATCTTGCTTCAATAATATCCGAAAAGTTCGCCAGGGAAAACCTTATTCTTCCGCTTTTTGCGGAGGACGGTTCTTTGGCTGTGGCTATGAACGATCCTTCAAACGTATTTTTGCTTGACAACTTAAAAATGATGACGGGTATGTCCATACAGCCCTTCATCGCCAGCAAAAGCCAACTGTTTTTGGCTTTGGATAATTTCTATACCAAGAAAAATATCTTGGAAGAAGTAATTTCGGAAAAAGAAGACGACAGCGCCGCCGCATTGGACTCTAAAGACAGCTTGGACGAACTCACCAACGTAGACGGCAAAATAGACTTGGATAAAGAAAGCGCTACCGGCCCGGGTGCGCATTACATCAAAATGGTAAACGTCATTTTGAGGCAAGCTATGAGCGAGCGCGTTTCCGATATTCACTTGGAAGTTTTTGACGAACGCGTCAGCTTGCGTTTCCGTATCGACGGTTCCTTGTATGAAAGGACTTCTCCACCGAAAGAGGCTGTAAACGCGATTATTTCCCGTATTAAAATTCTGTCCAAGTTGGATATCGCGGAAAAACGTCTTCCGCAGGACGGAAGCTTTGCCGTAAAATATCATAACAGGACGGTTGAGTTCCGTGTTTCCGTATGTCCTACGGTATTCGGCGAGAAACTCGTTATTCGTATTTTGGATAAAGGTACAAGCGATCTTAACGTCGACAAACTCGGCTTTGAGCCCAGACAGAAAAAGGACTTCCTTGAAGCGGCCGCAATGCCGCACGGTCTTATCTTTTTGACCGGCCCTACCGGTTCCGGTAAAACAACCACTTTGAACGCCGTATTAAGCACCATAAAAACGCCGGAACTTAACTTTATGACTTTGGAAGACCCTGTCGAATACAAATTGGACGGTATCAGCCAAGTTCAGGTTAAATCCCAAATCGGGTTAACTTTCGCCGCAGGTCTGCGCTCATTCCTTCGTCAAGACCCTGACGTAATTCTCGTCGGTGAAGTCCGCGACTCGGAAACCGCAGAAGCCTGCCTGAAAGCCGCTATGACCGGCCACTTGGTGCTTTCCACTTTGCACACCAACGAAGCCATCGGCGCAATTCCACGTCTTACGGATATGGGCATTGAACCTTTCCTTTTGGCAAGTTCTTTGGGGTTAGTGGCGGCTCAGCGTCTTATCAGGGTGTTGTGCCCTTATTGCAAAGTGCCTTATTTGCCCACGCCCAATGTTATAGATCAGATTACCAGGGAATCTATGCTCCCCGAAAGGGAAAAATCAACTTGGACTTTCTTCAAGGCCGCCGGCTGCCCCAAATGCGCCGGTACGGGCTATAAAGGCAGAAAGGCTATTTACGAAGTCTTTAAAATCAACGAAGCTATGCGTAACGTTATTTATAAGACCAAAGATTTGATAGAATTAAGAAAAGCCGCTATGTCTACGGGCGCTTGGAACTTAAGGGCCAGCGGTTGGCGTAAAGCGGTAAGGGGCATAACTTCGGTTGAAGAAGTGCTCTCTGTAACGACTTCGGAAGATTAATTAATAAAGGGGTTTTATCTATGGCAAGATTTAATTACGTAGCCCAAGACAAGAGCGGCAGAAACTATAAAAGCCACGTGGACGCCGCCACTAAAGAAAAGGCCTTGGAAATTTTACAGGCGAAAGGCATTTTCGTTATAGAAATTACGCCCGTCATCAAAAAGAGCCTTTTTGCTTCATTGGGCCAGTCAAGTGCCGGCGTCGGTTCGGTAAAAATTCCGGGCCACGTTATGGCGTTTTTTGCGGAACAATTATCCACCCTCATCGCGGGCGGTGTTCCTTTGGTAAGGGCTATTTCGCTGTTGGGCGAATTTTCAACCGATAAACATTTGGGCCCGGTGCTTTTGAGTATTGCTCGTGACGTAGCCGGCGGTAACAGTTTGCACGGCGCATTGGAAAAGTTCCCTAAAATTTTTGACCATACCTGGCTGGCAATGGTTCAGGCGGGCGAAGTCGGCGGACATCTTTCCGAAGCTTTGCTGCAAATCGCCAGATATGTAAAATCAACGGAAGCTTTAAAGAGCAAAATTATTACGGCTATTACTTATCCTGCGATTTTGTTCTTGATGTCAGTCGGCGTATTGATTTACTTCGTAGTTGGCATCGTACCGACTTTCGCCACAATCTTTAAAGATTTTGATATGGAACTTCCTGCGATTACGCAGTTGGTTCTGACGATTTCCAATATAGTCAGGAACCACATCATTCTGCTTATGTTGGGCATTCTTGCGTTTGTGGGCGCGTTTTATATGGCGATTCACAACCCCGTCGGCAGAAGAGTTTGGCATAAATTCCATATCACTATGCCGATATTCGGCAATTTTATAAGTAACATTTATTTTGAAAGATGCCTTTCCACAATGGCTACGCTTCTTAACAGCGGCGTAAGTATTATTAACGTCTTGGGTGTTATGGAAGAAGCTTTCGCAAGCAACGTTATCATCAGGGACGCTATCGTCGAAGCCAAAAACGGCGTAACCTCCGGCAAAAGTATTTCCGAATCTTTCAGGAAAACCAAAGTTTTCCCTGGCCTTATGACGGAAATGATGCTGATGGGTGAAGAATCAGGACGTCTGCCGCATATTATGGAAACGCTTTCAAAATTCTACACCGAACAAATCAACCAGTTTATCGCGCGTTTCTCGGCCTTGATAGACCCTATTCTTATCGTCGGTATCGGTGCGATTATTGCGGTCGTAGTGCTTTCAATCTTTATGCCTATATTCAAAATGTCCCAAATCGGTATGGGTTAATGGGGGAAATTATGAGAGGCGAAAAAGGTTTTACTTTCGTAGAAGTTTTGGTTATAGTCGTTTTGATAGCGATTATATCTTTGATTGCCGTGCCTTCTTATAAAAAAGGTTTGGAAACATCCAAAAATAACCAGGCTAAAGGCAAGTTGGTGGAAATCGCCAACGCTGCCCGCCTTTTTAATGAAGACGCAAGGGGCGCGGATCAAGTGGCGGGAAATTTTGAATCGCCGGTAAGCGGGTATCGTGATCCTTCTGCTTTGTTCTATTTTACTCCGGACGATACTGAACTTGAAGCTCATAAAGACTACGCTTATCTTAAAGATGCGGAAGCTTTCAGCGGGACTACTTTCAGAGGGTATAAATATTATATTTGCACCCCTGATAAGGCTGACGCAAACTGCGGCAATGACATCAATGTTATCGCGATTATGACCCCCGGGGAAACGATTACAGATCCGCGTTTTACGGGCAAGGTTTGGAAAGTTTCAAATCAAAATCCCGGCAAAGTGGTAATGAGCAGCGCTTCATAAATATAGTTTTGCCGGTATAATATAAATAACAGGGATTATTATGGGAAAGAAAGGTTTTACATTGGTTGAAGTTTTGGTGGCTATAATCATAATTATGATACTTGCCACTTATTCCGTTCTTAAATATACGGAAACTATTTATGAAGGGAAAAATAAAACCGCGAAAGCTCAGATGGAGGTTGTCGCCGGGGCTTATAAAAGATATTTAATGGAATATCCTGAAAGGCCTTTAAACGGCGTAGTCGGTTTTGATTCGTCGACATCACTTTGTGTGGCGGACAGTGTTTCTTTCCCTTGCGGCAAGCCTAATTTGGCCGGAATTGATTATACTATTACACTGGGGACGCCTTCAAATACGCCTTCTTGTAATAACAGCCTCGCGACAATGACCGCGAAAGCCGGCGCTAAAGTAGGCGATAAATATTCCGAGTCCGGCTATTGCGCTTATATAGACAGATACGGGAGGGCGACAGATGTCAGCAATTCCTAATCAAAACGGTTTTACATTGGCGGAACTTTTAGTCGTTATGGTAATCTTGGCTTTGCTTGCGGCCGTCAGCACCCCGTTTATAAAAGGTTATATAAGGGACGCCGAAAACGGTCGGGCCAAATCGGCTTTGATTCAAATAGCGGAAGCTTATAAGAACTTTAAAACCGATTATCCCAATGCAACGGTATCCGGCGAGGTAACCGCTGAAAGCCGCGGCGAGTGCGGAGATAATGCCATAAATTACAAAGGCGCAAATACAAGTGACGTTTTGATTAATTGTAAATATTTAAAGCCTATAAAATGGAGCAAAATGAAGTATACTTTTAACGTCGGCGGAAGTTGCAGCGCTTGTACAACTTCCCACGCTTCAATGACGGGCACCGACACCGGCGGTGATTACGCTTCTCCTTATTGCGCTTGTGTGGACGAATACGGTAATATTAAAGATACTTTAACCAATAAGTAACGGGATTAGTTTATGCTGAATAAAAAAGGTTATACGATAGTTGAAGGTATAATAGCTATGTTGCTTGTGGCAATAATGGTCGGCGGTATATTTACGGCGTTAATGGCTTCCAGACGCGCCATAATCGAGCCAAGTTACAGAGAAGAAATGCTTTATACCGTAGAGAGCCTTTCCAATCAATTAAAGAATTATGTTGATGCGGAAGGTAATCTTGATTCTTTATGCGGAAGCACCGATCCGCTCTCCAACGGCGATCACGATTGCAGCAGTATGTTGCCGGACGTGTGCAAGACCGGGGACGGATATAACTCCAGCCTTACTTATAACGTAAGCGGCATTGCCGTCAATGCCGACGGCGGCAGGTTTTCGCCGGCTGTAAATCAGATTAAAATAAAGATTGTGTGCAACGGTGAAGTGTTATGAAAAACAATAAAGGTTTCACTTTAATGGAATTATTGGTAGCCGTGTTTATAGCCAGTATGGTTACTATCGCTTTGATGACTATATGGAAAGCTTCTTCTATGCAGACTTCACAGGGGCAGCGTCAAAGCATTATAAGGAATAACCTCTCAATTTTAATGAGAGCTTTGCACCGTGATATGACGGAATCGGATTTGATATTGGCTCCTACTGCGGGCCAGTCGGGCGGTTTGATAGTGGCGGCGCGAAATGCGTATTTAAAAAAAGAAGGCAGCACTTTTTACGTCCAGCCAAATACCGTTTCCTACTCTAAAGATCCTGAGGGAGTACAAATTGAGAGCGAGCCAATAGCCTTTGCTTATTGCCAAGAGGGCAATACAATAAGGCGTTCTGCCGAAATATCCCTTAAAGGGCTTTCAACAAGCGCTTTGGAAAGCAGTTCTCTGATTGATTCTCTTGAGGATGAGTGCTCTTCCGGAAGAATTTATATGGACTATGTTCCTTCTTCAGGGTTTGAAGTTTCAACTTCTGATAATATAAATTATACGGTTTCAATAGTGGTTCATAAGAATTTTGAAGGGAGCGAAACACCGCCCGTGCATTTGGAAGTAGAAAAAATCTTTACTAAAGCGGGGGGCGCATAAAATGACTATATTTAATAAAAAAGGTTCAGCATTAATGCAAGTAATGGTTTTGGGCAGTATTATAGCCGCCATTATCGTTATGCTTATGCGCTTCTCTTTAGGGCGCACAAGTAATATGCTTAAAACCAAGCGCGTAATAGCTTCCAAAGCTTATGCCGAAGGTTGTATAGCTCAGTACAATGCCAGAGCCGTTGAAAGAGCTATGGCCGGGGAACCGCCTATAATTGACGGCAGTAACCAAGAAAAATTCACTTGTAATATTGACGGCAAAGATACCGATATATATATAAAATGGGGTTCAACCACCACCGGATTGGGCTATATTACTTTTAATATAGATACCAGCAGGTTTCAATAGCGGTTCCGCTTAGGCGGCATAATGCAAACAACAAAAACCATAATATTTTTATTCTCGGCATTGTTTAGCGTTTTTTGTGCGCTTCCGGCTTTTGCCGAGGGCGGAAATGCGGTTGAAGGCAGTTTCTTGGAAAAAGCCCGCAAAGTGCAATCTTCCGGGAGGGAAGCGCAGCAAACCGCTGTTTTGCCTCAGCCTGTTGAAGAAAAAGACGCCTATTCAATAAAATCTTCCACGTTAAGCCTGATAAGAACCGGCAAGGAAAAGCCCGCCTCCATATACGAAGAAACGCCTTGCGAGGAAGACGATTGCGAAGCCCCTCAATCCAAGTCCGAATCTGCCGCGGTAAATACGGATAAACCTTCCGCCGCTTCTTCTGTCAAAAAACCTCAGTTTAAAAAGGAAACCGTTTCCGCGCCGGAGCCCGGGCGGAATGTAAAATGGATAGACAGCTCAACCCGTAATTTTGTTATAAAAGTTGAACCGCAGACCAGCGGCGTTATGACGCCTAACCTGGGTATGAAGTTTGAAACCGTCCACCAATCCCTCGGTAAAAACATACCTTGGATGATGTCCGGCAAGGCCAAAGTTTACGTGTACCAAAACAGACAAAGTTTTTTGAAGAACGAACCTGTGGCAAGCAGTTGGTCCGGCGCGTTTTTCTCCCCGTCGGAAGACCGAATCGTAATGTATGACGAACCTAAAAATACTTCTAAAATGGTAGAGCAGTTTACTCACGAACTTACCCATTTGTTTGTTGAGGATTTTTTTAATCCTCCTTCGGAAAGTTATAAACTGGAACCTCCCGTTTGGCTTAACGAAGGCCTGGCCGTCAATATGGAAGATATCGCTTCAAGCACGAAAGGCGGAGTCTGGGCCAGCGATTTGGTGGTAATCAATATTTTAAGCGACAGCGAGAAGAAAAAACTCCTTTCCCGTTTTAAAAGCGGGCAAGGCCTCAGCGCGCAGGAAAAACGTGCCGCCGCGGCCAATATGGTATCTGCAAAGACGGTGGCTTTTACCAAGTTTTCCGATTTCATAAAAGACAGTTCTTATGACATCGCCGAGAAAAAAGGGGACGTTGAAAATTGGTATTTTCAGGCTTATGCAATGGTGAGGTTTTTGTTCCGCACTAAAAATTCCGCCTATCCCGATAAAAGAATGCAATTTGAACAATTTACCAAACTTCTAAAAACTTTTGAAGATAAAAAAGACGCAAACGGAAATATCGTGCGCGACGCTTCCGGCAGAATTATCAAAAAAAGAATGTCCACCGAGGCCGCCCTTAGAAAAGCTTACGGATTTAGGGATATCAACGATTTCGAAAATAAGTTTTGGAAATGGCTTGTACCTATGCAAAGGCAGGAGCGGCAGAAAATCAGGAATCAGTAGTTCTCCTTACAAAATGCCTTCTCTTTTCGCTTAGGTTGCGTAACATCGACCGATAAATTTCCGTATTTGGCCGTTTTTTGAGTTTTTATCAGCAAGATGTCCCCCAAAGCCGCTTTGTTTGCAAAATCTGTAAAATCACGTTTTTTGCACCCTTGTGCGATAAAGCATATTGCTTAAGTTATATCATACCGATAGCTCGGACTATATCAATTCCTATTGACCTGATTTATGTATTTAAAATTTGCTAAATCGGGGAATGACTAACATCGGGTAAAACCGTGGCGATGTTTTTTAAAGGAACTCTTTTTCACCAATAAAAAACCCCCGCTTTTGTATTCGGGGGTTAGTTAGTTATTGACTCTTTGGTCATTATCTGTTCCTTTAAGAGCTGTTAGGTCGTCCTTCCTTAAGGGGGCTTAATGCTATGCCGGGGCACCTCTGCCCCTGATCACGGCACCCGCTCAAGATGCCATCTACAGCCTTAAAGATAATATAGGGGAAAATAAAGAAAAGTCAAGGGGTGAAAATTTTTTGCTAGGTTGTGCGCTCGCGTTTTTGTTCGGGCTGTATTTCTTACTCACGGCTAGCAAGCTTTAATATTCGCGCATTGTTTTGCTCGGGCAATATTCTATTCTCACGGCTATCAATTTTCCATATTTGAGTAAATTTTTATTTTTTTAAAGCTTCGGATACTGCGCGCCATGTGGGCGCATCACGTTTAGTATACCTTGCGTCAAATAAAATCAAAATACATCTCAAAAACCAAAAATCACGCACTTTCACGCCCGCACTGCTAAAAATCACGCCGCTTTTACGCTTCCCAGAGTTTTTTATTCCTTTTTTTAAACACCTGCTTTCTTATCTCTCAATCTCTCTATATATTAGGTCATAAAATACTTCCACAAGTTTTTAATACGTAAATGTAGGTCGGGTTCTACCTGACGTGAATAAGGAACTCTTATTTGTTGTAAATAGGAGATACTTGATTAACGTCAGGCGTATCCTGACCTACATTGACGTATTTGTCGTTTCGGCGATTTGCAAGGTCGTTAAAATTTGGAAATTTTTGTTTTATTTTGCGGGTTTTGTCCGAATAAAAAAATATAAGCGATATTTGCTATTTTTTTGTGAGTTGCCCGCAAAAAACAAAAATCAAATTTTACTTGCTATGAGCCTAGCTTTTTGCCTGCTTTTTAAGCGATGTAAAAAGCAGGACGCGCACAAGGCGCGTAACTGTATATCTATAAAGATAAATTCCTATTAATTAATGCGCTTTATGTAAGGCGAAAAATAAAACAGTTGACATTGTTTTTTTTTTT
>JAQXJI010000029.1 GCA_029008615.1 Elusimicrobiota bacterium | reverse complement strand
AGAAAATTTTTAATATTAAAAATGAAGAAAACTTTAAAATAATTACGCTGCTGGGTAAAAAATTCTATTTTTTAAGAGATAGGGCTTACTTAAAATTTATTGACGGACAAAATGATGTTTTATTTGCTCTTTTTAATATGCGTATGGCCGAACCGGCAGAACTAAAAGGATATTTTGAACGATATCTGTTGTTTGATTATAAATATCTGGATTTGACTAAAAAAGATTTAAATATAAATCTTGGCGATTATGTCCAAACTTTGGCGACGCAAAGGGTATTAAAGCAAATTCTGCCTCAAAAGGCGTATTCTTTTGCAGACCGGGACAGTCTTTCAAATTATAGCGGTCGGTTGGCTTTTAGTGTTATGCAAGGATTTTTTGCTCATGGGGCAACCTTTTTGCCTAATAACAGAATATATCCCATATGGGTCGGTACGCATTTTGCCAAAAGCAGTCAAGAATGTATTGTAAGATTTTTAAAATTTAATCCTGATTATTTTTCTAATCAAGAAATCGGCTGCCGAGATACTTTTACTAGGGACTTCTTAAGCAAAATAGGGGTGAAAGCCTATTTAAGCCGCTGTTTAACTTTAACCTTTCCTCTGCGTGAAAAGCAAGAAAGCCAAACAAAGGTTTTTATTGTTAATGTCCCTAAAAAGTATTTAAAGTATATTCCTAAAGATATTTTAAAGAAGGGTGTTTTTGTTAATCAAAGATGTATCCCCATAAATAACAGACTTGATGTTTATAATAGGGATTTTTATCTTTCCCAAACGGAAACATTGCTAAATAAATATAAGAAAGAAGCTGAATTGATTATAACTGCGGCTTTACATTGCGCCAGCCCTTGTACCGCTATGGGCATACCTGTCGTACTGATTAACGATGAACCCCAAAATACCAGATTTGATTTTCTAAAAGGTATTTTAAAGATTTATAACTATGCTGATTTCAAAGGGGGAAAGGTAAATTTTAATCCTAAAGCCCCCAATATAGAAAAGTTGAAAGAATATATGATAAAAAATTTAGAAATGTCTATTAAACTGGCCCAAAAGAAGGATATAAATATAGAAGAAGTAAAAGCTGTCAGAGAAAAAATAGAAGAATTTAGCGTTAAAATTTAGTTTTTAATTTTGGCCGTAGCTTAATAGATAAATTAGTTTCAAAATTAGATAAAGCAAGTTTATTTATTGTAAAATATATATGCAATAGAATTTTTTTATACGGAGATAACAATGAGCTGCGAAAAATGCACCCCTCACGTTGATAATATGTGCTGCGTTTGCAAAGGCGCAAAACATAATCCGGCCCCTATCCCTGAAGAAGGAAAATGGGTCAACTCAAAACAAATTACAGATATCAGCGGCCTCACGCACGGCGTGGGCTGGTGCGCACCCCAGCAGGGCGCGTGCAAACTTACGCTTAACGTAAAGAACGGCGTAATCAAAGAAGCTTTGGTAGAAACTTTAGGCTGCTCCGGTATGACGCATTCCGCCGCTATGGCTGCGGAAATTTTACCGGGCAAAACCATTCTTGAAGCGTTAAATTCAGACTTGGTCTGCGACGCTATCAATACCGCTATGAGGGAACTTTTCCTTCAAATCGTTTACGGCAGAACGCAGAGCGCGTTTTCCGAAGACGGCTTGCCCGTCGGCGCCGGTATGGAAGATTTGGGCAAAGGTTTACGCTCCCAAGTCGGCACGATGTACAGCACCGAAGCCAAAGGCCCCCGCTATTTGGAAATGGCGGAAGGGTACGTCCTTGAAATCGGCCTTGATAAAAACAATGAAGTCATCGGCTACAAATTTGTAAATTTGGGCAAAATGATGGAAGCCATCAAGAAAGGCGAAGATCCGAAGACCGCCTTCGAAAAGAACGTCAATTCTTACGGCCGCTTCAATGAAGCCGTCAAAACCATTGACCCGCGCAAAGAGTAACCACGGAGGATATTGATAATATGATTACATTTGAAGGTTATGAAAGAAGAATTGATAAAATAAACGCCGCTTTAAAAGAGAACGGCATTGCCTCTTTGGAAGAAGCCAAAAAGATTTGCGACGACAAGGGCATTGACGTAGAAAAAATCGTAAAAGGCATTCAGCCCATCGCTTTTGAAAACGCCGTCTGGGCTTATACCGTCGGCGCGGCTATCGCCATTAAAAGCGGAGTAAAAACCGCCGCCGAAGCCGCCGAAAAAATCGGCGTAGGCTTGCAGAGCTTCTGCATACCCGGCTCCGTCGCCGATCAGCGCGAAGTCGGTTTGGGCCACGGTAATTTGGCCGCTATGCTTTTGCGCGAAAACACCAAATGTTTCTGCTTCTTGGCCGGGCACGAATCTTTTGCCGCCGCTGAAGGCGCAATCGGTATCGCCAGAACCGCCAATAAAGTAAGAAAAGAACCGCTTAAAGTAATCCTTAACGGCCTTGGTAAAGACGCGGCTTATATCATATCCCGCATCAACGGTTTTACTTTTGTTGAAACCTCTTACGATTACTATACCGGCAAACTTACGATTGTAAGCGAAAGAGCTTTCTCCGAAGGCGATAAAGCCAAAGTAAAATGCTACGGCGCTGATGACGTAAACGAAGGCGTAGCGATTATGAGGCACGAAGATGTGGACGTTTCCATTACCGGCAACTCCACCAACCCCACCCGCTTCCAGCACCCGGTAGCCGGCACTTATAAGAAATGGGCCACCGAACACGGTAAAAAATACTTCTCCGTGGCTTCCGGCGGCGGTACCGGCAGAACTCTTCACCCGGACAATATGGCCGCAGGTCCCGCTTCTTACGGTATGACCGATACTATGGGCCGTATGCACGGCGACGCTCAGTTTGCGGGTTCTTCATCGGTTCCCGCCCACGTCGAAATGATGGGCCTTATCGGTATGGGCAACAACCCTATGGTAGGCGCCAGCGTTGCGGTCGCGGTCGCGATTGAAGAAGCTACAAAGTAGTTTTTGAGTTTAAAGATAAAAAGCCCTCTGCAAAGAGGGCTTTTTTATCGGTCTAAGTTGTGCGATCGCCTTTTATTACTCGGCCTAAGTTGCGGCTTCATTGCTGACAGTTTTCCATATTTGGGTAAATTTTCATTTTTTTGCCGTTTCGCATACTGCGCGCCCTCCAGGCGCATCACGCTTAGTATAGCTCACTACAAATAAAATTACAATTTCCTCCAAATCTTAAAAATCACGCCAGTTAAACGCTCTCACGGTTTTAAATCGGTCTAAGTTTCGTCCTCGTTGCTAACACTTCGCCGTTTTTACGCTTCCCGGAGTTTTTATTCCTTTTTTCTTAAAACATCTGCTTTCTTATCTCTCAATCACTCTATGTACCCGGTCATAAAATGCTTCCACAACTTTTTAAAGCCTGAGCTACATTTATTTGAACTATTTTCAATCAGTTAAAGCAGCCCCCATCAGGAGCGTCTATAAAGCTTGATTTTTATCGTAAATCACGGGTATTTGTTCGAATAAAAAAGAGTCGGCTGTTACATAGCGTTGTTGACTCTTTTTTATGAGTTGTGCCTGTGTGATAAAAATCAAGCTTTATGCGACGTAGGGGGCTAGCGTTTTGCTTACTTTTCAGCGATGAGAAAAGTAAGCCGGCCCGTCAGGCCGGAATATGACTGTAAAATAAAGAAATTCCTATTAATTAATGCGCTTTATGTAAGGCGAAAAAACAAAACAGTTGACTTGTTTTTTTTTTTGATAAATTTTCCTCATAAATCGGCCCGCCAAACGTGAGATGTCTTTGTTTTGGCTAAGGTTAGTTCAGACGGGCCGATTAACTCTAAAGGAGGGAAAAAAGATGTCAAAAAGAAAAATAGTTATCAATGCGCTATTGGGCAGTTTATGTTGTTTTGTTTTTCTCTCTGCTCTTCATGCAGCAGCTGATACTTCAGGCGGTAGTGCAAACTCTACAAAATGCTTAGCTGTAGGAGAGATAGAAGAGAGATATACAGCTGATGAAGGTTGTAGCTATCAAATTACTACAAGAGTGTGCTGTCCAAATGGATTATGGAGCGAGTGGGGGGAGAGGTGTCCTTTAGCTCCTAGGTATAGTAAAGAAAGGTTAAATCTTAGGTGTAGTGGTCGGTATGGTGGTTTTAAGCAGGGCATTAACTTTTGTTATGGTGGTCGTCCTACAGTAACATTGCCATATCCGCCATGTTCAGAGATTAATATTTGTAAAGATAAGACTGAGGGATATAAATGTTATCAAAGCTATAGTCCTAAACCAGCAGACATGGCAACTTTATTAGATAATTACATAAGGCAGGGGAATAATATTCAGAGATATAATCCTACAGAAGGATGTGGCATTGAAGTCATTGATGTAACTTATAACACTGTTATAGAGTGTGCCGATGGAAGTGTTGGCGATAATAGCGGTACAAGCGGTGGAAGAAGTTCTACACAGGCTGAAGTCTATAACTGGATTAGTGGCTCGTCTTTTGATATAGATGTTATTACTTGTGAAGTACAAACTTTACCGTATTAAGCAATATGCTTAACATAAATATACAAAGTTCTTGATGAGGCTATAAACTATAGATGCCGCCTCTCAACTAACCGCCCCGCCTAAACGCAAGCAAAGGCGGGGTTTTTGCAAATGATTATACATTTCTAATTTGGTAAAATATAATTATGATAGAGAGAACTAAAAGATTGGAAACTCTGTTTTTGGAAGAAATCAATACGATTATCAGCCGTATGATAGCCAGCGGCAGTTTCAGCGGGTTTATAACGGTTACGGGCGTAAGGATATCCAAGGATTTGGCTTCGGCCAAAGTGTTTTACTCCGTTTTCGGCAGTGACGAAGACAAAAAAAGAGCGGCGCATAATCTTTCCGTTTTGCGGGGGGAAATCGGCGCACTCCTGAGGAAGAGAGTACACATTAAAAGGATACCGTCTTTTTCCTTTGAGATTGACGATACCCCGGAGCGCGCTTCCAGGGTGGAAAAGATATTTTCTAAGATAGAGAAATCCCATGAGGCAGAAAAATAATCCGGCTTTTAAGGCCATAGCCAAAGCTATAAAAAAAGGCCGCAAATTTTTTGTGGCCGGGCATCAGAACCCCGACGGCGACAGCTTGGGGTCCACCCTTGCCGTATGCAGTTATTTAAGGCGTATGGGCAAGGAAGTTTACCCTTTCAGTTCCGACCGCCCCGGGGAAGACTTGTTTTTTATGCCCGGGATTGATACCGTCAACTTTTCCGTTTTGCCAGACGAGTTTGATTTTGACACTATGATTCTGCTTGAATGTTCCGACAAGAACCGCGGCGGAAATCTTGAGCCTTTGTTTAACACCGTAAAAACCGTAATCAATATAGACCACCACATCACCGGGGAAAATTACGGCACTGTAAATTATATAAACGCCAAAGCTTCCAGCACGGCGGAAATTATTACCGAGTTTTTTGAATACGTTAAAACCGATATTACCCCGGACGAAGCCACCTGCCTCTATACGGGTTTGGTTACCGATACCGGCCGTTTCTTGCATTCCAACACAGGGGCGGAAAGCTTAAGAGTCGGCGCGGTGCTTTTGGCGCACGGCGCGGATATACAGAAGGTAAATACGGTAATATACAATACCAAACCTTATAAAGAACTTAAACTTTTGGGCCGTGCGTTGGAAAAACTTAACCTTTTAAACAGCGGCACTTTTGCGGAAATAACTTTGGCCGCCCGCGATTTTGAACTTTTGGGCGTAGATCCCCGCCATACTCAGGGGATAGTAAGCCAGCCAATAATGATACCTTCCGTTGAAGTTTCCGTTCTTTTAAGGGAAGAACCCGGCAGAATAGCCGTCAATTTGCGCTCAAAAGGCAGAATTGACGTAAGCAAAATAGCCGTCTTGTTCGGCGGCGGCGGACACGCCCGCGCGGCCGGTTTTAAGGTTGAGGGCGCAAAGCTGGAAGAAATTAAAACCAGGCTTACGGCCTCCGTAATAAAGGAAATTTCAAAACTGCAATGAGCGTAGAAAGCGCATTACTGCTTATAGATAAAGCGCCCGGGTGGACGTCGCACGACGTTATCGCCTATGTGCGCGGCGTACTTAAAATAAAAAAAGCCGGACACAGCGGCACGCTTGACCCTATGGCAAGCGGGCTGTTGATTTTGCTTCTCGGCAAAGCCACCAAATCGCAGAGCGAATATTTAGGCCTGCCTAAAAAATATTCCGCGGAAGTCAGCCTAGGCGCGGAAACGGATACTTGGGACGCGGAGGGCAGTGTAACTCTTACAATGCCAGTACCGCCGATTACGGAAGAAATTTTATCCAAAACTCTTAAAGAACTTACCGGCCCGATAAAACACCCCATACCTTTTTACAGCGCAAAAAAAGTTAACGGTCAGGCTATGTACAAAATGGCGCGAATGGGGGAAAATATTGACCGCGAAGCCGAAGTAACAATATACGGTTGGGATAATGTAGTTTTGGAAGGGAATAAAATCCGTTTTGACGTTTCCTGTTCAAGCGGCACTTATATCCGCTCTTTGGCTTATATGATAGGGCGCAGGCTTGGAACCTGTGCGCATTTAAGCAAATTAAGACGTACGGCGATAGGCTCTTTTGACGTTAAAGACGCTACGCCGATAGAAGCCGTTAAAAAAATGACGGCGGAGGACATTTTAAAATGCGTAAAAATTTTATAGCGATAGGCAGCTTTGACGGTGTTCACTTGGGGCACAGACATTTGTTTGAAAATCTTAAAACTCTTGCCGCCGAATATAAAATGACGCCGATGCTTCTTGTTTTTAAAGTGCCGCCGAAGGTGGTTATGGAGCCGGCCCACGGACTTTTGACAACGCCTGAGGAAAAAGCCGCTTTGCTTAAAAAAGCCGGTATGCGCCGTATTGAATTTTTGGATTTTAAAAAAGTCCGCAATTTATCAAAAGAAGAATTTTTTAATATACTGCTCAAAAAATATAATATGGGCGGGATATTATGTGGAAAGGATTTCGCTTTCGGCAAAGAGCGTGGCGGAAAAGCGGATTTTTTAAAGCACGCCTGCGCCGATAACGGCGTTATATTTAAGTGTGCGGATTTCCTTGAAACGGGCGGAACCAAAATATCTTCCTCTTTGATAAGAAAAGCTTTAAAATCAGGCGATATTGAAGCCGTAAACGGTATGTTGGGCTCTGATTATCAGGTAAGCGGGGAAATTGTGAAAGGCCGTCAAATGGGCCGCAAAATAGGTTTTCCCACGGCGAATATAGATTTTGACAAACTTAAAATATTGCCGCGCGGCGTTTATGCGGTAAGGGTGAAATTGGGCCGCAAAGAATATATGGGCGTTTGCAATATCGGCTGCCGTCCCACGGTGGAAGAAGGCGGTCTGCCTACTTGCGAGGTTCATCTCCTTGATTTTAACCGCGATATTTACGGACGTATGATGACGGCGGAGTTCGTGGCTAAAATTCGTTCGGAAAAGAAATTTTCTACATTGGGGGAACTTACCCAGCAAATCAACCGCGATTCCATTTTAGCCTATAAATTACTTAAATAGAGGCGCGCTTGGCTTTAGCCGAGGTATGTTTAAAATCGCCGGATAAAATTATTGAAACTATTTACAAGTTTTTTTTGATTTGTTATAATATTTAAGTCGTCACCGTAGCTCAGCTGGTTAGAGCGGGCGTTTCATAAGCGCCAGGTCGGTGGTTCGAGCCCACCCGGTGACACCAGATTTCAGCCCCGCTTTAAGGCGGGGCTATTTTATTAAAGGGATTTTTATTATAGGGGCGGTGTTTTTCTCCGAAAGTTTCAGCGCGCTTAAAATAATTTCCACTTTGCTTATAATAATAGGCGTTGTCGGCTTGAAGCTGAGCGGCGGGGCTTAAAAATATTGACAAATTCCTCATACATAGATAAAATCTTAATATGGAAAAGATAAAAAATTCTTTTAAAGCTTCCTTCAGAAAAGGCATTATTTTTGGTCTGTTGGATATCGTTTTAAGGCTTGGCGCTCTGTTTTTATGGCTGGCTACGGTCAAGCTTTTGTTTTCATTCGTTTATGAAGCTCTGTTTTTAGAGCCCGTATTTTCGGAAACGATTTGGTGGTGCGTTTATTCCCTGTTGATGTTTGTAACCGTAACGGCTTTGGCTTACGAGGCCGTTTGGGACAGAGAATAATAAAAATTTAAAATATTTAAAAACCCCCGGTTTTAAGGCCGGGGGTTTTGCTTTGCTTGAAAATTGTGTTAATTTTCTTTTATTAGGGAAGCCATAATCTCGTTCTTCTGAATATGGTTCGTGCCTTCGTAAATTTGCGTTACTTTGGCGTCGCGGGCGTATTTCTCCAACGGGAAATCCCGCGTATATGCTATGCCGCCGCAGAGATTTATGCACCTGTCGGCCACTTGCATAGCCGTATCGGAGCAGAACAGCTTTGCCATAGCGCTGTATTTAGTCCAACGCGGGCCCTTAAGGGCCTTAAGCTCGTCGTGTACGGTGGTGTTGTTTTTAACGGCGTTTTGGGAAGCGGCGATAAAATCTTTATCCATTAACGAGGTTATTTTATAGACAAGCGCTCTGCCCGCTTCAACTTTTGCCGTAAGTTCGGCCAGTTCGTGGCCGATACTTTGGAAGGATATTACGGGTTGGTCGAATTGTTTTCTTATTTTAAGATATTTGACCGCTTCCGCCATCGCGCCTTGGGCCAGGCCCAAAGCCTGTGCCGCTATGCCGGGGCGGGAATAATCAAAAGTTTCCTGCACTATCAAAAGCCCTTTTCCCTCGCTGCCCAAAAGATTTGCGGCGGGCACTTTGCAGTCGCGGAAGATTAAATCATAAGTGGGATTTGTTTTAAGGCCCATTTTGCGTTCTTTTTTGCCGAATGTAAAGCCGGGGGTGCCCTTTTTAACCACCAAAAGGGATATGCCCCTTGCGCCCCTTGCGGGGTTGGTCGATACGGCTACGACGTAAAAATCGGCGGCTTCGCCGGTGGAAATATAATGTTTGGAACCGTTTAAAACGTAATAGTCTCCTTCTTTTAAAGCGGTGGTTTTTATTGAAGTCGCGTCGGAACCGGCCTGCGCTTCGGAAAGGGCGAAAGTCCACAATTTTTTGCCGCTCGCCAAATCGGGAACCCATTTGGCCCTTTGTTCCGGCGTGGCCCAAAAGAACATCGGCATACCGCCCAGCGCGCTGGTACCGGCCGGTAAAGCCAAACCCATACAGACTTTTGAAAGCTCTTCCAGAACCAAAGCCAAAGCGTTTACCCCCAGGCCTTCGCCGCCGTATTCTTTGGGAAGCCAAAGGCCGAAAAGCCTTTGTTCAATCATAGCTTGTACGGCTTCGGGGCAGAATTCTTCTTTTTCGTCATACTTGGCCCTTAGAGGTTTAAAAACTTCCAAAGCGATTTTCTTGGCGCGTTCTACGGCTTCGCGTTCGGCGTCATTGTTAAAATAGTTCATTTCTTTCCTCCAAAACTCAAATAAAGTTCCCGCTGTCTTTTAATCATATTTTTGATGTCGAAATCTTCCAAATCTTCCGCATTAAAAATAAAGTCCTTTTTCTTTAAAGCGCGGAGTTGGTTTTCCGCCAGTTTCCTGTAATTGCCGCGCGGCGTTAAAAATCCGTTTTTGCCGCTTTTTAAAACTTCTTTTACGCCGCCGCTGTCGTAACAAACGCTTGGGACGGACATAAACAAAGCTTCAACCAAAGCCATCGGCAGGCCTTCCCATAAGGAACTTAAAGAAAAAAGATCCGCCGCGGCCAAAAGTTCGGTAATATCTTTGCGATGCCCCAAAAGTTTGAAATTCTTTTTAAGTTTATGGCGCGCTATCAGCTTTTGCGCGGCCTGTTTAAGCGGCCCGGTACCCGTATAAAGATAAACGCAATCGGGTTCTTTTTTGCAAACAATCGCGGCGGCTTTTATCATATCCAAAGGATTCTTCTGCGGTTTTAAATTTGCGGTGCAGAGGACTATTTTTGTGTTTTCTTTAAGGCCTAGTTTCCTTAGTTTTGCGGCCTTGTCAAAATCTTTGAAGTCTTCTTTCTTGTGCGCTTCCACGCCTGCCCTTATAAGCGTACATTGCGAGGCCTTGGCTATTTTAAATTTCAGGGCCGTATCCATATCTTCGTGAGAAACAAAAATAAGTTTGTCCGTAACTTTGGAAAGCAGTTTCTCCGCCGTAACGTAAAAATATTTTCTAAGCGGTTTCTGGCCTTCGTAAAAAGAAAATCCGTGCACCGTATGGATAATTTTCGGGCCTTTTATTATGCTTGCGGCGGCCAAACGCCCCAAAATGCCCGCTTTGGAAGAATTGGTATGCACAATATCTGGCCTTAAGTTTTTAAGCCTTTTTCTTATTTGCAGGAAGGCTTTTAAATCTTTTAGGGGGGAAATTTCCCTTACCAAATCGGGAATAAAAAATAAACCCTTTATGTTCTTTTTTGCTTCTTTATCCAAATATCCGCCCTTTCCGCAGAGAAGATAAGTTTTTATAGGCGGTCTGTTAAGATTTTTTACGCTGTAAAGTACGCTTTTTTGCGCGCCGCCGAGCTCCAACTTCGTTATTATAAAAGCGATTTTTTTATTTGCCATTTTTCGGTAATCTCTAAATCCGGATAATAATATTTTAAAATTTCCTCGGCAGTTTTGCCTTGTTTTGCCAAACCGTATGCTCCGTCTATGCAAAGGCCTTTGCCCGCGCCGGTGTCGGAACCCAAAATAAGCACGTTTTTTTTAAACGGTATAAACGTGAAGAAGGGGGATTTAAGCGTCCCTGCGGCCAAGATGAAATTGGCTTCCTCAAAGGGGATTTCGACCGTTTTTTTGCTTCCTGTAAATCGCATCGTTTCAATGCGTCCATAGGGGGTTGTCTTCGCCGGTTCAAAATATTTAAGAGAGCCTATTTTATAAAGTGAATTTAAGCGTTTTTGTATTTCCTTAAGCGGCATAAGATATGCCCATTTTACTGAGGACCATAAAGTGGGGTCTTCCGGTGCGGAATATAAATCTTTTGGGGGATTTGATATCATAAATTTAAACAGATTTACCGGGGAGAAAGAATAATTCGTTTTATCTTGGGTGTTTCTCGGCCCGTCTTCGCTTGCGCTTGAGCAGGAACGGTATATTTCTGTTTGCGCCGGAGCGGGCAAATCTCCTTCATAGGAAGCTTCCGCCAAGATTTTTCCCGCTGTATTTTTTGAAGCGTTCCTTACGAATTGGGATTCCATATTAACCCCGCCGTAATTTATCCGGGGGGTATTATCCGGAACGTCAAAAATAGCGTCCTTAGAGGAAGAGAGCCTGCGGACCAGTGCGGTCCTTAAAACAGTGGCGGCGGCTTCAAGTGCGGCCGGCGTTTTTATACCGCGCGTCAAAGACATTAAAAGTGCGGGCAGAACATCGTCCAAAGAAGTATGATTTATCAAAATCATTCCGTTTTCCGCAGGTATTACCAACAGAGAGCCTTTAAGTTCTTTATCGCCCAAATTGGCGGAAAATGCATCTTCCGCTTTAGCGTCTTTTACGAGGAATGAATATCCCTCTTTGTTTAAAGTTATCACGAAAGGCCGCTTCGTGGAGAAATCAGCCGCGCCCCATTTGTTTTGTATATGTACGCCTTTGTGTTCTTTGTCAAAAGAAATATTTTTCGGCGTATATGCTTCCCCGGTAATGACCGTACCCAAAGATTCAGCTTTAATGACGAAATCCGTCCCGGGCATAAAATTAAAACTTTGCAGAGGGGTTAAATTGGCTTTATAATCGGAGAACAACCCCACGCGTACGGTTTGGGATTGGTTCGGCTCCGGCTTTTTTGTATAGATTTCGGAAAGTTTTGTGTAAAACAGATAATCTTCCGGCGAGCCTTTAAGGCGTTTTGAAAGTTTTTTAAGCCTTTTTGCACTTTTTTTGTCGGTTTTGTCCAGTATAAATAAGCTGGCGTAACTTTGCCAAGCGGGTATATACTGCTTAAGTTTATATTGCATTTCGGCCTGATATTTTTGGGCGGCGCAGTTGCTGCCGTCGTGGGCCAAAGCCTGTTCGAAAAGGGCTTGCGCGGCGGGTTTGTCTTTTACGGACAGGCGGCCCATAAGGTAAGCCGAATGGGATATTAAATATGGGTCCGTTCCGTAAAGGTTTTGCAGTATGTCCATAGCCTGAATTCCTTTGCCGGCATTGAAATACGCCTGCGCCAAAGCAAGTTTGGAAGATGCCAAATATTCAAAATCTGCCGTCAGAAAGAGCAAATTGTCGGCTTCTTTTTTTGTTTCTTTTATTTTGCCCCAAGCCGAGTATATCCAAATTTTCAGCAGCTGCGAAAAAGGATTGTTCGGGTTTATTTTTAAAGCCGCGTCCGCGTTTTTTAAAGCGTTTTTATATTCCGAGCGCTGCAAGTTTATAACGGCCGCGTTTAAAGCCGCCTGCAATCTGACTTGCGATGAAAAATCTTCGTTAATGGAAATGTTTTCGTAAACTCCCAAAGCTTTGTTTTGTTGGCCGGATTGATAAAGTGTTTGGGCTTCTTTAAGTTCGGGCGCGTCAAAGTAGGTTAAAACGCTTTTTCTTATTATGGCGTTGTTTAGTTTCACGTCGGGCAGGTGCTTTACCGCCATTACATTTCCGCCCGGGTTTTGTTCCGCCTGTGCTTCTTGCGTTTGGTCTTTTTCTTCAGCCGCGGTTTTGGCCGTCAAAGCGGTATTGCCGGCCATATAGTCTTTAAGGCTTTGCGCGGCACAAAAAATCGATGCCGAAGCCAAGGCCGCGGAAAGGATTATATTCAAAATGATTCTCATAATATAATTATAGCAACTTTGGCTGCGGGGCTTTCCGTATTTTTATTGATTCCGCCGGGGATATTTTTGTATAAAATTACTATGGCCGATAAAAAAGTTGAAAAAATTATAGCAGGTGCGCTTCTTCTTGCCGCGGGTGCGGTTCTGATGATTTATACGATTAACCGCGGATGGTGCTTTTCGCGCATAACTTTGCACCGTCCCGAAAACGCCGTTTACGCAGGAGGGGCTTTCGGCAAAGAAAAAATTGCGCGTCTGAGCGAAGTCCGTACTTTTAAAGTGAAGCCGGTTTATCAAAAAAGTCTTTTTGTTCCGCAAGGCGGCCTTTGCTATAATTTGGAAATGATTAAGCGAAACGGCGAAAATGCGGAAGTCTTCCCGTTCTGTTCTCCGTCAGCCGAAAAAATTAAAACCATAGCCGACAACGCCGAGGATTTTATGTCAAAACCAAAAGGAATGGCTTTTAACAGTTGGTTGTTTTCCGTTACAAATACCATTTGGTTCCTGATAGGGGCTTTCGGCGCTTTTGCGGGATATTTGCTCGTCAAAAGAGCTTTTTTGATGTAACGCTCAGAAACTTTCTCTGAAAGCTTTTTTAATTCTTTTAAGGCCTTCTATCAGTAAAGCCCTCGGGCAAGCCGTGTTTATTCTGATAAAGCCTTCTCCGTCCTCACCGTAAATATACCCAGGATTTATGCGTACGCCGTGCTTTAGCAAAGTTTCCGCAATTTCTAGAGAACTCTTTTTAAGCTTTCGGCAATTTACCCAAGCCAAATAAGTTCCTTCAAGCGGAGTTAGGGGGAAATCCGGCATTTCCTTTTCAAAAAAAGATTTTAACGTTAAATAGTTCCCGTCAAGATAAGAATTTAATTCTTCCAGCCAGTCGGCGCATTCATCGTAAGCGGTGATAAGCGCGTCTATGCCGAAAGGGCCGACTGAAGCGGTTTCGTTGATATGTAAAGCCCTTTCGATTTTACTGCGCATTTCTTTGTCCGCGCAAAAAATATTGGCCGTTTGCAGGCCCGCCAAATTAAAAGCTTTGCTGGGGGAGGTGCAGGTTACGGAATTAAGTAAAAAATCTTCATTTAAAGAAGCAAAAGGGGTGTATTTAAAACCCGGCCGGGTAAGTTCGCAATGGATTTCGTCCGCCAAGACGGTTACTTTGTTTTTGCGGCAAATTTCGCCTATTTGTTCAAGTTCGCTTTTGCTCCACACTCTGCCGGCCGGATTGTGCGGATTGCATAAAATCATAACTTTTGCGTGCGGATCTGCGGCTTTTTTGCGTAGATCTTCAAAGTCTATGCGGTAAGAGGCGCTTTCGTAAATTAAAGGGTTTTTCAGTATTTGGCAGGAATTATTTTCAATTACGGAGAAAAAACAATTATATACCGGCGTTTGTATGATAACTTTGTCTTCCGGCCCGCAAAGGGCTTTTATTATCGTCGAGAGCGCGGCTACTACACCCGTCGTAGGCAATATCCAGCCGGGACGGATTTGCAGCCCGTGTTTGTTCTTGAACCAACGGCAGACGGCTTCATAATAGCCCGCCGGCGGCAAAGCATATCCGAAAACTCCGTGTTCCGCACGTTTTTTTAAGGCGTTAATTATCGGCGGTGCGGCTTTAAAATCCATATCGGCAACCCAAAGGGGGATTATGCTGTCGTCGGAAGTAAAATCCCACTTAACCGATGCGGTTGAGCGTCTTTGTATTATTTCGTCAAAATCGTATTTCACGGGAAACTCCTGTTTGATTGAATTAAAAAATTATAAAAAGAATTCCGGACGGCTGGATGGATTGTCCAAAGTCCTTTCCAACATTTTAAGCATTATTTTTGCTTTAATGGAATGCAAACCTCTGGAATGCCGCGGGCAAGACTGTACGCAGGTCATACAAGAAATACATTTCGACGCGTCGGTCGCTTTCGGTGATTCCGCGTCTATCGCGCCCATCGGGCAGATTTGAAAACACATTCTGCATTTGTTACATTTTTCGTCGCCTTCCGGGTGGTACGGGGCCTTTTCGTAAGGCCTGAAGGGATAATTCCCTTTGACGGATAAGTCCTTCGCCATAGCCGTTTCGTCTTCCAGTTTGGCTTTGGATTTTTCCGCGAAATCGCTCAGCAAAGCGAGGTCGTTTTCGTTTGGTCTGCATTTCGAGACCTTCGGCAAATAACCGGGTGTAGCCAAAAGCGCGGCGGCAGCAAAAGGTTTAAAACCTCTTTCCTCCGCCATTTTTTTAAGTTCCAAAAGAGAATCTTCATAGCTTCTGTTCCCGTATGCTATTAAGAGCATCGCTCTGGCCCCGTTGCCGGAAAGATTGTTCAAAAGCCCGTTTTCAATGTTAACCAAACGTCCGAAATATGCCGGCGCGCTTATAATAACCAAATCGTCTTTATCAAAGGATAACTTGTTTACCCTTCTGTCAAAATCGGTGATATCGGTTTCTTTAAAATTTTCGCTGAAGATTTTTGCGGCGGTGCGGGCGTAGAGTTTTGCCCCGCCGGCCGGGCTGAAATAAACGACATACACGTTTTTGTATTGCATAAACTGCTACCTTTTTAATAGATTTATATTAATTTCAGCCGTACTTTTTTTGCATAAATATTCTATCAAAAAAACAAAACCTTTTTGAAATGCTTTTTATTTTTTAAATCAGATATAGCCCTTAAAATGAACTAAAAAATAAATAAATTATTAGTCAAAGGTATAAAACCGCACTTATGAGGCCTGGCCGTTTTTAAGCCCGTCGGGATAAATTTTGCATTATCTTTTAAATTGCTATAATCATAATAAACAATATATGGAGATGGCATAATGTATAATTTTAATCCTTGGCATCACGTTTCCCCGGGAGATAAGGCAACTCTGCCCGATATCGTCAACGGCGTAATTGAAATCCCTAAAGGAACCCGCGCCAAATATGAGCTTGACAAAGAAAGCGGTATGCTTAGGCTGGACAGGGTTCTGTATTCTTCCGTCTATTATCCCGCCAACTACGGCTTTATTCCCAGGACTTACGGCGCCGACAAAGACCCTTTGGATATTTTGATACTTTCCCAGGCGGAAGTGGTGCCGATGTGCATAGTGCCTGCACGCATTATAGGCGTTATGCGTATGCTTGACAACGGCGAAGCCGACGATAAAATCATCGCCGTGGCAAAAGGCGACCCTAACGTCAGCCACTATACCAATATTTCCGAGCTGCCGGATCATTTGGTGTCGGAAACGATGAGTTTTTTTGAAGACTACAAAAAACTGGAAAATAAAACCGTGGTTGTTGAAAAAATATTTGATAAGAACACCGCAGTGAAGATTCTTCAGGAGGCTTTTATCGCTTATGAGGAAAAATTCGTAAATTACAGTAATTTTTCCAAATGCTGCGATAAATAAAGTTTGTTTTTTGCTTTAAAGCCCGCTTAAGGCGGGCTTTTTTACTTTCCAAGTTCAGCAATCCCAAAGGTACTCTTTAAGGTTAAGCACTTTTCCGTTTTGCACTTTTACGCCTTCTTCCGCCAAAAGCCGGCCTTGTTCCGGCCAACCGGGGGCCAATCGCCCTGCGTGGTTTACCACCCTGTGGCAGGGATATTTGCCGTAATAATCCGACAGACTTAAAACTTTGCCGACTAACCGGGCATTGCGCTCTCGGCCGATAAGGCGTGCTATTTGCCCGTAAGTGGATACACGTCCGGGGGGGATTTCCTCCACTGCGGAAAGAATTTGATAAATTAAATCTTCGTCCAAAATTAAGCCTCTTTTATCTGAAAATATTAAAGGATTTAAAATAAATTATAACAAAACATTGTTGAGTGTTTAATCATTGACTTGGAGTCAACTCTATGGTTTATAATATTTACTGGGCTTTTTAATTGGCGCGTTTTGCGCCGCAGATTTAATTGTAAAGAGGAAGTACGCTATGACGGTATATAAAAATCTTTCTTTGGGTTCCGAAAGGGCCTTGTACGCTATAAAAAACGCCGAGGTTGAAAATTGCTCTTTCGCCGGGGCGGAAGACGGAGAATCGGCTTTAAAAGAGTGCAGAAACATAAAAGTCAAAAACAGCGTTTTTGAACTTCGCTATCCTTTATGGCATTTAAAAGGCGGCCTTATTGAAAATTGCAAAATGACGGAAAACTGCCGTGCGGCTTTATGGTATGATGACGGCGTCGAAATAAAAAACAGCGTTTTGGGCTGCATAAAAGCTTTAAGGGAATGTGATAATATAAAGTTGAGCGGATGCAACATTGACTCCCGAGAGTTTGGCTGGTTCTGCCGTGGCGTAGAAATAAAGGGCGGAGAACTTGTTTCGGAATATCCTTTCCTAAAATGCGGAAATATGCGCGTAGAAGGTTTAAATATGAAGGCTAAATATTCTTTCCAATATCTTGAAAACGCCGTAATAGAAGATTCTTTTTTGGATACGAAAGACGCTTTTTGGCACAGCCGCGGCGTTACGGTAAAGAACAGCGTTATTAAAGGCGAATATTTGGCTTGGTATTCCGAGGGTTTAAAACTTATAAACTGTAAAATTATCGGCACTCAGCCGCTTTGATACGCCAAAGGCTTGGTTCTGGAGAACTGTGAAATGCAGGATACGGATCTTTCCTTTGAGTACAGCGAAGTACAGGCCGTAATTAAAGGCGATATCTTAAGCATTAAGAACCCGGCGGGCGGTTTTATCAAAGCGGACAATATAGGGGAAATTATTTTGGACGAAAACAAATTTTCCGGAGCCGCCTGCAAAATAATGTGTGCCGAGCGCGCCGTTTAGACGGTGCGGCATCTTGCCTGAACGTCAATAAAGTTGTGAGATGTTTAGAGTGCGTTAGCGCGTTATTGCTGTTTTTTACCGCCGAAATATGGGCGCGCCAAGCCGGCTTTAAGGAGGGCTGAGGCCAAGTCTTCCCCGTCGGAGGTAACATCGCAGAGCAGGCGGAAGTATTTATCGCGCCCGCATTTTAAAAGATCTACTTGGCCGGCTTCAAGGAAGTTTTTTGTAAATTCCTTGGCTTTTAGGGCCGACTGGCGTTTGTATATATTTTTACTTTTCATTTCGGGAGTATCAACGCCGCGCACGCGAACGGAAATATCTTTGCAGAAAACTTCGTCTCGGCAAGGCAAATCGACGGTAAAGGTATCTCCGTCTATAATACGGGAGAGTTTGACATCTGCAAAGGCGGAATAAACCTTGCCGGCGTTTAAATTCGCACTCAAAAACAATAATACCGATAAAAGTAATATAAAATTACTATTCCTCATAAAATAAGTATAGTAAATTTATATTATTTTTTAAATGCCGTATCCTGCCGCTTTTTATAATATTCAAGTAGTAAAAATCCCCCGGAATAACAGGGGGGATTTTCTGCATAATTTTTAGTTTGATTTAAAATTTACGTTATTTGTTATTATGGCATTGATGGTGGCCTTCGCCGTGGTGTCCGTGGCAATGATGGTGTTCTCCGCCGCAAAGGTTTTCGCCGGCTACAATGCTTCCGTCCAAATATTGACGGACGATTTCTTCTATTTCAACTTCGGGGCAGCCCGCTATCACTTGTACGCCGTTTTGCTGAAAAATTTGCAAAGGTCTGTTCCCCATACCGCCCGCAAGGACGATATTTGCCCCTTGGGAAGCTATCCAGTTTGCACTTTGGCAGGAAATACCTTCTTCGGGAATCCTTTTTTCAATATTTATTATGGTTTTAGTTTCTTTGTTTACTTCCACGAAAGAAAAATATTCGCAATTTCCGAAATGTCCGCATAATTTATTGTTGCTTGAAGGAATTACAATTTTCATAATTTTTTCTCCTTTTAATTTGTCGATATTGCTTTGTAAAATAATTGCGCTCTCCAAAGCTTCGGTTTCCGTAATGCCGTACTTTGCCGAATAGTTCCGCAAAATTTTTAAAATATCTTCATTAACACGCCTGTTGAAGGGCACTTTCCGCTTGCAGGTTTTTTTCCGGCCGGCGCACTCGCGTTTGCCGCCCCAGCGGTTCTTTTCTTTGGGGCAGTTTGCTTTCTCGTTCATAATTTAATTATATAATATGGATTTTGAAAATGTAAATACATAATCAAGAAAGGGTTATAAAATAGTGTTGTCTTATTAAAATACACATTATATATGTCGGATTATTATATAAGCTAAAATAATTCCGAAGCGGGACAAATATCTTTATCTTCGGCAAGAAAACTCTTCTGATTGCCTTGCTGAATAATGTCGGGTTCTTTAATTTTTCCCAGTAAAATCGGGGAATTGGGGTTGTGCAGCTTAAAGTTTTCTATCGCTTTTTTAGGGGTTGAATTTGCGTAGCAGTATCGGCAGCCGTTCGGGCAGGTGTCATAGGCTCCGATATCCCTTGCTTCTATACAATGGCAATGTTTCCTCATTCCTTTGTGTTTTAATTTTTTAAATTTTATATTATTCGCATTACCTAAAATATCAAGCGTCATACAGCCGGATGGATAAATGCCGAAGCTTGTATAATCTCCGTTTGTTGCACAGGTTTGAAGATGAATATTATATTCTTGAGCGATTTTGCCCATACCGCGGGCAAGAGCCGTTTTTTGCTCGTCCGTTATGGCTTTTAATTCCGGCATATTGACGGAAAGTTTTTTATACATTTCAACAAAACTAAAAATACAGCGGTCAATGTGCCCTGATAATTGTTTTGCCATATTTTCAAAAGTTTTTAAATGGTAATCAATAGTATATTTGCCTGTCAATAAAACCGGGTCATAGCGCCACGCAATTCTGTTTTTGCCGACGATATTTTCCAACTTTAAAAGAGTTTCTATGCTTTTTTCAATGGATGGGACTCTCGGTTCGATATCGGTTCCGTAAGCGGTTATCGTATAGTGGAAATATGTGTTAAATTTATCTGTTATCTCGTGTAATCTTTCTAAAACAGGCTCATAGTTTTTCGAGCAAAAAACTATGCAGTCAATTTTATCGGGTGTTAATTCATAGCGGGTAACTTTAGACGGAAACAGAGGATTTCTTGTATAAACAAAACCCTCTTTAAATCTGTTTAGCAGCCATTGGCTGTAATATTGAACGGTATCCGTTCTTCCGCCGGTATTGATTATCATTTATTGTTGTTTCCCCGTAAGGTGTTAATTTCGCGGTGTTTCCCTAATAAATCAAAATACCCCGAACTAAATCTCAGGAGTTTTCAAAATAAAAAGTCCTAATTCAAGGCGTTTGCGAGGAAGGAATACCGAGTAAACGCGCCGAAGGCGGAGGTATCCGACTGAGCAAACAACAAAGAAGTAGGACTTTTTAGTAATAAAACTGGCGGAGAGGGAGGGATTCGAACCCTCGATACGGGAAATCCCCCGTATGACGGTTTAGCAAACCGTTGCCTTCAGCCTCTCGGCCACCTCTCCATTTATTTTGAAATCGCAGTATAAGCTGCAATTCCCAACGTGTATATTAATTATAACAAAATATTTAACAAAATAGAAATATAAAACATCAAAGCCGTTAAAATCATAAATAAAGCCGCAAAACCTTCAAAGGGAAGAGAATGTTTTTTATCCAAGTTAATTTGGGTGTCGTTTTCCTTAACGTATGTGGCGAAAAGCTTGTTTAAAGGCAAAACCAACAGGGGGGAAATTATATTTGACGCAAGGGAGGAAAGCGTCATAAACACCCAAATAAGTTTAAAAGGAAGTATTATTATATAAATCCAAAAAGAAATCATTACCGGCGCGCCGGTAAAATGCTCTATAAGATATCTGTAATTATGCGAGGATAAAAACACCGTCAGCGGCGTCAAAATCAGCAGTATGGCGAAAGTCGGCGCGAAGTACGGTAAAACGAATTTAAAAATATCTATAACCTGTTTTTTTGTATGTATGAAAACGGCTTTTGAAAGTTCTTTCGCTTCCGGGCGGCGCATATTTGCAAGTATCCCCGCTTTGACGAAGCTAAGCGCGGCCATACGGATAAATTTGGTTTCTCTGCGCATTTTGACTTCCGCTTTTCTTGCGCGGTTTAATTTGCACAAAGCTATGTAAAAACACTTGAAAACGCTTAATTCTACGCCTAAATCGTTGTATAGGCTTTTTACCGCCAGGTAGGTGCTCGGCAGATAAAGGGCCGTTCTTATCCATAAAAAATTATAATACAGCCAAAACAAAACTACGCAAACGTAAAGCACCGGGTTCAGAAGAGGCGGTATCCAGTAAAGGCCGAAAAGCGTCCATTTGAATCCGAGCAAGAAAATAATCAAAGTTATTATCTGTGCGAAAATATATTTCGCGGAAAAGAAAACGTCCGCCCCTGCATATTTTGTTTTGTTTGTCATTAAAAACTCTTTTTAAGGCCTTCCGCAAGAGGGGTAAATTGCTGACCCGTCAGGGAAACCCATTTCTGAGAGCTGCAGACCCAATGTCCTTTTATGGCGGCTTCTTTTATTTTGTCATAATTCAAAGCCGGAGTTATGGAAAAGACACGGGCCGCGCTTTCATAGACAAAGGCCGCCGCCTCCAAGAGAAAATACGGCATATTAAACATAAGGGGCCGCGGTTTGCCCATAGCGTCGGCCATAGAATTTATAAAGTATTTCCAGCTGTATCCGGCGGGTTCGCAGACGAAGAAAACCTGCCCGTCGGCTTCTTGCAGCAGGGAAGCTTTATATAAAGCTGACACTAAATCTTCCACGTAAATGAAATTAAAGAACATTTCGGAAGAGGATGTGTTTACCATTATTCCTCTTGCCACCCAGGCCGCTATTTTTGATACGCCCGAATCGTTTTTGCCGTATACAACCGGGGCTCTTAAAACGGTTTTGCGTATGGTTTGCGGTAATTGCATTACATACTTTTCCGCTTCAAGTTTTGTTTCCCCGTAGTCGGAAACGGGCGCGGGCGTCGCGCGTTCGTCAATAGGGTTGTTTTTATACTCACTCGGCCCCGCTGCCGCTTGGCTGGATAAATAAACAAAACTTTCTATCCCGGGCGTTTGCGCTGCGGCCGCGCATATATTTTTTGTTACTTCGACATTCGCTTTATAAAATTCTTCTTTGTTAAAAGCGAATATCGCCGCCGCCAAGTGAAACACGCAGTCTGCGCCTTTAAGAGCGGCTTTCAAGTCGTTGACGTCATTATAATCAACGCCGACGCTTTCAAGCATCGGATTGTCGGTTTTGCCGCCGCGGCCCCTCGTTAATAGTTTAACGCGGTATCCCTCTTTAAGCAAGAGGGCGGACAGCCTTCCGCCTACAAATCCTTTCCCGCCGGTTATTACCGCTGTTTTCATTAGTTTTGTACCTCTTTGCTGATTACTTTTTGTATCTCACCTATGCCGCGGTCAAGATCTTCCTTGGTTTTTTTAACGTCTTCTTTAATTCCGTTGGAAGTAAAATCAAGTTTTTTTAGTCCGCGTTCCACTTGTTGCTTATCGGGATATTTGCCGTTCATTATTTTATCGTAAGGGGAAACTCCGTCAGTTTGCGGCATTATATTTAAAAGAAAATAGCCCACAACCAAGATGATAATCAAATCAAACAGACAGTTGAAAACGTGGGAACGTCCCAAGAACAAAAGCGAAAATACAAAAGTCAGAACAAGTACCGATATGAAAGATATTATAAACATAATAAATATCGTTATCGGGGTGGTGTTGGGATAATCCGGGAAACAAACCATAGCGCCCAGGAAAATAAGTACAAGCAAAATAAAACGCCATATCATTAACATAAATTACTCCTCATTTTTAAATTCTACGGTAACCGTAAGCAAATTTTTGGGAAAGTCCTTCGGCAGCGGCGGATAAGGCGCCGAATTTTCCGCGGCGGAAGTGGCCGCGTAGTCATAAGAATCATTGCCGGAACTTTTTTCTATCTGTACGCTGTAAACCGCACCGTACTTATCAATATTGAAAGATACCAAAGTGGAAAGCCCCGCGCTCTTTTTGGGCATACGTTTTTGCCATTGTTCCCAAAGGGAGTTCCTTACTTGCGTTATATACCACGGGTAAGGGAAATTTGTAAAGCTTGCCCTTACGGCTTTGGGGCCGTCTTCCCCGCCGCCGGACGTAAGGTTATGCAAAGAGGCCGGATCTATATTGGTGGATTCCACTTCGCCCAAAATGCTTGGTTTGGAAAGCGTAACCTTCTTTTCCTCTTCAGCCTTGGGCTGTGGTTTGGGCTCTTCTTTTTTAGCGGTTGTTTTATTGTTTTTTTTCGGTTTTTTTGAAATTTGCTCTTTGGAATTATATTCCTTTTTAGTCGTTTTTTTAGGTTCTTCTTTTTTGGGTTCTTTTATTTCCGAGGGAGCCTGCGGGGCCGGGGGGGCTTTTATTGCAGCTTCGTTTTTTTGCTCGGCGGCCGGCGCGGGGGCGGGTTTTTCTTCCTGCGCTCCGTATCTTAAAGGTTGGGAAGCCGAACCTATAAAATCTATTGTATAAACGGCTTTAACTTTTTTTGCGGGCGCACCGCTTTGCATCATAGCGAACATCGCCAGGAATAGTAAAAAGTGCAAAGCGGCTGAATATACTAATGATAAATTCATAAAAAATTAAAACCTTAATAAGTTTTTTATCTGGTTTCGACTACGCCTATGCCGAGCTTTGCAGCGCCCAGCTTTTTTGCAGTATCGAACACGGTTACCACTTGCTGTACGGGCACTTCCTTATCGGCTTGAACCAAGATAGTTTTTTCGTGCGCGCGGCCCAAAAGAAGGGTAAGTTCTTCCTGTAAGCCGGATAATGGTATTTCCTTATCCATAACTTTTATTTGCCCTTTTTTTGTTATTTCCACGCGTATTACATTATCTTCGGTAATGGTGTTGACGGCTGTGGAAGAAGGTAAATCTACACTGATTTGCGACTGCACTATAAAAGGCGTCATCACCATAAAAATTATCAGCAAAATCAAAGTGATGTCTATGAAAGGCACCATATTGATTTCGCCCATTATGCCGCGCGTCTGCATACGGTTTTTCATAATTTGCCCGCCGAAATAAGATCTTCCACCGCGGCGAAAGTATTTTCCGGGCGCTGCGGTTCTTTATAAAGCTTGGCGGAGATGATTTCCTGCGCCAAATACTGCATATTCTGAGCAAAGAAATTTACTTTGCTTAAAAAATAGTTGTATGCGATTAAGGCCGGAACGGCTACAAAAAGGCCCGCCGCCGTATTGACCAAAGCTTCGGCTATACCTTTTGCCACTACTGAAGGCCCTGCGGAAGCGCCGCTTATGGAAGATAAATCGGAAAATGCCCTCATAACCCCCAATACCGTGCCGAAAAGCCCTATAAACGGAGTTGTGCTCGCCAAGGTGGCCAACACCGAGAGTTTGCGTGAAAGCTGGGCCGTTTCCCAATTTATTATGGAATCGGCCAAATCGTTTAAATCGGCGATGTCGGTTTTGTCTGATTTAATCAAATTAAGCACCAGTTTAGCCGCCGCGGTATTTGAATAACCGTTTTTGCGGCAGGCATCGGTAATTTTGTTGAAGTTCCTTGCCGGCAGCTGGTAGCGCACGTATTCCATAAGTCTTCTTGACTTATTGATATTGCTTCTGTACTTAAAAAACCTGTCTATCATTATAGATATAGAATAAATTGACAGCCCAATCAAAAGAAACAGCACCGGTCCGCCGGCTCTTATAAGTTCTTTCATACTTCCCATACTTGAAAATTCCATAAAGTAAACCTCTTTATATTAACTTAAGATATATTAAAAACCATATTATCAAATTTGATATAACGCCCGCCAGTACGTCGTCCAAAACGACGGCCGCACCGTTTACGTAAAACTTGCTTTTTGTCTTTTCCGGAAGGTTCTGCCCGAAGTTTTCCGCCTTTTTTATAAAGGCCAGTTTTGTGGTGTCAAACACTCTGAAAAGCACAAAAGCCAAAATCATAACCAAAAAATCGTGCGGCAGAAAGAACATCGCCGTAAAATAACCGGCTATTTCGTCAATGACGATTTTGGGGTTGTCCTTTTTATCGTCTTTGAATTTTACTTTGTCCGAAACGTAAACCGCAATCAGTATTACGCCCAAAGTCGTCATCGCCTGATAAAGGCTGTCGCCCGGCATAAAAAACAGGAAAAGAACAAAAGCTTCAAAAGTGCCCAAAAGGCCTGCGCCGCTGTTCTTTTTATTTCTTAAAATTGCCGTGGGTATATAGCTGATAAATGCGCCCGTGGCGAAGAATTTTAACCAAAAATTAGTCATTTACGGGCAGGCTCCAAGATTTTTTAAGCATATTCCAGTTGTTTTTCAGATAAGAAACTCCGCTTAAAGCCGTTACCACCGCGGTTATTACTGTTATGCTGTAAGGCAGGCAGCCGAGCAGATTATCCAAGAAGGTCAAAACCGTTTTTAAACAACCGCCCGTTATCGGAATTAAGAATTTTACGTCTACGATAAAGAATATAAGCCCTAAAGCTATAAGCTGAACGGTGGTTTTAAATTTGCCCCAGCGTTCGGCGGCCATTACGTAATTATCCAAAGCGGCCAGCACTCTTAAGGTGGAAACCATAAGTTCCCTTAAAATTATTATAAATACGGCCCATACCGGCACATCTATTATGGAAAGCTCCGTAAAAGCGAAAAACGCCGCCCCTACCAATACTTTATCTACGAAAGGATCCACAATCGCCCCAAAAGGTGTTGCGGTGTTTGTGCTTCTGGCGATACGTCCGTCAATCCAATCGGTGCTGGCGGCCACGCCGAACAGCAGGGACGAGGCTATAACCGCCCATTTATTTTCCGCTACCATAAGCAAAAACATCACTATGGCCATAGCGGCCCTTATCAAAGTTATTTTATTGGCAAGCGTCATTTTAAGTTTCATTTTAATATGCTCTCTTTAAATTTTATATTTTTCTTGACGTTTTTGAGCGTCGTTTTAGTTCTTACCCCTTGGTTCTCAAGCGATATTTCTTCTATAAAAAAATCTTCGGTATTCAATTTGAAAGAAAGCTCATAGCTTTCCGGCCCTTCTTTTAAAGGAACTAAAACCAACTTGTAAAATTGTCCGTCGCAGGCAAAACTTTTAAGTTTGTGTTCTTTTACGACTTTGCCGTAATTGCCGAAGTCAAACAAAGCTTTGTTGGTCTGGCCTTCCTGCCAGTCGTCCCAAGCCATAGTTGTTATTAAAGCGCCCTGCCCGTCTTTGATTTTTATCCTTTTCTTATCCGTAACCGCGCTCTGCGCCAAGAGGCCTTCTTCAAAAGTATCCAAGCGGATATTATTATCTTGTTTATATATTCTGCCTTCGGAGGAAGATATCGGCGTACCCTCAAAATCGGTCGTCTGCGTAAAATCCGCCTGCAAAGTTTTAAGTTTTTTATCCCAAGAGATAAGCCCGTCAAGAGCCTGATTTGCGGTTATCTTTGTGGCTTCGGGATTTTTTGTGCCGACGGTATCTGCCGCTTTTGTTTTTTGTTTTGGCTTTGCGGGCAAGGGAACTTCCTGCGCAAATAATGCGGCGGAAGAAAATAATAAAATCATAAACGCGATATTTAATTTCATTTGTACACCGTATCGTATTGAGTTTGCCCCGACTGCATTTTTTGCAATTCTTCAATCTGCGCGTCAATGGCGTCAAAGTGAATTTCCCAACGGTTTGAGCCTTCGGGCTTTGTTATAAAGCCTTTCATTTCAAGCACGCTTAATATATTAGTCGCGCGCGCACTTGAGCCGAAATTGGCTTTAAGCAAATCTTGGGACACTCTGCGTCTGGTTTTTATAAGATTAAGCGCGGATAAAAGTTCTTCGGGGGACGTCCCCAATCCTTCGCCGGGTCTTCCGCCGGGCGCGTTTTGTTCCGGCTGAACCTGAACTGGATAGTCAGGGCCGCCCTGCGCTCTTAAAAAGTCAGCCACTTTGGTGATTTCTTCTTCAGAAATATAACAGCCTTGTATGCGATTGGGTTTAGGGTCGGAAATGCCCAAATAAAGCATATCGCCCTTGCCGAGCAAAGCGTCCGCGCCGTTTGCGTCAAGCACTACACGGGAATCTATTTTTGAAGTTACCTGTAAAGCTATTCTGGAGGGCAAATTCGCCTTAATTACGCCGGTAATGACGTTTGTCGAAGGCCTTTGCGTACACAAAATAAGATGTATGCCCAATGCTCTCCCCATTTGCGTAAGCCTTTGTACGGAATCTTCTATCGCGGCTTTGGTTTGCAGCATAAGGTCGGCCATTTCGTCTATGATTACAACGATGTAGAAAGCTTTTTCTTCCTTATTTTTTTCGGCCCAGGCGTTATAGCCTTCTATATTTTTTACTTTCGCCAACTCAAAAATCTTCATACGTTTTTCCATAACCTTTACAAGGGCCTGCAATGATTTTACGGCACCGTTGGCGTCTTTGACGACGCTGACGTCCTCGCAGTCGGTTTTAGGGTCGTAAAGGTGCGGGATACCTTCATACAAAGTAAGTTCAACGCGTTTCGGGTCAACCAAAAGGAATTTTATTTCGTCTGGTTTGGCCCTGTAAAGCAGAGAAATTATTATGGAATGTACGCAAATGCTTTTGCCGCTGTTTGTTGCGCCGGCTATTAAGAGGTGCGGCATTTTTTCCAATACCGAAGTGGCAGGCAAACCGTCGGCGTAACGGCCAAGCGCAACGGCGGTTTTATATTTAGAGTTTACAAAACTTGCGTCTTGCAGAATCTCACGCATAGTTACCATTACCGGCTTATCGTTGGGGATTTCAAAGCCTATGGCGTCTTTACCGGGAATGGGGGCTTCCACGCGTATCCCGCGGGCTTTCATAGCCAAGGCGATATCGTTGGAAATTGATACTATCGAGCTTATTTTTACGCCCGGTTCGGGTTTGATTTCATATCTGGTTACCACAGGGCCGGGGGCTACGCCGGTTACGGAAGCGGCGATGTCGAAACTTTTAAGAGTGTCTTCAAGCCTTTTTGTTGCAGCGGCGATTTCCTCGTCCGTAGGGCCGATTATATTTGTTGAAGCCGGTTCCTTAAGCAAGTCAAGCGGCGGCAAAATAAATTCCCCGGCGGGCTTCTTTTCTTTATGTTCGCCGTCAGAAATATGCGGCAAGGGTTTGTTTTCCCTAGGCGGCATTTTTACCATTTCCGCCACAGGGCGGCTTAT
The DNA here is from genome assembly GCA_029008615.1 of Elusimicrobiota bacterium. Classification (GTDB taxonomy): domain Bacteria; phylum Elusimicrobiota; class Elusimicrobia; order Elusimicrobiales; family Elusimicrobiaceae; genus Proelusimicrobium. The sequence goes on along the minus strand of JAQXJI010000029.1, from coordinate 6,459 downwards.
TTTAGGGGGGAGTTTCGGTTTTTCTTCTTGGACGTTTTCGTGATTTTCTTCTTCCGCGGCGCGTCTTGGCTGATTTTGTTTTTCTTCTTCTTTGGCTTGCTCAACCTTTTCCTTAAATTCCGCGCGCGCCTGCATCCAAGAATTAAAATCCTCTGTTAAAAGTTCTTTGGTTTTTCTTAAAGTGGCCAGCCAAGGTATCGCAAAAAGAATATGCAGGCCTATAAAGATAAAAGCCAATGCCGCTATCAGCGCGCCCGCCCCGCCCGCTATTGATGCTATTGAAGTAAAGACGGTTTTGCCGAAAGCACCGCCGGAAACGGAACTTTTTTCAAAAAGACTTCCCAAAAAGTGCATTACGCTGCAAAGCCCGCCCATAGCGAAAAGGAAACCCGCCAACGACGTAAACACCGACATCTTTTTGCTTTTTATCGTTCTTGCCAGCCAGTACATCAAAAAAAGCGGCAGAAGCATTGCGGCTTGGCCGAAACCGTTTAACAGAGAATCGTGCACGGCTTTGCCCGCCGCGCCGTTTTGCCCGCCTATCCACAGAACCCACGTAAGCCACATACAAAAAGCCAAAGAAAAAACCCACACCGCCAACAGTCCCAGTCCATCGGCTTGTTTGCGGGCGGGTTTTTTATTTTTAGATTTTTTGTGAATAGTCCTGTAAGCCACGCGCGCCCCTTAGTTTTGCTGAGGGGTTTTAGCTATTTTATAGTTAATACCGTCAGGTTCTACCGTTATTTTTCCGCTTTGCATAAGCGCGCCCAAAGCCAAATACATAGCCGAGCTTGATATATTAAGCGAAAGTTTTATCTGCCAAGAGGTAACTTCCGGCTTGTCTTTAAGAAAGTCGTAAATGCGCGCGGAAATATTGTCAATATTTTCTTTAAAAGGCATAAATTTATCCCGTTAAATTTTTTCAATAGCGAAAAGCAAATCCCCGGGTTTTACCGGCTGACCGTTTTCCACCAGAACTTTTTTGATTACGCAATCGTTTGAGGCTTTGACTTCGTTAAAAACTTTCATAGCCTCAATAAGGCATATCGGCGTGCCGGCTTTAACTTTTTCTCCTTCTTTTACAAACGGAGGCGCGGAAGGGGAGGATCCCCTGAAGAATATGCCCATCAGCGGGGATTTAATCGTTTGTGAATATTGCGGTTGGGCGGAAGGCTGCTCCTGTTCCAAAGTGCCGGAAGCTCCGGCGGCTACCGGTACGGCCACTTGGGCCGGCGGCATACGCACAAGCCTGATGCGGGTTCCGCTTTCTTCATAGTCCACGGTGCCCAAATTGTTATCCTGCATAAATTTATAAATCTGTTTTACTTCAGATAAAGCCGGAGTATCTTTTGCCGTCGCTTTGGCGGTTTGTTTAACGGTTTTTGCCGCAGATACTTTCTTTGTAGTTTTTGGCATATTGACCTCACTTAAAATACTGTAAATATATTCTACTAAATTAGATTTTTTAAAGCCAATCTTTAAGGTTTTTCTTATAGGGCGCAAAAAAACCGGCGGTTTTCGCCGCCGGTTTGGTAATTGTAAAAAACTAATTGCATTTCAAGACGGTATATTTTCCGCCGCCTACCGTTTCAACATTGCTGAGCCAAGTATAATTGCAGTTACTGGGATAATTTATACCGTCTATATAAATGTTGTTTATCGTTATTTGCTGGCTGCCGCCGGTTATATCTTGGGCGTATACATTTACATTGCCGTTGTTGCTTATTCTGTTTATCGTTGTTGAAGTTCCGCCGCGCATAGTAAGTATATTATCCCCGTAGACCTTTGCGTCGCCGGTTATTTTCAGATTTGTACCCGAAAGAAAAACATTTTGATTCACGTTTATTTGCGGGTTATTGTTTAAGAGCAAATCGCCGGAAGTTTTTAAGTTTAGGAATGTCGAATTTGACGTCAATGTGTTGGTAACAGTCAAATTACCGCTGAATATGGCTTTTCTCTTAACCATAAGCTGAAGGTAATTACCCCTTTTTACGGGGATATAAGATATTTCCTCAATGCTTTGGGCATTAAGCGCGGGGGCAAAAAAAGAAGCCAAGACCGCAAAAGACAATACATATATTATATTTTTCATAAAAATCATTTCCCGTTTTTAATTTAAGCGCGCAAGGCGCGTAAAGCGTACATAAATATTATAGGTGAATTGCTTTAAAATATCAAATATTGTTTTCGGAAATTATAAAAAGCCCCGGCTTTTGGGCCGGGGGAGGGGGTTAATTTTTAAGGTCTTTAAGCCAAGAGTTGATTTCGGCGTTAATCAATTTTTCGCGGTTTTCCGCCTCATCGTCCGGGGGATTTTCCGGGCTGAGTGCGGCCAAACTGTTGGGATCGGCCGGTATGGCGACCAGGCTGATTTCGTATATTTCCGCAAGAGTAAGTTTATTGGGGGCGGAAGGGTCTTCGTAATGGAATCTGCCCGCTATACTTATTCCTTTTGCGTGACCTTCCTGATAGAGTTTCCTGGCGTGTGCCACCGTGGGGTGTGAAGAGGAGGAAAACAAAGCCTTAAAGTAAAGGCCTTTTTTGTCCTCAAAAATTTCCGTTACCGATCCTGCCAAATGATCCAAACGGTTGACGTGGTCTATAAGCAGAACCGGGTTCTTTTTAAACTCAGACAGTTCATATACAAAGTCCCGTTTGCCGATAAGTACGGAGGGGATATCCCCGTATCTGTCGGCGGAATTTTTCGTATTTGCGTAGCCTTCTATAAAAATTAGTCCGTTTTCCTCTTTTACCGAGCTTTGCTCAAGAGAGGCTATTTTAAAAGCCGGGTTTTTTATGTTACCTTTGATTTTTATGCCGTTCATTTTTTGCCTCCCGCGTTTTCCCTTTCCGTTGCAAATGGCAGGTTTAAAGCTTGGGCTATTTGCGTTTTGTCATAGCCGATTTCGGCGTAAATTTTTGCGGCTTGTGCAAGCTCCAGCAAATCCTCTTTCAGGCAGGCTACGGAACTGGCGTCTTTGTCAAAATAAAGCGTGCGGCTTTTGTCAAAATCCGGCAAAAGAAATTCTGTAAAAGTTTCCAATATCAAGGTTTGTTTCGGGTGAACGCACGTTTGCCAGAAAATGCGCTGCTGTTCTTTGGTGTTGAACTGCGGAGCGTGATCAAAAAGGCCTACTAAAGCCGGCGGCACGTGGAATATTGAAAGTATGGTTTCTCTGTTCAATTTAATGCCTGATATAAAATCCATATCCCTTTGGCTTAAAGATATGTTTTGCCATTTAAGTCCGCCTTCCAAAAGCGCCACTTTATGCGCTTTTGCCGAGCCTTGGTATTTGTCGTTCCAGGCTTTCATTATCCTTGCGCGGGAAGCATCATCCAAGCGTCCTTCCGTCTGCAATATGCCGGAAAGTGTGCCGGCATTGTCGAAAAAAGCGCGGTTGAAAGCTTCGGCTTTATCCAAAGTTTCCACGGCTTTGCGCGCGGCGGCAATCGGCGAAAGGCCGTAAAAGAAATCAAACGGATTAAAGTATTTAAAGTGGATAATTTCCTCCGCCCTGTAATAAGCTGTTTGGGAGCCTGCTCTGTACTTATAACCTTGTACGGGTTTTTGAGGGTTTTTCCCGGGGATGACTTCAACCAGCTGGCTCAGCAGCGGGAAAAGTTCCGCCGGGGTTCCGTCGCCGCGTACGGAGTCTTTCAAAATATAAGCGTTGCCTGTAAGTTCCAAACTGGCTGTTATCCATTGTCTTAAGAAACGCCCGCTCATAAAACGGTTGGGGCGGTACATAAGCTCTAAGGCCGGATGGGCGGGAATAATGCGTCCGTTTTTGTCCTTAAGGTTGAAATCCGCGGCGGAAACGGTTTCCGCTATGACGTTAACGCAAGCATAAACCCAAGCTTTTTCGCCGTAGGCTTCAACGTATGGCGCGTAATTGTGCCCCGAGGGGGAAGGAAGCTTCGTTTCCTCCAAACGGGGGGAGAAATATTCCATAAACAACGGCAGGGCCGCGCCTGCGTCGGTTCCGCTTTTTGCGGAAAGGCCTTTGATAAGTTTTTGTATTATTTTCATTATTTCGCTTGTGCGGCGGGCAATAAAAAACCGCCGTAATGTACGAGCGGCTCTCCAAAATCAATATAGCAAATTTTGTTTTTTATTGAAAGGCGTGGGCTTTAGTGCGGGCTTTCGCCGTAAATAAAAATCCCCGGGTTTGGCCGGGGATTTTGAGTTAAAAACAATTAAAGATTAAAAAGTAACATATTAATCAAAAAAAGTCGGGTGATACGGGTCGGGATTTGATTTATCGTTCTTTTTATTGTTTTCGACCGGAGCATAATTTTCAGGGTCGTGCGGATCTCCTCTGAAAGAACTTTCGCCGCGGTTAATTTCCACGGGCCTGTTTGCGGACCAAATTTCATAGAGTTCCACGGAGAAGACTTCCAAACTGCCTTTTTCCGCGATTTTATTGTTTTTGTATACGGTAATATCCGCGTATACGGGTACGACGTGATGCGGATCTCCGTTAAAAAGGTCTTCGTCTTTTGCGGAAAGCTTTACTTCGATTTTGTCGAATTTGGAGTTTTCCTCATAGGCGAAAGCGAGGGCGTCGTCCATTTTAAAGAAGTGTACGACGGCTTTTTTACCCGCAAATTTAAGCTTCGGCTGAACTTTTATCGGGCCTGTCGTAAATTGAGCGTAGCTTAGGAATTCCACCGTTTTAGCCTTTTGTTTGGGCTGAGTGGCGGCGGTCATCTTCATATTCAATTTGAGCGTTTCCGGCTTCGGCGCGGAAGCTGCGTATGCATTGGCGCATACGAAAGAAATCAATACTGCAAGTAATAAATGTTTCATTGTTTTCTCCGAGATAATTTAAACTGCCTTAACTTAATTATATGGTATATGCAATTATATATGCAAGGGAATTAAGTCCTATATTCGTATAGGCCCTAATTCCCATAGCGGCAAATTATTTTTTAAGTTCAAGCACTTTGTCTATTATGCCGTATTCTTTCGCTTCTTGTGCGGACATATAGTAGTTGCGTTCGCTGTCGAGGCGGATTTTTTCTTTATCCTGGCCGGTATGGTGGGCGAGAATATCAAGCAGATGTTCTTTGTTTTCCCTAAGTTCGCGCGATTCGATTTCTATATCCGTTACCTGCCCGGAAATTCCGCCGCCCCAAATCAAAGGTTGGTGTATCATTATTCTTGCGTGCGGCAGGGCATATCTTTTGCCTTTTGAACCTGCGGCCAAAAGCACCGCGCCGAAGCTCATCGCCTGGCCCATACAAATGGTGGTAATAGGGGCTTTGATGTATTGCATAGTATCGTAAATGGCGAGGCCGGCCGTAACAAGCCCGCCGGGGGAATTGATGTAAAGGTTAATTTCGCGGGAGGAATCTTCCGCGTCCAAATAAAGCAGCTGGGCGATAATCATATTTGCGCTGGAAGTATCGACTTCGCCTTCTCTTCCGCCTACAAAGATTATTCTGTCTTTAAGCAGGCGGGAAAATATGTCGTAACCTACGTTTTTTTCAATAATGGTGGGGATTATCATAAAACTCCTTTAACTTAATATTTTTAAGAATATGTTACAATTATTTTACAAAAATAATCGGCGTTAAATAACAGTTGACAAACATAATTATTAATCGTATATTATTTTTGTAGCCAGCAAGGCTATTATTATATACCTTAGGAGGGTATTATATGAATAAGAAAGGGTTCACCCTTATCGAGTTGTTAGTCGTCGTATTGATCATCGGTATTTTGGCCGCAGTAGCGTTGCCTCAATACTTCAAAGCGGTGGAAAAATCCAGAGCGACAGAAGCTTTGTCCATTATGGGTTCCGTAGCTGCCGCTATGGAAAGAGCCAGACTCGTTTCTTCCACCAATACATATCCGGAATCTTTAGGTACGTTGGATATTGAGTTCTCCGATGTAAACGGTTCTGCCGTAGCCGGCGGTTCTTGGACTACAAATAACTTTGCTATTTCAGTAAGCGGAACTGATACTTCCTCAGGCGTTATTACTGCCAGCAGAAACGGCGGTTCCAGCTCGGGCTATACTCTTAAGAGATATTATTATACCGGCAAAGTTACGTGCTCCGCGACCGGCGACAGAAGCGGCATTTGCGAATCAATGGGTTTGCCTAACAGCACCAGTAATTAGTACGAAGCCTGTATTGTTGTAAATGATTTAAAGCCCCGGTTTTCGCCGGGGCTTTTCTATGGGCGGAAAAGTTTTTGCCATTCTCGCTAAGGTTAAAGTATGTTTCGGGGAGGCGCAAAAAGACGCTAAATTTCGCTTGATAAAAGGCATATTTTTTGTAGAATATAATTAAGAAGTTTAAATTATTATTTTAAAGAGGGTGTTAGTATGAGAAAACTATTGGATAAAATTGTCGTTTTAGCCAATTCCAAACCTTTTAAAAAAGGCTTTACTCTTACTGAACTTTTGGTTGTGGTTCTTGTAATAGGCGTATTGGCGGCGATTGCTTTGCC
>JAQXJI010000028.1 GCA_029008615.1 Elusimicrobiota bacterium | reverse complement strand
TAAAGAGGGTGTTAGTATGAGAAAACTATTGGATAAAATTGTCGTTTTAGCCAATTCCAAACCTTTTAAAAAAGGCTTTACTCTTACTGAACTTTTGGTTGTGGTTCTTGTAATAGGCGTATTGGCGGCGATTGCTTTGCCGTCTTATACAAAGTCCGTAAAAAAGAGCAGAGCTTCCGACGCTTTAAACAATTTAAACATTGTTTCCTTAAAGCAGCAGGATTATATGCTTAACAATGAAAAATATGCCGAGAATTTTAAAGATCTTAATGTCCCGATAGTCGGCCTTACGGATGAGGAGTCAGCTACGGCCACCGTAGGTACTTTCCAGTATACCCTCAGCGATGCCTGTGTAATCGCTTCCAACACCAGGGCCGGGGAATCTTACGCTTTCAGCAAAAATATTGAAACTCAGCAAGTGGGCTGTCAAGGAGATGTTTGTTCAATGTTTTCCGATTTGGTTTCCGAAGGTGATGTAGGCTGTGAGTTCACGCCTGTCGGCGGCGAGGACGGCCCGGGTATTACTCCTCCGGGTGGAAAAGACTGCGGAGGCTGCACCATAACCTGCTGCGACGGCAGTACGGTTACCGGTAAGTGCAATCCGGTTACGGGGCAATGCTATGATTATCCTTCCTGCCCGATTTGTGATAACGGACCGAAAGTTTGCCAAGACGGTGAAACCAAGACGGAAAATAACTGCGTTTATAACTGCTCCAACGACGCTTGGGTTTATTCCAAACCGGCAGCTGGTTATGATGGTTATGATTCATCAACCGGTCAATGCTATAAGAACGCTTGCCCGCCAAATATCACTCAGAAGAATACAATCGACGGGGTTCACTACTGCAGAACTTATACCAACGGGCATTGGGTTCCCGAAACCTGGACGCAGAAATGCTCTTAATTTGTTTTTAGTTTAGAAAAAGTCCCGGCTTCTTTTAAGGAGCCGGGATTTTTTACGGCTTACTTTCTAAAGTGTAATTTTAAAGTTTAAGATGTTTGAAAAGCTTTGAATATGAGAGTGAAACGCCGACATACAAATTGCTTCCTATTCCGCTGAAATCCCTCGCCTGCGCCTGATAATAACTTATAAAAGGCGCAATATAAAAGGATTTCATCAATTCCATTTCCACTCTTGCGGAAAGTTCAAATTCATAGGAAATATCCGTATCCGAAGGGTGCTGCACCAGGAAAAAATCCCTTATCGACGCCGCATATATCGCTTTGGCGTTGTCGTTAAGCGGATGTTCTATTTTTACTATTGCCTGCCAAGCGTATTTGGTGGCCGTTTGCGGGTAAGTAAAATCCAATTCCGGGGAGAGCGAAATTGAAAAATCCTTAAGATATTTCCCTTCAAACAATCTTACGCCGGCGCGTCCGCGCAAAGCTTTGTAACGCGGAGCGTCGTCGGGTTTTGTAAATTCCGTTTGATAACCTATTGAAACAAACGGGCCTATCAAAAATCCGCCCAAAAAGTTTTTAACGTCAGTGCTTTTGTATGTGTAATCCGTGGAAAGAACTATGCTGTCGGCGTTTTCGCTGCTGCTTTTTGCTTCGTCGAAAGGGCGCAGAGTCGTCTTGCCGTAAGTCATTGCAAGGACATTGTCCCATCGGATTCTTTCCCTGTAATATTCCGCGGCGAAGTTTAAAGAACCCTGCAAAAGCGTTTCGCCGTCGGCGGTAAGGCGGCTGTCGGAAAAATTTTGATATTTTTCCGCGTTTTTTACGTCGGTATTGCTGAAGCGGAAAGAAAGATTCCTCAAATTATAACGCCAAGCGCCGTAATTTTCGGGCTCGTTTTGTATAAGCGCAAAAATTTCTTTTTCATAGTCTTTAAGCAAAAGTTCGGCAAAATATTCGTCTGCGGCTATGGGGCCTTGCAGGCTTGTTTTCAGGTCGAGTTCTTCCGTAATTTCGTCTTGCGGTGGCAGCCCTTCAGCCAGGCGGATTTCGCGCTGAAGCCTGTATTCTTCCGCCATTTTTGTTGCGGAATCTTTGTTTGCCTGCAAAATTTGTTTAAGGTAGTCGGTTACCGTTTCTTCCGTAGTAAGGCCGGTTTCTTTTATTTGGGTTACGTCCGCGCTTAAATCCGGCAGGGCAACCCGCTCTTTAAGCAAAGAAGCGGGGAACGCCGCGCTGTAAAATTCGTCGTCGTTGACTGCCAAAGTATTTATTTTAAATGAATCGCCGTCCTTTACCGCACCCGATACCGCCAAAGCAAATCCCGTCGTATAATCTTTAGTGTTTTCGAAAGCATTGTCAAAATCGCCCAATTTAAGCATTTTTTTGAGGTATTTGCCTTTTATCTTAACTTTTACTATCGGCTCGTCGGAATCAAGCATATCTTTTAAATCTTTTTGGCTTAGCGCGCCCAAACGTTTTTCCTTGAAAGGTGTTATCCTTATAAAAGAAACTTCCGTTTTAGCCGTTTTCCTGATAATCGCCGCTGCCATATTAAAAAATTCCGCCGGAGTATAAGAAAGGCCGGTGTTGCCGCTGTGGGCCGCAAGATCCTTCGCGCTCGGCAGCAAATATTCATTGGCGGAACTTTGCAAATCGTCAAAGAAATATTTGTTTACCGGGTAAAATTCATTGTTGAAGTTGTTGTCCGTAAATATATTCAGGGGGGGATAATCTTCTATAACCGCAGGGGTATATCCGTTTTCGTTTAAAACGAACTTAATCCCTACATCCCCTAAAATATCGGGGTTTACGTCGGCGGAGTAAGCCGGCGTTATGGCGGGGCGAAGGTTCCAGTCTTTAAGTTCTATGCGTTTTTTTAAAGGTTGCTGCCGGGCGGACGGCGCGGCGTTGATAACCATATCTATGCCTTTTGTCCGCTCCAAAAGCGCGCTTAAAGTTCCCGCGCGCAAATGTGAAACCAAAATTATAAAATCCGTATTTTTATTATCCCTTAAATCTGCGGCAAGTTCCTGCGCGGCGGAAAAGGGATCGGTAACTTTAAGCGGCAAGCCTCTGCCGGGTGCTCCGTCCAACGCGCCGGGTTCGCTTAAGGAAATCAGCCCTATTTTTAAGCCGTTCTTTTCAATAACGGCGGTTTTTGAGAACGGAGTTTCTTCACTTTCTTCCAACGCCGATATATTGCTGGCTACAAGTTTGCTTTTAAGTTCGGGATAAGTTAACGCGCCTTTGTAAATTATAAAAGAATCCTTAGGCGCGAATGCCACGGCGTCCGTATCCATACTTTGCCAATATCGGGCCAAAAAAGCCGGCTGTGAAGAAAGGCGTTCGTATTTCTCAAGCCCGCCGGTATTGATAATCAACATCGGTTTGCTGTCCGCGTGCGCTATATTTTGTATGGGGTTGAACCAAGCCCCTATGCCGCCCAAAGGTTTCTGCAAAATATAAATAAAACTTTCATCCTCGTTTTGTGAAACAGTATATTTTACCAAGACTGCCGGCAGCCATAATCCGCCAAGCTTCGGCGCGGAAGAAGATGCCCCCAAAACTTCAAATTCCTGCCCTTCCGACGTAACAAGCAAGCCGTTTCTGACTCTTAAAAGTTTCGGCGCAAGGGGGTTCTTTTTAGATGAGGCCGGCAAAACCATATTTTTAACTTCTTTACCCAAATAAGGCTGCTGAAACATTATTGCGGAATCGGTGGTTATTACATCCTTAAAACCGGCGGCTCTGTATGAAAAATCGCCCGGAGTTACGGAAACTTCTTTAACGATAGATCCTTCCGTAGAAAAAATATAAGATTGCCCGCTGAAAAACGCCTGCAGTTTTTCCGCTTTTTCCAGATTGTAAGTTCCGCTTTGCTGACCAAGACGTTGTTCAAACGTATTTTGCAACGAAGAAGCCGAGGTATAATTGTCCGAAAAGAAAATAACCCTTAAATCTTTGCTTTGCGCGTTAAGCGCTGCGGCCGAAAAGAGTAAAAAAACGGGGAGGAGAATTTTTCTTGTCACAAAAGTCATATACCCTTAAATGATATCATTTATGCACGCACGAGCGCATAGGTCTTTTGACCCAGAGCAAAATAGAGCCAATTTCCCTTGTGAAGCGCGCCGAATTGTATTATCATTTAAATATATATATTGGGGTCATTATGGTTAAAGCTAGACCGATTGTTAATAAATTTTTTGCTTTATTTATCTCTTTGACGCTGCTTATGCAGAACGGCGCGCCGCTTTTTGCGGAAAGCGCGGGAATGGAATTTCCGGCAGAGTCTTTAAATACTTCTTTAAAGGAGCTTTCCGCCGTAGACAATGTCTATATGCGCGCGCAAACCGCCAATGAACATGAAGATGCTCTTACTTCGGCTTTTAAAAATCTTATTAAATCGTTTGAGAACTCCGCAGAGGCAAAAAAAGTTTTAAGCCTTAAAGCCGCCGGGGCGAAATACGGCGTTTTATGGCCGATGTACGTTAAAGCCGCCGGGGCGAACAGCGTCGGCAAACTTGAATACGCTTTAAAGAACTTCCTGATTCAGTATCAGTTGGAACCGAAAGAAATGCCGTATAAAACTTTTTTGGCCGAATATGACAAATTGATCGCCAAAATGACGTCGGAATATATTTCCTCCAAATATTGCACGGGAGCTTGCAAAAAAAACTACACCGCGATATACAACGCTTTTAAAACTTCTTACCCCGTTAAAAAAGCTTACGGCGAATATAGAACTTTTGTGGCGCGGGAAAAGAATTGGCGCAGTGCCAACAAGGCTAAAATCGCCGCAAAAATGCAGGAAGCCGTAAATAAATATATTTCCGTTTTTGGGGCTTCGCTTTTAAGTTCGGAGATGATTTCTTTATTGAAAAATTCCGATTTTGACGGCAAATCTGCTTTAAGCCAAGCCGCCGCCAAGGAAATATATCTTTATAATGTAACCCGTCTGGAAAAACAAGATTTGAAGCCGCTTTCCTTAAACGCGTTTAGTGACGCTTCCAAAAGCAAAAGAGCAAAAATTCTGCTTTCTTCCGTTGTGGAAAGTTTGATTTCGGGCGGGCTTACGAGCCCGGTCGCTGACGCCAGGTATGCTGCCGCGGCGGAAAAAATCATTTACGCGTCTGAAAATACATCCGCATTCAATTATATTTTAAGTGCCGGGTTTTCTTCATTATTGGCTAAAAAACATTATGCCGCTTTGGGCAGGATTTTAAATCATTACACGGCTAAAGAACTTAAAGGCTCTTCTTGGTATGAATATTTAAGTGTACGTCATTACGCAGACGCTTTGAAAAATGTCGGAGGAGCTTATTTGGGCAAAGCTTCCGAAGCCGGGCAATATACGACTTCCTATGTATATTCAAACGCTTTTTCCGACATCGCACGCTTACTTGCCGAAGATAATTCCCCGGAAGCTTCCAAACTTTTAAATCAATATGCTTTCAACCGCGACATAAACAAAACCATAAAGCCTTTTCTGGCGGGGGCCTTGCTTCACGCAAAAGGCGAGCATTCCGCAAAAGCTTTGGCATTGGCCAATACAAGTTTCGGCGATATAACCGCCACTCAGGAATATGATTTGGATAAAGCATTGCTCGTAAAATATCCTTCACTTAAAAGTCAACTCGGCGCGGGCGCAATTACTACAAAAGCCGCTAAAGAAGCCAAAAACGCCAAGCTGAACCGCTACGGATATCTTACAAGGGGCGCGGATTCCGCCGATGTCTTGTTGGCAATATGGGGCGGGGTTTCCCTTTTTAAACTCGGCGCGAAGGGCGTTACTCTTGCCAAATCATCATACACGGCGGTAAAAGCCTCCGCGATAGCCGACAGAGCCGCCCGAATAGCTTATATCAAAGCTAATTACGCCAAAATGCTTCCTTATATTTCCGCGAAGCGGAGCCTTGCCCGCTTGGGCTTAAGAATAAAAGGCGCGTTCGGCAAAGATATAAACCCCAAGACTTTTATAAAATTACAGAACGACTTAAACGCCAAAAAACTTGCCTCTTTGGCTTCCGCGCGCGACGCTGCGGCAAGCACGGCCAAAGCAAGCGGAAAGCCGGCTGATGCGGCCAAAGCAGCCTTTACCGATGCAAGCTATACCGCCAAAAAAGCGGAAATTGATCTGATTTCCTCACTTAGAAGCGAGCCTGGCCAAACTCTGATAAGCAAATACAACGCTTACAGAAACGGCTTGCCGGGGTTAACCGCTTCCAATCCTTTTACTCCCGGCGAGTACGGCGTTTTAGGCTCCGTCGTTGATTATGCAAAAAGCGTAAATAACCTTAATTACTCTTTCGCTAGGTATTACCCGTATTTAAACTTTTTTGAAAAGGGCAGAATCTTAACCTTTAATAAATTTTCTTCTTGGATGAGCAGGCTCAGAAACGCCGCGCGCGCGGCGTCTTCCGGCCCGGCTTCTTACGCTTATACGCCTTATACGGACGTAACCGATGCGGCCGGAAGAGGGGTTAACCTGCTTCCCGCTTTGAGGGGAGCCGGCTCCCCCGCGCTTTCCCCCTTAAGCGTTTCTTACGCCTATTCGGGGGAAGTCTTGCCGGTGGCGGGCGCAAAAAATGCTGAGATACCGCTTTTTATGCCAAAGACTTTGCGTACACCTTTTGTGCCGGAAAATTCCACTTTTAAAATCGTTTCCTTGGGTATGCAAAGCAAAGTAGGCAGCGGTTATTTCGTAAGGGATCCTTTTGTTGAATTGCCGCTTGTTTTTACCGCTTCTCATGTAGTCGGGAATTCCCAATTTGTGCAGATTAGGGATACTTTCGGTAAGTATTCAAAAGGCCGGGTGGTAAACATTAACGGCGACTCTGGCTATGATATGGCCGCGGTTTGGGTTGAAGATCCCGCTTTTCTTGCCGGGCGCAGGCCTTTTATGTTGGGCAGTGAAGATCCCGCCCCCGGGCGCATACTTATGTCCCACACTTATCCCGACGGGGCTTTTTACAGAACCGGCATAATAGAGATGGTGGATAACAATTATTTCCATCCGTTTAATAAATATCCTTCTTATATGGTAACGCCTGGAAACATAGAGGCGGGCAGCAGCGGCGGGGCGATTTCCTTGGGTGATTTTGACGGTACGGTTGTCGGTACGGTAATGTCTTCTTTGGATATGGACAATAAAGTTCTTCTCGTACCTGTAAAAACTATGCGCGGTTTTTTTGATCAAACTGTAAAGAAATTGCTTTTTGAACCCGCACTTCGCGACGATTTGCTTTCCACAATGCCGGGTTTTAAAAATTTCTATTTGAATTTGATGGAAAAAAACGGCCTTAAAATTCCGTCCGATTTGTCTTTATCCGTTGGAAAACCTTTGCAAAATGTGCCCGCGGGCAATTTCCGCTTGCTTTCGGCGCCGGTGAGCGTTGAAGATATTTTCAATTCCTCCGTATTCAGAGTGGAAAGCGGATCCAGATACGGTACTGGCGCATATATAAATTATCACGGTTTTGATGCAGTCATTACGGCGGGGCACGTGCTTACGGAGGGCGCAGGCCCGACCGTGATAATATCGCCTACCGGCGGACGCAGTGTTGCCGACGTATTCGCCCACAGCGCATTGGACGGCTACGATTTGGCCCTTCTCGTCCCCAGGGACGGCGGCTTCTTAAAATCTTATACGCCTTTACAGCTTGCGCGTCGCGCTCCCCAAATAGGGATGCCGCTTTTCAGCGCCGGTTGGCAGGGACATAAGTTTACTTTTAAAGATCATAAATTGATTTATGACAGATTTTATCTTGAGTACAGCGCGGAAAATTCCGGCGAGCCTAAAAGTTTTAATTACACTTTAGGCTATTACGGGCTTTCCGGCAGTACCGGGCCGGGCAACAGCGGTGCACCGTTTATATCAGATGACGGAGCCCTTTTCGGCCTTTCCAACAGCATAGTTCCCAAACGCGATTTAACTTTGGCAGTAAGATATTCCGTGATAAAAGATTTTATGCGTCAAACTTTGAAAAATAAATTTATGGACCCTTACTTTGATTTTGACGCTTTCTCCGCAAGATATCCCGATCTTACGGCTCATTACGCCAATGTAATAAATCGTTTTTCGGACTTTAGCGGGGCGACCGCTTTGAAAGCGTATCAAGCCCATCAAGTTAAGCCTATCTCCGACGGTTGGAAGAATTTTCGCTTTTGGCTGTGGACTAAAATTTTCAGATTAAGCCCCAAGTCCGTTTTAAGTAATCTTTACGCAAAAGGCGCGAGGCCGAGAGTCTATATTCCTCTTTCTCATACAGGCGAAAATTTTTATTTGCAATCTTTGGATCCCTATCGCGTAACATTAAAAAGACAGATGGAATATCCCGCATTCCCTTTTACCAATGTAAAAACTTATTTGCACCGCGGAATGTCATTGAGCGAAAACAATATACTCAATATTATGGAAAACGGTTTAAGAAAGATTGATATGCCGGATCAAAACTTGGCTATATTGGCGCCGCAGGTTACGCCCGGAACTAAATTGCAGGCTCTTTCTTTCAGTCCTTACGCCGCCGTTTCCGCTCAGTATGCGGCAAACAGCCTTAGTGCGGAAAAGGGTTTCCCCGTAGTCGTGGACGTTACGGGCTTGAACAAACACAATACTTTGGTAAATGTCCACGGTATGTTTACCGGCAAGGATATTCCGCCAGAAAGAATTGCCCGCATAAGCGTGCTTCTTAATATTGACGGGGTTGAACGTTGGGGCCAGCTTTCCAAAGCTCAAAACGGCGGGTTTTATTTTAGGCCTTATAATATCGGCGTTGCCGTTCCGCCTCATACCAATGCGGCTTCTTTTCAGAAGGAAATCGGCAATATGGCGGAACAACATATTTTGCCGGTTAAAAGGCAATCCGGGGTTGATTCTTCCTCCGCCGCTTTGAAAGTTTCCGATATAGACAAGGTAAAACGTGTAGTAACAGGCGATGGGGTTGCGCGTTCCGTGTGGCGTTTGTATTCCTCCGAGGATAAATCTCTGGGATATGTTAAATACGGCACAAGGGAAGAGCTGCAAAGAGCTTTCCAACTTGATGAAATTATAAGGAAAAACAACCTTCTTGAAAAATATAATTTATTGAGCATTGAATATGCCCGCCCTGTTGCGGAGGGTATTTCTATGCTTCCTCCCGAAATACAAGCTCAGCTGGAAAACGGCATCAAGGCCCTTAAGAAAGAACCCACATATGCTTATGACGGCGAAATTCCTTTTATTATGAGTGCCGTGGATACGAGTGGTTTTACTAAAATAAACTTGGATAAAGACTCTTTGGTTCTTCTTAACGGAGAGCCTATAACCGATAATGAATGGCGGCAGATAGTGGATTTCTACAAAGACTTAAATACTTTGGGCTTTTATCATACGGATATCGGCCATAATTTGCATATTCGCCGTACGTCTTCGGGAAAGCTTAAAATATCATTGCTTGATTACGAGCTGTATCCTATGCCCGATATGTTGGAATTGGAATATATTGAACAAAAATTGCGGGGATTAGGCCTTAAAGAAGACATAACCACCGCAGTATATCCGTCAGATTTAAGGCCTTATGACGCTATTGTTGGCTCTGCATTGGCCAATGGCGGATATGGTTACGGTATGTTTTCAGGCGGTTCTGATATGAGCTGGGATGATTTTCAATCGCAAAAACCTTTGGCTCTTAAATGGAAAAGCTATTTTGATGATTTGCCCGATTATAATATGACGCCCGGAAAAGCGGCGGAGCCGTCAAAAGCTGTTCCCGGTGCGGCGGTTGCGTCCCCAAGCAAGGAGGAACTTTTGAATGTTCGCAAACTGGATTTGTCCAATCCCGGGCAATACGGAGTAAAATTTGATGAAATAGCTAAAATACACGAAGATATCTTAGAGGATAATTTTGAGCAGGAAAATTATTTATATCGGGCAATGTCTCTTTCTTTGAGGGATGTTTTGAACATACATAAAAACGGCCTTAAAGTTAAGGATACGCAGCCGGGAACCAATCATTGGGGAAATAAAGAACAGATGATATTTTTTGCGGACGAAGTAATATCGCCGGTCGTTTATTCCTCTGCAAAATTGCCTCAGGACGGTTCTAAAATGTTGTTGATGGTTAAAGTTAAAAAATTTGAGCCTGATTTTATAACGCCAAGCAATTATCTCGCCAAAAAAGGAGATATCCCTGCTTCCGATATTGAGGGAATGGCCGCTTTGCTTAAAATAGACGGCAAACCGCAGTTGGGGCAGCTTATTATAGAAGACGGGGATATCTTTTTCAAACCTTATTAATTTCTAAAAATATATATTTATGCGGTATTTGTTGAAACAGATTAAATCCGAAGGTCCACGCCACTTTTATACTTGCACGGGTTTAACCCGGTCTAAGTTACGTCCTCGCGGCTAACAATTTTCCATATTTGAGTAAATTTTTATTTTTTTAAAGCTTCGGATACTGCGCGCCCTGTGGGCGCATCACGCTTAGTATACCTTGCATTAAAGAAAATAAAAATTTTCGTCAAATCTGAAAAATCACGCTGCCAATATTTCCTCACGCTGATTTTTTACTTACACAGCTAAATCTAAAAAATCACGCCGGTTAAAGGCTCTTACGGTTTTAAATCGGTCTCAGTTTCGTCCTCGTTGCTAACACTTCGCCGTTTTTACGCTTCCCGGAGTTTTTACTCCTTTTTTCTTACAACATCTGCTTTCTTATCTCTCAATCTCTCTATATACTCGGTCCTAAAATGCTTCCACAACTTTTTAAAGAGTAAATGCAGGTCAGGCTATGCCTGACTTATTGTCCTATTTGCTATTAAGTCGACTTGCAAGGCAGTTTTTTGAGTAGTAACCTTAACCGGCTTGATTTGCTTTAGATTTGAGCCTGATTTTAGTTTTTTCGTAGTGAGTAATTAAGGTTAAACAAAGCCTTATAATACGCCTTGTGTTGGGCTTAAAAAGCTGACAATGCAAGGCATAAAAAACGCAGCAAGGCAAATGCCTTGCAAGTTTTTTTAACGAAGCAGAGGCGTTTTTTAAGCCCAACCCTGCGGGCCGCGCCGCTTTTTGAGTGTATTTATATTTTTTTTGCTTCGGCTGTGTTTAACAGCCGTTCACTAAAAGAAACATAAATCCACTTTAAAAAATCAGAGCGGCGCAAGGTGCAGTATA
>JAQXJI010000027.1 GCA_029008615.1 Elusimicrobiota bacterium | reverse complement strand
GAACACGGCAGTTAAGCTCATCAGGGTCGATGGTAGTAGCACCCAATTCGGTGCTGTCAGAGTAGATCGATGTCAGTCTCATTGCTACCCTTTTTTTACAGGATATAACTTAGCCGCCGGAGAAAATCCGGCGGCTTTTTTTGTTGGGTCTAAGTTAAGTTCTCATAGCTAGCAAACTTTAATATTTAGGCAATTTTTAATTTTTTCCTTGCTTGGGTACTGCGCGCCCTTTGGGCGCATCATACTTAGTACACCGCGCGCGGAAGAAAATTAAAACTTGCTCTAAATCTTAAAGCCCACGCTACTTTTATACTCGCATAGCTTTAACTCGTGTATTGCCAGAGCTTCGCGGCTAGCGCTTTTCTTCTAATTCGGTATAAAAGTTGGGTTCTTTAGGCTGCCAAATTTCCATATTTGGGTAAATTTAAGAAATATCATGTTTGTCCTTAGCTTAATATTTATATTTGTATCCCCCGGTAAAAGCCGGGGGTTTTATCTATGCTTTTATTATTGCTATTACGAGTCCGATTACCGCAAAAAGCATTATCAATTTCGTCACTTGCAACACCTCCTTTTTTATCCTTCCACGGTTTGGACTCTTTTTTACTGCATAGATAAAAATGTTTTTTATTAACGGTTATATTTATTATTCCGTAAATAATATCCGCTGTATTGCAAATCCTCCCGCTGTACCTCTAATCTTTCCTTTAGGAATTAAAGACAATAGCTAATTCCCTCTAAATTGTACTTTCATAACTGCTAATTTGATTTTTATTTGCGATTTACGAATTTTTTACGGCTGGCAGTTTTCTATTTTTGAGTGTTTTTTGATTTGTTTACCCCTTAGGATACCGCGGCAACTTTGTTAACATTGTTCCATATATACCTGCTTAAGAAAATAACTTCTTCTTTATACTCCAATGCATATACTTATCCGGCCGCAAAATCCTTCCATAAGTTTTTATTGGTCAGTGTAGGGCAGGTACAGAGTTTGACTGATGACGGTTTATCTTTTTTGTTGTTATTTTGTGGGTAGTATATCGTGGCGGTTCGTTAAAAAGTGAAAACAGTTGACATCGTTTTTTTTTTTGATAAATTTTACCCAAAATATAAGCTTCACTTATCTAGGATATATGTATTTGCCCTTATATTTGCTTGATTGCTAATTTTGTATTAAGGAGACTGTTTTTTATCTATGAAAAAGCTCTTTTCTTCTGTTTTATCTTTTCTTTTTTTATTTAATACTTTTATTCCGGCTTTTGCGGCTGATTGTAATTATAAAGGTATGCTTAAGAGCCGTTCAAATCCGTCTTGGCTTGATTCCGAGTGTGTTATAAATTTGGCCTGCAAATATCTTCCCAGTAAAAATGATGACAGACTCAAGGTTATGGGGGACGGAATAGATTATTATAGAGGCTATTGGTTTCCCAGATGGAACGATTTAACAGAAGCGGAGCAAAATAAAGTTTTAACTGCGGTTCATACTTTTGTTGCCGGTTTTGGGTTTAACGGATATACTACAGTGATGTTACCTTCTGGGGAAACTGAAACCAGAGCGATGACTAAGGAAGAGATGGTGAGTTCACGTTTAGAGCGTCAACGTGTATGTGCAACAATTTCAACTGATAACGGAAATAATCAAAACAGACCGGCGCATAAAGCATTCATACCGGATTTAAAGTATATAAATGCGGAAATCATGTATCCTTCTGAGGGTACGGGCGGCGAACCTTGCAAAGATATGAAGGAGTTTGAGGCTTTATTGAAAAATAAGATTAAAGAGGTGCATGCTCAAGGTAAGCATTGTAGAGAGTCAGGCGATTGCGATTTTGATATACATAAAGTTGTCAAGAGTATGCTGGATAAAAGCAATAATGCAAAATGCGATGAAAATTTTTATCTTACCAATCAAAATTTACGTTATTTGTTTCTTGTATATGCCGCTTTGATTAATAACAGTTCTGGGGATATAAACAAACTGCTTCTTTATATCAACGGAAATTATCCCGAGCGCGTTAAGGCAGCCGCGGCAAATGCGGCTATGGCCTTCTCCAAATATACTTTTTATGTTGATGGCGGATCCAAAATGGCTAATACCCCGCTCGGAACTTTAGAGTATAATGAGAAACAACGGGAGGTTATCGCCGCGGAAGTTTCTTTAGAGTATATGCGTGCGGGCCTGAGCGACGCCGGCTATAATTTATATAAGCAAAACATTGACAGATTAATAAAAGGATATGACAAATCTGACCTTGTGATAGTTGACCAAAACGGCAATGCATTGCAAAAAGCTTCAATGCCGGTTTTTGCAGTAGCTATGTTGCTTAACGCTGCAGGAGGAATGGCTCAAGACGGAAGTATTGCTATTGAGATTTCCGAGTATGGCAGCGCTGTTATCAGACATTTAAAAACTCCAATTACCATTGATTTAAGCAGAATCGGAACATTAGCCCGCAGTGCGGTTGTGATTGAAAGTTCTACCCTCGGCGTTTTACTGGGGGCCCTTTCCATACCGGCGGCTACAATATTTGAGTTGAATAATGCTTTTGAGGGCAGTTATTTAAGAGCTAAGAAAGATTCCGTAAATAAATATATGTCTCAATTAATAGACAGTTCAACAACTGCTTTGGCTAATTTCGAATATGTTTATTCCCGAGATATCCCTATCGGGGTTATGGAAATGGTAAGAGGTACCGATAAAATTACAATTTCCAAAAGTAAAGCCGATACTTGGGAAATAACCTTGGACAGAACTAATCCAAACAGGGTCACGTGTAGGGAGATTAATACTGCGCCGATTATAACCGAATATTGTATGAATAATCTCAATCAATGTATAAAAACACAATATCTTAATACGGAAAACGCAAAATCATTACTTGAAGCAAGCGGATACAGTGACCCCAGCTTTCAAAAGGCTTTAAAGTATGAAGACAGAATCGCATCTACAAAATATCCCAGTCAGCCTTTAACCTGGCGCGTGGTGCATAATCCGCTTACAGGCGGTTGGACGCCTTATGGGGAATTACCGATTTCTTTAGGGGAAGTAAGCAAAGGCGATTTAATTAAGATAACTAGTCAGTTTACAAAAGATGAGGTTTATGAAATATTTAAAGGAGTTTTTAACGGCGGTATAAAGCTAACCTGCAACGGTACTACGATTCGTATCGGTGCCGATGAAATGCAACCGGGTACAAGCCGGGGGGAACCTAATACACATTTACATTTTGAAGAAATTCAATACTTTAAAGATGCTCAGCCGTATATATGCAATCACGCCGTCTATTTCCTTATGCCTCCGGCTGGGAACAAAAATCTAAATATCGGGCATTATTTAGAGATGCTTTGGAAAATATTTTATTGATGTTTTGTTTGTTTGTATATTTTGGAGACCCCGCGTCTTTTAGGCGCGGGGTTTCAGACGTAAATGGGCTGAGCGTATTTTATTCTAAATTCCTTTATGAAAGGGCTTTAAATTGCTAAAATAAAAATAATATCCAAGGAGTATATTTATATGGCAATTAACGAGAAACTTCCTCCCCAGGCTTTAGACGCGGAAATGGCCGTTTTGGGTTCTATGATGATAGAAGCCGAGGCTTTGGAGCGTGCTTTTGATATTTTAAAGCCGGAGCATTTTTATAAGAACGCTCATCGGAAAATTTTTAATGCGATGGCTTCTTTAATGGACAGAAACCAAGCCGTCGATTTGATAACGCTTACAGAAGAACTTAAAAAACAAGGTTTTTTGGCCGAAATAGGCGGGGAGCGTTATCTTTCCGAACTTATGGGCAAAGTTTCCACAGCGGCGCACGTTGAGCATTACGCAAAAATGGTTTACGATGCGGCTTTGGTGCGCGAACTTATTAATATTTCCACTTCAACCGTTGAGGAATGTTATAAAAACGCCGACGATCCGACAACCCTTATTGACGAGGCCCAAGGTAAGCTTTTTAAACTCAACCAGCAAAGGGAACTTAAGGGGTTTGTCTCTTCGAAGGAACTTTCCGGCGAAGTTATGCAGATGATAGAAAAGCTTATAGTCGATAAAAATCCTATCAAAGGCGTTCCAACCGGCTTTACAAAGTTCGATTTGAAAACAGGCGGTTTAAGGAAGTCCGATTTGATTATTCTTGCCGCGCGTCCTTCTCAGGGTAAGACGGCTATGGCTTTGAATATTGCCCATTACGCCGCTGTACACGCAAAAGTGCCGGTGGCGATATTCTCCTTGGAAATGGGCCGCCATTCCATTTATCAAAGGATGGTCTGTTCCGCGGCTATGGCTGATTTGCATCAGGTAAGTACAGGTATGTTTAAGAAAGAACGCTGGCGCGAACTTGCAAGGGAAATACAAAGGCTCGGCGAAGCCCCGATGTTTATTGACGATACCCCGGCTTTAACTATTACAGATATTCGCGTCCGCTCAAGAAGGCTTGCCAGCGAACTGAAAAAGCAAGGCAAAGAACTTGGCCTTATAATGATAGATTATATAGGCCTTATACGCGGCGGCAGCAAAAAAGTGGAATCTCGTCAGCAGGAAGTTTCGGAAATTTCAAGAATGCTTAAAGAGTTGGCCCGCAACCTTGAAGTGCCGGTATTGGCGCTTTCACAGCTTAACAGAAAAACGGAAGATAAAACCCGCACAAGCAACAGGCCTCAGCTTTCGGATTTAAGGGAATCAGGCTCAATCGAGCAGGACGCCGATGTCGTAGCTTTGATACACCGCGAAGGTTATTATAAAAGGGATGATCCCAGCCTTGAACGCGACGCCACACTTATTATCGCCAAACAGCGCAACGGCCCTGTCGGCGACGTTAAACTGAATTGGTACAGCGAATATACTTTATTTGCAAACCCCGCACCCGAAAATGTGGAAGTAGCGCCGGAGGCCGCACCCGTATGATGACTGATATGCCGCTTTTGCGGCCTACTTACGCCGCCGTAAGTTTAAAGAACTTGGCGTTTAACCTCCGCAAAGCTCGGGCGGAACTTAACGCTAGCGGGCGGGAAAACTGCAAAATATTGCTTCTTGCAAAAGCCAATGCTTACGGACACGGCGCAGAATTGGTTTCATCTTTCGCGCAGAAAGAAAAGCTTTGCGACGCTTTCGGCGTAGCTTCCATAGAAGAGGGCATAATTTTAAGGCAAAGCGGTATAACTCTGCCGATATTGGTTTTGGGCAGCGTCTATCCTTTTGACTGTTTTGAATACGCTTTGAAATACGGCCTTTCGGTAGCGGTAGCCAGCGTGCGCGCGGCCAAATATATTAAGGAACTTTCCGCTAAACTAAAGATTACGGCAAAATGCCACGTCAAGCAGGAAACGGGTATGGGCCGCATAGGCAGCCGCCGCCCCGCCGCTTTGGAAATTTTAAGGATTTTAAATCAAGGCGAGTATGTAAAAGTTGAAGGCACTTTCAGCCATTTTTCCAGTGCAGACGGGAGTGAAGAATATACGCGTATGCAGCTTGGCTATTTTAAAGATTTGCTTTGTTCGGCCGCCGCAGAGGGGCTTAATACGGGCTTGGCTCATATATCTGCCAGCAGCGGATTTTTAAATTATAAAGACGCCTGTTTTGATATGGTTCGTTTGGGCCATTTGGCTTACGGTTTGGAAGAGGGCTATAAGCCGGTTTTATCTTTAAAATCAAAAATAGTTTTTATAAAAGACGTACGGGAAGGCGCGGCGATAAGTTACGGACGCACTTTTATATGTTCCCGTCCCTCAAGAATAGCGACTATACCATTAGGCTACGGCGACGGCTTTCACAGAGTTTTATCCAATAAAGCCAAAGTTTTGATAGAGGGAAAGCTGTGCCCTCTTGTAGGCAATATAACAATGGATATGCTTATGGCCGATATTACGGAGTTGGGGGATATCCCCGTCGGCAGCGAAGCCGTTTTTATAGGCCGTCAAGGCTCTGCGGAAATTACCGCCGTCCAAGTGGCCGCCGCGGCCGGAACGATAGACTATGAAGTTCTTACTTCCATAACGGCCAGAGTGCCCAGAAAGGCGGAAGACTGATGTTTAAAAGTTTGGGAAGATTTGTATTAAATTCTTTAACGCAAATAGGGCAGGCTTCAAGCTTGGTCTATTCTTCCGTATTCTGGCTTTTCAAAGCGCCTCTTGAGTTCGCCCAAACTATGCAGCAGACTGTTAAAATAGGCGTGGAATCTATGATAGTTGCCACGCTTACCAGCCTGTTTACGGGTATGGTTTTGGCTTTGCAAGCCGGAACCACTATGCAAAGCATTTTAAGCGAGCCTATTTATATAGGCACATTGGTAGGATTTTCATTGGTAAGGGAACTTGGGCCGGTATTGACGGCTTTTGTCGTAGCGGGGCGCGCCGGTGCGGCGGTAACTGCGGAAATCGGTACTATGCGCGTAACCGAGCAAATAGACGCTTTGCATACTTTGGGCACTGACCCTATACGTTATTTGGTTATACCGCGGCTTATAGCTTTTACTTTGGCAATACCGATACTTACTTTGTTTGCCAATGTTACGGGGATGTTCGGCGGTTATTTGGTAAGCGTTCACGGTTTGGGGGTTTCTTCATATACTTATGTTGAAGATATAACTACTTTTATTGGCGTGGACGACTTAATGCACGGTTTCATAAAATCCATATTTTTCGCTTTTATGATAGGTGTGGTCTGTTGCTATAAAGGGCTTTATACCAGGGGCGGCGCTGAAGGCGTCGGCAAATCCACAACGCAGGCCGTGGTCGTAAGTATGGTAATGATTTTGGTTTTGGACTATTTCTTTACGGCGATTCTAAACGCTTTGGGTATATAGATGATAAAGATAAGAAATTTAAAAAAATATTTCGGCAGCAAACATATCCTGCGCGGTGTCAATCTTGACATAAAAGACGGAGAGGTTACCACCATAATCGGCGGCAGCGGTACCGGCAAAAGCACTTTGATAAAGTGTATTATCCGCCTGCTTGAACCGGACGGCGGGGAAATACTCGTCAACGGTAAGGATATTACCCATATCAAAAAAGCTGTGGAACTTGCCGATTTAAGGCGGAGTTTCGGTTATTTGTTTCAGGAAGGAGCTTTGTTTGATTCCCTTACCGTTGGGGAAAATGTAACTTTCGGTCTTAAATATCTTACCGATGTGCCAAAAGCCGATTACGCCAAAATCGCCAAAGAAAAGCTTGCTTTGGTTGGCCTGAAAGATATTGAGAACCTTAAACCTTCGGAACTTTCCGGCGGTATGAAGAAGCGCGTTTCTCTTGCGCGCGTTTTGGCAACCAGCCCCAAAGTTATTTTGTATGACGAACCGACCAGCGGGCTTGACCCGATAATGTCGGAGATTATCAGCGAGCTTATCGTTAATCTTAAGCATAAGCTTGGCGTAACTTCGGTAGTGATTACGCACGATATGAAATCAGCCTTTGAAATTTCTGACACTATGGCTATGCTTTACGAGGGCAAAGTAAAACTGGCCGCAAGCACGGCGGAATTTAAAAAGACGGATAATCCATACGTCAAACAATTTATTGAGGGCAGCAGCAAAGGCCCGATACAAATGCAAATAAGGAGCTAAAGGGGGAATCTTTGCCCTTAAGAATTTTATATAAAAGGTATAATTTAATTATGACATCAGAAACAAAAGTAGGCCTCTTTACGTTTTTCGGTTTAGTTCTTTTGGGCTTTTCCGTTTATATGCTCGGCAATTTTACGGTATCTAAAGGTTTTGATATTAATGTTTACTTTAAAAATGTTTCGGGGCTGCCCGCAAAATCAATAGTAAGGCTTAACGGCGTTGAAGTCGGCAAGGTTAAAGAACTTAAACTGGACGGCCCGCGCGTAGTGGCCGTTGTGCGCTTAAACGACGGAGTTGAGGTTTATAAAAATTCCAAATTTTCTATCGCCGCCACAAGCATTATCGGCACTAATTTTTTGCAGATAGACCAAGGCTCTCCCGTCAGCGGTATTTTAGCGGCGGGCGACAGCGTGGAAGGTGCGAGTATGGCTTCCGTAACCGATATGCTGGCCGAAACTATGTCCACCATAAACAATTTGGCTTCCGGAATTGCAGCCAACGGCAAATTTGCCGACGACCTAAACGCCACGCTTGAAAATTTAAGAATGTTATCGGGCAATTTAAACGAACTTGTTTTTTCCTTAAGGCCTTATCTTTCCTCTTCAATGCAGGACGTAAGCGAGCTGACGAAAGCCTCAAAAGAACTTATGGCAAAAATCGATGACGGCAACGGCCTTTTTACCGCTTTGGTTCAAGATGAGCAAATGAAGACCGACGTACAAACAACATTGGCTAATGTCCGCCAAGTCAGCGAAGACGCAAAACAATTTATCGGCAAAATGGCAAAGTTCCGCATTTTCTGGGAATATGACGCCAGATATCAGCCAAACGGCAATTTGACGGAATCGGATTTGGCAATCAAATTTGTTCCGGCGAACGGTTTTACTTATTACAGGGCCGGTATTTCCGATTTAGGCAACCGCGACAATGAACCTAAAGACAGTAAAGATTATCGCGAAAAGCCGAACCAAATCGACGCGCGCTTGGGCCTTTATAATAAATGGGCGGATTTGCAAGTCGGTATGATAAGGGGCGCGGGCGGCGGCGCTTTGGCGCTTAAACCTTTCTATAAATCCGAAGTTTTGCCCATAAGAGAATTTAACGTCTACGGGGAAGTTACGGACTTCGCCCGCAAACGCGTAATCAACAATAAACTTTTTGATAAACCCAAAGCCGCTATAGGCGCAAGAACATTTGTAACCAAAAACATAGGCGTTGGCATAAGATACAATGAAATGCTTGAAAAGGATGCCCGCGCTTTACAGCTTACCGGCACACTTTCTTTTGAAGATAAAGAGCTGGCTTCGCTTTTGGGCTTGGCTACTTTGGCTAAATAATTATGAAATTTAAAACGGTTTACACCTGTCAAAAATGCGGATATACTTCAGCCA
Organism: Elusimicrobiota bacterium; assembly: GCA_029008615.1. Taxonomy (GTDB): domain Bacteria; phylum Elusimicrobiota; class Elusimicrobia; order Elusimicrobiales; family Elusimicrobiaceae; genus Proelusimicrobium. The sequence goes on along the minus strand of JAQXJI010000027.1, from coordinate 3,119 downwards.
AATGGCTGGGCCAATGCCCGGATTGTTCCTCTTGGAACAGTATGGCGGAGGAAGTCGTCCAACAAGAAAGTAAAACCGCCAAAGCGGCGCGGAAATCCTTTACGGATTTTTCGTCGGAAATGACAAGCCTGAAAGACGCCAATATCCAAGATTTAAAACGCTTGCCCACCGGCATTAAGGAATTTGACCGCCTTACCTGCGGCGGTTTGGTGGAAGGGCAGTTGATACTGCTTGCCGGCGCACCCGGTATCGGCAAAAGCACCTTAATGCTTCAACTTGCCGGTAATTTGGCGCAGAGCAAAAAAGTTTTATATGTTTCGGGGGAGGAATCCTCCTCACAGATAGCGGGCCGCGCGGCCAGGCTGAAAGTTAAGGGCGATAATATTACGCTGCTTTCGGAAACGAATATAGAAAATATCGTAAAAGCCGTCGAGGAAGCCAAACCGCAGGTTCTTATAATCGATTCCATACAGACGGTTTATCATCCGGAGTTCAGCTCTTCCGCAGGAACAATAGGGCAGGTTAGGGAAAGCGCGGCTGAAATTTTGCGGCTTGCCAAACCTAAGGGAATAATAGTTTTTATCTTGGGCCACGTTACCAAAGACGGTGCTTTGGCGGGCCCGAAAGTTTTGGAACATATGGTCGACAGCGTGCTCTATTTTGATACGGAACGCGACAATGTGTTAAGAATGCTTCGCGCTCATAAAAACCGTTTCGGTTCCACTTCGGAAACGGCTCTTTTTAAAATGGGCCCGCACGGCCTTGAAGACGTGGAAGACGCAAGCGCGTATTTCTCCCAAACTTCAAGAAGCAAAGCTATGACGGGCCGCGCTTTCAGCGTGGTTACGGAAGGTTCCCGCCCTATTTTGACGGAAGTCCAAGCCCTTGTAAGCCCGACGCATTATCCATTCCCAAGGCGTATTGCCACGGGCATTGATTTGAACCGCTGTCAAATGCTTTTGGCCGCTTTGGAAAAGCACGTAAATATTAATTTGGAAACAAAAGACGTCTACGTCAGTTTGGCGGGCGGTTCTAAAGTTTCCGATCCCGCGCTTGATATGGCTATTTGCGCGGCTGTGATAAGTTCCGCCCGCGATAAAGCTTTGCCGGGTAACTTTGTATTTATAGGGGAAATCGGCATATTGGGGCAGGCCGCCCCGGCTTATATGATGGAAAGACGCGTTGATGAAGCCGTAAGGCTCGGTATGAAGAAGATTTTTGTCCCCGTTATGAGGGAACCTGTTAAGGGGGGCGGCGTTACGGAGGTTGAGGATTTGTATTCTCTTTCCTTGCAGATTAAGTAGGGGCTTTTTCTTGGGCTAAGTTGTGCTATTATTGCTAGCAGTTTCCCACAAATCTGAAAAATCACGCCGGTTGTATTTTTTCACAATTATTTTTTGACGTTATGCCGAACTTAATTCGGCATCTTGCCGTAAAGCATCTTTTGTCGTTTGCGGCTTGTTCTTTTGAGTTTCGGTTAATTGAGGGGGCAAATATCTACAGCCGCTAAAGAAATAAATATATATTAAAAATGATATAATTAAGAAATAAAAATCACCGGGCTATCCCCGATGTGTTATTAAAAATTATTTGGCGGGAGGATTTATGTACGCAGGTTTTTGGAAAAGATTTGCAGCTTTGATTATTGACAATATTCTTGTTAATATATTAATGGGTATATTTATGGTTTTGATCGGGTATGATTTTACCGGTCAATCTGAACCGCAAATATCAAAGATATTGCCCATTATGTTTTTTGCCGTAGCGGCAACTTTTTTATACTGGCCTTTGTTTGAAAGTTCGTCTTTGCAGGCGACGCCGGGCAAACTCGCTTTGGGTATAAAAGTTACGGATCTTTCCGGCGGAAGAGTTGGCTTTTGGACGTCGTTCGGCCGTAATTTGGGCAAAATAATCTCCGGTTTGACTCTTAACATCGGCTATGCTATGGCCGGATTTACAGTAAGAAAGCAGGCTCTGCACGATAAAATGTCAGGCTGTTTGGTAATAGACAAAAACGCCTCGCCCGAAGATTTGGCTCCGCTTCCTCCTGCTAAACCTTGGTTCATTTGTTTGGCTATATTCGGTACGCTTTTGCCTTATATAATAATGTTTTTAGCAGGTTTATTTGTAGCGATGTTTGCTTTTAAGTATGCTTCTTCCGCCGCAGACCTGCAGAGTTTGGGCAATAGGGTAACTACGGTAAATCCTGAAAACTCCAAAGACGAATTCGCCGAGGCTAAAAGAATGGACGATTTGCTTTCTCTAATTGCCAATTTCCAAAATGTATATGCTGATAATCACGAAGGTAATTATGCATCCAATTTTGCCCAACTTGAAGCCGCCATTCCGGGTTTTCCTAATCAGTCGACTGAAGTCGGCTCTTATCATATCGCTCTGAACAATGATTATGTCACCGCAGAACGAAAAGGTGATAATGTTATTCCCGATTATGTGCTTACCAAATGCTACAAAAAAAATCGCACTTGCATTTATTCCGAGAATATAAGTTTTGCGGCTGGGGCGGACTTTCCTTTTGGAAACCCCGAAATTTGTTGTTTTGATTGAACTGCACTAAATAGTATTTTACGGATAGAGAAATTAAATTTAACGCAGGGGGAGAAAAGTAAATTTTCTTCCCCTGCGTTAAAATCATCTTAGCCCCAAAAAGCATACCGCTTAAGTTTTTAAATATTTTTTACATACATTTCTAAAATATAGTTTCCTTTCTCTTTTATTACGGCTTCCATACATACTCGGCCGTAAAATTATTCCACAACTTTTTAAAGCGCAAATGTAGGTCAGGCGTATCCTGACCTACATTGACGTATTTGTCGTTTCGGCGATTTGCAAGGTCGTTAAAATTTGGAAATTTTTGTTTTATTTTGCGGGTTTTGTCCGAACAAAAAAAATATGAGCGATATTTGCTATTTTTTTGTGAGTTGCCCGCAAAAAACAAAAATCAAATTTTACTTGCTATGAGCCTAGCTTTTTGCCTGCTTTTTAAGCGATGTAAAAAGCAGGATGCGCACAAGGCGCGTAAGTGTATATCTATAAAGAGAAATTCCTATTAATTAATGCGCTTTATGTAAGGCGAAAAATAAAACAGTTGACATTGTTTT
>JAQXJI010000026.1 GCA_029008615.1 Elusimicrobiota bacterium | reverse complement strand
AAAACAATGTCAACTGTTTTATTTTTCGCCTTACATAAAGCGCATTAATTAATAGGAATTTCTCTTTATAGATATACACTTACGCGCCTTGTGCGCATCCTGCTTTTTACATCGCTTAAAAAGCAGGCAAAAAGCTAGGCTGCGAAATCGGCTAACTTTCCCTTTTTTAAGGCCGCGGCGGCAACTCATAAAAAATAACTAAATGCTTACTGCCGCCAGTTATTTTTTATTCGCACAATCCGCCGCTCTGGCATTCTAAAAAAAGGAAAGTTAACTGCGCCTTAACGCCGCCATACAACAACTACTATAAATACATAAAACAAACGTAGGTCAAGATACGCCTGACCTGCATTGACGCTTTAAAAGTTGTGGAATAATTTTATAGCCGAGTATGTATAGATATAGAAATGTTAAAAATAGAATTTTTTATGTAAGTTTTTTACTGTTAGCAGTTTATTATTGAATAGAATTTATCTTCGCGAAAATAAACAGCGTGAGAGAATATGACTGGCGTGGTTTTTCAGATTTGAGGGAAATTTAAGTTTTATTCTGATTGAGGTATACTTGCAGCTACGCGAGCGGAGCGAGCGAGGTATCCGAATGAAGAAAAAACTTAAATTTATCCAAATATGGAAAAGTGCTAGCCGAGAGTATGTGAGCGTGTAAAAGATAATCGTAGGTCAGGCTACGCCTGACGTTAATAAGGTATTTACCTTGTCAGGTAGAACCCAGGGCCTGGGCGCCCCGCCTGACCTACAAAAACTTAAATACTTTTTGCTGTTTACGCCACTATCAGGAGCGTCTATAAACCGCAGGTTTTTCGTTGTGTCGTTTTTTGGCGACATCATCGGCGCTGTTAAAATAGTATTTTTTAGAATGCCAATTATGGCGATGTGTCCGAGCCAGACTGGCACGTTTGAGTAAAAAAATAAAGACGGCTTTTCGCATTTATTATTTTTTTACGAGTTGCCGCCATGGCCTTGGAAATATTATTTTAGCCGATTCTGAAGCCATAGCCTTTTGGCTACTTTTCTACAATGTGAAAAGTAGCTCGCACTCAAAGTGCGGAACTTGATTTATAAATTTAATAAATAGAATGCTGTTTCAACAAAAAAGGCTACAAAGGCATTATTTACAACTCTTATTGCCCGACCATTTTCCATTTTGAACTAAAGAATTCAACTCTTTATCTGTTGGACATCTTCTCTTTGGGAAAAATAAGTATTTTCCACTTTTAGGAGAGAATTTTACTTCTCTAAAAGAATGAACCGTATTGCTTCCACCCATAACCGTAGTATATGTAAAAGTGCCAATATATCTTACATAAGGCAAAGAAACTGGCTCGCCATTAACATGGTCGGTAGCTTTCTTAGTGCGTAGCATTATCATATTAGAAATATAGCCATACATTGGTTCTCCTCCCAATAACATACTAGACCCGTCTGGCAGAACCTGCCTTATTATTCCCCATACGGAATACAAAGCCCCTTTTTTGAATGGAGTATAACATCCTCCACCCAATCCAGGATAACAATGCTCTATTCCTCCCATATATTCCCCATAGTTTTTCTCAAATTCTTTTTTTTCTACATCATACAGTGCAGAGGCTAACTCTTCTAATAACTCCGTAATTTTATTTGTCTTACTTTCTAATTCCAAATAACATTTAGAGTCTAAAAATAAAGACTTGCAATAGCTACGGCTATTATATATGCAAGGAATTTTCTTTTTCTCCCCAGAGCCATCTTCATATTTAGGATTTGTAAAAAATGCATTTTCGCCCCCATTTATCCCTTGAACCAAATCAATCATATTACTCATTTTATCATACACATCATTTACTATTTGTCTAATTAAAATAGCATTTTTCTGAGAAGGATTTTTAATAATAATACTTTTTTCTTTATAGTCTTCTATTATTGAATTAAAAAAGGTATCCTTATTTTCCAAAGAAATACCATCTACTTGGGATAATGCATATTTACAGAATTTATCAAATATCTCAACCTGTTGATTAACTTGCACGACCTCTGTTTTTTTACGTTTTTGCTCAATTAAATCAACCAAATCACCTTGTGTGGCACAGGCTGTTAATGTTATACACAATGAAATCAAAAATACTATTTTTTTCATTTTATATTTCCTTTATAGTCAAATTATATTACTACTAATTACTAAGATTATTTTTATAAAAACATTATAGCTTATATTTCAATTAACTTAAATTTACTAACGCAAAAACACTCCCACACTAATTGTGAGGGAGTGTTCAATTCTACAGCTTAACTGCTATAACAGATTAAGCACTAAAAATAAACTTCTTACCTTCCGCAGCACTTTTTATACTTCTTACCGCTGCCGCAAGGGCAAGGATCGTTTCTGCCGGGTTCTTTCCCCTTTACCACCGTTTCCACCTTGCCGTTCTGTTCGTTTTTAAGTTCTTTTTCGTGGTCTTTTACCCATTTTTTCATCTGCTTGGGGGAATTCATATCCACGCCGTCCTTTTCCATACGTTTGGCAAGCTCAATAAATTTTTGCTTTATTGACGGATCTTTAATTTTATTTCTTATAAAAGAGGGCAAGGCTTGCATTTCCCTTTCTATTCTCTCTTCAATGGTTTCTTTTTTCCCCTCTTTTTTGGCTTTTTTTTCTTCCTTTTTCTCCGAGGAAGCCGAAGGAACGCCGGCCGCGGCTTTTTCCTCTTCTTCTTTTTTCTTTTTAAATAAAAAATCAAACACCATAGATTATATCTCTCCGTTAATTATTTTTCTTATGGCTTTCCTTACGATAAGGGCCTTTTTTACATAGTCGTTGCTTTCCGGGATAACTATGTGTCTTGGGTGGCCCGACCATAATTTTAAAATAGCTTCGTCAACTTCAAGGGCTCTTTCCAAACTCTCCGTCCTGACTTTTGTATTCTGATAATATTTAGCCTCTTTCGGTGGCGACATATGTATTACAGCGTAGTAATTGGCGTACTCGTCCTTAATCGTAGTGCCCATAGTTTTAAGGAAGTCTTCCTCCCCGTAAGGCCAATATACCGCTCCGTCCAAAGAACCTCTGTCGCACAAAACGATTTTTGCGTTTTTGTTCACTTCTTCCGCCAATGATTCCAGCTCTTTGGTGGTGGCGTAAATAATGCGTTGGGCGTGATATGTATGCCTTGGGCTGTTATCGTTCCTTGGAAAACCGCCGCCGTAAACCAAAGTTGCCGCTTCTACGGCTACTTCTATATCCGTACCGTATTCTTCCTTCAAGATGGAAAGAGCAGTCGTCTTTCCGCTTGCAGGCCCGCCTGTAAGAACCACTTTTTTCATAATTTTATCCTTACCAAATAATTTTTAAAATCAGTTTTTGCCGTTTTCAATTTGACCGCTTTCAAGAAGTTCCAAATACTTATCTTTTATTGTATTAAATTCCGCCTTTTTTGAAGAGGGAATTTCCCGCGAGGCCGAACTTCTGTTCTTGGTCGTCAGAAAATCAAAATATTTTCCGTTCTGCCTTATCCTGAAATCCAAATGAGGCCCGGTTGAAAGCCCCGTCGAGCCGACATAGGCTATGGTTTGGCCTTGTTTGACTTTAACACCGTTGGCAATCCCTTTTGCGTAACCTTTTAAATGTCCGTAACAAGTTACATAATTATTGGGGTGATATACCTCCATATAGTTGCCAAAACCGCCCTTCCAGCCCTTAGAGCGCACCACACCGTCGGCAACGGCTTCCACCGGGGTGCCTGAGGGTGCGGCATAATCAATGCCTAAATGCGGGCGCCTTATCCTTAAAATAGGGTGCATTCTGCCTTTGGAAAAACGCGAAGATATCCTTACGCCCCTGACGCTTATCGGGGATTTCAAGAACATCTTTTTGGTAAATTTGCCGTTTTCGTCATAGAATTCGTCTTCAAAACGTATGGCGTAATTCTTGCCGGAAACGCCGCCGTCATAATATGCGGCTAAAATTCTTTCGTTTAAAGTATCGCCGGCTTTTGTAAAATCTTCTTCCCAAAGTATTGCGAATTTATCGCCGTTTCTGGTTTCCGTATTAAAATCCACCGCCCAGGAAAATATATCCGTAAAATCCAAAATGAAAGAAGGCTTAAGGCCCTCAGCCTGCATAGAATTAAACAAAGTATAATCAATGTCGCCTTTTGCAAAACGCCGGCGCGTTTCCACGGAAATATCCATAATGCCGGCGACAAGCCCCTCCCCGCTTTGAGCCACATAATAACGGGAAAAATCTTTGGTAACCACAAGCATTTTAAAATTGCCTTCTTCGTCCAAAGTAAGCAGATATCTGTCGCGCGGGGCAAGGCGGTTCATTTTAAGAACCGTATCCAATTTATTTACTATTTGCAGGCTCTTTTCTTTGGAAAGGCCGGCTTCCTGCAAAGGTATGGAAATATGCTTTTTTAAATTGCCTTCGTACTTTTTAAAGATAATTTCCTGCTGGCGGTTTGCCGCTTCAACGGATTCTTTATGCTTGTTAACACCGTGCAAGACAAACAAACATACTATTAAGAAAATAGGCAAATAAAGCAGCGCGTCCCGCAAAAGCGGACGGCACTTTATATATTCCGTAATATTCTTAAAAAAGCCTTGCATTTTATTATTGATAAAAGGGGGCGGTTAAGCCCCCTTTAAACTTTATTTTTGGTCTTTAAGATAAGAGCAAAGCGCAATCGCGTTAAGCTTTACCGAAGGATGATCCGCCCTTGAAGGCAGTATTACCGGGATATTCGGGCCGGCCAAAATAGTGGCCGCTTCAACACCTTTGGCGAAGAAAGCCAAAGCTTTGTAAAGCGGGTTGGCCGCATCCAAATCCGGAAGGATGATAAGATCGGCATCGCCGGGAACTTCCGCGTTGGCAATGCCCTTTTCCGCCGCGCGTTCTTTGGAGAAGGTTATATACATATCATAAGGGCCTTCAACAACGCAGTTGGGGATTAAGCCGTCTTTGTTCATTTGAACCAAAGCCTGAGCGTCAACCGTTGACGGGATTTTTTCGTTCACTTTTTCAACGGGGCAAACTACGGCGACCTTCGGTCTTTCAACGCCGAGTTTTCTTAAAACGGTTACGGCATTGTTAATGGCTTTGGCTTTTTGTTCCAAAGTGGGGCTGATTAAAACGGCCGAATCCGTAACGGCAAACATTTTATGGAAATTATCGGTTTTGAACAAAACGAAATGCGTTAAAAGCGCGCCTTGCGGAACAAGGCCCATTTCCTTGTTTAAAATAGCTTTCATATAGTATTTCGTGTCTACAAGGCCTTTTACCAAAAAGTCGCCCTTGCCTTTGGCGATTTGTTCAACGGCCAAATTGCACATAGTCGGGACGTCGGTGCATTCAATAAATTCAAATTTGTCTTCCGCCAAGCCGACTTCCGCCATCATTTTTTTGACGAGTTCCACCGGCCCTATCAAAATGCCGCCGGATATCAAGCCTTTGTCATCGGCCATTTTAATCGCGGTAAGGGCTTCGGCGTTATTCGCGCCGGGCACGACTACGCGGTTGGACTGGCCTTTTACCATATCAATAAGCTGTGAGAAGCTGTTAAATTTCATTCTAATCTCCTTATTTATACTCTTTAATTAACGAAGGGTTTTCAAGCGCGCGCAATGCGGCTTCTTTCAAAGCGGCTTTTTCGTCGCTGCCGGGATAGACGAACACAGGCGCAAGCCAAGCGACTTTCTTTTTAAGCGTTTCCCTTATGTATTCGCTGTACATAACCGCTCCGGTAAGCACCACCGCGTCCAAATTGCCTTCAGCGGGCGCGGCCGTATAAGCGGCGTATTTGGACATTTGATATATCATAGCGTCTATTACTTCTTTGGCCTTTTCCCGAGTGCAGGTTATGGGGGAATTTTCTTCCTTTTCGCCCGTTTCGATAAAACGCATTATAGCTTTAATGTCATGCGTGCCGCAATAAGCGCATACACCGCCGTGCCCTTTTACTTTAAGGGCCATTTCCGGCAAAGTATACTTGCCGCTGTAACAAAGGCGCATAAAATTGCCGGTAGGCAAAGTGCCGGAACGCTGAGGAGTCATCGGGCCTTCTCCGTCAAGGCCGTTATTTACGTCAACAACCTTGCCGTTTATATGAAGCCCGAAGGTAACCCCGCCGCCCGCGTGCATTATAACAAAACGGCAGTCCTCGTATCTCTTGCCGAGCTGCTTTGCCGTATGTATCGCTACGCGCCTTTGGCTTAAAGCGTGGAAAATCGGTATTCTGTGCAGTTCCGGCATACCGGTGTATTGGGCTTCGGGCCACATTTCATTGACGACTTCCGGATCGCTTATCAAAGCTGGACAGCCGGCTTCGTCCGCAATAGCCTTAGCCAGTATCCCGCCCAAATTGCAGGGATGTACGCCCAAATAACCCTTTTTCAAATCGGCAAGCATAGCGTCATTGACGTAAAAAGTGCCGCCTTCGGTATGTTTGGTAAGCCCGCCTCTGCCCATCACTACGTCTATTTCTTTCAAATCTATATGATTTTTCTTAAGGTAAGATAAAATAAGATTCTTTTTCATCGGGGCCATTTCGGCCACATTTCTGTTCGCATAGGGGGCAAGATCTTTAGGTGAATACTCAAGTTTCACTTCAAAAACCGGCCTTAAACCTCTGTAAAAGCCGATATCGTCGGAAGTGGAACCGGGGTTGATTACTAGAATATTTTTCGGCATAAAAGCTCCTGTCTGCGACGTTATTAATACTATTTTAACATATTATTGGTACTTTGACAGAAGCCAAACGCCCGCGGCAAGAAGCAGGCCGAAAACGCATCCTTTAAAGAAAGCGGGCCAATTATTTTTTTCTTCGGGAGAGCTTTCTTCCGCAGTTTTTTGTTCCGAAGCGGACGGCGTTTCCCCCTCAGGCTCTAAAACGCTTTGCGGCAAAGACGAAACTCCGCTTTGTTTTTTGCGAGGCGCGGACATTTGATTCGCTTTTTTAGGTTCCGGGGGTGTTTTGACGTTTTTTTCTTCTTCCTCTGCGGATTGAACTTCCTCCGTCAAAACCGACGGCGGAGGCAGGGTTACGCTTGAGGAGGAAGCTTCTTCCCCTTTTAAATTTTTCTTTTCCTGAAGCCAAAGTTCTTCCTGGCGTTTCAAAAACTCTTCAAGGGAAGGCTCTTTTATCGGCATTTGAGATGATACTGCGGCGGGTTGTTCCGTTTCGGAAGCATTTTTAATCGGCTCGTCCCCCTCTTGGCAAAAAGAGGCCAAAGACAAACCCAAAAGGACAAAAACTAAAAAATATTTCATAAATTACTCCTCTAATTTTGAAATTATCTTGTTTACTATTGAATTTATAAAAAATAAATCTTCCTTGTCCAACATACGCTTTGAGGCCAATTCCGCCAAACGGCGGGCGCGGACTTTCTCCCCCAATACCGGCGGCAAATCAAGCAAAGCCGACATCTTTTCCACATTATTTTGCACTATTTCCACTTCTTTAAAAGAAGGTTTTTTGAATTTTGCCTTCCGTGCGGAACTTTCCGTTTTGGAAAGTTCGTAACAGCACAAAATAACCGCCTGCGCCAAATTTATTGAAGGCACTTTTGCGGTAGTGGGGATATTAAGCACGCAGTGCGCCAAAGAAATATCTTCCGCCGAAAGGCCCGTCTTTTCCGGGCCGAAAATTATCGCGCAGTTTTCAGCGTCGCTCTCTTCCAAATATGTTCTTATATCGGGCAGGGAGGCTATTGCCTGATTGATTTTTCGGTTTTTCAAAGCTGTGGTTGCCAAAATCAAATCGGCGTCGAAAAGGGCTTCTTTTAAAGAAGAGTATAATTTGGCATTGTGCAGTATTTCATACGCCCCAACAGCGGAGACGGCTTCCCGCCAAGTTGGCTCATAAGGGTCAACAACCCTTAAATCGCTAAGGCCGAAATTGCCCATAGCCCGCGCGGCCGCACCTATGTTCTGCGGGTTTCTCGGGCGAACTAATATAACGGAGATATTCATAATTATTTGGTTTTGCTCTTCATTATGTCTACAATGGTGGTATCCACTTTAACCATACCGACCGTGGAAATACGGCTTAAGTTCTGTATGGTAGCTTCGGCGGTTTTGCCGATAAAGCCCTCCACTTCCGTTATCCCGTAATGATTTACCCCCATAAAAGCCGCCCTCAAAGCGGAATCTACGGAACTTACCACTTTTAAAGCGCATCCGCTTTTTGCGCCGTCGCAAAGCATACCGCCGATATCGCTTATAATATTGTTTATGGCTAAAGTTATGGCTTTTAAGTCTGCGCCTTTTTGCTGGTAAACTATCGCGGCGGAAGCCCCGACGCCGGCGGCTATCGCACAGCCGCAGATAGGGGCCAAATCGCCCGTAAAAGCTTTTACATAACCGTTAAGCAAATGGGAAAGAGCTATACTGCGCAAAATAGTTTCTTCTTTAATTTTCAGGCATTTCCCGACGTGATAAGGAACAAGTACCGCCACTATGCCCTGATTGCCGCTCTCGCCGCTGCTCATAACCGGGACTGCTATACCGTCCATACGGGCATCAGCCGCTTGGGAAGCCAATATCTTGGCGGAATTTATAAGGTTCTTATCAAGCATTCGCAGTTTTACCAATTCGCTTAAATAAAAACCCACTTTTTTAAGATTCGCCCCCTTTTTGGCCGCGGCCAAATTCATTAAAGCGCCTTCTTTAATATAAGCCAAATCTTCTTCGTCCGCGTTTTGTGCTTCACGCACCAAATCCGCCAAAGAAGATTTAGCCAAAAGCTTCTTAAAATTCCCTTCGCTTTTGCCGGTTTTAACTTCCGGCTTGGCGTCTATAAGCACGCGGCCGTTGTCTTCAAGATAAGTTACCGCCGTATGACATCCGCTTATTACGGCCTTGGTTTTATATCCGTCTTCAAACAGTATTTCCGTCTTTATATAAAAACCTTTTTGATTCTTTACTTTTATGGTTACGGCTTTATCGGCAAGCATTTTTTTGGCTTTTCGCAAAACGGAGGCAGATACTCCTTTAAGTATTTCCATACCGAGCTTCGGTTTTGCCGTCAAAAGCCCCAAAGCCGCCGCCAGAAGATTGCCCTTTTCGCCGTTAGTATTGGGGATTCTTACGCCCAAGCCGTTTTTGAAAGTGGCGGAATCCACCCCAACTACTGCTTTCTTTATAGGCCCTTTATGCAAAGCCGAAGCGTTGGCGGCGCAAAGCGCAACGGAAACAGGCTCTGTACAGCCCATAGCCGGATATACTTGATGTTTAAGCACCTGCTTAAGCAAAGTAGTCATACTTTCTCCTTTTTGGTTTTTATAAAACTGTTTGCCCTTATACTAAAGAATTTGCCTTTGCCCACAACGATGTGATCCAAAACCGCTATTCCCAAAGGCGCGGCTATGTGCGAAAGCGTTTCGGTAAGGGCTCTGTCTTCGGCGGAAGGATCAGGCTCGCCGGAAGGATGATTGTGCACAAAAATTAAAGCGGCGGCGCGGCGTTTTAAAGCCTGTTCTATTATTTTCCGCGGGGATATGCTGGCTCTGTCTATCGTGCCGATGGAAATACGTTCAACGCCTATAACCGTATTGCGGGTGGTAAGATAAATGACTTCAAAGACTTCGTTAGGCTCCCCTTGCAAAGAGGCCCGGCAGAAGTCTACGACATTTTCCGGCGTTGTGATTTCCTTGCGTTTTTTGACTTCCTCCAAGAAATAAAAACGCATAACCTCCCTTACAAGTTTGATAAATAATGCGCTCTGCCTGCCTATGCCTGGTACTTCGCTAAGCTCGGCGGGGGTGGCGTCCAATACGGAACCTAAAGAGCCGAATTTTTTAAGCAAAGCCCAAGCCAAAGGCTTGGTATCCTTGCGGCTTATGGCGTAAGTAAGCAAAAGCTCAAGGATTTCGTGCTCCAAAAAAGAAGAAAGCCCGGCGTTTTCAAATCGCTTTCTTAATCTGGCTCTGTGGCCGCTGTAAGAGGGTTTTTCCATATAAATATTATATACTTTTATCATAAAATATTTTAAACGGGGGATTTATGAGTAAAAAAGTTTTGGTTATAGGTTCAGGCCCGGCCGGATATCCCGCCGCGCTGAAATTGGCCGCACTCGGGGCGGAAGTTACCGTCGTTGAAAAAAACAAAGCCGGCGGAGTTTGCTTAAACTGCGGATGCATACCTTCTAAATCTTTATTGGACGCAGCACACAGATTTTATACCGTTAAAGAAGCAAAAGCTCTCTCCTCAAACCCGGAAGCGGGCGACGCATTTTTTAATTCTTTTGACTTTTCCAAAATACAGGCGCGCAGGCAAGCCGCGGTAGACAAACTGCAAAGAGGAGTGTTAGCCTTGTTTAAAGCGGCAAAAGTAAATTATATTGAAGGGGAGGCCTCATTCACTTCGCCCAATTCCGTAAAAGTCAACGGGGAAGAAAAAACTTTTGACGCCGTTATAATAGCGACGGGTTCAAAAGCGTTTTATCCGCCGCCGTTTAATAAATACAAAGAACACCTTTACGACAATAGCAATATTTTTACGATTACGGAACTGCCAAAGCGCGCAGTAATAATAGGCGGCGGGGTAATCGGCTGCGAATTTGCCTGTATATTCAACGCTTTGGGTGTACAAACAACAATAGTCGAACTTGCCCCAAGCATACTCCCGCTTGAAGACGAAAGTATTACAAGAGTTTTGAAGATGTCTTTTGAAAAGCGCGGTATTAAAATATTTACTTCAACTTCAGCCGAAGATATGACCGTGGAAAACGGCGTCAAAAAAATACATTTGGCCGGCGGCCAAACTCTTGAAGCGGATTTAGTGTTGGCGGCCGTAGGCAGAACGCCTGATTTTCAAAACCTTAATTTGGAAGCCGCAGGCGTTGAATATGACGCAAAAGGCATAAAAGTAAATTCCAAAACTATGCAGGTTAAAGAGAATATTTACGCCGCGGGGGATATAAACCGCCTCTGCCAGTTGGCGCACGCAGCCACCGCGCAGGGCGAAGCGGCCGCTTTAAATATTATGGGGCTGCCCGGCGAATACGACAACAGCCTTGTGCCAAGCGCAATCTACACTTGGCCAGAAGCCGCTTCCGTCGGGCTGACTTTAAAAAAAGCCCTCGCCCAAGGATATAAGGCACGAGCCAAAAAAAGTTTTATGCTAGCGAACGGAAGGGCCGTAGCGCAAGGTGAAACGGAAGGCTTCGCCCAGATTATTGAAGACGAAGAAACCGGACTTATTTTGGGCGCGCAGCTAGTCGGCCCCGGAGCGGGAGAAATGATACATATCCCGTTAATGGCAATGTCTTTTAAAATAAAAGCAAAAGAGGCGGGTAAGGTTATCTTCGCCCACCCGACCGTAAGCGAAAGTTTAAAGGAAGCCTTGCTGAAATAGCCTTTGAAAATCCCGACAACAAAAATCCCCCGGTTTAGAGCCGGGGGATTTTTTATTAATGGAAAGAACTTAGTGAACCAAAATGCCCGCTATAATACCCCTAAGGCAGCTCGCAAGCAAACCGGCAAGCAAAGCCCTGAAGCCCAAGCGGGAAAGATCGGCCCTTCTGGAAGGAGCGATAGCCCCGATTCCGCCGATTTGTATACCGATGGAAGAGAAGTTTGCAAAACCGCAGAGCGAGTAGCTTAAAATCACTTTAGTTCTTAAGCTCATCTCAATGGTACCGGCGTTAAGGATAGATGAGAAGTTGGCGTAAGCCACAAACTCGTTGAGGACCGTCTTTTCCCCCACAAGCTGACCGGCCAAAACCATTTCGTTGGGGGGTACGCCCATAAGCCAAGCGAAAGGAGAAAAAACATAACCGAAAATCTGTTCAATGGTTAAAGCTTTAGCCAAGAACCAGCCCGTAACCCATTCCACTATGCCGCTGCACAAAGCGATTAAAGCCGTAAAAGCGATAAGCATAGCCGCAACGTTTAAAGCAAGCTGCAAGCCGGTGGAAGTGCCGTTTGAAATCGCGTCAAGCACGTTTGCGCTGGGGTCTTTATAGTCAATTTTGGCAACGCCCAGAGTTACCGGTTTTTCCGTTTCGGGAACCAACAATTTCGCAAACATTACGCCGGCCGGTGCGCCCATAACGCTGGCGGCCATAAGGTGGCCCGCTATGCCGGGGACGGTATCTTTAAGCATTATGATATAAGCCGCAAGCACGCCGCCCGCAACGGTAGCCATACCGCCCGTCATAACGCACATAAGTTCGGACTTAGTCATTTTTTCGACGTAAGGCTTAATTAAAAGCGGGGCTTCCGTCTGACCTACGAAAATGTTGGCCGCCGCGCTTAAACTTTCCGCACCTGAGAGTTTGCAAAGCTTGCCAAGCACCAAAGCAAACACATAAACGACTTTTTGCATTATGCCCAAATAATACAGAAGAGACATCAAGGCAGAGAAGAAAACAATCGTCGGTATAACCTGGAAAGCAAAGATATAACCGAATTTTTCCTGGCTTGCCAAACCGCCGAACACCATTTCCGCACCGGCTTTTTGGAAGTCAAGAACTTTCAATATGGCGTCGTTTAAATAATCAAAGACCGCAACACCGGCTGAAGTCTTTAAAATTAGAACGCCAAAAACGACTTGCAGGCCGAAAGCCCACAAAATCGTACGCCAGTTGATAGCTTTTCTGTTGGAACTGAAAACGTAGGCTATTGCAATAAACAAGACTACGCCGATTAAAGCAGCAATATATGCCATTGATGAACTCTCCTTTACGATAATTTTATAAATCCATTCTACATTTTAAAATATTTTAAAGCAAACGAAAACGCGCGCGCACGCGCCTGTTAAAAAGCGGATTAAAATACTATAATAGAACCATACGGAGGTGCTTTTATGGCGGATTTTTCTTTTGACGTAGTATCAAAAGTAGATTTAAATTTAATTGAAGAGGCTATCAGCGTAGCAAAAAAAGAAGTTACCAACAGATACGATTTTAAAGGTTCCAACCCTAATTTGGAACTTGTATCCAAGGAAAATTTAATAAAAATCAGCTGCGCGGACGAATATAAAGTTAAAGCTTTATATGATATCCTTTTGACGAGGCTTGCAAAAAAAGGAGTGGCTTTAAAGAACTTTCAGCCGCAGAAAATAGAAGCCGCTTTAGGCGGAACAGCCAAGCAGGAAGTTAAAATACAGCAAGGCATACCGGCCGACAAAGCCAAAGAAATGACCAAACTTAT
This sequence comes from Elusimicrobiota bacterium, assembly GCA_029008615.1. Classification (GTDB taxonomy): domain Bacteria; phylum Elusimicrobiota; class Elusimicrobia; order Elusimicrobiales; family Elusimicrobiaceae; genus Proelusimicrobium. The sequence continues at coordinate 19,353 of JAQXJI010000026.1, read as the reverse complement.
AAAAGAAAACAAGCTGAAAGTTTCGGCCTCGATACAAGGCGATCAACTTAGGGTCAGCTCGGCCTCGAAAGACGCTTTGCAGCAGACAATAGCTCTTTTAAAAGGCAAGGACTTCGGCCTTGAACTGCAATTTACTAATTACAGGTAATTTTGATGACAAAGATAAAATATATTCTTTTATTGGCCGCATTCCTGTTTTGCGCCGCGGATTTATCGGCGCAAAGCGCATTGTCCGAACTGAACTTCTATAAAAAACAAGCCCAAAGCGAAGATAAAAAACTGCTTGAAAGCCTTGACCATCAATTAAGCGCTTGGCTGGATAAAAATTATTCTTTGCCCGGGGCCGACGACGCTTTGGTTCTTAAAGCCGGGACGGAAGTAAGGATAAAAAAATATCCGGCCGCTTTCGTAACGCTTCTCAGGCATAAATATGAATTTCCGAATTCCGTCAATGCTCCGCAGGCAGCGGCTTTATTTAATACCGTAACGGAAAATATGCCGAAATCCGAAAGGGAAGCTTTAAAGAAAGCTTACGCTATAAAATCCGTACCGAAAGATTCCGACGCCAGAATGGCGGAGTTCCTTTCTTCCGCCACCAAATTGGAAATTAAGGGCTCTTACGAACCTTTAAACGCCGAATACAGAAGCTTCTTCGCGCGCTTCCCCGTATACGGCAACAAAGATAAAATGGAACTTATGCTTGGCGATTTGGAACGCTTTAATAAAAATTATCAAGCGGCGATAATGCAATATCAAAAAGTTTACGATATTTATCCTTCCACAAAATACAAAGCCGCTTCTTTAAGAATGCTCGGCGATATTTACGCCGGCGAGCTTAAAGATTATAATCAGGCCGCGTATTATTACAACGGGGTTATAAAGAATTTTCCCAACTCGATAGAAATAGCCACTACATATAACCATATCGCGATAATGAATGACAACCAACGCGATTATACTTCCGCTGTGGAAAATATTACAAAAGCGGCTGAAGCTTACCTTAAAATCGGCCAACGTACAAAAGCTTATGAAGCTTTACTTTATAAAGCCGATTTGCAAAACAAAAAGCTGAAAGATTACGCCGGAGCAACGGATACCCTAAACAAAACCGCAAAGCTTTTTGCCAAAGACGAAAATAAATTCGTAAATTGCAAATTGCTTGCGGCGGGGATTTACTCCGATAAACTTAAAGACGACTACGGCGAACTTAAAGCCTATGAGGAAATTATCGCGCAATATCCTTCTTCCGCGCAAACGCCCAAAGCTTTGTATGAAGCCGGTATGATTAACGAGAAGCTGGCAAATTATCAAAAAGCAAAAGAATTGTATCAAAAGCTTATCGTAAGCTATCCCGCTGACGCCTACGCTACTAAGGCGCAAAGGCGTGTCAATAAAATAGGAAAGCAGCTCGCCGCAGCCCAAGCGGCCCCGCAATCGGCAAAGCCCCAAAAAGCCGCGCCGACCGAAACCGAGGAAGAAGAAGCCGAAATTTTAGAAGAATTAAAATAACAAAAAACTCCTTTTGCAAAGTGCTTGTCCGCACGTACAACCTTTTATGCAAAAGGAGTTTTTCTATCTTGTTTAACGCTAAAGCCTTTACATCCCCCATACAGGCCGGAAGTTCCATAAAACACAAAAAAAGATGCGCCCTAAAAGGCACATCTTATTTAATAAATCTTCCTGCGCGGGGGGGGACTCGAACCCCCAAGCCGTAAGGCATGCGCCCCTCAAACGCACGCGTATACCAATTCCGCCACCCGCGCGACTGCTTAAATTTTATATATAGATTATAACAAAATAATTCTTCTTTTTCAAAATTATTTTATTATTGCCATCTTAATTTATAGTCCTTGGCCCAACTTTTGGCGCGCCTCATAGTATTTTGGAGGAAAGTTTCCGAAAGCTGCGGAAGGCCGTATTCAATATTAATCGCATTAATCTGCATAAGCTGATTTTCCATTACGGCTTTTACCCCGCCTCTCATATACAAAGAAACCTGTACTTCCGGATTGTGAAAAACATAACCGAAAGCCGGCTTTCCGTGGAAGGGATGAAACATAGCGGGCGCATCTCTTGTCACCAAGCCGAAATCTATATGACCGGCATAAGGCGAAGTATGCCAAATTTGTTTTATCGCGTATTGATTCATTATATGATGCGCGCCGTTGAAACCTTGCGATTTCCATATAGAGTGCCAAGCGGGCTGAAGACGTATAATGTTAGGGTCGCTTTTGGCAATACGAGCTATTCCTTTAATCCGTCCGTAAGAACCCCAAGCTTCCGCGGGATTGGCGAGCATTGGCACCAAAGTGCGGTTATAATTAAGCGCGGCTAGTTCGGACTCAATCCTTTTGGCGTTAATAGCCCTGTCGAGAAATTCGGAAACTCTTGCATTTCTTTCAAGACTTGCGGCAAATGCGGGGCCCGTAAACCCCAGTTCGGAAAGTTTTTTCGTGGATGAGGCTACTTTTACATATTTTACGGGTTTTGATGCGCCGCGCGGAAGTTTTACTTTTTTGGTAAGGGAAAGAGCGCTTTTGCCGCCTTTAACCGCTTTGGCGCCTTCCGCAGCCAGTTTACCTTGGGCAGACAAAAACAACGGTAAGAACAACAGAGTTAAACAAAACAGGAACTTTCTCATAATAATGCCTCTCATTAGCTAATCGTAATTTTTATGGCTTAAAAACACGGTAATCATATGCAAGAAAAGCCGGCATATCTTAAAGCGATGTCGTCAAATGGGGTATGGTTATCCCATTAAGTCCTGCTCGGTCTGCCTCCTTATAAAACAAAAATCAACGGCTTTTATAAAATATTAGAAGATAATTAACGCTTACACAAGGGCAATAGGACCTATTTTGGGCCTAGGTCCTTAAAATATATATTTGGAAAGAAGCCTTTTATAATAAGCTCTGAAGGGCATTGCGGATATTGCTTTCATATGAGGGTTTAAAATCTCTTATATGGCCTTCTACTTTTCCGTTTTTAAAGAAAACTACAAAAGGATATGATGAAGGGATTTCATATCTGTCAATAGTTTCTTGGGAAACATCCTCACGCATCTTAACGAATTTTACTTTGCCTTTATAGTCTTTGGCGACCTTTTCAATTAAAGCAAGCATATTTTTGCAAGGGTTACACCCAATTTGCCAAAAATCTACCAAAACCACCCCTTTGTAATTTAAGACTTCCTTATTAAAATCGGCGTCGGTAATATCTTTTATTAATGAAGAAGAGACAGTATACTGAGAAGAAGGAACTGAGGCAGCCGAAGCTTTGGCCGCACTGAGGGCAGCCGCGACCGTTTCGGAAACACTGCCGTTTTTAACCTCGGAGAAACTCTGTGCGGCAAAAACTCCACAAGATGCAGACAAACATATTAAAAATGCAAACAATTTTGAAATCTTTTTCATAAAACCTCCCGCCCGCAAACAGGGCTATACCTTAATTTTAAAACAATTAACCTTATAAATCAAGCCCGAACAGACGAAAAAACGGAATAAAAAACAGGCCGCCGATTAACAAAATCAGCGGCCTTAAAACTTTAAAAAGAAGCTTAGTTAAACAAGTTGACAAGGCTTCTGCTTTCGGATTCCTCCTTAAGTTTGGCAATAAAATCTTCCAACTTTACGCCTTCGATATTCTTGCCGCTTCTTAAGCGAACCGTTACCGTATTTTCCGCAGCTTCCTTCGCGCCGATTATAACGGTGTAGGGAACTTTCTCCAAGTGGGCTTGGCGGATTTTTGCGCCAAGTTTTTCCCCTCTGTCGTCAAGTTCCGGCCTTAAACCGGCGGCGGTAAGCTTTGCGCAAACTTCTTTTGCGTAAGGCGCTTGGGCATCGGTCAAAGTAAGCACCTTAGCCTGAACCGGGGCTAGCCACAACGGGAAAACCCCTGCGTAATGCTCAATTAAAATACCGATAAATCTCTCGACCGAGCCGAGCATCGCCCTGTGAACCATAAGCGGGCGTTTGCGGCCTTCCGGCGCGACGTAAGTTATATCAAAGCGTTCAGGCAGGTTAAAATCAAACTGTATCGTTGAAAGCTGCCACGGGCGGCCGATAGCGTCAATAAGTTTTATATCTATTTTAGGGCCGTAAAAAGCGGCTTCGCCGGCGTGTGCCGTATAGGGAATGTTGTTATGTTTCAGTACGTCTTCCAAAGCGGCTTGGGCGCGGTGCCAGTCTTCCGATTTGCCGGTATAATTTTCCGGGTGTTTTTCGTCCCAGGTGGAAAGTTCCACTTTGAACTTTTCAAAACCGAAAGTTCTCATAATGTGCATAGCAAAGTTGAAACAATCCTGCACTTCCTTTTCGATTTGTTCCGGCGCACAGAAGATATGTCCGTCGTCCTGAGTAAATCCTCTTACCCTCAAAAGCCCGTGCATTACGCCGGAGCGTTCATAGCGGTAAACCGTGCCGAGTTCAAAAAGGCGCAAAGGCAAATCTCTGTAACTTCTCAAAGCGGTATTGTATACAGCTATATGGAAAGGGCAGTTCATCGGTTTAAGCTGGTATTTCTGTTCGTCCACCTCTATCGGTTTGAACATACTGTCGCTGTAAAAATTGGCGTGGCCGGATTTCTGCCACAAATGCAAACGCGCTATATGCGGCGTGGTTACAATGCCGTAGCCGCGTTTTAAATTTTCGTCTTTAATCCAATCTTCAAGCACTTTCCTGAGCATACCGCCCTTGGGCAGCCAAAGCACAAGGCCGGGGCCGACGTCGTCATTGATGTTGAAAAGCTGCAATTCCGCGCCCAATTTGCGATGGTCGCGTTTGGCGGCTTCTTCCTGCTGTTTGACGTAGGCTTTAAGTTCGTCTTTGGTTTCAAAAGCTATACCGTATATGCGCTGCATTTGGGGGCGTTTTTCGTCGCCGCGCCAATACGCGCCGGCCGTATGCGTCAGCTTAAAGTTATTTACCGAGCCGGTGTTTTCCACGTGAGGGCCGCGGCACAAATCCGTAAAAGAACCGTTGGTATAAACGCTTATTTCGCCGTCGGGTAATTCAGAAATAAGCTCCACCTTAAAATCCTCGCCTTTGCTTTTAAACAAAGCTTCGGCTTCGGCCTTGCTGACTTCTTTGCGCACAAAAGGCTGTTTGGATTTTACGATTTGTTTCATTTTATCTTCAATAGTTTTCAAATCTTCGGGAGTGAATTTGTGTTCAGACAAAAAATCATAATAAAAACCGTTTTCAATAGCCGGGCCTATTCCCAGTTTGGTGCCGGGGAAAAGTTCCTGTACTGCCGCGGCGAGAATATGCGAACAGGAATGACGTTTCGTTTCAATATTTTCCATAATTTACCTCTTGGCGGCCGTTTATGCCGCTTCTTACGCCTATTTACATTTTGTATAATTATTTTATCATTTTTTTATATAGCGGGGTAATTATGCTTTCGTTCGTTAAGAAGTATCTTTCCTTGCTGAGGCAGGATTTTTGGCTTTTCGCTTTGCTTACGCTGCCCGGCATAGTTTTCTATTTTACCGGCCTTTACCAACTGGACGCTTTAACTTGGACGGCTTGCACCATAGGCGCTTTAAACAAATTCGCGGTCGAATTTCTTACCATATCGCTGATAATCAGCCTCCTGCACGTTATGGGCTTTACAAGGGCCTGCATTTTTGCGTTGGTTATGTTCTTATATTACGTAACGATATCGGCCGATATAGTGTTACTGGTTTATTTTAAAGAACGCTTCGGCGTAAAATATTTGATGACCCTTGGCGGCGCGCAATATCAATTTCTATCGGATATACGCCTTATCTTGTATTTAATTTTTTTATACGTTTTCCCTTTTTTGGCTATAAAAAATATGTGGCACAAACCGGGGCGGCACGCCAGTGCAAAAAGAATAGCCCTCTGCGCGGTGCTTTTGGTTCTGTTGGCAATCCTTACCCCGCTTAACTTTATGAAAGGGGCGGACGTATTCTTTGCGGAACATCTTATGGATACAACCGTCGCCGGAATCATAAAAGAACTTATATCCGATAAACCCAGGTATAAAATAACCGCAGAACTTGAAGGCTCGGATAAAGAAGAAGCCGATAAATACAATCTTTTTAAGCCCACAAAATTTGTAAATCAGAACACGTATGACAGGATTATTCTGCTTACTACGGAAGCGTTTTCCAATAAATTCATAAAGACTTTTAACCCCGCCGTTCCATCCGAAGCCAGCGACACTTTTGATATGCTTATAGAGGGTTACCCTTATGCTTCGCTGAAATCGGTTACGCTTTCCACCCTGTACGGGCTGAGCGTAATTTTTTCCGGCCACCCAAACGCCGAGCTCAGTTTTAACAATGATTATCCGCTGTCATTGGTAAAAATATTGAAAGATAAGGGTTTTAAAACCGTCTTTCTGCGCGGCGCGAATGAAGAATATATGGACGAACATATCATCCTTAAATCGGCCGGATTTGAAGAAATTTACGGCGCCAAATATTTTGAAAGCAAACCTGAATACGCCCCTTATGTGGCTTGGTGGGGCCTTACGGACAGGCAGCTTTTTGATTATGCCGTAAAATATCTTAAAGAGCATAAAGACGATAAACTTTTTATGGACATTCTTACCGTGGATACTCACGTGCCCACGGGCAGGAATGATTATTTGGGGCAGGAATATCCGCCGCTTACCACCCCGGAAGACGGCGAGGATTTGCAAAAACTGTATCAACGCCCCAATATGCCGCGCGCTTTCGGCAATTACAATTACGATTTAAGCCTGTTTTTGGTGGCCTTGGACGAAGCCGGGCTCTTTGAGGACAGAACTTTGCTGATAGTTACGGCGGATCATCCGTTCTTCGCCAATCTGGATACAGGCGGACTGTTTAAAAATTACCGTTCGGTTTTTGACGAGGTGCCAATGATATTTATATCCCAAAAGCCGATAAAGGAAGCCGTTAGCCGGGATTTATTCAAATCACAGCAGGATATCGCTCCTACCATATTGGGCCTTGCCGGTATACCCGCGCCGAGAGGTATGTTCGGGCGCAGCATTTTTGAAAACACTCCCCGAACCGTATTTAACATCAAGGATAATTATATCGCCGTCAAAAACGAAAGCGGAACAAGATTCGTGCCGCTTAACTCTTCAAAGAAAGAAGACAAAGCTTTGATTTCCCTGCTATATACGGCATTAACGGAAGAAGAAAAGAAATAAGTTGCATTTGTCAAACTAAATTCCCCGGTCAAAAATACCGGGGATTTCTTTATGCAAAAAAGGCTGACGGTTTAACCGCCAGCCTTGAACATAAAAACTAAAAAACTACTTTTTCTGCCCGCCGATATTGTGCACGATTCTGTCGTCGCCGTCGTGCTCTTTAATGTGGACGTGAATAATATCGTCGTCGGCGGTAACTACGGTTTTGCCGATATAATCGGCCATTACCGGGATTTCCCTGTGGCCTCTGTCCACCAAAACCATAAGTTCAACTTTGCGCGGGCGGCCGCAGTCCATAATTGCGTCAAGCGCGCAGCGCACCGTACGCCCGGTATAAAGGACGTCGTCAACGATAACTATGTTTTTGCCGTTGATGTCAAAACCTATATTGGCGGCTTTCATTTGAGGATCGGCGGCGACGGTGGTAAGGTCGTCGCGGTAGAGGGTAATGTCAAGTTCGCCCAAAGGCAATTTAATGCCGGAAAATTTTTCTATTTTGTCTTGAAGTCTTTTGGCGATATGTACGCCGCGCGTTTTTATGCCTACCAGGCACAAGTCTTTGGTATCTTCATATCTTTCAAGGATTTCATTGGCGATTCTGTCCAAAATCCTGCTCATTAAAGCTTCGCTTACGATATCTTTTTGCATAATTAAATCTCCTGAATATAAAAAAACCGCACCTGTAAAAAGCGCGGATTATATAAATAAAAAGGCGGCCGTTTTCATACGGAATACGTAACAAAGCATTTTAAGTTTCATAGCTCGCCTCCAATATTTTATTATATCATTATTTTTTGACTTGGCGCGCGGCAGGTTTCTTATTTAGGCCGATATCGGAAAGCCCCCCGATAAAAGCATCGTGTATTTCGTCCACTTGGCGCATTTTGCCGTAATAGTTATTTACGAGGGAACAAAAAACTATTCTGCGCCCGGCATAATCTTTCGTATATCCGGCCACCGCGCGAACCCTGTCCAAAGAACCCGTTTTGACAAAAGCCTCATAAGCCGCACTGCTGTATTTAAGCCGCCTGGACATTGTTCCGCCGTCGTCAGGATCTCCCGCGACGGGCAAAGTATGCATAAAAGTTTCGCCGTAAGGCTTTTCCAAAATCTTTTCCAACATATCGACAGTCATTTTGCAATCGATTATATCGTCCCTGGAAAGGCCGCTTCCGTCAAACACGTCAAAGTTGGAAGAATCTATTTCCATACTTTCAAGAAATTCTTTTACTTTTTTTACGCCCTCCCCCGCGCTTCCCGAACCGCCGCCATAAGCGCTTAAACTCCTTAAAACGGTATCCGCGTAAAGGTTAAAACTGCGCTTATTGGTGTATTCCACTATTTCTTTCAAAGAAGGCGAAAAATAACTGAAAAGCAAAGTTTTGTCGTCGTAAGTTTCCGGGGATTTTAAAAGAGCCGCACCCTTGACCTGCACTCCGTGCTCTTCCAAAGCGCGTTTAAAATAATCCGCCATAAAAGCCGCCGGGCTGGGCATTGCGGCAGATATTTTTACGGGATTTGAAGTTAAAGGAATGGAGCCGAATATCTGCACTTCTGCGCTGGCGGGAACAAAATTGACGAAGGTGTTTTCCCCCTTAATCGCCGAACTGCCCTTTACATAACTTTGCAGACTTAAATTAGACATTTCCGGCTCGGTTCTTAAAATTTCGGCTTTTGCGCCGTCTTCGGAAACTGGGGCGAAGTAAATTTCATAAGAATTATCGCGCACACTGAGGCCGTCACTCGGGGCAGCGTAATAGTTGCCGATATTTTGATAACTGGTGCGCCAAGGCAGCAAAACCCCGCTGAAAACGGAGTTATCAACATAAATATTGCCCTGTATTTTATTTATACCGGCTTCCTTAAATTGATTGGCCCAGTTTTCGGCCAAGACCGGCAAATCCGGTACGGACGCCAAACGCGGAGAGCCGAGTGTTGGATCGCCAGAGCCTTTAATATAGACGTCGCCGGTAAGTTTCTTACCTTTGATTTCCCCGCTGTAATAAATTTTGGTTTCAAATGTAAAATCCGGCCCGAGCAAATCAAAAGCCGCGGCGGTGGTAAAGAGTTTAAGCACGCTTGCCGGAGCAAGGCGCAAAGACGGATTTATGCTGACGATTTCCTCCCCGCCGACATACTTGGCATAGGCGGAAAACTGGGCATTTTTTAAAGTTTCGCTTCCGTCAAAAACGGAAGATATTTCCGAAAATGTTGCGGCAAAAAGGCATAACGGCGCAAAAAGAAGGCTTAACAGCAGAAAGGCGGTTTTCATAACACCTCCGCAAAATTCAGTTTACCCAAGGATACCATTTATCCCTGTCGCGCATTGATATGACGGCGCAGGCGATTATGAGTATTTTGCTGTCGATTGCTTCGGGCTTGTCGATTTCGCAGGTAAGTTTGGTAAAGATGTTCTTCTCATATTTAACGCTGCCGGAAGATTCAACCCGCCCTTTTATGGAATACTCCGTCCTTAAAAATCCGCATAAATGCCCGCAGCATTTGCGCAGCAAAGATTTAACAAGAGAAGTTTCCCTAATAAGCGCGATAATATCTTCCCCAGAGTAGAGTGTCCAACGGCGAGTAAGGCGGAAGCGATCGCGGCTGATACGGAAGATTATTGCGTTTTTGGCGTTGGCGACGGCGTATTCCTCTTTAACCAAAGAAAATCCTTGGCGCACGCAACGGAAAGCCAAAGAGCCTCTGTCGCTGTAAAAATAGAATTTTGAGGCGAAAAGGAAAGTCGTCAAAACGCCCGCGCAGAATATCAGCAGGCCGAAAACGGAAAACAAAGAACACAAAGAAAGCGCGGTGTTTATAAGCACGGGATGAAGCTTTACGTAATTGCCCGTTATCAGGAAAATAAACAAAACTTTCAGCAGAAAAAAGAACAAAGCCCCGGCTAGCCCAAGGCCCGTAAAAATCCCGCCCCAACGGGGAGAAGTCGTTATAAAATTGTTTCCTTGATTATCATAAAATCTAAAAAACAAATCCGGCGAGCCGTAAAATCTTTTGCCTCGTACGGGATAAACCGAACGCGGATTTGAATGCGCTCTCACGGGTTTCGCCGGGAAGAATAATCTTAAAGCGAAAAGGCAAACTAGCAATAAAACGCAAACCATTACCGCTACAAGCAGCCCTCCGGCCCAACCTGCGGATTTTAAATTGATTTTTACTTTAGCTTCCTTTGCTTGAAGCTTCGGCGTTTCTTTTAAAGTTTTGGGGGCTTCGTCCAAGGATGAATCGGCGTCATTTAAAATGGAGGTGACATCTTCCTCCACCAAGGGCTGTTCGTCAATGGAAATATCGCCCATTTGCAAATCGGTCATTTCCGCGGCGGTGTCCGCGCCGGCAAACTCCACCGGCTTAGGTGCGGGCGAAATAAAAGAAAGTATCAAATCGGCTTCGACGTAAGGCAGGCCTTTTATTTCCACTTTATAAGCTTTGGAATCGGCCAGGAAATATCCGTAAGTAAAATCTGCCCCGCCGCCGGTAAAATTAAAAGAGAGCAAAGGGTCGGAGGTGGAAAACTCCGTCCTTTTTATAGTTTCGCCGGTATAGGTGTTTACCAGTATTTTGAATTTTTTGGATTTTGCGGAAGAAATATCTTTTTTTACAGCGCTCTCAAGGCAGGGTAAATCCGCGCATTTTGTTAAAGCGTCTATTTGGAAAGTCGCCTTTCCGTTTTTAGCGTAGAGCACCGCGCCTTTTTTTGAAGACGTCTTCCAATCGGAAGGAAGATCTATCGTAAAGGCTTTATCCGGCGCGGAAAACAGGGCCGCGTCCGCCGCAAAAGAACACAGCAAAAGCAAACACGCGCACAAAAATAATTTTAAAAGGCGCTTACTCACCATATCTATATTTTATTATATAATATATTAAAAGAGCATTTGCACAAGAGGAAACTTTAAAAATGGAATTTGTACAAAAGATAAAAAACGTAATTTCAAAGGAACTTTCCGCCATAATCGGCGGGGCTCTGTTTATAGCTTTACTTTCAAAAATAGCTATGTTTTTGCCTTTTAACCCTGTGCCGGTAACAATGCAGACGCTGGCAACCCTGTTGGTGGCGGCCGCACTCGGCAGAAAAGGCGCGCTTTCCGTGCTGACTTATATAGCTATGGGCCTTATGGGCCTGCCGGTGCTGAACGCCGGTATGTTTACGGCCGGCTACCTTTTGGGCTTTGTAATAGCGGCTTATTTTATAGGTTATTTGTTTGAAACCAAAATAGTAAAGAATGTTTATACGGCTTTCTTGGCTTTTACCGCCGGCGAACTTATAATCCTTACTACAGGCAGCCTTTGGCTTATGATGCTTACCGAACACGCATTCGCGTTGGGGTTTTATCCTTTCCTGCTCGGCGGACTTTTTAAAGTTTGTTTGGCAACTTACATAACCAAAAAAATCAAAAAGTGGTAAAACTAAAAATTTAATGAAAATCCCCGGTTTAAAAGCCGGGGATTTTATTTTGCCTAAATGATTATTTGGTTATATCAATATTGCGCCATTTGCCGCTGTAAAACCGCCACCCCATAATTATGCCGGTAAGCCAGGCATAGCTTGTAATCCAAGTCCACGCCGCAATTATTCCCCCGCCTAAAACACCGACTATCAACCAACTGCCAAGTACAAGCATTATCCCGCAGAAAATCATAGCTTTCATATGGAATTTGGTGTCGCCGGCGCCTCTTATCGCGTCGCCGAAGCAAAGATAAGTCAAATCGCCCCAAGTAAAAATGCAGAGAAGATGCAAAAGCGGAACAGTTTGCTTCTGGATAAGAACCATCTCTTCCGTTATTACGTTACCTTCAAAAAAGCCCGTAAAGAAATGCGGAAAAAAGTAAAAAGCAGCCGTTATGCAGATAACATAAAACGCCCCGGTTTTTAAAGCGGTTTTTGTGGTTTTTACGCCTAAATCCGGCTGTTTGCGCCCGACATACTGCCCCATAAGTATCTGCGTGGCTATGGCAAGGCCCATAAGCGGCATAAAGACTATGGACTGCAAAGTCATCACTATGTTGCTGGCCGCCAAAGATATTTTATCTATATTGCCTACGAAAAACGCAAACACCGAAAAGGAAAAAATATCCATAGCAAAGCCAAAGCCGTTCGGCAAGCCGTATTTAATCAGCCGCAAAGCGGCCTGTTTGTTAAAACCAAACAAGCGTCCGAGTTTAAATTTGGAGTTAACCTTCGGGCTGAATAAAATACAAAAGAAAATTACGGTTACGCTGACGCCGCTTATCACGGTGGACCAAGCCGCCCCTTTTATACCCATTTCCGGCAAGCCATATTTGCCGAATATCATTATGTAGGACAGAAATATATTAAAAATATTTCCGATGATATTAACCGTCATAGTAATTGCCGTTTTGCCCTGCCCGCTGAAAAAGCCCGCCAATGCGTTGTTTACAATCGTAATTCCACCGAATAAAGTTAAAATGGAGAAATATTGTTTTTCCAAAATTTTAACTTCCGGCGCGTGCGAAGAAAGCCCTATAAGAAACAAGCCCAACGGCACCAAGGCCGCTATAATCAGACCGAAAAACGCCCCGACCAAAACACCCTGCCACAAAGCCACGCTAAGCCTGGCATAACGCTTTTGCCCGTAATAATTTGCAACGAATACGCTTGTATATCCGCAGGTGCCCATAAAAAAAGACACCATAGAAAAAGAAATCAAACCGGCCGGAAGGCAGGCGGCCAAAGCGTCGGCGGAATACCAGGAAAGGAACATTCTGTCCGTAAACTGCATTATGCTGGCCGACGAGGTTGTTATTATCAGAGGAATGGCAATCCTCAGTAACAAACCGATTGAACCCGGTTGATCGCTTTTTAAAATTTTAAATACGTTAGACATACTTCTCCATCATAGGCAAACAAAAAACCTCAGCAACCAAAGGCTGCTGAGGTTTTAGTCAAAAAAGTGTTTTATTTCTTTGAGACTTTTACAGCCTTAGGACCCTTTTCGGATTCTACGACTTCAAAGGTTACTTCCTGACCTTCAGCTAAGGTTTTGAAACCGTCGCCTTGAATTTCCTGATAGTGTACAAAAAGATCTTTTGAACCGTCTTCAGGGGTTATGAAGCCATAACCTTTTTGATCATTAAACCACTTTACTTTTCCGTTTGCCATTACATTTACTTCCTTGTTTATTAACTTTAAGTCTCAAAGAGACGTAGAGGATTTTATCCTCCCTTAAATTATACAATAAATAATATAATTTTGCGCTTGTTTGGAAAAATATGAAAATAAAGAAACTTTTAAAACGCGCCGCCCAAGGCTGCGCCACCGTCTTAAAACAGCTGGGGCTGCCCGGCAAAAAATACGGATATTATATACCGTACCCCTATGCAAACGACAACTGCCGAAAAGCGGATTTATATCCGCTTAAAGCCGTAGAAAAGATTTTGGAAAAGAATATTGATTCTTTCCATAAGCTTTGTTTGGAAGCGGAACTTTACAATAAAATTTTTGAAACTTTCAAAAAAAGTTCCAAGCTGACGCCGCTCGCCCCGCGTTTTAACCAAGATTGGTTCTGCGGAATTGACGGCGCAATCACCTACACTTTGGTACGAAAATTAAAGCCAAGCAAAATAGTGGAAGTCGGCACAGGATTTTCCACCAGATTTTTGGCGCAGGCCGTCAAAGACGAAGGTCTAAACACTCTTTTATATTCCGTCAACCCAAAAGAACTCCACGGCGAAGCGAAACTTTGCAGCAAATTTTTTAACTGCACTTTGGACAAAGTTCCCCTTTCTCTGCTTTGCGACTTGAAGGCCGGGGATATTTTATTTGTGGACGCCTCCCACCTTTTTATGCCCGGAACGGATTTGGAAGTTTTGCTCCTGCAAGTTTTGCCCGCTCTGCCCAAAGGCGTTTACATACATTTCCACGACATATTCCTGCCGGACGATTACCCGCAAGACGAAGACTGGCTTTGGTGGGCATTCAACGAGCAGGCCTGTTTGGCGGTATTGCTTACCTCGGGCGGTTATAAGCCTGTCTTCCCAAGCGCGTATTTAAGGAAAGAGCACCCTGAACTATTAAATAAAATCTTTGCGCCGTGCCACCCGCGCGGGCTTGAAAGCAGTTTTTGGATAGTTAAAAACTAAGTGCGGATATTCAGCAACAGCCGTAAATTATATATAATTTAGAATTAAGTTAAGCAACAGAGGTAAAAAAGATGTCAACGATAGCGTGCGTCCCGAACATTTCGGAAGGACGCGATAAAAAAATTATAAAAGCCATAATAGAAGCCGTAAAATCAAGCGCGGATATTCAGCTTTTGGGTGCGGAAAGCGGTTATGACGTAAACCGCACCGTCATAACATTTGCGGGCACGCCGCAGGAAGTTAAAAAAGCGGCTTTCGCCTGCATAAAAAAAAGTTATGAGCTTATTGATATGTCCAAGCACCACGGCAAACATATGCGCCTAGGCTGCGTTGACGTCTGCCCGTTTATACCGATAGCCAAAGCCGATATACAAGACTGTGTGGAAATAGCGCAGGATTTGGGCGCGCAAGTAGGCGCGGAACTTGGCATACCGGTTTATTTGTACGGCTATGCGGCAAGCACTTTGGCGCGTAAAGATTTATCTTATATACGCAGCGGCGAGTATGAGCACTTGGCCATCAAATTGCAAAATACTCCGCCGGACTTCGGCCCGGATACATATAACGCCACCGTAAAAAAATCCGGCGCAATATCAATCGGCGCAAGGAACTGCCTTATAGCCTATAACGTCAATTTGGACACCAAAGACGTAACAGTCGCCAAAGAAATCGCCTCCGTAATCCGCGAAAGCGGCAAAAATCACAGCGGCACCGGCATTTTAAAAGCCGTAAAAGCGATAGGCTGGTATATAGAAGAATACGGGAAATGCCAAATCTCTATGAATTTGGAAGACTACAAGAGAACGCCTTTATACGTTGTTTACGAAACTTGCGTCGCCGAAGCAAAAAAACGCGGCGTTAAAGTAACCGGCAGCGAAATTATCGGCCTTGTAACCAAAGATCTTATGCTTGATACGGCCAAATTCTACTTAAACAAAAAAGGCAAAATAACTATGGGAATGCCGATGAAGGACGTTATCAACGAAGCCGTAGTAAACCTCGGTTTGGACGAACTTCGCCCTTTTAATATGAACGAGCGCATTCTTGAATTTAAACTTAAATCAATGAACGCCTGATATGAAGATACCGCAAAGTTTTTTACCCTCTTCCACCTTTGCCGCCGGCCCGGCGCAAGGCTTGGAAGAAGTACGCAAAACTACGCTTGCGGAAACTCTTTTTGAAAGGCGGCACAGAACGCCGTTTATAACGAAGGAACTCTATACAAAGACCGCGCTTAACTTAAAAAAATTATTCAAACTGCCTAAGGATTATTTAGTTCTTTTCTTCCCGGGCGGAGCTACGGCCGCTATGGACGCGGTAGCTTGGAGCTTAAACGAAGGAAGCGTATCGGGGTTAAATTTGGGGGCGTTTTCCGAATTATGGAACAAAAAAATATGCGGGGCTTTGCCGCCGAACATAAAAAGAGATTTCGTAGATTTTGATTATAAAAAACCCGAAAGCGCAAAAAAATTAAACGTAAAATCTTCTT
Source organism: Elusimicrobiota bacterium (assembly GCA_029008615.1). Classification (GTDB taxonomy): domain Bacteria; phylum Elusimicrobiota; class Elusimicrobia; order Elusimicrobiales; family Elusimicrobiaceae; genus Proelusimicrobium. The sequence continues at coordinate 3,581 of JAQXJI010000026.1, read as the reverse complement.
TGGTTTTGCTTACGCCCAATGAAACTTCCACCGGCCTTGCCTTGCCAGATTCCTTATTAAAAGACGTCTGCGCGCACAAAGGCAAAAATACGCTTATAGCTTGGGACGCGACATCCTGCGCCGGGGCAAGAGTTCTGCCGAGTTGTTTTGACGTAATGCTTTTTGCAGGGCAAAAAGCTTTCGGCGCGCCGGGCGGAACCTGCGTAATTTTTTTAAGCCCCGCCGCCGTAAAACGCGCTTTGGACGCCGAACACAAAAAAAATATACCTTATTTTTTAAATCTGTCACGCGCGGTGCAAAAAGCTTTAATCTTCCAGCCTTTTAACACGCCTTGCAATACGACGATTTGGGCGATAGGCAAAGCCTGCTCTTATATGTTAAAACACGGCGGATTAAAAAATATGCAAAAGCTTACTTTTAATCACTCAAAAACCGTTTTGGACTACGCAAAAAAAAGCGGATGGCTGACGCCGCTTATAGAGGAAGAAAAATACCGTTCTTTTACCACTCTGACCTTAAAAATAACGGCACCTGACATTAAAGACACGCAGATAAATAAAGCCTTATCCTCAACAAAACGGGCAAATCTAATCGACGGAATAGAAAAATATTCTTCGGTGAAAGAAAATTCTTTAAGGATAGGCTGCTTTCCTTTCACAGACGCAAAAGGCTGCGCCCAATTTAAAAAACTGTGCAAAACTTTAGATTTTATCTATAAAGAATTAAAAAATAATACCGTCAAGCGCTAAAGCCAAATCGGCGTATTTGCGCGGGCTGAGTTCCTCGGCGCGGGCGGATATTTTTACCCCGGCTTTTTGCAAGGCCCGCCCCAATAACTCTTTATCTTTTTTGAAGACTTCGCATAAAGCGTTAAGAACGGTTTTGCGCCTGTAAGCGAAGACGGATTTTACCAAAGCCGTAAAATCTGCTTTATGTTTATCCGATTTAAATTCTATTTGCCCGACAGGCGTAATAAGCAGGACTTCGCTGTCAACTTTCGGCGGAGGATTAAAACTGCCCGGGCTTACGCGGCATATACTTCTTGCCGAGGCCGAAGCCTGAAACAAAACCGATAAAGGGCCGTAATGTTTGCTTTCCGGCTTTGCGATTAACCGTTGGGCCTGTTCGCGTTGGAACATAAAAACGGCGGAGTGTAAGGAGGGTACGGACAAAACTTTAAGCAATATTTCCGCCGCGTCTATATACGGTAAATTGCTGACGAAAGTTACCGGGCCTTCAGGAAGAAAGGATAAATCTTCTTTCAAAAAATCATTATTTTTTATTTCAAGTTCCGCGTATTCCGGCAGATTGCTTTTTAAATAAGAGGCCATTTCCGGGTCAATTTCAATTAAAGTAAAATTGTTTACGCCACGCTCCAAAAGGGCAGTAGTTATCGCACCTTTGCCGGGGCCGATTTCGACTAAAGAACCTTCCATATTGTCTATAACCGCATCGGTTATTTTATCTATTATTCCTTTGTTTACCAAAAAGTGCTGTCCGTATTTGCGCATAATTATTTTTCACTCAACAATATATTTTTATTTTCCAAAGCTATTTTATTTTCGGGATTAAGCTGAAGCGTTTTTTCATATTCCTTAAGGGCTTCCTCCTCCCCGCCTAAAATTATATAAGCCGTACCGCGCCCCAAAAGGGAAAGTTCCTGTAAAGTTTTGTCATTGTTTTTAAGCCCGGCGGAATAGGCCTGCGTAAACGCTTCCAAAGCTTCTTTGCCTTCCCCCAAAGTAAGGGCCGAAAGCCCGGCTACAAGCCAATCGCGGCCGTCGCCGCTTTTAAGACGGGCGGAAATTTCCGCGCCGACTTCCTTTACATACTTAACCCAGCCTTTCCCCGCAACCCACAGGCCCATATCATTACCCACCATATAAGGATTATATGAAGCCTTGGTATTGGCGTTTGAATTATTTTTTAAAACGGAAGTATCATTGACGGCAGCACCGCCGCGGATAGACATTTGCACGTTATAATCCTTAGATGCGCTTTCCAGAGCGTCGGCTAAGCCTTTAAATATCCTGTCCAAGTAATCTTTACGTTCTTGCGCGGTTGAAGGCCTTAGGGCAAATGAACGGCTGAAAGAACGCGTAAGGGCCTGCTTTTCCGCCGCTTCCAAAGAAGCCTGCAGCCTTGAAGGCTGGGCAATAGGAACCGCTGCACCCTCAGAAGGCTGAGCCTCCAACAGTTCGGAGGGGCGCAGTTTAGGTTCAAGATTAATTTCCAAATCTATATTTACCAGTTTATCGGCGGGAATACGCGCCAATCTTTTTTTGAAACTTTCAAGCTGACGATCGGGTGACGGTATTTTAAAAGAATTATTTTCCGCATTTTCTACATCGGAAGGATTTTTTCCCTCGCTTTCTCCCCCGTCGGCTTGAGAAACATCACCGCCTGAATAAGAAATGGAAAGAGCCAGGCCTTCATCGGAAAGCGGCGATATCAAAAACGCGCGGCTGATAATTTCCACCGCTTCGTTTTTTCTGTCTGCGCGCGCCAAAAGATTGGCAAGACGCAGACGGGCTACACTGTCGCCCGGTTTGATTTTTAAAGCTTTTTTATAATTTATTTCGGCATTGGTGTAAGAATTTTGCTTTTCGCTCAAAACGGCTAAAGCTAAAATGGCTTCCTCGTAATTGGGATAAAGCCTTAAAGCTTTTTTGAACGAAGATTCCGCCAAAGAATCCCGGCCCATAACCTCGTAAAGAGAACCAAGCTGATAATGATAAAGGGGATGAGTTTTATCCAAACGTACGGCGTTACGGAAGTGGAACAGAGCTTCCTCATAATCGCCGAGCGCGGCATAGGTGGAGCCGATATTCATTTGGCTATCAGGTCGGTCGGGATTGATATCTATGCTTTCCTTAAAACTGGCTAAAGCAGAATTGATATCGCCCTTCCAAGCATAAGCTATGCCCAAAAGCTGATGCGCGTGGGCATTGTCTTTATCCAACTTTAAAGCGGCCCTGTATTCCGACATAGCTTGATCAACCTGTCCCTGCCAATAAAGGGAAATCCCCAAAAATATATGAGGGTAAGGATCATCAGGATTTTTTATTACGGCTTTGGCAAAGGATTTAGATGCTTCGGCATATTTGGAAAGGCTCAGCTCTTTTATTCCCTGATACATATTGGTGTAGGATTGACTTTTCATAAGGCTGTCCCAAAAAGTGGGATAAGTATCTTCCAAGTTAGCTTTATTGCCTTTTACGCCTACGCCGCTTCCGCCCAAAAATTTAGGCAATGCGGCATTAAGGCTGCCCGCGGAAACAATGCAAGCAAGCGCAATAATAAGCAAATATCTAAAGTAAAAACGCCCTGATAACATAGATAAATTATATCATTTGGCAAGATTTATAAGCATAAAAAATAAGCGTCAAAAAAACGCCCGCTTACGCGGGAAATTAAAACAGGCGAAACAGAAATACCAATACCGACTGGATAGGAAGTGGGGACGGGGATCTTGTACCCACCACCGGTTACAGAAATCCTTTAGACTACATTGTTACTCCCAAATCCGGTGAAGAATCTTCTATTCATCAAAGCTATGACCCAGGTGAATCTTCTGAACT
>JAQXJI010000025.1 GCA_029008615.1 Elusimicrobiota bacterium | reverse complement strand
AACAACCAATAAGGAGGCTTACAATTTGCTTTTATATTTGGCCTGATTTTACCCTTTTCTTTAGTTCGGATACCTCGCTCGCTCCGCTCGCATAGCCATAGGTTAAACAAAGCCTTATACTGCACCTTGCGCCGCTCTGATTTTTAAAAGAGTATTTATACTTCTTTTCGTGAACGGCTGTTAAACACAGCCGAAGCGAAAAAAATATAAATACTCTCAAAAAGCGGCGCGGCCCTCTGGGTTGGGCTTAAAAAACGCCTCTGCTTCGTTAAAAAAATTTGCAAGGCATTTGCCTTACTGCATTTTTTGTGCCTTGCATTGTCAGCTTTTTAAGCCCAACGCAAGGCGTATTATAAGACTTTGTTTAACCTTGATACCTCACTACGAAAAAACTAAAATCAGGCTCAAATCTAAAGCAAATCAAGCCGGTTAAGGTTACTACCTTGCAAATCGCCCAAACGGCAAAAACACAGCAATGCAGTCAGTAGGTCAGGCTTTGCCTGACGTTAAAAAGGTGTTTTTCTGTCGGGCAAAGCCCGACCTACATTAAAAAGTAAAAAAGTTATGGAATTATTTTGCGACCGGATATGTATAGGAATAGAAATAATAGAAGAAGATATGTTTTAAAGTAACGCCAGTATGTTACACATTACATAGTAATGATAAATCTTTAAGATTGCCAAGAATGAAAACTTAACAACTGACGAGCAAAATTTAGCCAGCGTGGACTTTCGGATTTGAGCGGTGTTTGCGGTTTGTTCTAAGCGCGGTGTACTAAGAGTGATGCGACCAAAGGGCGCGCAGTACCCAAGCGAAGAAAAACCGCAAAAAACGCCAAAGACGGAAGTCCGTTAGCCGCAAGGACGTAACAGCGCACGAGTCAAAATCACGCGAGCGCGCGACTTAAAACGAGTCCCCCCCTCAACTCAAATTAGGTGTAACTCTCCATATAGGTGTACAACCCTTCTTTTCTCGCCCTCTCCAAAGCGGCATCATATATCTCTTTTGCTTGCTTTGCGTCGCCCAAAGCGTAAATAAGCTGGGCCAAAGAAAATTCCGTAAGGAGCTGACCGCGGATTTCATCGGAAGCGGCAAAAAGTTCTTTTGCTTCTTTAAGTTCGGACAAAGCTTCGGCAAGTTTGTTTTTGCGTTTTAAAGCGTCGGCTTTACCCCATTTAACAAAGCCCAAATCCACCGTATCGTTTATCGCCGTATAAAGTGCGTCCGCGCGTTTATAGCGTTTAAGGGCTTCGTCATATTTGCCAAGCTGCCTAAGGCCGTTGGCCATACCGCAATTTGTGTAAGCTTTACCGAAGATGTCATCGGTATTTTTAAAAATCTTTTCGGCTTTGACGTAATTATCCACGCAGCCTTTAATATCCCCAGCAATTCTGCTTATGCCGGCCAAGCCGCAATAGCCGTAAGCTTCGGACATTTCATCCTTGGCGCGGCGAGCGAGTTTGATTGAAAGTTTAAAATAGTTTACGCCTTCTTTAAAGCGGCCCTGAAGCCTGCAAATTCCGCCCAAGGCCCAGTAAATAAATGCCTGGCCGGGCAAATCTTTTTCGCTCTCATAATAGCTTAGGACTTCGTTTAACAAAGAAGACGCTTCTTCCAACTTTCCAAGGGCTCTTAAAGCCATTCCCATTTCCTGAAGGGCCGTCATAGCATAATCCAAAAATTGTTGTTTTTCGGCAATATCAAAAGCTTCCGAAGCTACGTCATAAGCCGTTTGGGCTATCCCCAAAGTTCTGTAACATTTAGCCATAGCAAGGCTTAAATCCAGTTTCAACAGCAAAAATTCTTCCGCTTCTTCCGGCGTTGCGCCCGAGGGCAGTTTATTATAAGAAGCCGCTTTTGAATAAAGCTCTATCGCCTTTTCAAAATGGCCCAGCATACGTCTGGCTTCCGCCAGGACAAAATAAATTTTGGCGTCTTTGCCTCTATAAGAAGCCAAATCTTCAAGCACTTTTAAAGGCTGATTGGAATCTAAAAGTTCTTCGTAAAAAGATACAGGGCGCATAATGTCCTCCGTCATAAATATTTACTATATTCTACCATAAAAAATAACCGCCCCTTTAAAGGACGGTTATTTTTTAAAACAAAAGCCACGTTTAACGCTTCATACGCTGTTCCAAGTAAGCTTTAAGATCGTTGACGTCGCCGGAGTGGAAAACGGCTTCTTGATAAGTGATTCTATTGGCCAAATACAAATCGCCCAAAGATTGGTTCATCGTCTTCATACCCTGCTGCTGACTGGTTTGCATAGTGTGAACCAACTGCTCAATCTTTTTATCCCTGATAAGCGCGCGGACGGCCGGGGTGGCAAGCAATACTTCCGGCGCGAGTATGCGGCCCTTACCGTCTGCGGACTGCAAAAGCTGTTGGGATATTACGCCTTCCAAAACGAAGGAAAGCTGCGTTCTGGCCTGTTCCTGTTGGTTCGGCGGGAACATATCCAAAATACGGTTTATGGTTTGCATAGCGTCGCTAGTGTGCAAAGTCCCAAAAACCAAGTGGCCCGTTTCAGCCGCGTTCAAAGCTTGCTGAGTAGTTTCCAAATCGCGCATTTCGCCGATTAAAATTACGTCAGGATCCTGCCTTAAAACATATCTTAAAGCCGTGGCGAAATCCTTGGTGTCTTGGCCGACTTCGCGCTGATTTACAATGCTCCTTTTATGTTCGTGGACGAACTCAATAGGATCTTCCACCGTCATAATGTGATAGCCGTAATGTTCGTTAATAAAATTGATAATGCTGGCCAAGGTTGTTGATTTGCCCGATCCCGTCGGCCCGGTTACAAGAACAAGACCTTTTGTCATATGAACCAAAGAGTCCACCGCCGCCGGCAAACCGAGTTGGCGGAAAGTTTTAAATTCAAAAGGGATGGATCTTATGGCTACGCCGATATTGCCGCGCTGCCTGTAAAGATTGACTCTCATACGACCGAAAGTTTTTAAAGTTATGGCGAAGTCCAATTCATTGGAGGCTTCAAAACGGCCTTTTTGATCCTCGCTCATAACGGCGTAAATAAGGTTTTGGATACGCTCGGAAGTTAAAACGTCATACGGAGTCTGAAACAATTTTCCGTCGATACGCAGAATCGGCGGAACGCCGACCGTAAGGTGCAAGTCCGAAGCGTTCTTGCTCTTCATCAACTGAAACAAAACATCCAAAGTCAATAAATCTTTACCCATTGCATTAGTCATAAAAGCTCCCTTAAAAATAAATTACTTCTTGATAAGCAATTCTATCGCGGCATTGTTCATACCGTTGATTTCCCCGCTTTTTAAATCCACGGAGAACATATATCTTATAGGCTCCGAGCGGACTTTAAAAACGCCGAATTCCCCTACATATCTGTCCCCGTAAAGAGGACGGCAATCCCATTTGGTTTGATAAGAAGCGTCATAGAGTTTGCCAAAACGCTGCGCTACTGTTTCCCCGCCGGATAAACGGTAGTTCATTACAAGATTCTCACAATAAAGAACCGGATCCTGCGTTTTAACGTCTGCGGAGGGTTCTTTTACGGACGCGGAAAGCTGAGGCTTTTCCGCTTCACGCTCTGGCGAAGCTTCCGGCGAAGGTACGCCTTCGTCAATGCCTTGTATTACGGATCTCGCAACAGGTTCATCCATATCCAAAGCGGCGGAAGGAGCCGTCTGAGCGGAATGCAGGTTATTGTCAGCCGATTCGGCTTCTTTGTTCTTTTCGGAAGTGAACATCATCATCAAAGCCACCACGATAAGAACAAACATAAACATTACCATAACGTATATCAAATCGTTTCTTTTATTTTTTTGGTTTCGGACTCTTCCGTCGGAAGAACTTATAATATTACCCGTGGTTGTCGGCGCCGATTTTATAAATTGACTATTTACGGATTCCTGTACGGAAAGAAGGGCCGCGTCCGCTTCGTGGCTGTCGCTTAAAACGCCGTGATTAACGGAATGATGATTTCCGTATTCTTTTTCGTCGTCTATGGAAAGTATCGCCTCTTCTCTGGGGGTTAAAGATTCCGAAAAAATAGGTTTAATTTCTTCTTCTTCACGATAAGGTTCTTTAAATTTTTCTTCGTGTTCGGGTTCTTTGGTGTGATTCTTTTCCGGCAAAGATTCTTCCTTTGCAGGAACGGCCATTACATCTTTATGCGGATTTTCCGTATCAGCTTCGGGCTTTGCTTCTTTAGAGGTAATTTCCGCACTTTTCAAACTCGGTTCGGTTTCCGGCTCTATACGCATTACCGGGGAAGACGCCGTAAACGTATCCAAAGATTCCGCCGATTCTTCCGGCTCTTGCGGAGGGAATAAGTCTTCTTCCTCTTCTTTTTGTTCCGGCTCAATCAACAAAGCCCGGGCGCGTGCTTCTTCAAGCATTTGCCTGCCCGGATTTTTTCCGTTATTCAGTTCCCCGGCGGTTTGCTCTTCCGCTTTTTCAACTTGCGCGGAAGGTTTTAAGGGTTCGGCTTCAAATACTTGCTCGGGGACGGAGTGTTCTTCCCTGTGCAAAGCAGCTGCTTCATTAAAAACTATTTCGTCTTCTTCGGCTTTTTCTTCTGAAGAAGGCTCTGTAAGAACTTCCTCTATCGCGGCTTCTTCTTTTGAAGAAAGCACAGCCGAAGCCGGGATTTCGTCAAGCAGGTTATCGTCCATACCCGCATTTAAAGGAGAACGGGCGTGGATTGTTTCCTCCGGGGGAATATCGTCTTCCGCGGGCAAATCATTGGGGTTTACCCTGTCGGAGTAAATATTATATTCCGTCGGCATAGGGGCTTCGTCCCTTGTCAGGGAAGGTTCGCCCGAAGGAGTTTCTTCCGGTTCGGCGGCAACAAGCCGCTCAGGTCTTACAGGCTCGATAACGGGTGCCGGCTGAAAATCCGACGAGTTGTTTATTCCTTCTTCAGCCGGTTTTAAAACCGGCTCTTCGCTAATCGGCTCAGCAGCACTTTCCGTTTCCGCATTTTTTAAGGATGAATCTTCCGCCGCCGGAGAAACGCTCAAATCCTCTTTTTGAACAGGGGCCTCATTTTCTTTCGGTTCTTCCGGCGCGGAAGGTTTGGGGTAATTGGCAGGGTCAAGAATATAACCGAAATCCTCCATATACTGATCGGCGGACTTCCAAGCTTCGCTGTCGGCGCTTTTATCTTCCGGACAGACAAAAGTATCCGCCGAAAAGTTTTCGTCGTTGGCTATTTCCTCAACGGAAAGCGGGCCGGCAACATCCTCCCCTTTAAAGTACCAATATTTCATTTATTCCCCTTTATACAGTTTTAGCAATACGCCAAAGCGGCCTTCATCCTCTTTAATACCATATCTTTCCCCATATATTCAAGCATTTTAAATAATGTGGGGCCGTTGGTGCGCCCTGATACGGCAACTCTGACCGGGTGGAAAATCTGCCCGGCTTTAAGGCCTGCTTCTTTGGCCGAAGAGCGGGCCGTTTGCTCCAGAGCGTGTTCCGTAAAGTCCTCAAGAGCTCCGTACTTTTCTATCATAAGTTCAAGAGCTTTTTTGGCCGTTTCCGCTTTGAAAACCTTGTTTACTGCTTCTTCGTCAAACTTTACTTCGTCTGTAAAGAAGAAGCTGATAAGATCGGGTATTTCTCGCAAAGTTTTATATTTTTCCTGCTCCAAGGCAACGATTTGTTCCAATCTGGCGTCATCGACGCCTTTGGCTACGCCCGCTTCTTCTATAAAAGGTTTGGCCCTTTTCAAAAGTTCCTTGGGGGTAAGCTGCCTTATATAATCGCCGTTCATCCACATAAGTTTGACCGTATCAAAAACGGCGGGGCTTTTTTGACAGCCTTTAATGTCAAATTTCTGTTCAAGTTCGCCCGGCGCAAAAAGCTGTTGGGAATCGGGAGTGCTCCAACCCAAAAGCGCGAGATAGTTTATCATCGCTTCGGGCAAGAAACCTTGCTTTTTATATTCCATAACGCTGGTATCCCCGTGGCGTTTGGAAAGTTTTGTACCGTCGGGGCCGTGTATCATTGAAAGATGCGCGAATATAGGCTCTTTCCAGCCCAAAGCTCTGTACATCTGTATTTGGGCCGGCGTATTGGAAATATGGTCGTCGCCGCGGATAATGTGCGTCATCTGCATAAGATGATCGTCTATAACGCAGGCGAAGTTATAAGTTGGATAACCGCTGGTTTTTTGGATTACCAAATCATATAAATCCCTGTTTGCGAATTTTACTTCGCCGCGGATTAAATCGTTAAAAACAGTTTCGCCTTCAGACGGCATTTTAAAACGTATTACATATTTGCGGCCCTGGGCTTCAAGTTCGGCCTGCTGTTCTTTGGTAAGATTGCGGCATTTGCCCGGGTAGCGCGGAGGCCTGTGTTCGGCGTGCGCTTTTTGGCGCATATCCTCAAGTTCTTCCGGGGTGCAATAGCATTTGTAAGCTTTGCCTTCCGCAAGAAGCTGATCTATATATTTTTTGTAAATGCCGATGTCGGCGCGCTGAGCCTGATAATACGGAGGGAAATTGCCTTTAATTCCGCCGTCGGGCATAGGGCCTTCGTCCCAAGTAAGTCCGGCCCACATAAGGCCTTGGTAAATGGCGTCCACGGATTCCTGTGTGGAACGTTCTTCGTCGGTATCTTCAATCCTTAAAATGAAAGTACCGCCTTCTTTTTTAGCAAAAAGATAATTGAAAAGCGCCGTCCTTAATCCGCCGATATGCAAGTGGCCTGTCGGCGAAGGAGCGAATCTAACTCTGATAGTCATATAATAAAAACCTCTTATTTATTCTATAAATATATTATACTTATTATTGAGGGAAATTTTATATAAACCGAGGAGATTCCCATGTCGGTAAGAATTATAGCCACCGGCGGTACTTTTGACAAAGAATACAATGAGCTTACGGGAGAGTTGTTTTTTACCAGAACTCACCTCAAAGAAGTTCTGAAAATGGGCCGCTGCCGCCTGCCCGCGGCAATAACGCAGCTTATGCTGAAAGACAGCCTTTTTATGACGGATAAAGACAGAGCCGAAATAGCAAAAGCCTGCAAAAACGCCAAAGAGGCCAGCATCGTCATAACGCACGGCACGGACACTATGGAAAACACCGCACAGTATTTAGGCGCAAGAATAAAAAATAAAACAGTGGTGCTTACAGGCGCGATGATACCGTATAAATTCGGCACTTCCGACGGGATATTCAATTTGGCGACGGCTATGGCTTTTGCACAGTCTTTGCCGAACGGCGTATACGTCGCTATGAACGGGAAATTGTTTTCCTTCGATAACGTAACGAAAAATAAAAAGAAAGGGATTTTTGTTTCAAAGGTATAAATTATGTTTTTATTTGTTGCTTTCGCGGTAGTTTTTATTATGCATTATGTAGCTGTGGCGTGGACTTGCCTTAATATGCCGTTTTTATCTTTAGGTTTATTGGCAAAAGTTCTGCCGTTCTTCCTGACTTTGGCTTTTTTTGCGGCGTTTATTATTCCGCATCAAATTCAGAATGATTATACTTACTTTATGCAAATTGCGGCAAACTTTTGGCTTGGCCTGCTGTTTTTGTATTTCATTATAATTATGGCCCTTATGGTTCCGCAGCTGATTTTTAAACTGATAGGACACCCGATACCTTTCGGCCTCGGACCTTTGGCCGTTTTAGCTTTTTTGGTTTTGGCTTCCGTATGTGTTCACAACGCCCTTAAAGAACCTGAAATAAAAGAAATTACCCTCATCACCGATACTCCCGGAACCGACGGTATTAAAATAGTGCATATTTCGGACACTCATTTTGGGGAAACGGTTACGCCTTACAGAGCGGCGAAACTGACCAAACAAGTAAATGAACTTGAGCCGGATTTAATACTTTTTACCGGCGACATCTTTGAGGACACCGGCAGATATACCTCCCTGTTCGTGGAAAACGTAAAAGCTATGAAAGCCAGACTTGGCAAATTCGGCGTAACCGGCAATCACGAATATTACCGCGGGGTAATGGAAAATATGGATTTATTCAGAGAGGCCGGCATAACCCCCCTGCAAAACAAAACCGTTCAGACCGGGAAAATAAATATCGTCGGCGTAAATGACATTTTGGCTTCGGGAATAAAACCGCAATATTTTGAGGAAATCATCCGCGCGGGGACGGTTGCAAACAACAATTACAATTTGCTGCTTTCGCACACTCCTTTGTATTTGGAAGAAGCCTCACACAACAAAATAGACTTAATGTTGAGCGGCCATACGCATAACGGACAAATCTGGCCTTTTAATTATTTGGCTTGGATGAAGTTCAAAAATTTATACGGCTTATATAAAAAAGGTACGACGAATATGTATGTTACCTCGGGCACTTTTTACTGGGGCCCCGCTTTGCGTTTGGGTTCAAAAAATGAATTGCCCGTAATAACTTTAAAAGAGGCTGAGAAATGAAGTTTGCCGCACCGATGTTATTTTTGCTGCTGAGCGCTGCGCTTTTTGCGCAGAGCACGGCCGAAAACGCCGGCGCGCACAAACCCAAAGCCATAAAGATGGCAGAACAAACTCAGCCCGCAACGGAAAAGAAAATTCCCGAACAAAAAACGCCGGAATCCAAGACAGTTTCCGTACAGCCGCCACTGCCGAAACCGAAAACGCCGGAAGACATTTTTAAAGGTTTAACTCTGAAAGAAAAGTTGGCGCAGACTATCGTAATAGCTACGGATATAGACAACGCGGACAAATACAAAGATGCCATACAAAAAGGCCTCGTCGGCGGGGTGCTTATCCAATGGGGCAATTATTCCCTGCCGCAGACAAAAAAACTTATAGACAAACTGCAAAGCTGGGCAAAAAAAAGCCCCCACAAAATACCTCTCTTAATTTCCATAGATTATGAAGGCGGCACGGTCTACACTCCGGTAACATTGGGGTTTCCTTATCTGCCCACAAATATGATGCTTGCCGCCGCACAAAATGCGGAAGATACGGCGACATTGTTTTACATAGTCGCCGCGGAACTTAAAAACGTCGGCGTACATATCAACTTCGCCCCCGTGGTGGACGTTAACATAAACCCGGCCAACCCGATTATAGGGGTGCGCTCCTTCGGTGCGGATACGGAAGTTGTAAGCAAAATGGGCGGGGCGCTTATAAACGGCCTTCAAAAAGGCGGCGTTATGGCCGTGGCAAAGCATTTTCCGGGGCACGGTGAAACCGTTACAGATTCCCATTTGGATTTGCCGCGCCTTAATATGACTAAAGAGGAATTTTACAAAACCCATCTTCCCCCTTTTAAAGCAGCAATAGACAATGGTGTAATGGGCATAATGACGGCGCATATCGTATATGATTTTATAGATCCTAAGCATCCGGCGACGTTCTCCCCGATTATTTTAAATGACTTGCTTAAAAAAGAACTGGGCTTTAAGGGGATAGTTATTTCTGACAGTTTGGATATGGCTGGCGCAACCAAAGGCAGCAATATAATAGAAGCTTCCGCAAAGGCTTTAAACTCCGGTGTGGATATGATACTTACAAGCAAAAGAAACCCTAAACTCACTCATAAACAGCTAATGGAAAAAGTCGGTACGGAAATAGACGAAAGCAGAATAAACGACGCCGCAAAAAAAATATTTGATTTAAAAGTTAAGCTCGGGCTTTTTAACGGGGACAGCCGCACCGGGGATATTTTTGATTCCATAAAAGCGTTTAACGTATACGCCGGCAAAATAGCTGAACAGGCCGTAACGGTGGTGCGCGCCGAAGAAGGTGTTTTGCCTTACACAAAAAACAAACAAAAAACAGATTTCGCCCAAGCTGAACTTCCCGCAAAAAACGATAATGAGCAAACTCCCGCCGACGCGCCTAAATTGTGTTCTTTGTTCTTCTCCCCTTCGCGCTTTGCCGACCAACTGCCGATTATCAATGCGCCTTTCCTGGCGAAAGGCTGGGAAGTGGAACATTACAACGCGCATATGCGCCCGAAAGACGTAGATATCCGACGTGCAAAGAAATGTATGAAAGACGCGGACTTGGTAATCCTCGGCAGCCTTCAGTGGGCCGATAAACCCATTGTCAGCCAAAAAAGAGCCATAGAACAGCTTTTAAAGGAAGATAAGGATATAATTTTCCTTTCTTTAATGAGCCCTTACGATATCAAATCCTATCCGCAGGCCAAAAACGTAATAGCAATTTACGGCGTAAACAAATTAAGCGCACAGGCTACGGCGGAAATCATTTTGGGCAATATTGAAGCAAAAGGCAAACTTCCGATAAGGTTATAACTCTTCTCCCAAAACTTTTTAATTATAAAAACTAAACCCCGGCCTCTTAATTGAAGCCGGGGCGGTTAGTTGAGAACCGGGCTTTACCCGGAAAATATTATCTGCAGGAATATATCAGGCCGGCTGTTGTTACACACCATTTTCCATTCCAGGTTGATCCGGCAGGGCATGAACATTTGCAAGTATTTGGATTGAAAGTAAGTCCGCAATTATTACACCACTCGGCTGCGGATGTATCGCAGTCTTTTATACATCTTTTAGTACTGCTATTCCAAGTATACCCGCTTTCACACACACAGGTTCCGCTCCAACTGCCGTAAGTCCACCCGCTGCCGCTTGTACAGGTAGCCGTCCTTGTTTGCGTTCCCGATTGTGCGTTTGTTACATTTCCCGAACAACTGCGGCTTACGCTTTCTTTATTTGCACAGCTTGAACCGTTCCAACATTGGCTTGACGAACAGCTGCCTGCTCCAGAGCAGCTTCCGTTCCACTCGCTCCACTTACCGTTGGAACAGCAAGTCCTGGTTTGAGTGGTGTAAGAGCACCCGCTCGCCGTGTATTTTTCTTCCTTTGAACCCGCTGGGCTGCAACTACCAGTGCAATCCCCGTTCTCCCACGCTCCGCAAGTATATTTTACGCTTACGGAAGAAGAGTTGCACGCTATGCTCTGTTGAGTAAAATTACATTTCCTTACTTTATAATTATTATTGGCACAGCTGCCGCTTACATCATAAAACTCCGCACTTGGATATTCGCAGGTTGTCCATTGTCCTTTATTAATCCCGGCTGCAGGTATTGAACATTCGCAAACCTCTGCTTGCGCCGGCCATATTTCAGCACCGTCAGCCCGTTTAAACGAACCTATTTTGGGGCACGTTCCCCTGGCACCGAGCGTACAAAGGCCGGAAGTAGCCCCGCTACCCGCCGCCGCATAGACATTTGTTTTTAAAGCAAAAGACACTGCTAATAAAAACATAAAAACGCTTAAAAACATCTTCAAACAAGTTTTTATTTTTGACATATTTTTAACCTCCTTTTATATTAATCGGCCC
>JAQXJI010000024.1 GCA_029008615.1 Elusimicrobiota bacterium | reverse complement strand
TCGCGGCTAGCAATTTTCCATATTTGGGTAAATTTAAGTTTTTTCTTCGTTAGCGTAGCGAGAGTCGCTTTGCTCCCGTTCTTCTAGCTACGCGGCACTCAGAATAAAACTTAAATTTCCGTCAAATCTGAAAAATCACGCAGGTTAAACGCTCTCACGGTTTTAACTCGCGGGACGCTAGGTTCTCGCGGCTAGCAAGCTTAGGTTAAGCAAAGCCTTATACTGCACCTTGCGCCGCTAGGATTTTTAAAGTAGATTTATGTTTCTTTTCGTGAACGGCTGTTAAACACAGCCGGAGGGAAAAAATATAAATACACTCAAAAAGCGGCGCGGCCCGTAGAGGTGGGCTTAAAAAACGCCACTGCTTTGTTAAAAAAACTTGCAAGGCGTTTGCCTTATTGCGTTTTTTTGCCTTGCATTGCCAGCTTTTAAAGCCCAACGCAAGTCGTATTATAAGGTTTTGTTTAACCGTTATTTAGGCAAATTTTGATTTTTTACTCACTTGGATACCGCGTTCATAAGAAAAACAAAATTTTCTCTAAATCTTAAAGTTCACGTCGGTTGCATACTTGCACAGCTTGTTTTAGTTCATAACACCTTATAAATTTTTTGTTTTTTCAAGTTTGTAATAGCTTTTAAGCGGGCCTTCGGGTTCTTCTTTATCCAAAGTAAGTACGCTTAGGCTACCGTCCTTTTCCTGTTTAAGATATCTTAAACCTTCTCCGCCCAATTCTATAATGCCTTGGGCATTTACGGCATAACTGCCTGTTTCCGTGAAAGCGTTTTCGTTTTTTCCCAAATAAACGCTTGTAAGAATAAATGTGTTATCCGGGTTTAAGGTGAGCGTGGTTAATATACCAGGCGCGTCAGCCGCGGGCAGAGTTCCCTGATATTCCCCGGGAATGGCGTTTTGAGAGCAGCCCAACATCAAACAGACCGCGACGGCGGCAAGCAAGTTGGCGGTTTTTTTCATTGAAACCTCCTTAAATTCAGACGTATTTTATATAATAGCCGGATTTTTAACTCTTGCAAGTCCTTTAAAAACGGACTGGAAAAACGGGCGTTTTACCGTTAGTATTTTAATGCAGGCCGTTTGATAATATTCCGAAGTCAAATAATGTAAAATATAGCTATGAGGAATTTTACTATGCCGCGCCGGTTCGGCGCTTTTTTAATTTTTTCTTTATGCAATGCCGCATTTTTCAGCTTACTGCGGATTGCTTTCTATTTTGCAAATAAACCCGCTGAAATTTTGGGCTCGGCCCCTATTACAAAGGCCTTTTTTATAGGAGCCCGTTTTGATTTAAGGGCGGCTTTTATTTTTGCATTGCCGCTTGGAATTGTTTTCCTTTTTCCGTATAAAAAATGGCTTAAAAAACTTACGCTTTGGCTTTACACTTTGGCTTTTGCCGCGATAATGCTGATTTATTTTGTGGATTTCGGTTATTACGCATATCTTACGGAAAGGCTTAACGCTTATATTTTTGAGCTTGCCGCCAATACTGTTACTTCTGCGGAAATGGTTTGGCAGAGTTACCCCGTCGTTACTTTGGCATTGGCTCTTATTGCTCTTTGCGCGGCGTTTTACTTTGCTTTTAGGGCTTTGTTAAACTTCGCGTATTCAAAACAGGGCAAAAAAAGGGATTATTGGTTTGCGCTTATAGGCCTTATAATAGCCGCGGCTTTTATACACGGCAGATTTTCCCAATATCCTTTAAGGTGGAGCAATGCTTATTTCAGCAAGAACGCTTTTATTTCCGCATTGGCTTTAAACCCTATGCAAAATCTTTTTGACACTTATAAATTTGCTAAAGGCGGCGTTACTTTCGACGAAGCTAAAACCAGGCTTTATTATGATACCGTGGCCGATTACCTGGGCGTTAAGGAAAAGGATGCCCAAAAACTTAATTTTGAGCGTATAATAACCCCGCCGGCCAAAGAAAAGGATTATAACGTGGTTGTTATTTTGACGGAGTCTTTCGCTTACGATAAATCTTCTTTCAACAATCCAGAACTTCAAACCACGCCGATGATGGCCGCTTTGGCGGAAAAGGGGCGTCTGTTTACCAACTTTTTTACGCCTACCGCCGGTACGGCCAAAGGCGTGTTTACCTCCGTAACCGGGCTGCCCGATACGTCAACGGTAAAGACTTCTTCCCGCAACCCGATGATAGTCAGCCAACATACTTTGATAAACGATCTCAAAAATTATCAAAAATTCTATTTTATCGGCGGAAGCACAAACTGGGGCAATATACGCGGGCTTTTGTCTTATAACATAGAAGGCCTTAAAATTTTTGAAGAAGGCACATACGAGAATGTGGAACGCAATGACGTTTGGGGCCTTTCCGATTTGGATATGTTCCGCTATGCCGCAAAGGAACTTTCCCGAACGAAAGAGCCTTTTTTCGCTTTTATACAGACTTCCGGTTTTCACCGCCCTTATACTATCCCGGAAGAGCACGGCGATTTTAAAGAAATCAAGCAAGACGAAGATTTGCTTAAAGAATACGGGTTCAGCGGTAACGCCGAATATAACTCTATGCGGTTTCAGGATTATTCTATGGGGGAATTTTTTAAACTTATAGAAAATCAGCCCTTTTATAAAGATACGTATTTTCTTATTTACGGCGATCACGGCCTTACCGTAAGCAGTTCCAAAAATACGCCCAAGGGTATAATCAATTTAGAGCTTACCACCAATAATACGCCTTTGATAGTTTTAGGCCCGGGCATAGCTCCTTCCGTGGACGATAAACCCGCTAGCCAGGCTGATATAACCGCCACGTTTTCGGGCTTATTGGGCAAGCCTTACAGGGAAACGGCTTTGGGCCGCAATTTATTTGACGATTCCATAAGCCGCGGGGCTTTTATATTGGCTTCATCCGGCGCGCCTTTGAGAATAGGTTTTATAGAAGACGGTTTTTATTATGTAATTTGGCCTTCAAAAGAGGGAATGTTCAAGTACCGCTCCAAAGATGACGAAAAAGATTACTGCGGTGAATATCCCAAAAAATGCGAGAGAATGAAAACCCTCGCCCAAGGCCTTTACGAAACGGCTAAATATATAACATTCCACAATAAATAAAGCCGTTTAATTTTGGAGGACTGATGATAATCAGCGGGGAAAATTTCCTTTTGATAGCATCTGTATTGCTGTTTGTCAGCATTCTTGCGGGCAAAACGGGGTACCGCTTCGGCGTGCCGGCTTTGCTGCTGTTTTTGCTTGTGGGAATGATTTTCGGCAGCGAGGGCTTCGGCTTGCAGTTTTCCAGTTTCAAACAGGCTCAGTTTATAGGTATGGCCGCCTTAAGCGTAATTTTGTTTTCGGGCGGTATGGATACGAAATCTTCCGACATAAAACCCATAGCCGTGGAGGGCGTTATTCTTTCCACTTTGGGGGTATTGCTGACCGCGCTTATAACAGGCGGGTTTATCTACGCTATGGCTAAATTATTCCCCGGGTATTTATCGCTTAGTTTTGCGGGCTGTATGCTTTTGGCGGCGGTGATGTCCTCCACCGATTCGGCTTCGGTATTTTCCATTTTAAGATCTAAAAATCTGTATTTGGCGCAGAATATGAGGCCGCTTTTGGAGCTTGAAAGCGGTTCAAACGACCCTATGGCTTATATGCTTACTATTATGCTTATACAGGTTGTGCTTTCCAGCAGCCTGAATATTGACGTAATGCTGTGGACTTTGGTAATACAATTTGTGCTTGGCATAGTGTTCGGTTATCTTTTGGGGCGATTATCCGTATTTATAATGAACGTAATCAATCTGGATTATTCCGCGCTTTACGCGATACTTTTATTGGCTTTTGTATTCTTCACATTTTCTTTTACGGATTTGTTGGGCGGAAACGGTTATCTTGCGGTTTATATAGCGGGTTTGGTAGTCGGCAACAATAAAATGATATACAAAAAAAGCGTAATAACTTTTTTTGACGGGCTTACTTGGCTTTTCCAGATAATAATGTTCCTTATACTGGGGCTTTTGGTTAATCCGAGCGAACTTTTGAAAGTTTGGGCCCCGGCCGTCGGGATAAGCGTATTTATGATTGTAGCGGCCAGGCCTATAAGCGTATTTTTGTGCTTGTGGCCGTTTAAAAAAATGACGCGCAAGGGCAAAGCTTTTATTTCCTGGGTGGGCCTGCGCGGGGCGGTTCCGATAATTTTTGCCACATATCCTTTTGTTGCGGGTGTTCCGCATTCAAGGGAAATTTTCAATATAGTGTTTTTTATAACGATAATATCATTGGTTGTGCAGGGGACGACGGTACCTTATTCCGCGCGCCTTTTGGGCCTTATAAGCGAACCTGAAAATACCAAAGATTTTGCCGTGGAAATGCCGGAAGATATTGCCGTAACGGCGGAATTTAAACCCGACGAAGCTTTTTTGGAAGAGCATAAAACCGTGGGGGAAATCGGCCTTACCGACGGCGTTATGGTTATGATGATAAAACGGGAGGGTAAGTTCTTTATCCCGAACAGTCATACAGTTTTGGAAAACGGCGATAAATTGCTTTTGATAGGTTCAAAGGAAGAAGAATTGCAAGATTTTTGCACAAAGGCCGGCATAGAAAAATACGCCATATACAACAGTTAGGGAGGATTATTTATGATTATTTTATATATTTTGGGGGCTTTGATAGTTGCGGCTTCCGTATATGCGGCAGTGGCTTACAATCTTTTGGTGGCCGCCAAAAACACCGTAAACGCGGCTTGGAGCGACGTGGAAGTACAGGTAAAACGCCGATATGATTTAGTTCCCAATTTGGTAAGCGCGGTTAAAGCCTATGCGGAGCATGAAGCCTCCGTAATTGAAAACGCCGTTAAAGCCCGTACTGCGGCGATGTCGGCACAAGGCGGCGCGGACGAGCATTATTCCGCCGAAAATAATTTAAGCAAAGCTTTAAAAAGCCTTGTCGCCGTATCGGAAAAATATCCCGAACTTAAAGCCAGCGAAAATTTTTTAAAACTCCAGTTTGAACTTACCGATATAGAAGACAGAATAAAAGCTTCCCGTCGGTTTTATAATACCAATGTAATGGATTTTAATACGCGTATGGAGCAGTTCCCGTGTAATATAATAGCCAAACATTTTAAGTTTAAACGGGCGGATTTTTTTGAACTTCCGCATGAGGAATACGCCGCGGCCGATAAAACGGAGGTAAAATTTAAATGAATATTCACAAAGAATTAAAAGCCAATAAAATCAAAACATTTTTGATTATTTTGCTTTTTCCTTTGGTTTTGGGCGTTTTATTTTACGCTTCTTTGTGGGCTTTGTTTTCTTTTGCGCAGCCGGCAAACTCTTCCGTCCCGGTTTACAGTCACGTAAACTATTGGGCCTCGTTGGTTTTGCCGATAGTGGCCGTGATATCGATTTTATGGATGTTGATAAGCTACTATAAAGGCGGGGATATGATGATGCGCGCGGCCGGCGCGGTGGAAATAAAACGCAAAGATTCGCCGGAAATTTACAGTCTTGTGGAAAATATCGCCGCCACCGCCGGCGCGCCTACGCCGAGGGTTTTTATTATGAATACCCAAACTTTAAACGCTTTTGCCACCGGGCGCGACCCCGAACATTCCGCAATAGCCTTAACGATAGGCATAATCAATAAACTTAACAGGCCTGAGCTTGAAGCCGTCATAGCCCACGAAATGGGGCATATAGTCAACCGCGACATAAGGCTGACTATGCTTGTAAGTACGGGGATAGGCGTGCTTACGCTTTTGGGGCAGATTTTGATAAGAGTGCGCGCCCGCGGCAAGAACGGTCAGGCCGCTTTGGTTATGAACATAGCGGGTTTGGTATTTTTGTTTTACGGGGCTTTCCTTGCGCCGATAATAATGTTGGCACTTTCAAGAAGGCGGGAATTTCAGGCGGACGCCACTTCGGCATATCTTACCAGAAATCCTCTTGCCCTTGCTTCCGCTCTTGAAAAAATCAGCGGACGCAGTGAGGTCGAAGCTTTAAAAGATAATACGCTTGTTTCGGCCGCCTGCATAGAAAAAGCCGTCAGCCCCAAAAAGTTCCTTTCCGGCTTATTTTCCACGCATCCGCCGATAGAGGAAAGAGTCAAGGTTTTGCGCGGCAATTAAGCCGTTTCTTGGTGTGCTTATAGGCTGACTTGTGGAAAGTTTTATATTGGTTAAAAACTTTTGCTGAGGCCAATCTCCCACCGCGTGCGCTCATAATCATAGTTGTACACGTTGGAACTGCGCTTGTTATAGATGAAGTTTACCGTCGGCATAATATCCCATAATTTAAGGTGTTTATTGCTTAATGATACATAAACGCCGTATGTCGTATCTTTCCGTTTTACTTCTTCCAAACTCCACTTCGGCCCGATAAAATACCGGGGTTCTTGATAATCGGTCAGCGTAATGTTAGGTTCCGCATAGATATTAAATCCCCAAGGCAGTTCCCGGCCATAGCCCAAGCCGTAGCGTTGGCGCAAGCTGCTGTTCCAGTCCGTTTCGCTGTCTTCGTAAATGAATGAAGCCGACAATGTAAAGTAACTGTGGTTAGTGAGCGCATAACTTAAACGGTTAAATATCCCGTAATTATTGGAGTTATAGCCTTGATACAATTTGTCGTTATAAGCCACTTTATCCGCACTTAGGCGGCTGTACAAATAGAGGCGATTGGATAAATCAGACGCAAATTCCCCAAATAACCCTTTGCTGTGGCTGTAGCGGTGTTCGTCATTCCATTGTTGGCGGTAAGATATACCTAAGCCGTATTCGGCCTTGCCGGATACATAACGCGGCCCCACCTCTCCGCCTATGCCCCAAAATGAGTATCGGTCATCGTTGTAATCTAAAGCGTCTATCATCAAACGTCCTTTTATTTTCCAGTTATTCGTTAATTTTTGGATATAGGATAAAGACGCATAGCCTTGGAAACCGACATCAGATTCTATACCGTCCAGTTCCCGGCAAAACGGGAAGCCCATAATCGTAAAACATTCCAGCCTTCTGCCGGACATAGTATTGACGTTGGAGTCAGGCGCCATTCCCACGCTGACGTATAACTGCCACGCCCTGCGTCTGCGGATTGCCTCCAGCATATGTTGGACGTTTTGGCGAATGACGTTAGGCAATTCTTTTTCCGCTAAGACTAAACGCAAATGGTAGCGGGCAAAATCATCTTTTTTTTGCAGAAAGTAGAGATACCCCAGTTCAAAACGCACGCGCGAAAGGGAAGGGTTACCGGCAAGCATACGGCGGTAAATATCAATAGCTTCGTCCTGCTTGCCTTGACGGAGTGCAATTTGGGCTAAAATAAACTGGATTTGTTCTTTTTCGGCTTTGTCGGTTGTTTGGGAGTATTGCTCCGCCAACACGCGCTTGGCCCCTTCCGGGTTTTGGAGTGCCAATAACGTTTCAGCCCGGGTTAAATCCAAAGCCGAAATGCCTACGGACAAAAATAATAATACGAGAGATAAAAAAATTCTCATAAATAGAAAAAGGGGCCCGAAAACCGGGCCCCACATAATTTATTTTACTTCTTTGGCACCGAAGGTATAATCATTTGTTCCTTCAGAGGTATAGATATTTCCTATCGTTTCCAAACCATCTTTGCCTTGCAGTAAATATCCGTGACTGTATTCATGCACGACATTATTTCCTTCAAACTTTAATTGGTTTTTATCGCTCAAAGTCCCGGAAAAATCTACATTATATTTGGAAATGCCCATGTCTATTTTTCCCGTTAATTTTGCGTCTGCCATATCTAACGTCATGGCAAAGGAGCCTGGCTTTACCACCCGTCCTTCAGCACTATTCATATCCTCGGATACCATCAGCGCATTACCGGCAAAGTTAACCGTGTCCGAACGGACGCCGGTATACAAATAGTCTTTATCATACCAATATATTTCGGTGTAACGGTTATACTGGTTAGCCCCATTGCGCCATTCAATCCAGAAGCCAAAGTCCGCCGTACTGAGTTCCATTTTACTCCCGCCCAAATATAACTTATGCAGATGTCGAACGGAGCCATTAGATGAAGAAGTGTCCTTCTGGTACAAGTTATAACTAGCTCCATCTTCCGCTTTATCTTCTGCGGTAAAACGTAAGGTTTGCTTGTCTTCCATATATCCGTTGGAACCGGGGACAAAATAGCCATTTTCTTCGCGAAGTACGCCGGTGTCTACCAAGATTGATTCACCATCTGTTCCTAAATAAATTTTGCGGTAATTGATTCCTGTTCCATCGTTGATCAAATGGTATTCTGCTGGGCTCAAATCCTTTGAAGATACGATGTTTTTATACTGCGTATTATCCGTCAATGCACTGATAAGATTATAGTCGGGATTTAACTTGGAAGCGGGATTTCCCGGGTTGTTTCCGCCAGTATTGTCGCCGCCTTGGTTTCCGCCTTCATTGCCGCCAGTATTGTCGCCACCGGGGTTATCTCCGCCTTGGTTTCCACCTTCATTGCCGGAGCCTTGGTTTCCACCTTGATTATCTCCGCCTTCATTGCCGGAACCTCCGTCATTACCCGGTACAGCAGGCCCGGATATTTCTGTTCCTCCTCCACCACCGCCGCCGCTGTTATTAGCTACGGCGATACCTCCGCCGATTCCCAGCGCGGCTATTAATCCTATGATAAGTGCTGTCATAAAATACTTCCTCCTTAATATGGATTATATTTTTATATAAGTTGACCGAGCTCATACGTATAACAAGGAGCAAAAGCGGGGAAATAAAAACGGCTGTTATATCTGAGCTAGTTAGGATAACCCAAATAATAACAGCCGTGGCTTTCTACCATATAAAATATGGCAGAAAGCACTCAGCACAAGACAAAGGGCTCATGACTTCCCTTTATCTTGTGCTTGATAACGAGCTGTTTTTGGATCCTAACTATGCCATGAGTATCCTCATAGCGCACCGTATTCCGCATACGGTTCCAAAAACAGATTAAATTGTAAATAAGCCGTTATAACGACTTACGGAATGTTCTATTCCTTTTTTATTATAGCAAAAAATTATCCTTTAGTTTTTATATGCGTTGAGGCCCTTTCTTTAAAATAGGGAGAACCATTATAGAGGGGGGATATTCCCAAATTTGCTACAATTAAATAATCTTTTTTATTAATTAAGGGGATTTATGAATAAATTTATTAAATTATCTGTATTTTCTTCAGTTTTGTGCGCTCAGGCGGCCAATTTCGGCTGTATGGGCGGGGAAAAAACCCCTGCCGAACCGATAGTTTATGACACGCAGGAAATAAGGGAAAAGATGTATCCTTTATTTACAGATATGCTTGTTGACAATCTGCCTGATGACGTTAAACAAAATATGGAAAAAGAATACGCGGCCCTGGCTGAAAAATATAAAGGCGTCAAGCCTGATATAGACGAAGAAAGCCTCAAAAAAACAATCGCTCAGGCGGAGCAAGCTATCCTTGATTTACATAAAAAATACGCGCCTATGCCGGCGGATTTTTTTGAAACCGCTTCCCCGACACTCATAATGGACGTATTTATTAATTCTGGCAACAACTTGACAAATGTTTTTACGCCGGAAGAACTGTTTTTTTGGTTCTATGTCGAACGTATGCGCTATATGATGTTGGCTTCTTTACACGCGGATTTAAGTTTTGGGGAAGAATCCTGGATTATAGAGGAATTTACCGAAGGCGTAAAGCAGAATTTGAAAACCGACGACCCTAAAATAACGTCCGATATTTTTGAGGACATTATCCGCTATGAAAAACAAAAGCCTTTCAACTTTAAAAAGTATAAAGAGGGTGCATTGCGTTTTGCCGGAGAAGACGAGGATAATCCTCTTAAAAATATTTCCGAAGAGGATTTCGCAAAAGCCCGCCAAAAGGTATTGGAAATTTTTGAAGGAGACCTTAAAATCCTGCGCGCTCTTAAGCCCGGTCAAAGTTTTGAAGATGCCGTCGCCGAGGAAAAGGCTAAAAACGGCATAGTCGAGTATGAACTTGGCCTTACTATGCACCCTTTATATCCCATTCAGCCGTTTTTTACCGTACTTTATTTGGATGAAGAAGGAAAACGCGCTGCGGAGGTGTTTCCGCTTCCGAATAATGTGTGGGGTTACCCTGCGGGGGGATCTTCCCATATAAGCGCAGGCGGCGCGCGCCCTTTGCCGCGTAAGCTTGATATGGTATATTATTCCGTGGTTGAAAACAAAGCTTATTCGCTGGAAGAGATTCTTCCTTATGAAAAATTAAAAGAAATGTTCTCTAAAAAGGACGCAGATGGCGGCCCTTTATATACCGATATTATCATCGGGGCGGCCCCTTACGGCGGTGTGGCTCTGTGGACTCAGCGCGGCGATACCCGCCAAACGGAACTTATAGCTTGGCTGAAAGGTAAGGAAGTCGCTTTGGATTTTGCCGATTTTGCTTCGTCTGCGTTGATAGCGGGTTCCGATTGGGATGAGTTCAGAACAAACGTTTTACAAGAAAATAAAGAAGCGGCGGAAAATCTTAAAGAAAACGGCTTGCCGGATAAAGATCTTTTTAATCAGTTTAACAAAAAATATAATACCGCTTTCAATGTACGGTTTAACGCACCGGCGGAAAACGGGGGAAGCACGCCCGAAGCGGAATCTTTTACCGTGCGCTATTTTAACGGCGAAAATGAAACATTGACTCCGGCCGATTTCGGCAAAGCGGCAATGCGTGCAAAACCCAAAGAAATTGAAATCAGCTTTAAAGACGGTAAAAACGAAAATACGTCTTATTTATACGTTTCTTATAAAACTGCGGCCGATAATCGCGCGTCCGAAGAAGCCTATATGCAGGCGTTTTCCGCTTCCCCTGAAGCTGAAGGAGAAATAAATTTCACTTTTAACGGCATAAAAGAACCTTGGGATATTAAAGTTTCTTCCGGAGAAAATACGGCCTTGCTGCCTTTTGAGGAAATACGTTTCCGCAATAAATTTGAAGCTTACCGCACCCCGGTTTACTATCAGCCGCACAGTTTTTGGAAAGGAGAAAAACCTCAAGCGGAAGAAGCAGCCGTTCCTCTGCCGAAAGAAGCTTTAAACCTTCTGGATTCCGACGGCGAAACCCCTCTGTTTAAAGCCGTAAGAACTTATGATGAAAATACCTTTAAAGCTTTGCTTACCGCGGGCGCGGACGTTAATTTGAAAACCGAAGCCGGCGATACTCCTTTGGCTTTGGCGGCTTCCACCGGGAATTTTGATTTCTTAAAAGCTCTTATTGCGGCGGGCGCGGACGTCAATATGACTGATTCAAGCGGGAAAACGCCTTTAATGTTGGCTTCATTTGAGGGTAATGAAAA
This sequence comes from Elusimicrobiota bacterium, assembly GCA_029008615.1. Taxonomy (GTDB): domain Bacteria; phylum Elusimicrobiota; class Elusimicrobia; order Elusimicrobiales; family Elusimicrobiaceae; genus Proelusimicrobium. The sequence continues at coordinate 37,634 of JAQXJI010000024.1, read as the reverse complement.
AATTGCCAAACTGCTTTTGGAAGCTGGTGCGGATGTGAACGTTTCTTGGTTGGTAAACGGTTTGGATTCCGGTATGACGGCTTTGAGCCTTGCTCTTGAAAACGGCAATACCGCTGTGGCCGAAATCTTACGCGAACACGGCGCGGTTGAGGCGGCAACTTCGCCGGTTGATTTTGAGCCTCAGCCTTTACCTTCCGCGGAGAACGTAAATACGCCCGACGCAGCCGGTTTTACGCCTTTATTCCACGCTTTAATGGCCGGGGATAATGAACGGTTAGAGGCTATAATCTCCCTCGGCGCCGATGTAAATGTTAAGGCTCCGGCGGTCGGTTCTCCTTTGCTTTTTGCCTGCACTTCAGGCAATCTAGAAGCCGCAAAGGTTTTAATACGGGCGAAAGCCGATTTAAACGCAGCAGGCGACAGCGGCTATACGCCGCTTATGATGGCGGCGCAAACGGGCAATAAAGATTTTGTCGCTCTTCTTCTTGAGGCCGGCGCCGACTTTAACGCGTCCCTCATTATTAACGGGCAGGATACCGGCTTAAACGCGCTTAAAATAGCGGAAACCGGCGGCTTTGAAGAAATAGCGGACATGCTTAAGAGCGCGGGGGCAAAATAATGAGCGGCTATTCATTAGGCGTTAAATTTGGATTGATGCCTGGTATCTCTTATAAATTTAAACTCTTGACTGTGGCTTTCTTTCTATCGGTTTTGATATTTGCGTTTATTGGGACGTCTAAGCAAAAATCGCATTATAAAGAGCTTAAGAGTATTGCCGATGATATTTTTGCGGCGGAAGAAAAATATTTCGCAAAGAAAGGGGATTATACGGCCGATTTGCGTCTTTTGGATTTTGAGCTGCCGCCCTCCTCTTCCGAAGTGAACTATTCCGCAAGCAGATACGTCCATGACGCTGGGGAGGAAGTGCTGACGCCCGACACTTTTACTTTTACTTTGGGAAACGGCGATTCTTTTTTGGTTGAAGTTATCAAAGAACTTAATTATACGGAAGAGGGGAAAACTTCCACATATTCACTCTTGGAAATCCACGCTTTCCCTAAGTTCAAAACTTTGCGGGCTTCTTATTCAATACGCCGTTTTTACGACGGATACTATCCCGCTGGCCAAGAACTGCTGAAGCAGTGTAACGTAACGATACAAAATGCCGATAAGGCCGAAGATGATATCAAAAAAGGCGGAAAATTTTGTTCCCGTATGGGTGCGAAGCCTACAAATATTGAACTTATTTGGTTGTTTTAGCCGTATTATTTGAGATTTTCGGAAAGTCTTATTTCATAAAATTTACGGATATTATTAAAACCCCCGGGCATAAACGGCCCGGGGGAAACTTCGTAAGGTTTTAGTCTGTCTTAATACGGAAGCAGCAGAGGCGAGTCGTAATCAAATTCGTCTAAGTCTTTAACGGCGGAAGGGGCTTTGTCATCCGCCTGATTGTTCTCTTCGGAAGCGTCATAAGTGCGGATTAATTGTACAAATTCCGCTCTGTCGCCGTTTTCGTCAATGCCTTTTGCGGCGGAAGCGATGTCCGCTATTTCTTTTAAAGATATATCGCCTTTAAAATCGCTGTTTTTAACCGCCTGGCCGAATGCGGCCGCCGCCGAAGCGAAACGGAAATCTTCCGAGGCTTGCTTAAAGGGTTTATAGTCCTTTTCTTTAAGAGTTTTGCTCATAAGTTTGCTTTCGTCGCCGTCGGTGGCTTTGTACCTTATTTTTACGGTCAAAAGCTCGTCGGAATTTCCGTATTTCGTTTTGGAATATTTAAGTTCGTCAATATCCAAAGCTTCTTTCCCGCCTTTGGGGCGTATTTCGTAAAGCACCGTTACGGTGTGGCCCGCACCGACTTCGCCCGCGTCTTTTTTGTCGTCGTTGAAGTCCTCGTTGTTAAGGGCGCGTTTTTCGTATCCGATAAGGCGGTAATCTTCCACTTTTGCCGGGTTAAATTCAACCTGGAATTTAACGTCTTTCGCAACCGTAAACATCGTGCCGGAAAATTCCCTTACTAAGGCTTTTTGAGCGGTTTTTAAATCATTTATATAAGCATAGTTGCCGTTGCCTTTATCGGCGATAGTTTCCATAAGGGCGTCGCGGTAATTGCCCATACCGAAGCCGAGCGCACTTATAAATACTCCGCTTTCTTTTGCTTCGGAAACTTGATCTTCTATGCTTTTCGAGCTTGAATTGCCGACGTTAAAATCTCCGTCGCTGGCTATAATAATGCGGTTGTTGCCTTTGCGCAGAAAGTTTTTCTTGGCGGTTTCATAGGCTTTTTTGAGGCCTTCTTCCCCGTAAGTCGCTCCGCTGGCCCGGAGGGAATCTATCGCTTGAATAATTTGTTTTTTGTTCTTAGCTTTTACTCCGTCAAGTTTTACGTCTACGCCGGAAGCATAGGTTACTACGGAAACCAAATCTTCCGCGTCAAGTTGGTCAAGCAGCATTTTTATGGCTTTCTTGGCCAGCGGAAGCCTGTTTGAACCCTGCATTGAACCCGAAACGTCCATTAAAAACACCAAATTGCTTTGTGGACGGTTTTCTTTCGGTAAATTTTTGGCCTTGACGCCTATTTTTACAAGTTTATTGTTTTTGTTCCAAGGCGCATCGGAATATTCAATATCAACACCCAAGGGCTCAGCTCCTTTAGGTTCGGCGTAATTGTAGGAAAAATTATTTATTAAAGCTTCAATTCTTACGGATTCTTTTTGTACGTCCCAGCCTCTGTTAATTTGTTCTTTCAGCATTGAGTAGGAAGCCGTATCTACATCGGCCGAGAATGTGGAAAGCGGTTCCAAAGCGGCTTTTTTAAAAGAGTTTTCCTTATAGTCTTTACTTTCTTTTGATAAAGGCTGCTCCGAAGTTTGGGTGGGATAAGCAGGCCTTATAGGCGCAGTTATAGGTGTTGGCGAGGGCATACGCACAGCTCTTTTTGAGTAAACATTAGCGCCCAAAAGCGCCCCTTCGTGTTTTATCGGGGCGAAATCAGCCTGTAAAACCTCAGCTTCCGCTTTAATTTGGCTGCTGCGTGCATATCCGGCAGGGGCTTGGTTTTCTGTTTTCCTGGCTTTGTAATGCACCTGCGCGGGCGCTGATTGGGGGGCCGAAGATATTGTATCTTCCGCAATGTTTTCGGTTTCCGTGTAGTTTTCCGTAGCGTCTGAATAAACTGCGTTGTTGCCATTTTTTATCTGGTTTATAAAAAACGGCGCGCTGACGGCGGCTATCAGTACAACCAACGAAGCCGCAGCGGTAAGTTTAAGATATCTTTTCCTCATATTAAAACTCCTTCCGGCTTGCTTGGCGACTATCTTATTAAAGACGGCCTGCTTTTTCCAGCCGGTTTTGTCAAAGTTAACATTGGAAAATTTATTTTTTATTTCCTCGTCAGTATATTTCATAAATCCTCCAATATAGTTCTTACTTTTTGCATTGCTCTGTTTAATATGGTGCCGACATTACTCTCGCTGAGGGAAGATACCGCGGATATTTCCCTGTTAGTCATAGAAGAGAAAAACTTGAGCGAAATCAAATCCCGCTCTTTCGCGTTAAGCGCGCTTAACGCCGCGTTTAACTGTTTTACGTCTTCCTGTTTATCAAGTTCTTCGTTTACGCTTTCGCCCGAAGGCAAAATCTCTTCTTTATCGGTTAAGGAAAATATATTTCTTATATAATAAAGACGGAAATAGGCGTTTACTTTGTTTCTGGCTATCGTGAACAGCCATTGTTCGATATTGCCTTTGGTTTCATCGTAAGCGTTTTGTTTTTCAAATACCGTTTCCCAAATGTCGGAACAGATGTCGTCGGCCGCGGTTTCGTTGGAAACCCTGGCCCTTATATAAGAATATATCCGTCCGAAATAGGAGTTGTAAACTTCTTCAAAGTTCATATCGGCCTCCACCCTGTATATGCTTGAGGGGGAAAAGTATCACAAAAAAATTATAGCAATTTATTTTTATCAAAAAACTTTTAATATCTTATCGAAAAATGTTATAATAATTAAAAGTTCAAGGGCGTGTAGCTCAGTTGGGAGAGCGCCTCGTTCGCAACGAGGAGGTCGTGGGTTCGACTCCCATCACGTCCACCAGATTTAACGGCCGGCATATAGCCCGGCCTTATTTATTTTGCTAAAATTTAATATATAGACGAAGTATATTTACGAGGTAAAACTTATGTTACATAAAATTCGCGTTGAGGACGTCGGCGGATACGTCGGCCAAGAAATAACTTTAAAGGGTTGGCTTTACAATAAACGTTCAAGCGGAAAATTGCACTTTTTACAGTTGCGCGACGGCAGCGGCATTATACAATGCGTCGTTTTTAAAGGCGACGTTACCGCGGAAGTTTTTGAACTGGCCGATAAAATTACACAGGAATCTTCAATAGAAGTTACCGGCACGGTAAGGGAAGATAAACGCTCTCCGCTCGGCTTTGAACTTGGCGTTAAAGATATAAAAGTTTTGCAAATGGCTAAAGATTACCCCATTTCTCCCAAGGAACACGGCACGGCTTTTTTAATGGACAACCGCCATTTGTGGCTGCGCTCAAGCAGGCAGGTAGCCATACTTAAAATCAGGGACGAAATTATTTTTGCCATACGCGAATATTTTAAAAACAACGGTTTTACTTTGGTGGATTCGCCTATTTTAACCCCGGCGGCCTGCGAGGGGACAAGCACCCTTTTTGAAACCGATTACTTCGGGCAAAAGGCTTTGCTTTCCCAAAGCGGTCAGCTTTACGGGGAAGCTTCCGCTATGGCCTTGGGCAAAATTTACTGCTTCGGGCCTACTTTCAGAGCGGAAAAATCAAAAACGCGCCGCCACCTTACCGAGTTTTGGATGGTGGAGCCGGAAGTCGCCTTCAACGATTTGGACGACAATATGGATTTGGCGGAAGATTTTATCTGCTATATAGTTGAAAAGGTCTTAAAAAACCGCCGCGCCGAACTTGAAGTTTTGGGCCGCGACATCAGCAAACTTGAGAATATCAAAAAACCTTTCCCGCGCATTTCTTATACGGAAGCCATTGAAATTTTAAATAAAAACGGCAACCCGACGGAATGGGGCGGCGACATCGGCGGCGACGAGGAAACAATTATATCCAAGAACTTTGACCGCCCGGTAATGATACACCGCTATCCCGCGGCGATAAAAGCTTTTTATATGAAGCGCGACCCCAAGGACGAAAAACTGGCTTTGGCCGTAGACGTAATCGGCCCCGAAGGCTATGGGGAAATTATCGGCGGCAGTCAAAGGGAAGAGGATTATGACACTCTTATAAAACGCATACACGAGCAAGGCCTTGAAGAAAGCGCCTTTGATTGGTACCTTGATTTGCGCAAATACGGAAGCGTACCTCACAGCGGCTTCGGTATGGGCATAGAGAGGGCCGTGGCGTGGATATGCGGCTTGCCGCACGTTAGGGAAACGATACCTTTCCCGAGGCTTATGGACAGGATAAAACCGTAAGCTTTTAAGGTGTTATGTTTTAATGAAGGCGGGGATATAAAATCTCCGCCTTTATTGTATCTAAGAAAACCAACGGCTTAACCGGTGTTTTTCTTAGATACAAATAAAAAACTCCCCGCTTAAAAAACGGGGAGTTTTGTTAAATGATTTTTACTTACTCTATTCTGTAAGCGTTGCCGTTTTGCTTGCCTAAAGTGGAACAGATTTTTTTATCGTTGTTGGCGTTTTCGCCCACAGTGCAGGTAAGGTAATCGTCGGTATAATTGCCGGTTATCGTGTAAGTGTAGGAAGAACCGGCCTTATGGGAGGCCGTAGCGGAACTCTCACCCAATGTGTAAGTAAAGTTTTCCGTAGTTGCCGTAGAGCCGCTTACGCTCACGTTTTTGCCCGTGATGTCAAAAGCTAAATCCGGGAAAGCCGCTGCGTAGGATTCGTTTTCTTCATAATATTGCCTTTGTGCGGCGACCGTATGGGAAACTACTCTTATAGCTTCAAGCGCTTTGCCTTTCTCGACCGAAGTTAAAAATGAAGGATAAGCCATAGAGGCCAAACCCGCTATCAAAAGAACAACTACCATAACTTCCAGAAGAGTCATACCTTTTTTGTTTAATTTTGCCATATTACCCTCTCTTTTGCAGTTTGCTTATATCCGCCGCGGAGCCGGTTAAAACTTTATAAATCGCGCTGAGCAGATTTATACGGTTGTTTTTGACCGCCGCGTTTTCGGCGTTTACCATTACTTTATCAAAGAAGTTGTTAAGAGGCAACTCAAAAGCTGATAAAGCCTTTAAAATTGCACAGTAAGCTTCTTTGGTTTCCAAGCCCAAATCCGGCTTTATTTGATTTTGAATATCCTCTAAAGCCTTAAATAAGGCGTTTTCTTCCGGCTGTTCAAACAATGCGGGGTTTATCGATCCGGTTTCTTTAACGCCGGCTTTCTTTAAGATATTGCCCACGCGTTTTGCCGATTGCCCTACGCTTACCAAGCTTTCTCCGCTTCTGGATTCTTTCAAAGCTTCCGCGGCGGCGATAATTTTTGCCGGCGTTTTGGAAACGTCTTCAAGCGCGGCTATTTCGTCCGCGGAGGAGCCGTTCGTTTCCAAAATGTTGGCAAGACGCTGCCAAAGGAAGTTTTCCAGTTCTGCGGTATGCTCGTTTGCTTTGGGCAGGAGCGAATTTGCTTTGGCTATAATTTCTTTAACGGAAAGATTAAAATTGTTCTCCGCCATTATCCTTACCGCGCCCATAGCCTGACGCCTTAAAGCGTAAGGGTCTTCGCTTCCGCTGGGGATTTGCCCCATAGCGAAGTTCGCAGCCAAGGAATCGATTTTACCCGCCAGGGAAACTACCGCTCCTTCCAAAGTCGAAGGCAGAGCGGAAGAAGCCGTAAGCGGATAGTAAAATTCCCCTATGGCTTTTGCGGCTTGTTTGTTTTTGCCGGTCTTTTCGGCGTAAACGCCGCCCATATATCCTTGAAGTTCGCTGAACTCGTAAACCACTCCGCCGGTTAAATCCGCATAAGCGTAATGCGCCGCTTCCTTAACGGCGGATTTTTGTTCGGAGGTTAAATTTAAGGCTTGAGCGATTTGTTCGGAAAGTTTTTCCACCCTTTCGGTCTTTTCAAGCATATTGCCCATACCGTCTATAAAATTGACGGTGGAAAGCTTTTCGCGCATAGCGTCCAAACCTGTTTTAAGGTCGTTTTCGTAGAAGAATACCGCGTCGGTAAGGCGGGCGGTCATAACGTTTTTAAAACCGTTTCTTACTTCATCTTGGTTTACGCTTATACCGTCGCGCACCGCTATAAAATGCGGCTGAAGTTCATCCGCGTCGTTAAGTACGGGGAACATTCTTAACTGCGTTTTAAGCACGGTTGTGATAAGTTCGCGCGGCAGAGTTAGAAATTTTATGTCCAAATCGCCGCTTAAAGCTACCGGGTGTTCCGTAAAAGAAAGCGTTTCCGTCAGCAAAGATTCGTCCAAATCGGCTTTATAGCCCAAAGCTTTGGCGCAAGATTGTACGGTTTTTATCAAAGCCGTTTTTCTCTCTTCGATATCTGCGAGTATCGGCTGAGGCTGATTTTTTAAGGTTTCAGTATAGTCCTGCGGCGTATTGATTTTTATAGGTTTCCTGCCGAAGGATATCAGCGGATAAGTAAAGCGGTTGGATTTTACGCCCGCGATTTCAAATTTCACCACTTTATCCCCGTAAAGCGCCAAAATGCTCCTTATCGGGCGGGCGAAGTGAAAGCCGCTGTCTTCCCAAACCATATTTTTGGGGAAGTTCAAACTTTTTATGATTTCCGTAAAAATACCCGGCAAAAGTTTTTGAGTTTTTTCGCCTTTGATTTTCACTTTCGCATAAATAAAAGGGCCTTTTTCCGTTTCCACCGTAACAAGTTGGGCGGGTTGAATGCCGTTTCTAGCGGCGAAACCCGCGGCTTGGGGGGTATAATTGCCTTCGGCGTCTTTTAAAAGTTTCGCCGGTGGCCCTTTGACTTCTTTTTGGATGTCTTCCGATACGGAAGCCAAATCTTTTATTTCCAAGACTAATTTTCTGTATGTGCCGAAAGTTCGCAGGCTTACGTATTTAAGCCTGTGCTCCCGCAAAATTTCGGCGGCGTTGTTTTTAAGCTGTTCTAAAGTCGGCAGTAAAAAACGGGCCGGCAGATGTTCTGTTCCAATTTCTAAAAGTGCGTTGTTCATAAATTTTCTTCCTTAGGCTCGTTGGCTTTGATGTATTCCGCGGCGCAAAGTTTTGCCAAGCCTCTGATTTTGGCTATGATATTTGTTCTGTCCGAAACGGAAATCGCCCCGCGTGCTTCCAATGTGTTGAAGTAGTGGGAAACTTTCATCGCGCAGTCGTAAGCCGGCAGATAAAGCCCTTTCTTGCAAAGTTTTTTGCATTCTTCTTCGTTTTCCAGAACGTAACGCCTTAAATTTTCCACGTCGGCTTCTTCAAAATTATAGTGGGAAAATTGCTTTTCGCTCTCTTTTACGAGTTCGCCGTAGGTGGTGTCGTCATTCCACATAATGTCAAAAATGGTATCTTTCTTTTGGCAGTACATCGCAATGCGCTCAAGCCCGTAAGTTATTTCCGCCGTAATGGGTTTTAAAGTATTGCCGGCCATAATTTGGAAGTATGTAAACTGGGTGATTTCCATACCGTCAAGCCAAATTTCCCAACCTACTCCGCTTGCTCCGAGTGTGGGGGATTGCCAATCGTCTTCAATCCAACGCACGTCGTGAATTTTAGGGTCTAAGCCGATGGCTTTTAAAGAATTTAAGTAGAGTTCCTGCACATTTTCCGGCGCGGGTTTGAGTATTACTTGAAACTGATAATATTTGCCGAGTCTGTTTGGGTTTTCCCCGTATCTGCCGTCTGCGGGCCTTCTGCAGGGTTCTACATAACAGGCTTTTGTCGGTTTGCTTGTAAGCGAGCCGAAGAAGGTTGCGGGGTTGAAAGTGCCCGCGCCCTTTTCAACGTCATAAGGTTGTATAACTATACAGCCTTGTTTCTTCCAATAGGTTTGGAGTTCGTGTATAATATCTTGGAAATTCATATATATAATTATAGTAAATTAAGAATGGTGCGGGCGTTGTTTAAGTTGATTTTTTGGCAGAGTGCGTTTAATGCATGGTATGATTCTGCTTGCTTCAAAGTTAAAAATTATATTGTTGGGTTTAAAGAATGACAAAACGCTTTTTTAAAATTCCAAATCCACTATGGGGTATTTATTCGCGTTTTTATAGTTGAAGTGCCACCATTCTTTCCTAATTGTGGTGAAGCCGGCCTTTCTCATTACTTTTTGCAGTGCGGCGCGGTTATTTTGGGCGGCGGGGCTGACGCCTTCCCTTGCGTAAGCGTAGGCTTGTTCGGAGAAATCGTCAAATTGCGTAGGAACTTCAAGCGGGTAGCCGTTTGCGTCGCAAGGCCCTAAATCAATGGCGGTACCTCTGTTATGGTTGGAGCCTGTCTTTGGATTTGCGACTTGGCCCGGAACCGGGTGTATATCCCACATAGTTTTTTGGGCGGAAAGCGGCCTGTAACAATCGTAAAGGCAAAGATAAAAAGGGGAATCTTCCTGCGCGGCGTATTGTGCGGCCTTAGCCAAAGCTTCTGCCGCGTCTTGCTGAAGATAGCATTTATCGGAAGTATACATTTTTTGCCCGGCGAAGTTGTTTTCCGTAGCGTAACGGATATCAAGAAATAATTTTACGGGGAGGCTTTCCGCATTAACCAAACCTTTTGACGCAAAAAGCGCATCGCGTTTTTCCGTTTCCGCTTTTAAGCGGGCGGCTTCGGCTTGGGCCTGTTCGCGCGCCAAGCGTTCCCGCTCGGCTTTAAGTTTAAGGGCTTCTTCTTCCTGCGGGGTCATAATGTGCTGAGTTTCGGCCTGGGCAACAGCTGTTGATGAAGGCTGTTTGAGTTCTGCAAAAAAATCGCTCATTCCGGCTTTGGGCTGGCCCGCCGGCTTGATAGAGGTGTTTTCCTGCACAAAGTACATTGCGCCGATATACAATACTATAAACGCAGCCAAGGAGAAGATATACTTTTTCATAATTACATAAATGATAATATTTTTCACTTCTTTAAACAAGGCTTTAATTTGCCGCGCCGTTTTTTGTCTTTATGGGACAAAAGACCTTTTTAAATCTGGGGCCAAAGGCCCTTGCCCGCCCGGAAAGAAAAGAATATAATATTGAGGGCAAACCTATCGGAGGTTCTTATGCACTTAAAAATATTCTCTCTGTTTTTATCTTTTGCTTTATTGCTGCCGAATTTCGCCTCGGCCGCGCCAGCTTTTACCTGCGCCGACGTACGACAAATGAAAAACAACTCAAAAGATTTAAGATGGACAAGAGGAGATATTTGGGAATTATCTGCGCGTTACAAAAAAATAGTTTCGTGTATAAAAAGTGATAAGTCTTTAATTTCTAGTCGTGATTTTTGGATAACTATGAAGCAATATTATGTAAGTCAAATAGCAAATTATGTGGCCCAAGATTTTGATGAGACTAACAACTTTTTCGCCAGTGTCAACGCAATATCTTATATGTATTCTGAAAAATTAAGGCTAGTATGTTTTGACAGAGTAGGCAACAGAGTGCCTTGCGACGACAAAATGAGTAGCACCGATGGCGAAAGGCTGCTTTCCGCTCTTGAACAACAGCGGCGGGTACAGGAAACGGAGGCTAAAGAAAAAGAAGCCGCCTATTATTTATCTTTGGTTGAAAATATTCCTTTGGGGAAATCAAGAGATCAGGAAGAAAAAAACGCTTTGCTTAAGATATATTACGCAGTTAAAAATAGAAAAGATATAAGCAAATTTATAGCTAAACTCGCCGCGAACCATAGAGATATAACGCCTTCTTTCATAACTTCGGCTTTTATGCTTTACGCCGAAAGTTTGCCCGGCGGCGGCCCCGAGCAAGGTTTGAACGAAATTTACAAATATACGGGTTCTTCTTATGACGAAGTCATACGCTTTGCCGCGGCAAGGGCGGTTGCTCTTTACTCCGCAGACAGATTGAATGTTTCAACGGGAGAAGAAATTGATAATGCCCCCGCAGGCAAATTTTGGCTTAGGAATGAACATCGCGCTCATATTGCCGAAGTGTTGGGCAAAGCAGTATGCGGGTTTGATATTAACAAAGAAAATGAAAAACTCCTTTATGTAACCGTGGTAAGCGATTTGGCACGCGTTTATGAACTTGGCTCCGGCGAGGATATGTTTGCAAATGCCGCTAATTTCCTTATATGTTCGGGCGGGGAAAATGGAGCCTCATATTTGGCGGGGGCAATGGTGCTTGCTCTGCCTTATGCAGCCGAAGGCGCGGCCGGTGCAGGGGTGGCCGGTGCAGTGGTGGCCGCGGCTCCGCTTTTAGTCGTATGTGCGGGATTCGGGCTTTTTATATACGCTTTAAATGATGCTTATATTTATCCTACGCCTATACAAAATTTAATGAGGAATTTTGATTCTTATGTCTCAACTCCGGAAGAAACCTCCCCGTCGGTGGAGGAATTCCCCGTAAATGACGAAATCGCCGAGTGTACTTTAAACGCCTCGTCAATCGCGTGGGAAAGCAGTTTCGCAAAATACGGAGCAAGGGAAGCTTCCGCCTCGAATACGGCAACGTGTCGCCAAAATCCTCAGCCTAATGACCCCTGCGGGGATATCAGGCTGAATGATTTGGATGGGCGCGTATCAATGTCTAGGGATTTTGTAAAGCGTTTGAAAGAGTATTTGACTCATCAAGGCATACCTTATTCTTCCAGCACGACAATAAGAGATATTTTAGGTTACAGGTTCAGCGGAAATTATAGGATAATACTTGAACTTTTAAATAATAAATGCAATCAGTATTCTAACAGTAAAATGCCGGGGGCTGAGAACGGGGCTTTTGTCAAGGCTTTCAAGAATGAGAAAGGCGGCGGATATATGCCGGAAGTTGAGATAAGCGTTGATTTGAAACCGAATAATATTGAGTTGAAAGATATATTTTCAAGAAGGATCTTAAAGAAGATTTGCGCAGATGAAGCTTTTCTTAGCGGTAAAAAGGAAGAAATCGACCTTGGCAACAGATGCAGTTTAAGGAACACCACTCACGAGAAAGGCGGCCACGGCGCAAAGGGCAAGAAGCATATTCATTATGAGGAACAGCGCAACGGCTACCGCTGTAATCACTCTATAGAGTTTGATGATAAGGGGGGGAGCTTTTTAAAACAGATGCGGAAGATTTGCAAACAGTACAAGCGGCCATTTTGAGTTGGCAATTATATCTTTACTAGTGAGTTGTTGGGTTATTTTTGCTAGCAGACTTAGGTTAAACCAAGCCTTATAATACGCCTTGCATTGTCAGTCTTTTAAGCCCAACGCAAGGCGTATTATAAGGCTTTGCTTAACCGTTATTTGGGTAAATTTAAGTTTTTTCTTCATTCGGATACCTCGCCGCCTTCGGCGGCATAGCTGCAAGTATACCTCAATCAGAATAAAACTTAAATTTCCGTCAAATTTGAAAAATCACGCTGCCAATATTTCCTCACGCTAATTTTTTCACGCCACTTTTATACCCGCACTGCTAAAAATCACGCCGGTAAAACTCTATAATAGCTAAATATCAGTTCGCATAAGTCTTCAAATATTTTTTACATACACCTCTAAAATATAATTTCCTTTCTTTTTTAATTACGACTTCTATATATACTCGGTCATAAAATACTTCTACAACTTTTTAAGTCTAACCTACGTTTATTTGACCTATTTGCAAGCAGTTAAAGCCCCCATTAGGAGCGTTTATAAAGCTTGATTTTTATCGTAAATCACGGGCATTTGTCCGAATAAAAAAGAGTCGGCTGTTACATACGGTAGTTGACTCTTTTTTATGAGTTGTGCCTGTGTGATAAAAATCAAGCTTTATGAGACGTAGGGGGCTAGCGTTTTGCTTACTTTTCAGCGATGAGAAAAGTACGCCGGCTCGTCAGGCCGGAATATGAGGGTAAAATAAAGAAATTCCTATTAATAAATGCGCTTTATGTAAGGCGAAAAAACAAAACAGTTGACTTGTTTTTTTTTTTGATAAATTTAGCTCATAAATCGGCCTGCTAAAAGTGAGATATCTATGTTTTAGCTTAGGTTAGTTTAAGCGGGCCGATTGACTATAAAGGAGAGGAAAAAGATGCCAAAAAATAAAACGGTTAAAAATGTATTTTTTGCTGTATTTTGTCTTTTCGCCTGCGTAAGTTTAGGCCATGCCGAAAGCTGTTCTTCAAGCGGATCAGTCCAATATAAATATACTGCAAGCGGATGTTCTTATACTACTCAAACAAGAACCTGCTGTTCAAACGGATCTTGGAGCGATTGGGGCGGAAGCTGCCCGACTGTCAAAACATGCAATACCACTTCTAAACCTAATACAGTTGAAGATTACGGAGATTGCTGTCAAAGAAAAAGAACAGTAACTTGCAATACGTCCACCGGGCTTTGGGAAACAGGCTCTTGGGGAAGTGCTACAAGAGCGTATAAATTGCATACAATATGCTGCAATGGCACTAGCGGATATACTGTGTGTAAGGCTAGCTGTTCTTGGAATAATAGGATAGCTTGTGGAGGAAATTCCGAAACTTACCAGGGGTGTGAAGATCAATTTATAAAAGAACCGATAGCAGCCCTAGACATTTAGAATATTTTGAACCGAGGCAAAGCCCGGCTCTCAACTAACCGCCCCGCCTAAGCGCAAGCAAAGGCGGGGTTTTTAAACTTAAAGGTTAAAGATATTTTATTAAGTCAAATTTTTTTGGAAATAATTTTATAGGGGATTAACTTGGGGGGAGAATAAAGGTATAATGTAATAAAGAGGTTTAATCCAAATATGAAACTCAGCGATTTATCTTCTGTTATAGGCGATTCGCCTACTCTTAAATTAAACGCAAAGACGGCCGCTTTGAAAAAGGAAGGCTTGCCCGTCATTCATTTGGGCGGCGGCGAGCCTGAAATACCGGCTCCGTTGAGTGCGGTAGACGCGATAGTAAAAAAAGCGCAAAGCCGTAAAATAAAATATTCTCCTTCCACCGGTTCGCAGGAACTTAAATCGGCCGTGGTTGAATATACTAAAAAACATTACGGCGTAAGTTTAGAAAATAAAAACGTAATAGTTTCTTCAGGCGCGAAGCAGGCCATATATAATTTTCTTTTAAGCGTCGTAAACAAAGGCGACGAAGTCATTTTCCCGGTGCCTTACTGGGTCAGCTACCCCGAAATGATAAAACTTGTCGGCGGTATTCCTGTGCCGGTAAAACCTAGAGAGGGGATACAGATAACTTTTGATGAACTCGCTTCGGCGGTTACTTCCAAAACAAAGGCGATAATGCTTAACAGCCCCAGTAATCCGGCCGGAGTACTGTTTGACGAATATTTCGTAAAAAAGACGGTTGAGCTTTGCGAGAGCAAAAACATTTGGCTTATGACTGATGATATTTATCATCAGTTGGTTTTTGACGGCGCTAAAGCCCCAAGCCCTTTTAAATACGCCAAAAATCCCGATAATATAGTGGCGGTTAACGGCGTATCAAAGCTTTACGGCCTTACTGGGTTAAGGATAGGCTGGGCCGTATCAACCAATAAAGAAGTTATCGCCGCTATGGGCAGAATGCAGGCCCAGACGACCTCCTGCAACAGCGCATTGTCGGAGGCGGGCGCGCTTGCCGCGCTTACGGGCCCGCAAGAAGTTGTAGACGAATTGCGCAAAATTTTAGAAAATAATAGAAACGCGCTTTTAAGCGAACTTTCAAAAATAGAAGGTTTGAAAGTAACCGCGCCTAAAGGTACGTTCTATTGTTTTGTTGATTTCAGCCGCTATAATAAAGACTCTCTGGCTTTATCGGCGTTTTTGCTTGATAAAGTTATGGTGGCCACGGTGCCTGGGGTGTCGTTCGGCCTTGAAGGTTACCTGCGGATAAGTTACTGCGCCGCCAGGGAAAATATTATAGAAGGTTTAAGAAGGATAAGGTGGGCTTTGGACAAAGCCGCGCCTGCCGAAATTAAAATCGGCGATAAAATTGTAAAAAAGGATTGGTAAAATGAAAAAGATAAACCCTACCGCTTATCAGAGCAAATACGGTCTTGATAATTTAGGCATAAAAACGAATAAAACCGTATTTTGGAACCTTCCAGTAGAAGAGCTTTATGAAAAAGCCCTTGAAAAGAAAGAAGGTAATATCACTTACGGCGGCCCCTTATGCGTTGAAACGGGCAAACTTACGGGCCGCGCCCCCAACGACAGATTTTTTGTCGAAACCGAAGACGTAAAAAATACGCTTTGGTGGCACAAAGGCAATAAAGGCATCAGCGAAGCGCATTTTGACAGCCTTTTTAACAAAGCTTTGAAATATATGGAAGATATTGATCTTTTCGTCCGCGACGCTTATGTCGGTTCCGCCGAAGCTTCCAGAATGGCTATCCGCGTAATCAACGAACGCGCTTGGCACAATATTTTCGCCAAAAATATGTTCATTGAGCCTAAAGCCGAAGAAAGAGATTCTTTCGTACCGGAATTTACGGTAATTTTCCTGCCGGGCCTCAAAGCCGATCCGGCTACCGACGGCACCGCTTCTGAAACGGCAATCCTCATCAACTTTAAAAAGAAAGTAGTTTTAATCGCGGGCAGCGCTTATGCCGGCGAATCCAAAAAATCCGTATTTACGGTAATGAACTACCTCTTGCCGCTTAAAGGCATTATGACGATGCACTGCTCCGCCAACGTCGGTTCCGACGGTGACAGCGCTTTGTTCTTCGGTCTTTCCGGCACGGGTAAAACCACCCTTTCCGCCGATCCGAAACGCGGCCTTATCGGCGACGATGAACACGGTTGGGATAATGACGGCGTATTTAACTTTGAAGGCGGTTGCTATGCTAAAGTAATCAAACTTTCCCAAGAAGCCGAACCCAAAATTTATTCCACGACGCACCGCTTCGGTACGATTTTGGAAAACGTCGTTTTTGACGACAACACCAGAAAGCTGGACTTGGACAGCGCCGCAATCACGGAAAATACGCGCGCTTCCTATCCGCTTACTTTCATTGACAACGCAGTTCCCAGCGAACGCGGACCTCACCCGAAGAACATCATCTTCCTTACTTATGATGCTTTCGGCGTATTGCCTCCGATTTCAAGGCTTTCCAAAGAACAGGCTATGTACCAGTTTATGAGCGGTTACACCGCCAAAGTAGCCGGTACGGAAAAAGGCGTAAAAGAACCTCAGCCGACTTTCAGCACCTGCTTCGGCGGGCCTTTTATGGCTTTGCATCCTTCCAAATATGCCGAGCTTTTGAAAGAAAAAATGGAAAAACACAACGCCAAATGCTGGTTGGTTAACACCGGCTTGGTAGGCGGCCCTTACGGCGTCGGCAGCAGAATCAGCATTAAGCATACCAGAGCTTTGCTCAACGCGGCTTTGGACGGCAAGCTTAATAACGTTAAATTCGTAAAAGACGACGTATTCGGTTTTGAAATCCCGACGGAATGCGAAGGCGTACCTTCAGAAATATTGCAGCCTTCGGCCGCGTGGTCAGATAAGAACGAATATTACAAAAAATATAAAGAGCTCGCCGCGGCTTTCGTAAAGAACTTTGAAAAATTCAAAGAAGGCTGCTCGGACGAGATTTTAAACGCTGCTCCCAAAGTGGAAGAGCTTGTAAAATAAACTAGGAGAATTGACAATGGCAAAAGCAAACGCAAAATTTATGGCGCCTTTAACACCCAGCGCCGAACTCGCTAAGGTTACCGGTGCGGCTCCGCTTCCGAGAACCGAAGTCGTAAAAAAACTCTGGGACTATATTAAGAAACACAACCTTCAGGACAAAGCCAACAAACGTATGATTAACGCTGATGACGTTTTGAAACCGATTTTCGGCGGCAAAACGCAGATCAGTATGTTTGAGATGGCCGGCCTCGTAGGCAAACATCTGAAATAAGTTTAGTTGTTTTGTGATTTGGCCGGTACGTTTAAAGCGTACCGGCCTTTTCTTTGGGCGGATTAAAATATGGGCTAAATCAACTATTAAAACAGCCGTTGCCGTCAATAAATATAATCTGGTAAAATTATCTTATGAAAGCTTTTATTATAACCATAGGCGACGAAATTTTGCTCGGCCAGATTTTAGATACAAATTCCCGTTTTATGTCGGCCGCTTTGGCAGGTATAGGCGTTGAAACCGTAAAAATGGTTTCGGTTTCGGATAAGAAAGATGAAATCAAAAAGGCTCTTGAAGAGGGATTTGCTTCTTCGGATTTAATACTTGTAAGCGGCGGGTTGGGCCCCACTAAAGACGATATAACAAAAGGCGTTTTGGCGGAATTTTTCAATTCGCCGTTGGTTTTTAACGAAGAAGTTTACGGTTGGGTTAAAGAATATTTCCGCGGCAAAATTTCCGCTATGAACGAATATAACAAAAGCCAGGCATATTTGCCTTCCGCCTGTATTCCCATAAAAAACGAAAAAGGTACCGCCAGCGCGATGTGGTTTGAGCGCGGGGGGAAGGTTTTGGTTTCTATGCCAGGCGTTCCTTTCGAGTTGGAAAATTTAATTTCTTCCGCAATTTTGCCGAGAATCAAGAATACTTTTAAATGCTCCGAACTGGCTTATAAAATGTTGGGCGTCTATGATAAGCCCGAAGCCGAACTGGCTATGTTTTTATCATCTTTTGAGGAATCTTTGCCAAAAGGACTTTCCTTGGCTTATCTGCCGTCACCCGGTTATATAAGGCTTAGGCTTACCGCAAAAGGGGAAGGGCTTGCCTTGTTGGATGAGTATTTTGAAAAGCTGAAACAATCTTTGGGCGGGCTTAAATATTCCGTTATAAAAAGCGGGGATAATGCCGAATTACTGGAAAAGCTTTCCCAAATAGGTACTCTGTCTGCGGCGGAAAGTTGTACGGGGGGTAATATTTCCGCTATGATAACGGCAAGGGCGGGGGCTTCTGCTTATTATTTAGGCGGAATTACGGCATATTCCAATGAAGTTAAAATAAATGTGCTTTGCGTTAAACGCGGCGATTTGGAAAAACACGGCGCGGTAAGTAAGGAAGTTGCTTTGCAAATGGCCGAGGGCGTGCGCCGCCTTACGGGGGCAGATTGGGGCCTAGCGACTACGGGTATAGCCGGGCCTGCCGGCGGCAGTGCGGAAAAGCCTGTGGGTACTGTTTGGATTGCCGTCAGCGGGCGGGCCGGTTCAAAGGCGGAAAAGTTTTGCTTTTCTTCGGTAAGGGAGAGAAATATCGGCAAAGCTTCCGTTACGGCCTTGCAAATGTTGGTTGATTTTTCTGAAGAAAACAGACCGTAAAAAGGGGAAAAAGTAATAAAATGCGGTTTTTATGACGCAGCATTGTAGACAAAAATTACTTTTTTTGATAAAATATTTGAGTAGTAATAAAACCCCTTTTAAGGGCTGATAGCTCAACTGGTTAGAGCGTCCGCCTTACACGCGGAAGGTTGTAGGTTCGAGTCCTATTCGGCCCACCATTTTTTAAGGCACCCGTAACGGGTGTCTTTTTTGTTGGGGTTATATGCTCGTTTTAGGTTCCTTGCTTTTGGGCGGCTTTTGCGTTTTTTTAACTCGCGTGAACTTACCTCCTCTCCGCTAGCACTTTTTAATATTTGGCCGCTTTTAAGTTCTTTAGCCGACCTGACGTAAATAAGAATCTCTTATACCTTTTTTCGCCGTTATGCTGAATTTGATTAATCATCCTGCCGTAACTATTTACAACAAGCCCCTGAAACAAGTTCAGGGGGACATATTGTGTTTTTTGCCGTGTTTTACATAGGAGCGGTTCGTTAAAAGAGGAAAACAGTTGACTTGTTTTTTTTTTTTGATAAATTTTCCTTATATTTCAGGCTGCAAACATTGAAGCCCGGTTAGCTTTGATGTATTTGCTCCAAGCAAAGGCCTGAGGTAAAAAAGGTTAAGTTGAGAGGAAAAAATGAAAACTTCAAATAAAGGCGGATACGGGTAGTATCCGCTGTCATCATTATCACAGAAAATCCAAACAAATAAACGCGGCGTAAAAGCCGTGATAAAGCTTTGGGGAGTTTAACTCCAACTAACCAAAAAGTAACCAGAGGCCGGGTTCCGCATAAGCGGAACCGGCTTTAGAGGGAGGTGTTGCGCGCATATAAAAAGGAGAAAAGCAGTAGGCAGTAAAAACGGTTAGAGGAGAGGAAAATGAAAATAGAGAGAATAATATTTGGAGTAATAATTGCGCTTAGTATGGGCGTATATGCTTATGCGGAAAGCTGCAGCAGCGCAGGGAGTAAGCAGTATAAATATACAGCAAGCGGGTGCAGTTACACTACGTCGACAAGAACCTGCTGTTCAAACGGCACTTGGAGCGACTGGGATAAAGAATGTTGCACTGGAGCAGGTTGTTGCACTTCAGGCACTTGTTGGAACGGCTCGACCTGTGAAGCACAGATAAGCAGTAAATGCGGTGATCAAGCCAATATGGTTTATTCCAACTGTGTAGAAGGAAAAGGCTATTTATATTATTGCGTATGTAAAAGTGACGGTACCACAAAGCAAGTTTATAAAAACGATAGTTTCAGCTGTCCTGATTTATCCTGTTACAGTGGTACTGTTGTTTATGATGTAAAAACAATAACAATTAGTTTAAATGATAGATCCCTATGCAACGGTTGGTATTCAACTTATAACAGTATTTGCGCCAATGAGGTTGCGTCTTGGTTTAATTCCGCGACAAAATGTTATAGTGGATACAAAAAAAGCAAAGTGTCGGATTATTGCGTTACATCATATTCGGCTGGAGTGGTAGAACCTGCCAACAGCAGTGACTTCAATTATAAATTTGATCAGTTCTGTAACTATGGACGTAGCGGTTTCAGTGTTGACGTCGTGTGCAGGGCTTATGGAGCAACATCAACTTGCTGGTAATAAATTAGAATAATAATATCCTTGTTTGCTTTCTGCTAACAAGGGTTTTAGGGCATAAACAAAAAACCCCGGCTTTTATAACCGGGGTCTTTTACTAAATGTTTTTAACCTTAAGCGGCTTTTTCTTCCGTTTTGGCGGGAGCTACATTCTCTTCCGTTACGGTTTCTTTAGCGGTCTGCGCGCCGGGTACTACTTTGGCTTTTTCCTGCAGTCTGGCCGCTTTGCCGGACAAGGCTTTTAAGTAATTGAGTTTTGCTCTTCTTACTTTGCCGATTTTCAATACTTCGATTTTTTCAATCCTGGGGGAATGAAGGGGGAAAATGCGTTCCACGCCTACGCCGAAGGAAACTTTCCTTACGGTAAAGCTTTCGCTTACGCCTTTGCCTCTTCTGGCGATTACTACGCCGTCAAAAAGCTGGATTCTTTCATTATCGCCTTCTACTACTTTTACCGATACTCTTACCGTATCGCCCGCTTTGAAGGTAGGCAGGTCTTTCTTTAATTGCGCTGCGGCAATTTCATTCATATTCATACTGCTGTTATCTCCTCTTGAGTCTTTTTTTCTTGGTTTCGCTTGTTTTGAGAGGTCTATTATCAAGCAAATCAGGCCTTAATTTTTTTGTAATTTTTAAAGCCTCTTTTAACTTCCACTCTTCAATTTCTTTATGATTCCCGCTTAAGAGTACGGCGGGGACTTTTCTTCTTCTCCAGACTTCCGGCCTGGTGTACTGCGGCGCTTCAAGGAGGTTATCCTCAAAACTTTCTTTCGCCGTTACGTCGTCTTTGACGAAAGTGCCCGGCTGAAGCCTGGTTACGGCGTCTATCACTGCGCAAGCGGCAAGTTCGCCGCCGGTAAGGATAAAATCGCCCAGAGAGATTTCCAAGTCAATTTCAGGGTAGATTCTCGCGTCTACGCCTTCGTAATGCCCGCAAACAAAGATAATATGTTTTTCCTTAGCCAGTTCTTTAGCTAGCTTTTGGTTAAACGTTTTGCCGCGCGGGCTTGTCATAACAACTAAAGGATTCGTCCCTTCCGGGGCTTGCTTCTTTAATTGTTTTATGGCCTTGTATAGCGGTTCGGCTTTCATTAACATTCCGGCCCCGCCGCCGTATGGCCTGTCGTCGACAGTCTTATGCTTATCTTTAGCGAATATTCTTGGGTTTAAATACCCTATTTCTATTACTCCTTTCCGCCTTGTCCTGCCAAGTATGCTGCTTGAAAGGTAAGGTTCCATAACTTCCGGGAAAAGTGTAATAATGTCAACTTTCATTAGTCTTCCAGTTTAAGGGAAACCTTTTTATTCGCTTTTGCGGCCGCGGCGCTCAGCACCGTCCTTACCGCTTTTATGATACAGCCGTCTTTGCCTATAACCTTGCCTTTATCGGAAGGATCGACTTTGGCCGTAAGATAAACATTGTTTTGTTCTTCTTTCGCTTCCACCACTACGCTGTCTTTCTTCGTAGCGAGGGAAGTAAGCAGGAATATTGCCATTTCTTTCATAAGAACACCTTTATATTAAAGGCAGGCAATTATTTGCTTGCTTTTTTGATTAAAGAGGCCACGGTTTTGGACGGTATCGCACCGACTTTTACCCAATGGTTTACTCTTTCAAGGTCGAGCTTAATCTGCTCGCTTTCTTTTACGCAGGGATTGAACGTCCCAAGCACTTCTTTAGCCTGAGAACCTACCGCGCTTCTTTTTTCCGCAGCCACGATTCTGTATTGGGGCTGGGTGCGTTTCCCGGTTCTCTGGAGTCTGATTACTACTGCCATTTTTATCTCCTTTTATTTGCCGTTTAAATAAAAACGGCAAATTTTGTTTTGTTTAAATCTTTACGTCGGCCGCAGCGCGTATATCCGAGAGAGCCTTTTTTATGTCGCTCTGCCCGAATACGGCGTTGCCCGCCACTAAGGCGTCCGCGCCGGCTTTTACGGCTTTTGGGGCCGTCTCGGCATTGATGCCGCCGTCAACTTCAAGCCAAATCGGCCGGCCCGTTTTGGTTATTATATCCCTTACAGCCGCTATTTGAGCGGGGCTTGAGGGCAAAAACTTTTGCCCGCCGAAGCCGGGATAAACGCTCATAACCAAAATTAAATCAATCAAATCAGCAAAAGGCAAAAGAGCTTCCGGCTTGGTATCGGGCTTTATTGATATCCCGCACTTTAAACCGCACGCTTTAATGCCTTCTAAAAGCTTTTTTAAATTGCCTTTGCTTTCTATGTGCAAAGTCAAAGAACTTGCCCCGGCTTTTATAAAAGGCTCAATGAAATCCGCCGGGTTTTCCACCATCAAATGTACATCCTGCGCCAAATCGGTGAAGCCGTCTATCGCTTTTACCGTTGCCGGGCCAAAGCTTAAATTCGGTACGAAATGCCCGTCCATAATATCAATATGGAGCCAATCCGCCCCGGCTTCCTGCGCCTGCTTTATACGCTCGCCCAAGTTCAGCAAATCAGCCGATAATATCGAGGGCGCAATCGCCGTTTTGTCAGACGGGTATTTTGCCGGAAGATGTAAATTTATCATTTCATCTCTTTTTCGCGGACCAAAACGCCGTCCACATAAATCCTGAATTTGGCTTCTCCGCCGTAAGGCACCGTTATATCTATCTTGGAGCCCGGCTGTTTAAGATCGTTTAAAACTTCTCTTTCGCCGATTGAATCAATTAAAACTATTTTGACTCTGTTTTGGTTCTTGCCCTGCGGCAATTCATAATAAATGCGGTGCGTCTTTTCGTTTTCCGAAACCGGCCTCGCGCTTACCGTAATGTCTATGGAAGACTTCGGCGCGATTTCGCTGTCGGGTTCGGGATACTGCCTTATTATGGTGCTGTTGGGGAACATAGAATGTTTATCTTCGGTCAAATTGATTTCAATATTATGCTCGGAAGCCCAACGGTTCGCCTCGCGCAGCTGCTTCTGCCTGAAGTCCGGCATTAAAATCTGAGTTGAAAGAGGTTTTCCGCTTGATATTACAAGATCTACGGTTTGGCCCTTTGCTGCCAATTCCCCGGCGGCCGGTTTTTGGCTTATTACATAACCCTTTTCGACCGTTAAAGAAGAAGAAGTCAGCTTGCTGCCTGCCATAAGATGACTTTGACGCAAAAGCAGTTCGGCGTTTCTCTGCAATATGCCGGTTACGTCGGGCACTTCGATGTTTTCATTGCCCTGGCTTATCCAAACGCGGACGACTTTGCCTTCGCGCACAATCGTGCCGGCGGGGGGGACTTGCCTTATAATATGGCCGGAAGGTATCTCCGGCTGGTATTCTTCCCCTGCTTTTCTTAAAGATAAATTTGCGTTGGCCAAAACGTCTATGGCGACGTCAACGGACTTCTTTGTTAAATCGGGGACGGTTGTTTCAGCCCGGCTGTGAACTATGGCCGAAAATGCCCAGTCAAAGGAAAAAAAGGCCACTACGGCTAAAAAAACGCCTATTATGCACAAAACGGCCAAAGCTTTAAAAACCGAAGCGAAAACTATCGGCTTATCGTCTAAAAAATCTTCTTCCAAATTTTTGTCGTTTCTCATAAATTATTCAAAAAAGAAATCCCCGGCAGCAATCTTCCTGCCGTTTAAATATGCTCCCGCCGTCATAATGTTTTTGCCGGACGGGCGCAGCGTTTTAATAAACAAAACACCCTCTTTACATTGTACAAAAAAGCCTTTATTCCTTTCAATCATAACTATTTGGCCCGGCTGCATATTTGATTTTAAGTCCGAAATTTCCGTTTCTATAAGCTGCATAGGCTGGCCTTCTTTGGTGATTGCCTTGGCGTAGGCCGGCATCGCCGCGGCCAAGCCACGCACCGTATTGTGTATTTGACGGGCGGACATTTGCTTAAAACTAAGCAAGGTTTGTTCCTTGGCAATAGAGGGGGCCAAAGTAACTTTGCCTTTTTGTTCGGTTTTGATTATATTGCCCGCTTCAACATCTGCTATTACTTTGCGTAAAGCGGTTTTACCCAAATCAATAAGTTTGGGGAAAAGCGTTTTTGCGTCGTCTTGCGGCAGAATTTCGCAGGGCAGGAGCGCGGCAAGCGGACCGTCGTCCAAACCCTCGTTAATCCAAAATGCGCTTACGCCGGTTTCTTCTTCTCCGTTAAATAGGGCATATTGAACCGGTGCCGCACCTCTGTAAGAAGGCAGCTTTGAAAAATGAATGTTTAAAAGGCCTAAGCGTGTGGATTCAAGCGCGGGCTTGCGGAAAATCTTTCCGTAAGCGACAACCACGCCCAAATCGGCGTTTTCGGCTTTGATTGCTTCAACATTATCCTTAAGTTTTTCCGGGGAAATTACTTTAAGCCCCAGTTCAAGAGCCTTTTCCCTTACCGGGCACGGTTTAAGCTTTAAGCCTCTGCCGCAGGGCCTATCGGGCTGTGTTACCACCAAAACCACTTGGGTCAGTTCATTTAAAAGTTCTAAAAAAGGTACGGCTACGGACGGTGTGCCGAAGAATATTGTTTTTAACATATAAATATTTTAACATTTTAAGACATCTTATATATAGGCATTTTGGCCCATAAAAGAGTAGGTCCAAATACCCTTGCGCGGATATGTTATAACTTATAGAATATCCTTGCACCCTTATATGTAAGGAGCTGATGATATGTCGAAGTATATCGTATTTTCACTTTTTATTTTATTATCCTGCGGGTTAAGCGCGCAGACTTTTTCTTTTAAAGACTCTGCGGATGTCGCGGATTTTGCGAAGTGGACTCAGCAGCTGAAAAGTTTTGGGAAGGACGGGAAAATTACCAATGCTCTTGAAGAGAGCGCCCGCAGCAATTCCGAAGAAAACGCTTTGTTAAAGGCGGTCAAAGCAAATAAAAAATATGCGGATTTACAAGGCGAAGCTCTTAAAGTTCAGCTTGCAAAAGACCTCAACGAACTTGATTACGCTTTGTTTGTAGCTTCAAACGAATATAAAGCCAGAGCTGACAAATATAATAAAGATAAA
This sequence comes from Elusimicrobiota bacterium, assembly GCA_029008615.1. Lineage (GTDB taxonomy): Bacteria > Elusimicrobiota > Elusimicrobia > Elusimicrobiales > Elusimicrobiaceae > Proelusimicrobium. The sequence goes on along the minus strand of JAQXJI010000024.1, from coordinate 12,751 downwards.
TCAAATCCTTCTTCCGCCAGAAATGCGTACAGATTTTCGCAGCTTGCAAAAGAATATTGGGCTGATATGGATTACTTTAAGTCCTTTTTTAAGGAAATTCAGACAAAAGGCGTTGATTCCTATGACGTCGCTACTTTGAGAATGGCCGGCGGTTTGTTAGATGTTATGGTATTCTCACTTAACAAAAAATCTGATAAACTTTATAAAGAATCTAAGGCGGAATTTGCTTCGCTGACGAAAAACGCCGGCATTAATTTTACGGAGAAATAAGGTTATTATACGGAAGGTGCTTTTATGAAATATTTTTTAACTTTTTTGATGGTTTTGACGTTTATTCCCCTTAACGCTCAAAATATTAAATTCGGCAGGTATGCCTCGCCGTATTTGTTTGATACATATGATTTCAGCGTGGAAGATTTTATGAATCCGGCGCAAAGTTTCCGCCTGAATTCCTTATTGCACGCCAAATATGTTGAAAGCGAAAAGGCCCAGTCCTTTCCGGAAAATGCGCCCGGTGCGGATAAAGTAAGATCTTTTTTGCAGGATTATGACGCTAAAATCAAGGCTGCGGGGAAAAACAAATCCTATCAATCGGATTTATCCGCTTTGAAAAAGAAGCCTACTCCGTATAAAAGGCTTGAAGTTACATCTTACGGAACGGTTCCGCAGGCCGATGCTTTTGTAAAGCATTTAATGAATTTAAGAAATAAATTTTGGGACAGAACCGCAAAATTAAAGCTTGTTCCTCCAAGTTCGGCCTATCCTGAAAAATACAGAAGTATTTTTTCCGATGAGAATGCTTCAGGCAAGATCTTAAGGGAGTATTACCGTTACGCCAATCAGTGTGTATACCGCTCCTTGAATTTGGAAATCTGCTCTTATGTGGTTTCCTCCCGCGCCGATAATATGCTGAGCATTGCGGAGGCTTCTCTTAAAGTGGAAGATATGCCCGTATTCTACGGAGCGATGGCAGAACTTTCTGAAATATTATACAAGCACATTAGGAAAGATTCCATTAAGTATATATTTTCCAACTCAAAAGACCTAGGCATATAATTTGCCGCGAATATAAATTTATAAGGCCCCTTTAAAAGGGGCCTTTTTTGTATGAATCGAATTGCCGCCGCAGGCGCGGAGAATTGCTTTTACGGCGGAGGAAATAAAGGTCTTTACAATTATTTTTCTACCGTATTTACTATCTCCGCAAAATATATCGTGTGATAGTCGTCGTCCGCATACCAGCGTTCTTTGGTGATTTCGTCCAAAGCGGCGGGCTTCATATCGGTTTTGTAAAGAACCATACATTCGTAATGCGTTCCTTTGCAGTCAATCGTAGGAGCGTTTACTTCTTTGCTTTCCGTCATTTTCAATCCTAAAGCATCTATTTTGTCAACGCTTCTGCCGGATTTCGTGCCGCAAAGGGCCAATGCTTCGCTCATATCCTCGTGCGGGATTGTAATCGTAAACTCATTGGATTTATCCAACAAATCGTGAGTAAAACGGCTTTTACGCACCATAGCTATAAATACGGGCTTTGCCCAAATATTGCCTATCGCGCCCCAGCCTATCGTCATTATATTTGTTTGCCCGGCGTACTGGCTTGTTATAAAAGCCCCTTTTGCCAGGATATTAAGGTTTTCTTTTGCGTTTTCATTATATTTCATATTTTTATCGCCCCCTTATATATTATACCGATATCGGCGGCCTTGTACAGCCCGGGTTTGCCAATGTTTTATATAATTTAAAATATGAAAAATAACGGGAATGTTCTTATAGTCGGTGCGACTTCCGGGATAGGCAGGGCTTTATGCTTGTTTTATCTTAAAGAAGACCGCAAAGTGGCCGTTACCGGGCGAAGAAAAGCCTTGCTTGAGGAGTTAAAGGCTTTATCTCCTGAAAAAGTTTTTACTTATGTTTCGGATATTACGTCTTTAAAATCCGCCGCAGTTATTAAGCAAGCCGCACAGGATATGGGCGGTATCGGAACTATAATAATATGCAGCGGCGTTGGCCATATAAACGCGGAACTTTCCGCCGGGCCGGAAACTGAAACCGTCAAAACAAATGTATTGGGTTTTACGGATTTTGCCGTCGCGGCTTATAATTATTTTGAAAAGGCTCTTCCGCAGTCCTGCGGAGGAGGAACGCTTGCCGCAATATCAAGCATAGCGTCTTTCAGGGGTTCTGATTTGGCTCCCTCTTATTACGCGAGCAAGGCTTATGTAAGCAATTATCTTGAGGGCCTTCGCAAAAAGGCCGTCAAAAATAAACTTAAACTTAATGTCTGTACGATTATTCCCGGTTTTGTGGATACGGCTTTGGCGCAAGGCGTCGGCGGCAAGGACGGACTTTTTTGGGTTGCCCCGGTTAATAAAGCCGCCGGTCAAATAGCTTCGGCGTTGAAGCGCGGTAAAAGTATCGTGTATATAACGCGCAGATGGCGTTTGATAGCTTGGCTTTTAAAAATCATTCCCGATTTTATTTATAACAAAATATAACGGGTAAACCCCCGCAAAAGCGGAGGTTTTTGATATTTGCCCGCGTAAGGGTTCTGTTGGTTTTGAAACGCGGTCAAAGCCCGTCAGGCGGGACTTAAGGAAAAATGTTTATGCTTTCGCATAACCCCGAACTTTATGCCCTTAAGAGGCCTGTATTTATAATAATACGCCAAAACCGATAAATTTCAATACCTTGGAGAAATTATGATAAATCCCGAACATTGGTTCTTCGTTTTTACGGAAAAACTTAAAGCTGTTTTCGCCCACAGATTGCTTTTTGTGGGCTATCAGGGCAGCTACCGCCGCGGCGAGGCGGACGAAAACAGCGATATAGACGCCGTAGTAATTTTAGACGAAATCGGCTTTGAAGATTTGGAAAAATATAAATCGGTCGTTTCGGGTATGCCGGAGGGGGAAAAAGCCTGCGGTTTCATAAGCGGCGCGGCGGAAATAGAAGCCTGGGCGGGGAATGAGCTGTTTCAGCTTTATTATGACACTAAAGCCGTATATGGCGACTTGGACGATTTGATTCCGCCTTTGGGTGCAAAAGACGCGGTGGCGGCCGTAAAAAGCGGGGCTCAGGCGCTTTATCACGGAGCGGTGCACTCTTTTTTGTACGCGCGGGATTTGCCTTTTGCTCTTCGGGAACTTTATAAAGGCGTATTTTTTATTTTGCAGGCGGAATATTATGTCCGTTCCGGCGAATATATATTAAATAAAAGCGAACTGCTTTCAAAGCTTGAAGGAGCGGAAAAAGAGGTTTTGCAAATATGCTCGGCGCGGAAAGAAATTCCTTCTTATCCGCCGGAAAAGGTAAAATATTGCTGTAAAAAACTTATGGAATTTTGTCGCGGGCGCATAAAAGGCCCGCGCATTTAGGCTTAAGATGAAACTTACAATGCTTGGCACGGGCGCGGCCCTTTCTTTAAACTATTACAATACCTGCTTTTTGTTGGAAGACGGCGGGCGGTATTTGCTTGTTGACGGCGGTGGCGGAAATGAACTTTTAAAAAACATTAAATCCGCCGGGGCCGACTGGGCGGATATAAAGGATATATTCGTTACACATAAGCATATAGATCATCTTCTTGGGATAATATGGCTTATCCGCCTGATATGCAACTCCCTTAAAAAGGGAACTTATAAAGGCGAAGCCAGGATTTACGCCCATAAAGAACTTTGCGCTTTGATAAAAGATATTGCTTGCGCTCTTCTTCAGGAAAAGGAAAGTAAATTTATCGGGAACGGGCTTTATTTAATACCCGTAGTCGACGGCGAAAGCAAAACGGTTATCGGCCGTAAAATTACTTTTTTTGACATTCATTCCACCAAAGCCAAGCAGTTCGGATTTTCTTTTGAATATGCTCCGGGCAAAAAACTTGTTTCCTGCGGCGACGAACCCTGTAACGCTTTTTGCGCTCCGTATGTTTTAAACGCCGACTGGCTTGTGCACGAGGCTTTTTGCCTGTTTTCACAGGCGGATATTTTTAAACCTTACGAAAAGAACCATTCCACGGTAAAAGACGCCTGCGAAGCCGCCCGAAAGCTGAATGTTAAAAACCTTGTTTTATATCATACGGAAGATTCTTCCGCCCCCAATCGTAAAGAACTTTACTTAAAGGAAGGTTCGGCTTATTACTCCGGCGGGCTTTATATCCCGGAAGATTTGGAAAAAATACAAATAATTTAATTCGCTTTCCGCAAAACAGCGCCTTCAAGCTTGAGGAGGTGGATTTTTTTATTCGTTCCGCCGGCATATCCCGTAAGGCCGCCGTCGGCGCCTATTACCCTGTGGCAGGGGATTATTATTGATATGGGGTTATGACCCACGGCCCCGCCTACGGCGCGGGCGGAAGTTCTCCGTCCGCCGTTTTGCTTGGATATTTGTTTTGCCAGTTCCCCGTAGGAAACTGTTTCGCCGTAAGGTATTTTTAGGAGAAGCCTCCAAACCTTTTTTCTGAAATCGGTGCCTTCCGGGGCGAGGGGAATTCCTATCGGGGCGGGGTTCTTGCCCGCAAAATAGGCGTTAAGCCAGGTTTTAGCCGCTTCAAAAATATTAAGATTGTCATTTTTAACGGGGGGTTCTTTTACCGAGGCCCAAAAATATTTTTGCCCTTCCAGCCAAAGGCCTGTTAGATTTTCTCCGTCGGAAGCTAAAGTTATTTTGCCTATCGGGGAATTATGCTCACTGATAAAAATCATTTTAAATACTCCTTATAATGCCTTTGTTTTTACCGGTATTTTCTAAAAGAATATTATAGAAATAATTGGTAAAAAATAAAAATACAAACACCGTTTTTCCTCTGAAATATGTCTTGACCCGCCTAAAAATATATAATAATATTATTGTTTATATTAAGTGGCGGGCTTTGTATTTTGCCGCCAAAATTCCGACGAAGGGGTATAACCCTATGACTAAAACCGACCGCGAAAATAAATTCCAAATCAAAAGAGCCGGCAAAGAACATCTTGATATCTTGATTGATTTTAATATGAAGCTTGCCCTTGAAACCGAAAACAGACCATTAAATCTTGAAACTCTTACCAAAAGTATGAAAGCCATTTTTGAGGACGAACGCAAGGGGGTATATCTTATACTTTTTGAAGGCGATGAGCCTTTGGGCCAAATCGCATACGTCTACGAATGGAGCACCTGGCGCAACGCAAATTATATGTGGCTTACGGATTTGTACATTAAGCCCGAGCACAGAAAGCGCGGTTTGTTTAAAGTGATTTATCAGTATGTAATGCGCCTTTATGAGGAAAATCCTTCCGTTTTGGGCTTGCGCTTTTACGTCGATAAAACCAATACGTCCGTAGTGCCTATTTATAAAAAAGTCGGCTGGAAGGAATCCAACTACGATTTGTGGGAGATTAAGAAAAGTGGCTGCATCTAAACCTTTTAACGTCTTGGTAGTGGACGGCTTTGCAACAGGCTCGCAGTATGCGGAAAGAATCCGCGCTCGCGGTATGGTTCCTTATCACGTAACTTCCGGCACGGAGCGGAACTCTTCCTTCCCGGCGGATTTTATGGAAAAGTACATAGAATCCCAAATCGGCGGGCGTCCTTATGAAAAGTGTTTCCGTATGGCCGAGGACATAAAAGAAACCGCGGAAGAACTTAAAAAATATAATTTCCGCGCGGTTATACCGGGTACGGAAACCGGGGTTATAGCCGCGGAAACTTTGGCGGGATATTTCGGCCTGCCTGTAAACGACCCTGCGCTTTTGCACGCTCGGCGCGATAAATACCTTATGCAAAACGCTTTAAAAGCGGCGGGGCTTAATCATATAAATTCTCTTCTTACCGGCGATATAAACGAGGCTTTGGATTGGTTTAATAAAAACGGCGGCAAAAAGATAATCATAAAGCCGCCCAAGAGCGCGGGCACCGACGGAGTGCGTGCCTGTGATAATGAAGAAGAAATAAAAAAATATTTTGAAGAACACCTTAACAAAACCGATAAGGCGGGCAATTTTAACGGGCAGCTTTTGCTTCAGGAGTATATCTTCGGCGACGAAATGGTTGTAAACTGCGTTTCGCGCGCGGGCAAACACGTACTGACGGATATTTTGGTATATAATAAAATTCTTACTTCTTACGGAGTTCCGATATATGAAGCAAGCAAGCTTATAACCAAAGTTGAAGGCCGCTACCGCGAAGCCGTGGAATATATATTTAAAGTTTTGGACGCTTTGGGGATAAGTTGCGGGTCATCCCACAGCGAGGTTAAACTTACGGAAAAAGGGCCTGTCCTTGTGGAAACCGGCGCAAGGGTAATGGGTAGCACCCCGGAAATTTATTATGACGCTTTGGGGTACAGCCTTATAGACCTTTCTTTGGACGCATATCTTTCCGATTCGGCGCACAAAAAGAACGCGGCGAAGAAGTATGCTCCCAAAAAGCATTTTATGGCCAAGTTTTTTATATCCTCGCAGGAAGCTGACATTACGGAAGTTTCCGCCGAAAAAACTTTGCCTTTGCTGGAATCTTTCGCGGGTGCAAATTTCAATACCCTTAAAATTACCAAAAGGCTTAAAAAGACGGTGGATATTCCCTCAAAACCGGGGGAATGCTTTTTGACTGCCGATAATGAACATTCCCTTATCCGCGATTATAATATTTGCCGTTATCTTGAAATCTGTCATAATTCTCTTTTATGGCGCAGGGCCGACAAGCCCGGCAATCCCGCCGAAGAAAAACGAGTTTTGGACAATCTTAAAAACAAAATCTATCCGGAAGAAAAAATAGAACGGCTTTTATACGGCTATAATATGGCCTATAAAAACTTTAAAAACTCCGTTTTATATGTGCTTAAGGACAATCTTACTCCTTGCCTGCCGGGCGAAACGGGCGTAATTTACGTCGCAGGGGCTTATTTGGCAAAAAAACCTTATGATATGCCCTGCGTAAAAAAGGAAAACTTCCTTACGAATCCTTTTTATACGACTGCTTCCGACAGGGAATTTATTTATCCTTTCCTTTACAAAACCGGCGAGGAAGCCAAAGTCGGCGAGGACGGAGTTTTGTTCTTTATTGATAAAAAAACGGGTGCGCTTACGTCTTCTTTCGGGCCGGCTTTAGCAAGGGAAATTTGGCCTCTTACCTATACGGAAAGGCAAATGGTGGCCGAACAGCAAATGGCGCCCGATTCCAACGCTTATAACGCCAAGTTCACTTTCCGTCTGCAAGGCAAGTTGGATGTTCCGCGTTTGGAAGAAGCTTTAAAAATATGGATAAGCCGATACCGCATATTCCGTTCTTATTATCCGGCGATAAACGGCAAATTCGTTCATAAATTGGCAAAAAGCTTTCCGGTTGAAATCAATAAATACAAATGCACTTTCAATGAAGCTTTGCAGCTTATAGAAGAACTTAACAAACCTTATGACATAACCCAAGGCCCTCTTTACAGGTTTGCTTTGTTTAAAACCGGTGCGGGGGAACATTTGTTCCATATTAATATACATCATATCATCGCGGACGGAACCAGCCTTATCAGTATAATAGAGGAACTTTGGAAACTTTATAAAAACAAAAGAGCCAAAAAATTTCGTTTGGAAAAGGAAGACTTCCTTGATTATGCCGTTTGGCAAAGTGAGAATGAAGATTCCGAAACCAAAAAGACTTTCTTCCTTGATTTGTTTAAGGACGGCGTGCCCGAAAACGAAATGCCTACGCGCACTTCCCGCCCGGAAATCCTGCCGCACGCTTCCGACGTCAGCCGCGAAGTCCTTTTGGACGTAGCAAAAATAGACGCCGCCGCAAAAAGAATGGGCGTTTCACCCGCGCTTTTTATGATGACGGCTTCCTCTTTGACTTTGGCCAAATACTGCGGCAGCGAGGATATCGCCGTAGGTTCCATTATGAACGGGCGTTCGCACCCGCAGACCAAAGAGCTTTTCGGAATGTTCGTCAACGCCGTACCTTTGCGCTTCAAACCGAAGAGGGATATGACGCTTGGCGACTATATGAAAGAAAGTTCAAAAATGTTCCGCGGCGCGGTTATAAATCAAACCTGTCCTTTTGAACTTTTGGCCCCGATTTTGGCCCCGCAGAGGAATCTTTCCAGAAAACCTGTTTTTGACGTCATTATCAATTACAGAGGGGAAATACGTCCTTTTGAATCCGACGGCCTTAAAATAAGTTCGGTGCAAATGCGCCAGGCTACGCAGATTGATTTACAGTTTGAAATCGTCAGAAGCATATCCAATATAAACGTATCAATATCTTACTCCAAAGACCTTTATCACGAAGCGGTTATAGACGGTATGCTTGAACTTATGGAAAAAATTATAGACCGTATGGCAAAAACGGGTGCGGCTTTGGAGAAAGTTTCCGCAATCACTCTTTTGACGCACCGCCAGCGCGAAGCCATTTTAAAGGATTTTGCAGGCAGACGCGTAAATTATGATTTTTCCAAAACCTTTTTGGACGCTTTCGCCGCCAATGTAAAAAAGCGGCCTTCGCGTCCTGCCGTTAAGTTTCTTGAAAACAAATTGTCCTATAAGGAACTTGACGCTCTTTCCGGCAATTTGGCGGATTTGCTTATAAAAAAAGGCCTTAAAAAAGGCGAGCGCGCCGCCGTTTTGATTAAACGCGGGGAGCTTATGCCCGTCTGCGCTTTGGCGGTTTTAAAAGCCGGCTGCGCTTATGTTCCGCTGGACGCTTCCCACCCCTCGGAAAGGCTTGAATATATACTTAAAGATACCGGGGCAAAAGCCGTTATAGCTGATAAAGATTTGCTTAATATGATACCCGGCAATACGGCTGCGGTTACGGATACGAACGAAATACGCTCTTTAAGCAAAAAAGAATGCAATGCCGATTTAAGCGCATTTAAACCCGCGGCGGAAGATTTATTCGTTATTTTATATACTTCCGGCACTACGGGCAAGCCTAAGGGCGTTATGCTTACGCATAAAAATATTTTAGGTTTGTGCGAAGGCGCAAAGGAATATTTTAATCTTTCCGAAAAGGACAATGCCGCCACTTGCGCCGGCTTTGGTTTTGACGCCTGCCTTTCGGATTTTTATCCCACTTTGGCGGCGGGCGGATGTCTGCACGTCATATCCGAAGATATGCGCATAGATTTGCCCGCTCTTAACGATTATTTTGAAGCCAACAAAGTAACTTTGGCTTTGCTTACCACCCAGCTTGGCAGGCAGTTTGTAACGGGTGTAAAAAATAATTCTTTAAGATGTTTGCTGGTGGGAGGGGAAACTCTTACTCCGGTTCATCCGCCGCGCTCCTACAAGCTTTATAACGCTTACGGCCCTACGGAAGCGACTGTATACACTTCTTATTGGTTCGTCAAAAAATATTATGAGCGCGTGCCTTTGGGCAAGCCCGTCAACAACTGCTCCGTTTATATAGTAAGCAAAGACGGAAGCTTGGCCCCTGTGGGGACTTTCGGCGAGTTGTGCATTTCAGGCTCAAATTTGGCGAAAGGCTATTTGAATTTGCCGGAACTTACGCGGGAACGATTTGTAAAAAATCCCTTTTCCGACGAGCCCGGTTTTGAACTTATGTATAAGACGGGTGACGTCGCCCGTTTTACGCCTCACGGTTGGATAGACTTTTTGGGCAGGAAAGATTCCCAAGTCAAAGTGCGCGGATTCCGCATAGAACTTGGCGAAATTGAAACGGTAATCAGGAAGTATCATTCCGTACGCGATACCACCGTAATTGCCAAAAACGATAAGTCGGGCGGCGTTTATGTGGCGGCTTATATAACTTCGGACAAAAAAATCGATGTAAACGCGCTTAAGCGTTTTATGGAAGACGCCCTTCCGCCTTATATGATACCCGATTTTATTATGCAGATTGATTCCATTCCGCTTAACCCCAACGGTAAAGTGGATAAAGCCTCTTTGCCCAATCCTTTGGAAAATATCGTAAAAACCGAAGAATACTCCGCACCCAAAGGCCGTACGGAACGTCAGTTGGCTTTAATTTGGGCCGATATTTTGAATATGGACGTACAAACCATAGGGCGCGACGACGGCTTTTTTGATTTGGGCGGAACGTCTTTAAGGTCAACGGAGCTTTCCTTAAGAGTAAGGGAAGTTTTTAAAGAAAATATGCCGCCGGCTACGATATTTAAGTTCCCGAAACTTAAAGATCAGGCGGCCTATCTTAACAGCAAAAATAGATTTTCTATGGTGTACGCCTTTAACGAGAACGGCAAAAAAACGCCGATATTCTTTGTTCATACGGCAAATACGGGTGCGGAAGCTTATGTGCCTTTGGCGGTGAAACTGCCTAAAGACCAACCATTTTACGCCGTAGAGCCGCATAATATCTTCAGCGAGGAGGCCCCTGTCCGCGGAGTAAAGAATCTTGCGCGCTGCTATATAAAATATATAAAGAAGGTAAAACCTTTCGGCCCTTATATTTTGGGCGGGTGGAGCTTTGGCGCGGTAGTCGCTTACGAAATGGCCGCTATTTTGGAAAAAGCCGGGGAAAAGGTGGAAAATCTTTACCTGCTTGACCCAATTATAGAACACCCCGAAGAGGAAAAAGAACTTACGCGTAAGCTTATGGAAACCTCTTTCTTCCAAGCTTACTTAAATAATGATCCGCTTTTCGGTCGTTTTAAACAGCTTGGCTTTATGGATAAGCTGATAGAAAACAATAAAAATGTTTTGGAAGATATGTTTGATTATAAGCCCGGCAAATACGGCGGCAAGGTTACGCTTTTTAAAGCCGTCAGGTTGGAGGCCGTTCCCGGCGACGTGGATAAAACTTTGGCCTCGGCTTTGCGCAAATTCCAAATTATGCACAGAGATAAACCCGATAACGGTTTTGAAAAGTATGCAAAACGTCTTAAAACGATAAGAATCAACGCCGTACATAATTATCTTATGCGCGGCAACGCTCTGGAAGTTATCGCTTCGGAAATATCCGGCAAACGAAAAAATAAAAAATGAAGATTACTGAACTTTTAAAAGGCAAAGCGGGGCTTTTCTTTACGGTAAACGCCTTGGCGAGCATAGGGCTGAATATAGGGATTGTCGGCGTAAATTGGTTCATTATCAGCAGTACGGGCCAAAACGAGGTGCTGGGCATTTACGGCGCGCTTTCGTTGGCGGTGGCATTCCTTACTTTGATTTTCGCCGGCACTTTTACCGATAAATATAATAAAGTCGCCATAATGAAGTATTGTTGTTTGGGGCAGGCTTTGTTATTTTTCCTTACCGCAGCTTCCTGCCTTTTGGGCGTGCCGGCAATTTACATAATTTACGCTTTGGCTTTGCTCAATATGCCTTGTATGGTTATATTTACAACGGTTTCGCGCGGAGCGATACCGGCGGTATGGGATAAGAGCGAACTTTCAAAAGGCAATTCAATAATAGAAATAACAATTCAGGTCGGCGCGATGTTCGCCGCTCTGCTGACGGGGTTTTTATATCACGCATTCGGCTTCAGTCTGCTTATATTCGTAGGCGCGGTCTTGACGCTTGGCGCTTACTTGATTTTATGTTTCTCCAAATACTCGTTTGATTATGAACTGCCCGAGAAGGAAGGCTTTTTGCTTAATATCAAACGCGGAATTGCCTATTTGCGCGGCAGAAAGGATATTTTCTTTTACGGATTGGTTGTATTTGTTCCGACGGTTGTTATTTCCGCTTCCAATACGGTGATACCGGGATATGTGGAGCAGTATTTGGGCGGCGGCCCGCTTGTGTACGGCTTTGGGGATATGGTGTTCGCCGTCGGCGCGATGTTCGCAGGATTTTTAGCGCACAGATTTATATCTCCTACCCAAAGGCCGATTTGGCAGAATATTTTATTTGCCGTCGGCGCGCTCAGTTTGGCTTTGTTTGTGATAAATAAAAACATATACTTTTTCCTTATAAATATTTTTATAACAGGGGTGGCTATTGCCGGGCTTAGAGTGCTTTTAAATACGAGTTTTATGGAAGTCGTAAAAAGCGAATATTTAGGCAGAACTTTATCGCTTCTAATGGCGATTTCTATGGCCGTGCAGGCTTTGCTTTCTTACTTAATCGGGTTGATTATGGACTCTTGGAAAGTTACGGGCGGATATTGGGTCCTTATCGGATTGATGTTGGCCGGGCTTTTGGGGCTACAATGGATTAGGTTTGAGGGGGAAAAGTAGTTTTTTTGATAAGTTCGCACCTGATTTTGCTCGCTTTCTTCACCCTTGGCGAGATTCTTTTAAGTCAGACTGAATTGAGCTTTCGCGGTTGGCGAATTTTCGTATTTGGTACATTTAAGTTTTTTCTTTGTGAGCGTGGCGAGGTCGATTTGCTTCTGTTTTTCTAGCTACGCGGCACTCAGAATAAAACATAAATTCCCGTCAAATCTGAAAAATCACGCCGGTTGCATACTCGCACAGTTAAATTTTTGTCGTCCTCCAGAGGCTTGCCGTAAACTCTCGCCTGTTTAAACTTTATGTAAAAGGTAATTTAATGTAAGCTTTGCTCGCAAATTCTTCCGCTTTTTTCTAACCCCATAGAAAATTTCCACACTTCTTTTTTATATTTCTCTATCTCTATATATACTCGGTCATAAAATACTTCCATAACTTTTTAAAACATTAATGTAGGTCAGGCTTTGCCTAACCTACATTTAATTAATCTGTTTATAGCAGTTGTTGTATGGCGGCGTTAAGGCGCGTAACTGTATATCTATAAAGATAAATTCCTATTAATTAATGCGCTTTATGTAAGGCGAAAAAACAAAACAGTTGACTTGTTTTTTTTTTTGATAAATTAGCTTCATA
>JAQXJI010000023.1 GCA_029008615.1 Elusimicrobiota bacterium | reverse complement strand
TTTTTAAGAGCTTCTTTTTTGCTTATTTTAAGGTGCGCGCGCAGAGTTTCCGTCATTTGTGCGGCTACGGTAAACACCGGGTTGAGGGACATCATCGGATCTTGAAAAATCATTCCGATTTCCGCACCCCTTAAAGCGCGCAAATCTTTTTCCGCTGTTTTAAGAACGTCTTTGCCTTTGTAAAGAACTTCGCCCGAAGCTTCCGCCCCTTTGGGCAAAAGCCGCGTAAGGGCAAGGCTGTGAACGGTTTTCCCGCAGCCGGATTCCCCGACTACGGCCAAAATTTCACCTTCGTTTAAGGTATAGGAAAGGCCGTCAAGCGCTTTTACCGGGCCTGAAGGAGAATTGAAAGTTACGGAAAGATTAGTCACTTTAAGCACAGTTAAATTATATCAAAATGATAAAAGGCTATTAAATTGGTAAAATTATAATAATGAAGAAATATTTATTTATCTTAGCCGCCTTTCTTTGCGCTTGCGGCCCCAAAACAACGGATATAATACTGCCCGACGGTTTTACCGTTAAAGCGGAACTCGCCGTTACGCCGGAAGAAACAGAAAAGGGCCTTATGTTCCGCACGGAACTGCCGGAAGGCGCGGGAATGCTGTTTGTTTTTGATTCGGACGAACCGCGTTATTTTTGGATGAAGAACACCCTTATAGATTTGGATATAATTTTTATAACTTCCGATTTAAAAGTATTTTCCTATGAAGCAAATGTCCCCCATTCTTACGTTTATACGCCGGATAATCAAGTGGCTACCGTAGGAGGATTCGGGCAATATGTTTTGGAATTGCCCGCAGGAAGCGTAAAGAAGCACGACATAAAAGAAGGTTCTTCCTTGGAGTTTTATTTAAAATGAAACCCTTTTTATTAATCCTGCCCGCTCTGTTCTTATCCTGCGCGCTTAACTGTGCGGAGCTTGATTTTGACGCTCTTAACCAATCGGCAAAAGACAATCTTATAAACCTGATAGATATAGACACTTCCCAACCCGAACCGCAGGAAACGAAAGCCTTAAGATACATCTATAAAAAGCTGAACAAATATAAAATAGACTGGGATATTTACCGTACGGAAAAGCCGCGCGGCAATCTTATAGCAGTGCTTAAAGCCGATAAGGAACTGGCCAAAAGGAACGAAAAGCCCCTTATCTTAATATCGCATTTGGATACCGCCGCCATACAGGACGGCTGGACTTTACCCCCCGCAAAAGCCACTCTTAAAGATAACCGCATATACGGTTTGGGTTCCACCGACGCCAAAAATTACGCGGCGATAAATTTAACAATACTTACAAGGCTTTCCAAGGGAGATTTTAAACTTAACAGGGATATAATTTTTCTGTTTACCTCCGATGAAGAAAGCGGCAGCGAAAAAGGTATAAAATTTCTCTACGACAGATACCCGGAAAAGCTTAAAGCCGGCTACGCACTCAACGAAGGCGGCGGCATTATGAAGAACGAGGACGGCAAAATGCCTGCGGATATTTTGTTTGTTGAAGCCGCCACTAAAATGTATATGGATATACTCGTAACCGCCAAAGGCGAAGGCGGCAATTCATCTTCAATAGGGGCTAACAACGCAATATACAAGCTATCGCAAGCCCTTGCTATAATAGAAAGTTATCAGCCCTTATATAAATTTTCATCACTGTCCAAAATATTTTTTGAAAGGATTTTTCCTTATCAGGACGCCGACGCTCAGACTACTTTAAAACTGCTTGCTTCAGACGACCCTTTACAGGCGCAGCAGACCGCAAAAATTATAAGCGAAGACGAATTTTTTAGAACTCAAATAAGCGATACAATTACCCCCACCGTACTGACTTCCGGCACAGAAACCAATACGGCGTTTAACGAAGCCTCCGCAAATTTAAACTGCCGCCTTCTGCCGCAAAGCGACCCTATGGCTTTTGTAGATGAGTTAAGCGCTTTGTTTGAAGATGACGAAAACGTAACTCTTACCGTGATAGAAAGGCCGGAAATGCCTTTCCCGCAGCCGCCTTCTTCTTTTGACGATCCTCTTTTTAAAGCCATAGAAAAAGCCGCTGAGCAAACATTCCCCGGGATTTTGGTTCTGCCGGGGCTTACGCCGGCTTCAAGCGAAAGCGAATTTCTGCGCCGCCACGGCGTAATAACCTACGGCATAGGCCCGCTTTTGCAGAAAAACGGCAACGGCCCGCATCAGCCCGATGAAAGCATATCCGAAAAGGATTTTTTCGACCAGCTTAAACTTACATTCAACATAGTCCTTAATCTTGCTACCGATACTCAAGCTGAAGAAGCCGCCCCCGCGCCGCAAAAGCCTGAACAAGATGACGGACTCAAACCCGTACAGGATGATTTTCTTCCTATAATCCAAGCCGACGCACAAGGACTTTGAAATCAATATTGGCCGGCAAATAATTTGCGGCATATCCCACAAAAAAGATAAAATTATATATATTCTTAACTTAAAACTTACTTGGAAACCTTAGAAATAAAATGAAATTAAAACCTAAATTGTTAAGTCTTCTTCAGCACAGGAAGAAGGAATTTCCGCGTGAAAGAATAGTCGCGGATTTAACGGCGGGCTTGGTTGTGGCTTGTATAGCTCTGCCGCTTTCCATAGCTTTGGCCATAGCTTCAGGCGTAACGCCCGATAAAGGCCTTATAACCGCCGTTGTGGCCGGTTTTACCATTTCTCTGCTCGGCGGAAGCCGCGTACAGATAGCGGGCCCTACGGGCGCGTTTGTCGTCATAGTTTACGGAATTATACAGCAGTACGGCCTGCAAGGCTTGCTTGTTTCCACGCTTTTGGCCGGCATAATACTGATTATAATGGGCTTTTTGAAGTTCGGCGCATTCTTAAAATTTATACCTTACCCCGTAACCACGGGTTTTACCAGCGGTATAGCCGTAGTTCTGTTTTCTACGCAGATCAACGACTTTTTCGGCTTGGGCCTTACCGATATTTCCTCGGCTTTCTTTGCAAAATGGAATTTGTATTTCCATAGTTTCGCCCAAACTTCTATGCCTACTTTGCTTATAGGCCTGTTGGCTTTGTCCCTTATAATATTTTGGCCGAAAAAGTTTAAACTTTTCCCCGGTTCTTTGGCGGCTTTGGTTATAACCACTGTTATAGTAAAAATTTGGGATTTGCCCGTCGCCACGATAGGCAGCACGTTCGGCGATATAAAAACGGGCCTTATAACCCCTCATTTGCCGGATATCAACCTTGATATAGTTCTTAAACTTTTAAGGCCGGCTTTCACGATAGCTTTTTTGGCCGGCATAGAAAGTTTGCTTTCGGCGGTAGTTGCCGACGGTATGATTGGCAAAAAGCACCGCTCCAATATGGAACTTGTGGCCACGGGCTGCGGCAATATAGTTTCCGCACTTTTCGGCGGGCTGCCCGCCACCGGCGCGATAGCCAGGACGGCCGCAAATATAGACAACGGCGGCAGAACCCCTCTTGCGGGTATAGCCCACAGCGTATTTTTGCTGATAATGATGTTATGCCTTATGAATTATATCAGCCTTATCCCGATGACCGCCCTTGCCGCCATTTTGTTTACCGTTTCTTACAGAATGAGCGATTGGCGCAGCTTCGTTTCCCTGTTTAAAGCGCCGATAAGCGACATTCTGGTTCTGCTTGTAACTTTTGCGCTTACCGTAATTATAGATTTGGTGGCGGCGATAGAATTCGGTTTGGTATTGGCGGCGGTGCTTTTTATGAAGCGTATGTCCGACGTTTACAACGTAACCAACGCCGATGACGATATTATGGACGAAGTTCACCATAAAGACGATATCGACGCAAAAAAAATAGCCAAGCACGTAACCGTATATGAAATTAACGGGCCGTTCTTTTTCGGCGCGGCAAATTTGTTTATAGATACTTTAAGCAATATGAAAGACTGCAAAGTGCTTGTTTTAAGAATGAGGAGCGTCCCCGCTATGGACGCCACAGGCTATCACGCGCTTTATAAAATATACAAACGCTGCGCGGCTAGCGGTGTTAAAATCATTCTTTCGCATTTGCAGCGTCAGCCTCAAAGAATGCTGGATAAATACGGCTTTTTGGATATAATCGGCCGCGAGAATATCTGCAAAAACATAGACGAATCTTTAATGCGGGCCGAGGATATTATTTCCGCCGTTCGATAAATTCGCCTGCGCTTAAAAGCTAAGTTTTTAAAGCCCTCCGCCTTGGAGGGCTTTTTTATCCTCTGCCGCGCGCCCATTGATTTTTTGCCCGCAGCGGCTATAACTATATAATGGCAAGGAGGCATAGAAATGGATTTTTTTAATGCTGTAAGGAAAAGACGCAGTATCTACGCTTTGGAAAACAAAGCTACGCTTGAACAAAAGGAAATACTGGATTTTATTGATTTTGCACTGTTAAACGCGCCATCGGCGTTCAACTGCCAAAGCGCAAGGCTTATAGCGGCTTTCGGGGAAAGCCACGCAAAAGTCTGGAGTATAGTAAAAAAGAGTTTAAAAAGCATTATCCCGCCGGAAAAGTTCCCCCCTACGGAAGAAAAAATAAAAGGTTTTGCAAAAGCTTACGCCACGATACTCTTTTTTGAAGACGTAAAAATTACGGAAGAAATGCAAAAGAAGTTCCCTGCCTACAAAGATAACTTTACCGTATGGGCGCAGCAGGGCAACGCCATTTTGCAGTATATGATTTGGACGGGCCTTGCCAATTTGGGTATGGGCGCAAACTTACAGCATTACAACCCGCTTATAGACGCGGAAATCGCCAAAACCTTTAATATTCCGCCCTATTGGAAGCTTATAGCGCAAATGCCTTTCGGGGTCGCCGTCGGCGAAGCGGGAGTAAAAGAGATGATTCCCCCCGCCCAAAGAATGAAAGTGTTTAAGTGAGCTACAGCCTAAATATTTATCGCAGGAGGTTCGTCTCCGCCATATAGGTAAAAACGGGCAAGCCTTTATGGTTTGCCCGTTTATAAATTATCATAATTTCAGCCGTTCATTATTTCTTCAAGCTGGGTGGAAAGATCTTCCCATTGCTTTTCCGCATCGGAAATTTCTTTATTGACGAAGGCAAGCTCTATGCTCAGCCCCGATTCGTAGCCGCGGATTAGGCGCGCTTCCAAATTTTCCTTTTGGGAAGAAAGAGTTTCAAGGCGGCGTTCAATCGTTTTTATTTTGTTTCTTAAAGGGGCCGTTTCCGCCCGGAGTTTTGCCGCATTTTTGCGTTTTTCCTTTCGTCCGCCTTCTGAGGATGATTCTTCCTCGGAAGAAGACCTGGAAGAATGTAAAACGTAATTTTTATAATCTTCCAAATCACCGTCAAAAGGCTTAACGGTGCCGTCGGCCACCAAAAGCAGGCGATCGCATACGGATTCCAATATGTGAAAATCGTGCGTAACCAATATAACCGCGCCGTCATACTCGTTTAAAGCCTCAATCAAAGCGCGGCGGCTGGTTATGTCCAAATGGTTTGTAGGTTCGTCCAAAATCAAAATATTTGGTTTATTGATAGTGATTAAAGAAAGCAAAAGCCTGCTCTTTTCGCCGCCCGAAAGCTTGCCGATTTCAGTGTCGGCCTTGCTCTTTTCCAACCCGAAACGCGCCAAATGCGTGTAAACTTCAGCTTCTTTGGCTTCTGGCATAGCGGCTTTGGCGGTTGCATACGGGGTAGACTCTACGTCAAACTCTTCAGTTTGGTGCTGGGCGAAATAAGCTGTTTTCAGCTTTCTGGCGTAAGTAAGCTTGCCGCTCATAGAGTGTATTCTGCCGGCCAAAAGCTTTGCCAATGTTGATTTGCCGTTTCCGTTGGAGCCGAGCAAAGCTATTTTATCGTCTTGGGTAACCGTCAAATTAAGCTTGCTTAAAACGACTTTTTCATCATACCCGCAGCTTACGTCTTCCAAAGTAAAAAGGTAAGCGTCCAAATGTTGGGGCTGAGGAAAAGAAAAACTTATGCTCTTTTCCAATGGGATTTTAGGAGCGTCACCCATTTTTTCAATCATTTTAAGGCGGCTTTGCGCCTGTTTGGCTTTGCTGGCTTTATAGCGGAATCTGTCTACGAAAGCTTGCAAATGTTTTTTAGTTTCTTCGTAGCGTTTGGCGTCTTTTACAAGTTGCTCCGTTTGAAGATGGCGGGTTCTTTCATAGGTATCGTAATCGCCCGTATAAGTTTTAAGTTTGCATTCGTCTACAAGTATGATTTTATCGCAGACTTTGTTTAAAATGTTTCTGTCGTGGCTGACTATAATAAGCGTTTTATCCAGTTTGGCAAGGCAGTTTTCAAGCCAGATGACCGTTTCCAAATCCAAATGGTTTGTAGGTTCGTCCAATAAAAGGCAGTCGCTTGGGGCAAACAAGGCCGCGGCCAAAGCCGCACGCACACGCCAACCGCCGGAAAATTCCTTTAAAGGCCTTGATAAATCCGCGTTGGAAAACCCCAACCCGCCGAGTATCGCCCCGGCCCGCGCCGCCGCGCCGTGCGCGCCCAAAGAATCAAGCTTATCGTATATTTCGGCAAGGCGTACGCCGGAAGGATTTTGCGCCAGTTCGTCGTAAAGCTTCTTTAAGCGCAAATCGGAGTATAAAACGTGATTAAGCGGCGTTTGGTTTATATCGGGTATTTCCTGCTCTACGGTAGCCAAAACCGTCCCGCTTGAAACGCTTATCTTTCCGCCGTCGGGATAAAGCCTGCCCAAAATAAGCTTGAAAAGGGTTGTTTTGCCGCACCCGTTTAAACCGACAAGGCCGACCTTCTGGCCTTTGCCGATAAAAGCGGAAGCGTCTTCAAAAATAGTCCTTTTGCCTATATGGTAGCTTAACTCGGAAATATCAATCATTCTGCTTTATCCTTCCGGCGGAGAGAAAACTTTATTCTTCGCTTTCGCCCTCTTCTTTCTTGTTGGCTCTTCTGCGTTCGTAAATATTGAGGATTTTCTTTCTGAGCCTAATGGAAGTGGGCGTAATTTCCACAAGTTCGTCCGGCGCGATATACTCGACGGCCTGCTCAAGGCTCATAATCCTGGGAGGCGTAAGCAAAAGCGCGTCATCGGCGGCTTTTGAGCGCATATTTGAAAGCCTTTTGGTTTTATTCGGGTTGACGACCAAATCGTTATTTCTGGAGTTTTGGCCTACTATCATACCCTCATAAACTTTAACGCCCGGGCCGACGAAAAGCTGCCCGCCGTCCTGCAAGCTGTTTATGGCGTAGGCTGTTGTTTCCCCGGCTTCTTTGGCGATAAATACGCCGTTGCTTCTTAACGGCGGTACGTCCACTTTGGGATAATAACCGTAAAAACTGTGGTGCATAATGCCCTTGCCGCGGGTGGAAGTTAAAAACTCGTTCTTAAAGCCGATTAAAGCCCTTGAGGGTATAACGTATTCAAGTCTTAATCTGTTTTCGCCCTCGCTGACCATATTTTCCAATTTTGCTCCGCGCGTACCGACAAGCTCAAAAACCGCGCCTTGCATATCGGAAGTAATATCCAAAATAAGGTATTCCATAGGCTCTAAGATTTTGCCGTTTTCCTCCTTATAAATAACTTCCGGGGAGGAAACCGCCAATTCAAAACCTTCGCGGCGCATATTTTCAATCAAAATGGTAAGGTGCAGTTCGCCGCGGCCAGAAACTTTAAATCTGCCTTCGCCTTCAAGCTGTTCCACTTTAAGGCCGACGTTCGTCTGGGCTTCCTTTTCCAAGCGGGCTTTTAAATGCCTGCTGGTAAGAAATTTGCCCTCGCGCCCGGCAAACGGGGAATCATTGACGAAAAAGTCCATAGATATGGTAGGCTCGTCAATAGCCAAAGGCGGCAAAGGTACGGGATTATCCGGGTGGCAGACGGTATCGCCTACATCTACGCCCTCAAGGCCGCTTATGGCAACGATATCCCCCGCTTTCGCGGTTTCGGTTTCCGTTTTGCCCAGGCCGAGGAATTTTTCAATCTTTACGGCTTTCGCGTTTACGCTTCCGCCCTGATTTTTCAAAAGGACAAGATTATCGCCTTTGGCTAAAGAACCGTTTAAAATTCTGCCTATGCCGATATGACCTAGAAAATTGTTGTAATCCAACATCGTAACCTGCATTTGCAAAGGTTTTGTTTCATCGGCTTCCGGTTCGGGGACATATTTGATAATAGCGTCAAAAAGAGGCTTTATATCCGTGCCCCTTTCTTCCAGTTTGTCGGAAGCCCAACCTTCGCGGCCTGAGGCGTAAAGTATAGGGAAATCAAGCTGTTTGTCGTCCGCGCCGAGTTCCATAAAAAGTTCAAAAACTTCGTCTACAACTGCGGACGGGCGGGAATTTTCCCTGTCCATTTTATTGACGACGACTATCGGACGCAGGCCCAAGGCCAAAGCTTTCCTTAACACAAATCTGGTTTGCGGCATAGGGCCTTCCACCGCGTCGACCATCAAAATTGCGCCGTCGACCATTTTAAGCACACGTTCCACTTCGCTGCCGAAGTCAGCGTGTCCCGGAGTGTCTACGATGTTTACGGTATAATCTTTATATTTTACGGAAGTGCATTTCGCCAAAATCGTTATTCCCCTTTCTCTTTCCAAGGGGTTGGAATCCAAAACCGTTTCCTGGGCTTCGTCCTGCTTAACTTTAAACTGGCCCGCGTATTTAAGCAAAGAATCTACGACGGTAGTCTTGCCGTGGTCGACGTGGGCTATAATGGCCACATTCCGAATGTCTTTTCTGGTGTTCATATTATTCCTTATAAGTAAATTAAAAAACCGCACGCCAAAAAACGACGCCCGCAGGCAGAGCCGACGGGCAGTCGTATTTTTACGCCTTTATTATATTATAACTTATCTATAAATCGCAGGAAAGCCTCTTTGCCTTTGGCGTCATGCTTAAATACACCGCAGGAGGCCAAAACCTTGACGAAAGTACGTCCGATTTCCTCAAGCAGGATTTCGGGCACGTCTTCGGCCTTAAAGCCTTTGTAGTCTTTAATAAAACTCTGCACCCAATTATAATGCTGGGCCAAAGAGGATAAATCCTTCATTTTTTCCGTTTTGCCGGCGGCTATCAAAGATGCGACTTGCGCCATTTCGTTTTTAAGTCTGCCCGGCAAAATGGCCATACCCAAAGCTTCTATAAGGCCGATATTTTCCCTTTTGATATTATGAAATTCCGGCCGGGAATGGAAAACGCCCCAAGGGTATTCCTTAGTGGTACGGTTATTGCGCAAAACGATGTCCATTTCATAAGAGCCGTCTTTAAAACGGGCTATCGGCGTTACCGTATTATGAGGTGTCTTGCCGCTGGCGTGCAAAATATCGACCGAAGGGTCGTCATATTTCTGCCATACTTTAAGCACATGGGCCGCCGCTTTTGCAAGCTGTGCTTTTGGTCCGCGCAGCCTTAAAACGGAAAGCGGCCAGCAAATAATGTCAAAGCTGATTTTAGGAAATTTTTTGACGCGGAAACGCTTTACGGACTGTGCCTTTTCCATAGGGAATACGTACCGCCCGGCCTGATAATGGTCGTGCGACAAAATAGAACCGCCGACTATCGGCAAATCCGCGTTTGAACCTATAAAATAATGAGGGAACTGCTCAACGAAATCCAACAGGTTTTTAAACGTGTCGGGCGTAATTTTCATCGGGCGGTGATCCTCGCAAAAGACTATGCTGTGCTCGTTGTAGTAAACGTAAGGCGAATATTGGAAACACCAAATTTTGCCGTTAAGCTTAATCGGAATAACCCTTAAAGTCTGGCGGGCCGGATGATTAAGGCGGCCTTTATAGCCGACGTTTTCCTTACATAAAAGACATTTGGGATAAACCGAAGAAGAAGGCTGTATCTTGCCTTGCAGGGCTATTTCCTTAGGGTCTTTTTCCGGCTTGGAAAGGTTGATAGTCATATCTATTTTGCCGTATTCCGTGGCTACTTTCCAAGTTATGTTTTTGGCTACTCTGTCCGTCTTGATATAGTAAATTTTGCGGCAGTATTTATAAAAAGCGTCGGTTGCTTTTTTTATTCCGTGCTCCCGCCAAGTTTCATAGAAGAGTTTTGTTACGTCGCTGGGCCTTTGCGTAAAAACCGACATTACGGAAGTTTCAAATATTTCACGGTAGGTGGCCGTATCCGCTTCCAAAAGTCCGTTTTCGGCCGCGTAGAAAGAAATATCGGCCAAAATCTCCCCCGGATTATCGGGCAGAGGGCCCCTAAAAGGCGCGGCGTTGTTATTGTCGGGCAGGTTTAAAAGCGCCAAAAGGCCGTTGCGCGCCCAAATTACGTCCTCTTTCTCTATAAGTTTGTTTCTAAGGGCGTAGGATATAAGTTCTTCTATATTGGAATAAATCATTTAAGGCTCCCGGCTCTAATATTTGCGTTTAAGTTCCCAATTCCAAGCCGTTTGTATAATTTTATCTAAATTATACAAAGTTTGCCAGCCGAGTACCGTCTTGGCCTTTGCGCTGTCAGCCACCAATACCGCAGGATCGCCCGCGCGGCGCGGTGCGGCTTCCACTTTTATGGGCCGCCCGGTTACGCGTTTGGCGCATTCTATAACTTCCTTAACGCTGAAGCCTTCCCCGCTGCCGAGGTTGAAATCATCGCTTTCGTTGGTCCTGAACATTTTTTCCAAAGCAAGTATATGAGCGGAAGATAAATCATTGACGTGTACGAAATCCCTTATACAGCTGCCGTCTTTGGTGGGATAATCCTCCCCGAATATCTTTATGCTGTCGCGCTTGCCGGAAGCCGCCTGCAAGATTATCGGCAGAAGGTGCGTTTCGGGCGTATGCGATTCCCCTATCTTGCCGCCGTCATCGGCCCCCGCCGCGTTAAAATACCTAAGCACGCTGCTTTTAAGGCCGTAGGCTTTGTCGTAATCTTTAAGGACTTTTTCCACCATAAGTTTGGTTTGTCCGTAAGGATTTATGGGGGTTTGGGGGTGGCGCTCCGATATTTTCGCTTCCACCGGCTCGCCGAAAGTGGCCGCCGTAGATGAAAAAACGAAATATTTTACTCCGTTTTCAATCATAGCGTCCAACAAAGAGATAACCTTTACGATATTGTTGTTATAATACCGGGCCGGTTCCTTTACGCTTTCCCCCACTTCTATAAAAGCCGCAAAGTGCATTACGGCATCTATATTATATTTTTTGAAAACGACGGCAAGCTTTTTTTTGTCGCCCAAATCGCCTTTTACGAACTGCGTTCCGCGTACGGCCTGCCTGTGCCCTTTGGAAAGATTATCGTAAACGACAGGGTTATACCCCTTATCTTTAAGCATTTTTACGCAATGGCTGCCTATATAACCGGCCCCGCCGACAACTAAAATATTCTTCATTTAAAACCTCTTAAAAATTATAATTTCCTTGCGCCGGCACCTATCTGTGCGATATAAAAAGCCGGCTTGATTTTTAAAGCCTCTTCATATTCTTTACCGGCTTTTTCCTGGACTTCGGGCAAAAATTCGTTCTTTACCAAAGCTATGCAGCAGCCGCCGAAGCCGCCGCCCATCATTCTTGCGCCCAATACGCCCTCGCAGCCCTGCAAAGCTTTCGCCATAGCGTCCAAAGCCGGGCCGGTAACTTCATAATCCTCTTTAAGGGAAGCGTGGGAAGCGTTCATAAGTTTGCCAAAGCCCTCTATATCCCCCTTTTTAAGCAGGGCGACGGCCTCAAGCGTACGGGCGTTTTCCGTTACGGCGTGGCGCATACGCTTAATAAGCGTTTCGTCCTTAACCAAATCTTCCGCTTTAGGCAAATCGGAAGGTTTCAGTTGGCAAAGGTAATGCGCTTTAAACTTGCTTTGTACAAGCTTTAAAGCTTCCTCGCACTGACTGCGCCTTGTATTATACTGACTGCCGGTAAGTTTATGATTATAATTGGTATTGGCTATAAGTATTGAAATGCCGTTTAAAACTATCGGGCAGTAGGAATATTCAAGAGTGTTGCAATCCAAAAGTATGGCATTGTCTTTTTTGCCCATTGCCGAAGCGAACTGATCCATAATGCCGCAGTTCATACCTACAAAATTATTTTCCGCCTTTTGGCCTATTTTGGCGAGTTCTATAAGGCTGCAGCCGAAGTTATAAAAATCGTTTATCATTGCGGCGGTTACGACTTCTATCGAAGCAGAAGAAGAAAGCCCCGCCCCGTTGGGGACGTCGCCGAAGTACAAAGCGTCAAACCCCGTATTTATTATATGGCCGGCCTGTTTAAAAGTTTCAAGAACGCCTTTAGGGTAATCAGCCCAACGGTTTTCTTTTTTAATATCGTTTAAATCGGCCGATATCACGCCTTCGTTTTCAAAGTTTACGGAATAAAAATTTACTTTTGAATCCTGCCTTTTTGAAGCTATCAAATAAGTGCCGAAAGTCAGCGCGCACGGGAATACGTATCCGCCGTTATAGTCGGTATGCTCCCCTATCAGGTTGGCTCTGCCCGGCGCAAAAAAAACGGCCGCGCCGTCGCGCCCGAAAATCTTTTTAAATTTGGTTTTAAGTTCGTTGATATCCATAAACACCCCTTTGTTAAGACGGGGCCCCGCTTAAAGCAAGGCCCCGTTTAAAAATTAAGCCGCTATACCGAGTTTTGAGAACAAAATATACAGCCCGACTACGCAGCAGAATATCGCTATACTGACGGGAATGGCTTTGCGCCAAGGCGTAGTATCGACGATATGTCTGTCCAAGCTGTCTTCGTACTCGTTTTTGGAAGGATAGAAATGCCCCATAACTATCATAAACAAAGAGCATATCACAAACAATATCGCTAAAATATGCAGATAATGTATGCTTGAGAACGAGAATAAAGGCTGTACCAAGCAAGCCGGCAAAGTGTTATAGAAGAAACCCGCCACGCCTTTTAAAACCGTAGGATCGGCCATACCGCCCGCCATAAAAGCTTTAAATCCGCCGGACATCGCCGTAAGCTGAGTGGTACCGTAAACCAAGATGAATATGGCAAGGGTAATCTTGGCGGAAATTGCCGGGGCTTTTTTGTTTAACATACCTATAAGCATTAAAGTCAAGATAGGCACATTATAAAAGCCGTTTACGGTTTGCAGATAGTCAAACAAGCCGTTAGGGGCATTGGCTATCATCGGTGCGACTATCATTGAAAATATCGCCAAAACCGCCGCCGCCAATTTGCCTTTTTTGACGAGTTCCTGCTGGCTGGCTTTAGGGTTGATGTATTCTTTATAGATATTAAGGGTAAACAATGTGGAAGTGGAATTAAGACCCGCGTTGAAAGAACTTAATATCGCGCCGAAAAGCACCGCCGCAAAGAACCCCACCAGGAACCACGGCAATACGGCTTTTACGAGCATAGGATAGGCGAAATCGCTCATTTCCAACCCGGGGCCGAAAATTTTAAAAGCTATAATGCCAGGCAAAATAAGGAACAAAGGGCCGAAAAGTTTTAAAATGGCCGCAAACAAAATACCTTTTTGGCCTTCTTTCAAATCTTTGGCGGCCAAAGCCCTTTGAATAATGGTTTGGTTAGTGCCCCAATAAAACAAGTTTACAAGGAACATACCCGTAAACATTGTGGCGAAAGGTACGGGGTCGGAACTGGAACCTATGGAGTTAAATTTCTCCGGCACGCTCTGCACGAGTACGCTAAAGCCCTCAACGGGGTTGCCTCCGCCGATATACATAAGGCCGAAAAGCGGTATCATCAAACCGCCTATTAAAAGGCCTATACCGTTTATGGTATCGGCTATGGCCATAATTTTAAGGCCGCCGCTTAAAGTGTAAATTATGCCGAGTATGCCTATCGACCACACCACTATGTAAATACCTTGCATTTTGGTTATGCCGAAGGTGCCTTCCAAATCAAAAATGCCGCTTAAGCCTATCGCGCCGGAATATAAAACTATCGGAACGAAAATCAACACATAGCCAAAGAGGAAAAACCAGTTTACAACCTGTTTGGTTATATTATCGTATCTTTCACCGATAAAATCCGGTATGGTGGCGTAACCTTTTTTAAGGTAACGCGGCAGGAAAAAGAAGGCCACCACTATCAAAGCCAGCGACGCGCCGACTTCCCAGCCCATTACCGACATATTATCTGTATAGCCCTGCCCGTTCAGGCCGACCATCTGTTCGGTGGAAAGATTGGTAAGCATCAAAGATGCCGCAATTACCCAGCCCGTAAGTCCGCGCCCCGCAAGGAAATAGCCCGTTTCGGTATGGGTGTTTACATTTCTGGTTTTGTAATAAGAAATGCCGTATACGACTAATGTGAAAACTAGGAAAGAAAAGACCGTAAGCAACATCACAACCTCCGTTAAAAGATGAAATGACTGCACCTACACCACAAATCTAACATTTATATGTTTGGTTGTAAAGTATTTTCTCGACATTTTTAAGGATAATCAAAAAAGACAAAAAAACAACGGGGAACAGTTAAAAGTTCCCCGTTGAAATCAAATTACATTTTATTTATTTTGCTTGGTCGTTACCTTCGGGAGAAGACGGCTTTTGAGCGCCGCCGCTTTCGCCGTCTTTGAGTTTGCCTTTACCTTTATAAAGGCCTACGACGTAATCGGACGCTTCTTTAAATTCCTGCACTATGTATTTGTAGAGAGTGGAATTATCAAGCATTCCTTTTGTGCAGACCATACTTGCAACCAACATCGCTAAGGAAGCCATCACGCGGGCGTAAGGAAGGCCGCTCCAATCGTTAAGATAGGTTATCGGCATTGAAAGCGCAACCGCAAGCGGCATAGTAAAACTTAAAGCTTGGGAAATCTGGCTTTGAAGTTCCGGGTGTTTCCTTATGATATAGGCGAACATCTGCGAGAAGTAATTGCCTATACCTATACTGGCTATTACGCCGCCGGCGATTATCGTAGAAGGCGAATCGGCCATAATGCCGCCCATTATACCCGCGGTTCCCAAACCTGAAAGCAATGAATATACAAAATAAGATGTGCCGGATGACATCCTGGTCGTAGTGATATTGCCAAGAAGCCTTCCGAGCATCAAAGAACCGTATAAAACGCCTATGACCATAATCGTGGCCATATCGCCGTCGGGGACAATTTGATAAAGCGTTGAGGAAAACGCACTGCTGACGGAAAGTTCATGAGCCGTAGCTAAAGACATACCGGCAACTATCCCCATAACGCCCTCTTTATGAAGCATAATATTAAAAACTTCTTTAACGTCGTCCCAAAGTTTTTTATCTTTCGCGTCGTCAGCGGCTTTTGCGGCTTGACCCTCGGCCGAAATATCTTCCATTTGGTAGACGTCGTTTTTAATATGGTCGATTATTATATTGTCCCTTAAATTGGTTTTGTGAACTTTATATCCCGCATAAGCGCTGTAGGCGGCGTATAAGGGCAAAGATACGTCCCAACCGAAGTTAAAATCAAAACCAAAAGGCTTGCCCGCATAATTCAGTACGGAAGGAGCGATAAGGAAAGCCATCGTTCCCAAGTTTTTGTTGATAAAACTGCGGTTATAGTACAAAATATCCTGCATTGAAAAATCACTGCCGGACGAGAAAAGCTTTTTAAATTTGTCCGCCAAAACATCCGTAGTAATTTTAACCGCTTCGGTAAGATTTTTATCATCCTTTTTCTTATCTTTGGATATCGGCATTCCGCCCCTGTTCATATTTATCAGGGAATTGCCTATTACGTTCCTTATATTGATTGAGAAAGCCAAGGCAAACAAAGCCAAAGTTAAGGAAATCGTCCTGAGCATTGTCGGTTCCATAGTGGAAGAGTATCCGTAAAAACCGAATACGGAAGGCAGTATCGCCGCAAGCATTGATATGGATATTGAAGCTTTAAACATCGCCACTTCGCCGTATTTCTTTACCAACGGATTTAAAAGCGGGGATAAAATGCCCGGCAGATAGTTAACGATATACATCAAATTGGTGGCGAAAGCTTCGCTGACACCCAATGATTCCGGCAGAACCGGGCCCAAAGTTTTGCCGAGGCTCGGGTTAATGTAGAACCCCTGTTTTATGATTACCGTCGCTTTGTCGTAACTCGGCATTACTTCTATCGGCATAACGTCTTCGGAAGAGGCTAGCATTTTAAGCAAAACCCCTCTTTGGTTTTTCGGTATTCTAACCACAACGGAAGAGGTTATAATATCCGGCATTCCGCCTTTCGGCGATAAAACGCCTATTGCGCCGGAAGGCGTCAAAACAAGTTTGCGTCCGTCTTGCACAAATCTTGCATCCGTAATAACTTTTATCGGCAGTTCTTCTGCACCGTCGCCGTAGTATAAAGGAACGGTTGCGGTTTTATCCGGCTCTATGCCGTATTGCCAAATTTTAAGGGTTATGCTCTCTCCCAAAGCTTTAAGCCTGTTGGCAAATTTCAAAAGGCTCTTATGCTCGGTTTTCAATCTTAAATAGAAGTTGGACATTACCCTCGGCTTTTTGCCGTATTCTCTAAGTTCGGCAACATTATTTAAGAAAACCACATTTGTATAGCCTTTTGCGTCAAAATCTTTACTAAAGGTAAGCTTTACGGGCAGAACCTGACCGCCTTCATTTGTGGCTACACTCATAGTAAAACTTCTGCCCTGCATATCTTCGGCGTAAGGCAGCATAGCCGAAGCTGCAAGAACCTCATCTTCCGAAGCGATATTGCCGTTTTCGTCAAAATAGATTTTTGATTTCGGAAGAGAAAAAGCCGCTGACGGCATTCTGTATGCCCGGCCGGAGGAACTGAAATTGGGCACGCCGGGTACTTCATAAACGTAATTATTTCCACCGAACTTGGCTGTAAAATCGCTCCATTCTTTCGGAGTAAAAAGTGCAAACCCGCCGTTTTGCGCAGCTTTTTGATTTAAGAAGTTTTGCCCTTCGACGCCGTACGGATAGAAATCCGCGCCGCCCAAATTATAAAGATTGGCGGATCTGCGCGCTTGAATCGGGGCAACGCCCATAATTCTGTTGTCTAAAATTTTATATAAATCTTTCCCGAGCATTAACGGGAAAGCGACGCCCGCGCCGGCCGCAAAGCCGGTTTTATAGACATTACCCAAAAATCCTTTGAGGCTTAAGCTGTTTATCAAATTGCCGCCCGGCAAAGGAACACCTTGATAAAATTGGAATATTTTTGGATCTATTACGCTTACCGGAGTAAGGTTTGAGGTTACGGGTTTCAGCGGAATGGACGCCGCCTTGCCGAAATCAAGCGCCCCCGCCAATTTTGCCCCGTTGCCGGTGTTTACCACAAGTTCCGTACCCGTCGTCAAAAATCTGCCGGCGTTTAAAGCTTCGGGCGTAACCGTGGCTACATTATAGTTGAGCAGCAAAGATGTGCCCAATATCGTAGCCCTGTTATTTATGAATTTTAATGTTTTGGATACGGGCGTAAGATGATGATTTTCAAGAAAAGTATAAAATTTGCTTGCCGGGCTGACATAATCGGGATTACCGGAAAAAAGCCTTAATCCCGACGTATAATCCGGGTTATACGGCCTGGTGTCACCCAAAGCTTCGGCTATGGTTATGCCGGGTTCGGTTTCAAGGCGCCAAAGTCCCAAAGTGCCATCGCCGGAGGAACCCAAATTCTTCCAAGGCTGTAAAATATTTCTGCTCCACCAACCGGTCGCTTTATAAGCGGACTGGGCCTGTCTTAAAGATGAAACGGAAGATTTAAAAAGGGTATTCGCTTCCAATAAGGAAGTTTCCCCCGCCGTGAAAACTGGCAAAGAAGGCTTTGTTTTTAAGGTTTCGGCCAAAGCGTTAACTTCCGCCTCCAAAGCTTCTATTACCGAAGCGGCCGCCCCCTCGGCCCGATATTTGGAAAGCAAAGCCAATTTGGAATTATAAAGTTCCGCGGCGGCATTATATTCTTTTACTTTCGCCAAATAAGAAGCGTTTTTAGCATCCGCGCTTGCTCCGTAAAGGCGGGCTTTGGTTAATAAATCTATCTGGGCTTTTTTAGCTTCATATTGGGCTGCGGCCAAATCCGCTTTTGCCTGCATTCTTGGGGTAGGTTTTGAAGAAGAAGCCACTTTTGCTTGCGTTTTCACGCGCGTTTCGTTCAATCTGGCAAGCTGACGTCTATCCGCCCAATTTTGTAATTTTATCTCTTTAGGCGTAGGCTTTGCGGCCGGAACCGGCTTGCCGGTAAATAAAGCTTTTATTCTAAAACCGCCGGCTTTTATGCGGCTGCCCAGCCTTAACATACTGTTGCGCGCCGATATATAGCCGCCGAGTTTGGCGTAATTGGCTTTTATATAAGCTATGCGTTTGGCTTGGTCGGCTATTCTGCCGGCCCTAATTGCGGTATAGGTCGAACGGCTTAAACTTAAAGCTTTACCGCCGAGTTTTGCCAACCCTATCGTACCCCAAACCATAAGCAAAACATCCAAAGAGAACGCCGCTCTGTCCAAGTATCTTAAATTTTTGTTGCGGGTAAGCCTTGCCTGATATTGAGCTTTGGTAATTACCGCGCCGGAATTTAAGCCGTTTTTTATGCCGGAATATTTGGCTAAGAGCGCTCTGTCCAAATCATATTCCTGGGTTGCGGGTATATCGCCCAAAGTTAAATTCGCCAAGTCCAAAGCATAACGCTGCGCCGTTTTGGCGTCCGCGCCGGATTTGCCGCTTAAAAGCGCACCTGCATAAAAGGGCCTGATAGATTTATCAAAACCTTTATCAACGCCGTATTCTTTAAGCAAAGCGAGGGAAGCCTGACTGCCCTCCTCGGCCAAGAGCTTGGCCAAATCCGTAAAAGTATTTGCGTAAATATAGCGGGTGCTGTACTGGGTATTTACGGAAGCGCGCCCCAAAAACCTTCCTCCGGCGGTTTTTACCTTGCCGGAATAATAAGTCAAAGAGATATAATCCCCGAAAGAAGCGGAAGAATTTTCCTTAACGGTGTAATGGTTTAAAATCCTTTTAAGCGCGGCATAATCTTTTACGGCCAACAAGGAAGAAAACCCCGCAGCCAATATATTGGCCGAACCTATTCCGTCTTCCCCTTCATATATGACTTTCTCCACAGCTTTGGCGTATCTGCCTTTGTCTTTACCGACTACATATCCGCCCAAAACCATAGTTTCTACTATATCCTGCAACAAATTGGCGGCCACTTTTTTATCTTTTTGACTGCTGGTAATGCCAAGCTGTAAAGCTTTAAGATTTTGTTTTTCCAAGCGGGTAACGGCATAATTATATACGGCAAGGCGGTCCTGCGTCGTCAAGACCGGTTTACCGTTTAATTTTAAATTTACGAGATAAGAAAACGTCGGCACGGAAAGATTGTCCGCCCCTATCGCTTCTATATATTTTCTGGCAACTTTATAGGCCGCTTCCTGAACTTTACCGATATTGGCTTTGCGCCAAGATATTTCTGCTTGGGCTTCTTTTTTATAGTCCGCATAGGCGGTTTTAACGGGATAAATGGAATAAATTTCGTTAATTACGGCGTCTTCCGCGGAGCGGAAAGGCGGAACAGTTTTTCCGCCGCTTAATTTTGCGTATTCCTTAGCCTGTTTTTTTACTTCAGTTTTATAAAGTTCTTCATATTTTTTATAAGGCATTACGGTTCTGGGCGAAAGTTGTTCGGCCAAATATGAGCCCAAATCGGCCTCAAGCGCATTCAATATCTTATAAGATTTTATTTTGACGTACATCGGCGCAAGAAGACCGTATTTAGCCTTTCCCTCTCTGTTCAAAGCCGCGATTTTGGCCTTTTTGCCGCCTTGCTCAAGCTTGCGCAAGGCCGCCGCGGTTTCCCTGTTAAGCGCGGCTTCATAAATATTACCCTCATTTCCCTTTAAATAGAGTTCTTCCAAGTTAAAATCAAATGAGCCGGCATTGTCGTTAAACAGATTAAACGAACCTTCAAAAGATGGCAAAGTGGAAAAATCCGCCGACTCAATACCCGTAAAAGCGGCGGCGTTGCATTCAAAAAGAATCACGAAAGACAATACCACGGAAATAATTTTTACGCCTATGGAAGCTAATTTTCTTTTCATTTGATTAAGCACCGTTTTTTAATTTTCATATACCCAAGCAATTTACTTTTTACTTTTCTTTATAGCTTAGGGCATAAAAAAAGGCGTCTAAAATATTTTTTAGACACCTTTTCCAAAATCTGATTTTGCACTTATTTTGCGGCAGCATTCCCTGCAGTCGCCGGCAACACTCCCGGGACGGGAATGTATGCCGAATACCGAACGCTTAAAGCGAGCCAAGCTTAAGGAAGCTTTGGCCCCTCCTATACTCGTATTTATGACGGAATTTATAAGCATCTCGGTATCCTTTTACTAAGATTTACAAATTTCTTATATACTAATTTTATCTGTTTTTGAGCAGGCTAACAAGCGGATTTCAGACCTATTTTAATATGGGACTTAAGGCCTATAAAAAGTTTTCACGCCAAGTGAAAACCTCAGTAAGCAATAATTCTGTCCTTGATTATATAAAAACCGCGTTTAAAAGTTAATCCCCCCCGCAAAGAAAAACCCCGCCTTGGCTTTCGCTCGGGCGGGGCGGTTAGTTTTGAGGTTTATTGTCAGCTGAATGCTAACAAATTCAACAAGGCGACTTGTGTGTGCTGCAAGTAAGAGTCTTACCATAGCATGTAGCGCCAGTACTGCCGTAGCCCGTACAGTACGTACGGAGATTACCTAATTGGTCCACCGTAAGAGTCTTACCAGAGTTATTACATTTACAAGAGGTAACCGCAAAGCACTCACCGGTATGAACACTCTTCCCGTCCCCCATTTGCTCAAGCGGTATTCCACGCACACTTGCCCCTTGCCTCCTACAAGATAGCACAGCTGCCTCAGACATATTTACACGAGTACTACATACACCAGTAGCGTTATTAAATTGTTTGCTTGTCTGAGCGCCCCAACTGCCATCTTGAATATCTGCAGGAATCTGCGTGCAACTCCAACCTGTTCCTTTATTACAGGTGCAGTTTCTCCAATGAAAGAAACAGTGTCCGTTATATTGTAATTCTGATGACGGCTGATTCGCACACTTTGAGCCGTCCCAGCATTGACTGCTTGAACAAGCCGCACTAGGATCTGGACATACCTGGTTACATCCGCTCCAGTTTCCGTCACTGCAGCATTTATATTCACATGTACCGCAATTCCCCGAAGGTGCGTATTTCACGCCGCTACAAGCCGCACAGTAAGAATTAGCCACGGTTCCTAATTTTGTAACAGTTCCATTATTGCAATAATAAGCCCAGCATGT
This sequence comes from Elusimicrobiota bacterium, assembly GCA_029008615.1. Lineage (GTDB taxonomy): Bacteria > Elusimicrobiota > Elusimicrobia > Elusimicrobiales > Elusimicrobiaceae > Proelusimicrobium. The sequence goes on along the minus strand of JAQXJI010000023.1, from coordinate 14,453 downwards.
TCCGTTTATTGTGCCATATCTTGTATTTTGATCCCCAACACCGGTGCATGAAGGCACTACCGCAAATAAAGCAGGTGTGGATACAACTACAAATAAAGCTAACAGTGATAAGATTTTGCTTATAAATCTTTTCCTAACCGTTTTATTTTTTAGCATCTTTTTTCCCTCCTTTAGAGTTAATCTGCCTGTTTAAACTAACCTAAGCTAAAACATAGATATCTCATACTTCGCAGGCCGATTTATGAGCTAAATTTATCAAAAAAAAAAACAAGTCAACTGTTTTTTAATTTTTAAAAACGCCCCGACGTACGACACGTCAAACAACACTAAAAAAATGAATAATAAAAGAAAGGCAAATTAATAGATAAATGCAGGTCAGGCTACGCCTGACATTCCTTGTTATTATCATCCTGAACTTGTTTCAGGATCTTGTTGTAAATAGTTACGGCAGGATGCTTAAGTCAAGTTCAGCATGACAACTTAAAAAGGAAAGCCTTCGGGCAAAGCCCGACCTACGTTAAACAGTAAAAAAGTTATGGAAGAATTTTGCAACCGAGTAAGTTTATATATTGAAGTATAAAGAAAAAGTTTTTTAAAAGAAGAGCAAATATATTAGGGAAGTCAGGGATAAGTCAATAAGACTGAAAGAGTAAAATTTTCAGCGTGCGAGTATAGAAGCAGCGTGATTTTTCAGATTTGACGGAAATTTATGTTTTATTCTGATTGAGGTATACTTGCAGCTATGCGAGCGGAGCGAGCGAGGTATCCGAATGAAGAAAAAACTTAAATTTACACAAATATGGAAAATTGCTAGCAATGAAAACTTAACAGCTCACAAGTTAAAAGCGGCGAAGTGCTAGCCGCGAGAACCTAGCGGCTCGCGAGTAAAAAACGCGAGTGCGTAACTTAGACCGAGTAAAATTAAAAGCCCCGGTAAAACCGGGGCTTTCAAATTTATAAAGTTCTTACTAAAGCGAAGTCTGATTTTTTAAATCCTTAGTAAGTTTAACTCCGCCTTTTTTGATGACGCTCTTGATAAGTTTGGTAAAATCGGAAGAGAATAAAGCGTAATCGTTGGTTTTGGTATACTCAACAGTTTTCTCAACGCGTTCGCTGGATTTCTTTATACCGACCAATATATTAGTAGTTCCGTTCGCTCTGTGGAAAATAGGTTCGGCAAGTAAAGTTTTCTTCGCGGAGCCTTTAAGGGTAAGTACGCCCTTCTTTACGGAAGCGGCGGTTCTGTCTTCACCGTTGGGCGTAAAGAAAACTCTTCCCAAGAAAGAATCCTGCACATTGTCATTAGCGTTTATATTGGATAAAATTACGGTGCCGTAATTGTTTTTTATGCTGAATTTTTCCCCTTCTGAGCTAGTCGCCCACTCCCAAAAAGCTACGCAAACATTGCTGGCGGAAGTGGCGTGTTTCTGCAGGCACAAATTGCTTATTTTTACCAAAGCCGCGCCGCTCTTTTCGTCAATCCAATAATTGCTACCAATATCCTTCATATTAAAATAAAGTTCGCGGCCGTCTTTTTTAAATTTCATAGATATAGGCTCCCATTCAAGCCAAGCTTCTTCAAGTACGTCAGGGTCATTATAGTCCATATCAGGAAGTCCCAAACAGTGCTTATGCGTAAGCATATAATCTTTATTAAGCAAAGTGCCGTAACATTTGGCTTCAAAATCCCCAGCGCCCTTGCCCCAGAGGCCGTCGTCTTTATAACTTATATTTACCCTTTCGCCAACGCCGTTAAGCACATAAATAGTTCTGTGATGGGTAGTGGTAAGTTCAAAAACTATCGGCTTATAATTATATTTGTAGCCGTCGGTTTTCACCACAGCCGATGCGGCCGCCGCAAGCGCCGAACCCAAAGCAGCAGAGTTCGCCCCGTTCTGCTCCAAGAAAGAATCCATTTCGGACGCGCAAACAAAAGGCGACAAAAGAGCAAGACTTAAAATTGCAACTGTTTTTTTAATTGACATTATTTTTCTCCTCTAGAATATATTTTAATTATAGTTTTTACTTATGTAATTTTACAAGAGAAAAAAGGCCCACCCCAAAATAGGGCTTATGACCTATGCGCCCTGCTTTCGATTTTTTATAAAATACAGTATATAAACTTAACGGAGGATTATTATGAAGAAATATTTAGCGGAACTCTTAGGCACTTTCGTGCTTACGTTTTTCGGCTGCGGTTCGGCCGCGATAGCCGGCGTGGACCTTGGCAATTTAGGCATAGCTTTTGCATTCGGTCTTTCAATAGTGGCTATGGCTTACGCCATAGGCAATGTTTCGGGCTGCCATATTAACCCGGCAGTTTCATTGGGCGTGTATCTTACCGGCAGAATGAACGGTAAAGACTTGGCGGGTTATATAGCCGCGCAAGTAATAGGTGCGATTATCGCGGCTTTGGTTTTGGCGGCTTTAATTTCGATGAGTGATTTTACTTCCATAACGGCCACCGGCTTGGGCGCAAACGGCTACGGGGACGCTTCAGCCGTAGGTTTAAGCGTTTGGGGAGCTTTGCTGACCGAAGTTATTTTGACTATGGTATTTGTCCTTACGGTGCTTGGCGCTACCGACGGAGAAAAAACAAGCGTCATCGCCGGTTTGATTATCGGTTTGACCTTAACTTTTGTTCACATAATGGGCATACCTTTAACCGGCACTTCCGTGAACCCCGCAAGGAGCATCGGCCCCGCTTTGGTGCTTGGCGGCGAAGCTTTGGCGCAAGTTTGGGTTTTTATAGTCGCCCCGTTTGTCGGTGCAGCTTTTGCTGCCGGCATCTATAAATACTTTAAAAAAGCCAAATAAGTTATTTGACGCTAAAAACTTTTAAAGAAAAAACGCTCCTTTTATAAGGAGCTTTTTTATTTTCCGCAAAAATTATTTTTGGGAATTTTCGGCGGGGATGATTTTTACAACCGCCGATATTTTAAGTTTGATATCCTTCAGGGCATAAAAAAGCCCCGCCGAAGCGGGGCTTTCAAACTGAATATTAATATCTGCCTGCGGAACCCAAAACCTTTTCGTTTTTCTCTTTATACATAGCGATAAGGTCAGTTCTGGCCGGGCCTAAATATTTGCGCGGGTCAAATTCGGCCGGTTTTTCCGCAAAGACTTTCCTGATGGCGGCAGTCATTACGAGCCTGCCGTCGGAGTCTACGTTGATTTTGCAAACTGCGCTCTTGGCGGCTTTTCTGAGCTGTTCTTCGGGTACGCCGACTGCATTATCAAGTTTGCCGCCGTATTTGTTGATTGTGGCGACGGCTTTTTGGTCTACGCTGGAAGCGCCGTGCAATACGATAGGGAAGCCGGGCAAGCGTTTTTCAACTTCGGCCAAGATGTCAAAGCGCAAAGGAGGTACGCTTTCGCCAGGTTTCACTTTAAATTTATAAGCACCGTGGCTGGTTCCGATTGAAATCGCCAAGGAATCAACGCCAGTTCTCTTTACGAAATCTTCAACCTGGGCGGGATCGGTATAGGTGTGCTTTTCGGCGGAAACTTCATCTTCGATACCAGCCAAAACGCCGAGTTCGCCTTCGACGGTAACGTCAAATTGGTGGGCATATTCCACTACTTTTTTGGTTAAGGCGATGTTTTCTTCATAAGGCAAATGGGAACCGTCAATCATTACGGAAGAGAAACCTGAATCAATGCAGTCTTTGCAGAGTTCGAAAGTATCGCCGTGATCCAAGTGAAGGGCTACGGGGACGGCGTCGCCCATCTTTTTCATCATTTCAATGGCGCCGCGGCCCATCCAGCGGAGCAAGGTGGCGTCGGCGTAGTTTCTGGCGCCTTTGGATACCTGCAAAATTACCGGGGAGCGTGATTCCGTGCAGGCGGTAATAATGGCCTGAAGCTGCTCCATATTGTTAAAGTTGTAAGCCGGTACGGCGTAACCTTCTTTCATAGCTTTGGCAAACATTTCTTTGGTGTTCACGAAGCCAAGTTCTTTATAGGAAACTGTCATATAAAAATTGCCTCCATAAGTTTTATTTCACTTCCATTGTACTAATTTTGTTAAAATAAAGTAAATAAGACCGCAACGTCGGGGATTTTAGCCGCGGCGGAAATATTGAGCAAAAGGATTTTTATGACTTTAGACGAAATAATTAAAAACAGAAGAAGCATAAGAAAATTTAAACCCGGGCCGGTCAGCCGCGAACTTATAGAAAAATGCGTTGAAGCCGCGCGCTTGGCCCCAAGCGCGTGTAATTCCCAACCGTGCAAATATGTTATCCTTGACGACGAAAAAACAAAAAACGAATTTTGCGAAAGCGTTTTTACCGGCCTTTATGCCACTTGCAAACGCATAGGCCTCAACGCGCCGGTTTTAATAGCCGTATGCGCCAAAGCCGGAGGTAATCTTGAAACCGGCGTCGGGCAAATAATCAGCGGAACCAAATATTACCTTATTGACCAAGGCATAGCGGCGGAACATATAGTGTTAAAAGCGCAGGAACTGGGCTTAGGCACTTGTTGGATAGGCTGGTTTGACCCTAAAAAGGCTAAGAAGTTTTTAAAACTGCCCTTCGGCGTTAAATGCGAAATTCTTATCGCGCTCGGCCGCCCGGACGAAGAGCCCTCCCCACGCCCCAGGAAAGAATTTAAAGATATCATTTCCTACAATAAATATTAAACCGAAAGCCCCGCCGTTAATAAAACCGCGGGGCTTTTTAAATGGCTTTCAACGCAAAGCGCTAATCGGCTTTGTTTGAGGGTTTTTCTTCCAGTTTTGAAAGCATTTTATCAAAACATTTGATTATAAACTCCGGCTTATAATCAATTATTTTTTTATTGTGCCTTGTATAATCAGCCTCGCCGGCAATTATCATTTTGTTTTTCGGAAGTTTTTTGTAAATGTAATCGGTAACGACAGTTATATTGGGATACCAAAGATTATGCACTTTCTTGTCTATCCAATGCTGCAAACCCAAATTGGGTACGTCCAAACCGGCGGAAGCGGCCCAAAATACGGAATTTAAAGCTATTATGTAAAGTCTATGTTCTTTTTTTATCAAATCAAGCAAATGGCAGGACTCGTTAAAAGAAAACTTTTTTATATCTAGCACTTTAAAATCTTCGTCTACGACCGCCGAAGGCGTAACGGAAAGGACGAAATAGCCCTCCCTCAAGAGCCTGCGGATTAAATCATCGCGGTGCGGATAAGTGTAGGCGGAACCGCGGGAATCAAGCTGCAAAAACACTACACCCTTGCGTTTTTTTGCTACGGAATTAATTTCGGTAAAAGTTTTTTTAACCTGCTCTGCCGGCTTCTTAGGGAAGTAAAATACGGGGCGGGGAGTTTCCTTCCCCCCAGGCATAGGAAGCTGAAAAGTTTTAAAAAGGCTGTTTACCCTGTGTGGGATGTCAACGCCGTATTCATAATATACCGGCACGGCCAAAAAGCCTTCGGGGATATCTTTAAAAGCTTCTTCGTAGTTGTAATTTTTCCAAATTACGGGATTGCGGTAGCCGTCAAAAGTAAAAACCTTTTCAAAAGCGGGGTTGGTTTTAAGCATTGATGCGACTATGGGCGAATTATTCCTGTCAAAATGTTTTGAAACGTAACCGTAAAATTTAAGCTTTGGATATTTAGCCTTTAAAGCGGCCAGCATCGGCGTAGTGTAAAGGTAATCGCCTATACCCATAAAAAATATCAATGCAAGGCCTTTAAGGTCGGCATCGGCTTTAAGGGCATTATCTATATTGTAAAACACGTGTTCGTGTATGTACAAAGGGCGCGGCAGCTTGTACCATTCCGCATTAAGCGGCAAATACTCTTTTTTACAAGCTTGGCACGGCTTTCCGAAGTTGTACCAAATACAATAAGGTTTGCGGATAAAACCGCCCAAGGTTTTATGCCAGCCGTATCTTAAACTTTCCCAAGCCAAGCAAATAGGACGATACTTCCATAATTCGCGTTTAATATTCATAGATACATTTTAGCAAAAAATAGAAAATGTGAAACTTCAAAGCGGAAGTCATAAAAGGTACGCACAAATATATATTATTTAATATTGCCCCGGCGGAAATAAAGTTATACAATGTATTTGTTGGCGCGCCGCGCTTTGCTTAGGGTGCGCGCGCTCTACTTAACTGAGGAGAATGTAAATGTCCAATAAATTAATCGCGATGGACGGCAACACCGCTGTATCCCACGTCGCCCACGCAACCAACGAAGTAATAGCAATTTATCCTATTACGCCTTCTTCCACAATGGGTGAGATTTGCGATGCCAAATCCGCCAAAGGCGAAACAAATATCTGGGGCAATGTCCCGGTAGTAAGCGAGATGCAATCCGAAGGCGGCGCTTCCGGCGCGGTGCACGGAGCATTGGCGGCCGGCGCCCTTACAACCACTTTTACGGCGTCGCAAGGCTTGCTCCTTATGATTCCGAATATGTTTAAAATCGCCGGTGAGCTTACGCCCACCGTTTTTCACGTTTCGGCCAGGGCTTTAGCCACGCACGCTTTATCCATTTTCGGCGATCACAGCGACGTTATGGCCGTCCGCCAGACCGGTTGGGCTATGCTCGCCAGCGCCAACGGACAGGAAGCGATGGACTTCGCTTTGATTGCTCAGGCCTCAACGCTTGAAGCAAGAGTTCCGTTCCTGCACTTCTTTGACGGTTTCAGAACCTCTCACGAACTTAATATGGTTGACGTAATCTCCAAAGAAACGATGAAAGAAATGATTGACGACAAACTCGTCGCCAAACACAGAGAAAACGCCGTCAACCCGGAATATCCTACAATCCGCGGAACCGCTCAGAACCCGGACGTATACTTCCAGGGCAGAGAAGCCGTAAACAAATTTTATGAAAACACCCCGGCCGTAGTTAAAAAATATATGGCCAAATTCGCCGAGCTTACCGGCAGAAAATACGACCTTTTCGAATACGTCGGCGACGCCGATGCGGAAAAAGTAATCGTAGTAATGGCTTCCGGCGCGGACGTAGCCCAGACGGCGGTGGAAATGCTTAAAGGCCAGAAAGTCGGCGTACTTAAAGTAAAACTTTTCAGGCCGTTCAGCTCCGTTGATTTTATCAACGCTTTCCCCAAAACCGTAAAGAAAATCGCCGTACTCGACAGAACCAAAGAACCCGGTTCACTCGGTGAACCTTTGTTCCAGGACGTTTGCTCCGCTTTCTTGACCAAAGAAGCCAAAGAGAAATTCCCCTCCACCCCGCTTATCATCGGCGGAAGATACGGTATCGGCTCCAAGGAATTTACCCCCGCTATGGTAAAGGCCGCTTTTGACAACCTCGACGCCAAAGAACCTATCACGAGCTTCATCCTCGGCATTGAAGACGACTTGGGCGGCAAATCCCTCAAGACGCCGGTTTTCGAAGCCAATGAAAACGACGGCACCTTTAACGCTATGTTCTACGGTTTAGGCTCCGACGGTACGGTAGGCGCAAACAAAAACACGATGAAAATCATCAGCGCCAACACCGACAATTTAGCCCAGGGATACTTCGTCTACGACTCCAAAAAATCCGGTTCTATGACGACTTCGCATATCCGCTTCGGCAAAAAATACATCCGCGCGCCTTATCTTATCGAGCACGCCGATTTTATCGCCTGCCATATGTTCTCCTTCCTGGAAAGATATGACATCCTCGGCAAAGCCAAACAGGGCGCGACCTTCCTTTTGAACGCTCCTTATTCAAAAGAAGAAGTTTGGGATAAGCTCCCCAAAGAAGTGCAGAAGCAGATTATCGACAAGAAACTTAAATTCTACGCCATTGACGCTTCCCACATCGCTTTGAAAACGGGTATGGGTTCCAGAACCAATACCATTATGCAGACGGCTTTCTTCGGTATTGCCGGCGTAATTGAAAAGGATGCCGCCATCGCCGCCATTAAAGAAGCCATCAAAAAGACCTATTCAAAAAAAGGCGAAGAAATCGTCAACAAGAACTATGCGGCCGTGGACGCCGCCCTTGACGGTTTACACGAAATCAAATACCCCGATCACGTAACTTCAACGATATCTATGGTGCCGCCCGTACCGGCCGACGCCCCGGAATTCGTAAAAGACGTTCTCGGCAAAATGATTTCCTACAACGGCGACGAACTGCCGACCTCCAAAATGCCGGTAGGCGGTATCTTCCCGACGGGCACGACCCAGTACGAAAAACGCAATATCGCGCTTATGGTTCCCGCGTGGGATCCCAGCACCTGCATACAATGCGGTATCTGCTCACTCGTCTGCCCTCACGCCGCTATCCGCATTAAAGCTTATAAAGCGGAAGAATTGGCAAACGCCCCCAAGACTTTCAAATCCGTAGACGGCAAAGCCGATTTGTCCGGCCTTAAATTTACCGTACAGGTAGCCGTTGAAGACTGCACCGGCTGCGGCGCGTGCGTAACGAACTGCCCCGCCAAAAATAAAGCCGACGCAACGAAGAAAGCAATCAATATGGTTGAGCAGCTTCCTTTAAGGAAAGACGAAAGAGAAAACTTTAAATTCTTCCTCAGCCTTAAACAGGCCGACGTCAAAACCAAAAAAGAAAGTGTAAAAGGTTCTCAGCTCCAGAAACCGTTGTTTGAGTTCTCCGGCGCTTGCGCGGGCTGCGGTGAAACGCCTTACGTAAAACTGTTAACCCAGCTTCACGGCGATCACCTTGCAATAGCCAACGCTACGGGCTGCTCCTCAATCTACGGCGGCAACCTGCCTACCACGCCTTATTGCAAACGCGACGACGGCAAAGGCCCCGCTTGGGCGAACTCCCTCTTTGAGGATAACGCCGAATTCGGTATGGGTATCCGCTTGGCTTACGATCAGCTTTACAGCGACGCCGCCGCTCAGCTCAACGCCATTAAAGGCGAACTCGGCAACGACGCTTTGGTTGACGAAATCTTGAACGCTTCCCAGAAAACTACGGCTGAAATCGACGCGCAAAGGGAAAGAGTCGCCAAACTTAAATCCTTAACCAAGGACGAAAGAATGCTCGCTTTGGCCGATTACCTCGTCAAGAAATCCGTATGGATTTTGGGCGGTGACGGCTGGGCCTACGATATCGGTTACGGCGGCTTGGATCACGTACTCGCCAGCGGCAAGAACGTAAAAGTCCTCGTAATGGATACGGAAGTTTACTCCAACACTGGCGGTCAGATGTCAAAAGCTACGCCTATGGGCGCGGTAGCCTTGTTTGCGGCGGCTGGCAAATCAATGCCGAAGAAAGACCTCGGTATGATAGCCATGACTTACGGCAACATTTACGTAGCCCAAATCTGCTTGGGTGCGAATATGAACCAAGCCGTACAGGCCTTGGCGGAAGCCGAAGCCTATGACGGCCCGGCTATCGTAATCGCCTATGCCCACTGCATAGCGCACGGTATTGATATGAGCAAAGGCTTGCTTGAAGCCAAAAAAGCCGTACAGAGCGGAAGATGGATACTTTACCGCTACAACCCGGCTTTGAAAGAGCAAGGGCTTAATCCTCTTAAAGTCGACAGCGGCGAACCGACAATCGCTTTGAAGGACTTTATGTCCGGCGAAAACAGGTTCAAAGCCTTGATGAAGAACAACCCGGCCAGAGCCGAACAGCTGCTTAAGATTGCGGAAGCGGAATACGCTTACAGACGCAACCTCTACAAACAGCTTGCGGCATTGCCCGGCCAGAAAGAAGAGGAAGCAAAAGCTTAATAAATAAAGCTTACTTTTCAGTTAAGAATCCCGCGTTACTTGCTGACGCGGGATTTTTCATTTATTATTAAAATTACTCTTAAGAAGTCCACAGCAGCCAAGGCTATATGTTCACCGAATATATCAATAAAAACAATGTTTTCTTAAGCTAAGCGTAACGGTATTGGGTTTAATAGGCAAAATTTAGCCATTAGAAGTGTTCTATTAGAATATGCGGGTGAGTATTACAATCAAAATATCCCCGCAATATGAAAATATATAAAACAAAAACTTACGGCAGAGGTTCGGGATGAATGGAAATGATAGAGCCTTCGCCAAACTCAGCTTTTAGCCTGTCTTCTATTTCCGACATTTTGCTATGTACGGTTTCAAAAGGAGTTTCTTTAGGGAGATCTATATGCAAATCTATAACGGCGCGATAGCCTACTTTGCGGGTTTTTATCTCGTGCGGGTTTTGCACCCCTTCTACGGAAAGGCAGATTTTCTTTATTGTATCCAAGCTGCTTTTCGGAAGTGCGGCATCAAGAAATTCCGATACGGCCATATTCAAAATCTTAAAGCCGACAGCAGCTATAAATAAGCTGACAAGGGCCGCGGTAAGCGGGTCAAGCAAGCGCCATTTAGGCCCCAAAAACATTGCGCCCGCAACACCGACAAGCACCCCCAGGGAAGAAAAAGCGTCGCTTCTGTGGTGCCACGCGTTTGATATCAAAGCCGTGCTGTTTATTCTGCGTCCTACTTTGACGGTATATTGGTACATCGCTTCCTTTGCAATTACCGATATCGCCGCCATTATTAAGGAAATATAATAAGGCGCGGGGAGCAATGCCCCTTTAAAAGAAGAATAGACCGCCTTAACCCCGCCGTAAAACAGCCAAAAAGCGGCCACTATCAGTACCAGGGCGATTATAAGTGAGGAAAATGTTTCAAAACGACCGTGCCCGTAAGGATGTTTTTCGTCCTCGGGCGCGCTGCCTAAGCGAACACCGACCAAAAGGACTACATCGGTAACCAAATCGGAAAAAGAATGTACGCCGTCGGCAATCATAGCCGCGCTTGCGCCAAATACACCTGCCAATATTTTCAGCACGGCAAGAAATATATTGCCGACCATACAAATATAAGTTATTTTTTCCGTTTGTTTTACACGGTCTTGTACGCTGATATTCATATTAATATTATATAAAACAAAACCCCGCCTTTGCTTTCGCTAGGGCGGGGCGGTTAGTTGAGAGTCGGGTTTTATCCCGGTAAATTAGCCGCAAACAGACTCCTCAGAGCAACTCACCTCTCTTATTTGGCATTTATACATACTGGTGTTGCAATAAGAATTACCATCACCAATTACTGAGCCGCTATAACTCACACACCAGCAGGATCCTACTACTCGGCAGCTTCCGCTCCATGTAGTCGTACCTACCGGTGTACCTGTAACGCCGGCCGCCTGTTTCTGACACACTGTAGTAGCAAGTGCATCCGTAGGAGTATAGCTAGAACCATTGAGATAAGTATTAACGCTATATTGACATGTAGAAGACGGTTTTGAGGAGCTATAAGTCTTATCGCCCCAATATGTCCATGTTCCCTTTTGCGTCTTTCGACTTTCATAGTTTTTCCCGCTGCAACTCCAGCCGCTGCCCTTATTGCAAGTACAGCTTGACCAAGTATAATAACATGTGCCGTCATACTGTTTGCCGGGCTTATCGACGCATTTTGAGCCGTTCCAGCATTGACTGCTTGAACAAGCCGCACTCGGATCTGGGCATGCCTGGTTACATCCGCTCCAGTTCCCGTCGCTGCAGCATTTATATTCACATGTTCCGCAATTCCCCGAAGGTTCGTATTTCACGCCGCTGCAATTTGCACAGTAAGATGAATTCATACTGCCTAATTTATTTACTGTTCCATTACTGCAATAATAAGCATAACAAGTTCCGTTAATTGTTCCATATCTAGTACCACTCGTACCTGTATTACCAGTGCATGAAGCTACTGCCGCAAATGAAGCGGGAATACAAACAACTATAAATAAAGCTAACAAAAATAAGATTTTGCTTATAAATCTTTTCCTAACCGTTTTATTTTTTAGCATCTTTTTTACCTCCTTTAGAGTTAATCTGCCTGTTTAAACTAACCTAAGCTAAAACATAGATATATCATACTTGGCAGGCCGATTTATGAGCTAAATTTATCAAAAAAAAAAAACAAGTCAACTGTTTTCGCTTTTTAACGAACCGCCACGACGTACGACACCGCAAAAGGAACTGCAATCTATTATCCTGAAAAGTCATCTCCCCCTTGTGTTATTTCCGTCATCCTGAACTTGTTTCAGGATCTTATTGTAAATAGTTACGACAGGATACTGAATCCACTTCAATATAACGGCTTAAAAGAACAGACGCAAGAAGGACACAACAGAAACGCCGTCAGTATAACCTGACCGGCATTTACTATTTAAAAAGTTTTGCGAGTATTTTACGATCTGGGCGAAAAAAAGGCGGAGGGCTTACTCTCCGCCTACTGAGGAACTTATAAGGATGAAAATATCTTATTTGATTATATTTTTGTTTATATAATCGGTTATATTTTTTGCGGAATTATAATTCCCGCTTTTTATGCTCTTAACGGCTTGCCTTATATAAATATAAAATTTATTTTTTAATTCACGATTTAATTTGCGGAAATTGCTTTCGAAATTTTGGAAATTTCTTTTAACTTCGCGCAAAACGGCTCTTTTCTCTTTTACTTCCGCTTCCGCCTTGCGAGAACTTTCAAACCATTTTCTAGTTCTGATTCCGGCCAATTTCCCCCCGGCCAAATTTTTGGGCAAAGGAGTTATTTTTGTATCAGGTTTTACTGAAGCGATTGTTTTATCAAAATCTACGGAATGCAACTCCCGCGATATCTTCGCGTCAAGTTCGTTATGGCTTAGGGAAGATAAATTTGTATACTCAGGCGAATTTGCATAAAAAGAATTAAAATAAAGATTTTCCAACTTGCTCATAAAGTTAGCAGAAGCTAACTTACTGTTCAAAAAAATTTACTTCTGGAAGACTCGTTTTTCAAAGCCGAAGAAGCGCCATTATACAAATCCGACATATCTTTAGAATATACCGATATTGACGTCATCAGCAATAATCCTGCCAATACTGCTTGTACTTTCATTACAACCTCCGTTTTTACATCATCATTTATAAAGTTAGTTTAAACTAATATATTTATTATATCATAAAAAATAAATTTCAACAAATTTTCTTGCGGAAAATAAATCCCCCGCCAAAAACCCCGGCTTGCCTTAAGCAAACCGGGGCGGTTAGTTTCGAGGTTTATTGTCAGCTGAATGCTAACAAATTCAACAAGGTGACTTGTGTGAACTACAAGTAAGAGTCTTACCAGTGCATGTGGCGCCAGAACTGCCGGTGCCCAAACAGTACGTACGGATATTACCTAATTGGTCCACTGGAATAGTCTTACCAGTATTATTACATTTACAAGAGATAGCCTTAAAGCACTCACCGGTATGAGTAACCTCACCATCCCCCATTCTCTCCAAAGGTATTCCACGCACACTTGCCCCTTGTCTCCTACAAGATAACACAGCATTCTCAGAAATATCTACTTTAGTACTACATAGACCAGAATTGGTAGTAAATTGTTTGCTTGTCTGAGCGCTCCAACTGCCATCTTGAATATCTGCAGGAGTCTGCGTGCAATTCCAGCCTGTTCCTTTATTACAGCTGCAGTTTGTCCATTTAAAATAACATTTGCCGTTATATTGTAATCCTGATGCCGGCTTATCCGCACACTTTGAGCCGTTCCAACATTGACTGCTTGAACAAGCTGCACTAGGATCTGGGCACGCCTGGTTACATCCGCTCCAGTTCCCATCGCTGCAACATTTATATTCACATGTTCCGCAATTCCCCGAAGGTGCGTATTTCACTCCACTGCAATTTGCACATTGAGATGAATTTACACCGCCTAATTTAGTCATTGTTTCATCCTTGCAATAATAAGCATAACAAGTTCCGTTAATTGTTCCATATCTAGTACCACTCGTACCTGTATTACCAGTGCATGAAGCTACTGCCGCAAATAAAGCAGGTGCGGATACAACTACAAATAAAGTTAACAATGATAAGATTTTGCTTATAAATCTTTTCCTAACCGTTTTATTTTTTAGCATCTTTTTTACCTCCTTTAGAGTTAATCTGCCTGTTTAAACTAACCTAAGCTAAAACATAGATATCTCACTTTTAGCAGGCCGATTTATGAGCTAAATTTATCAAAAAAAAAAAAACAAGTCAACTGTTTTATGATTTTGTTTTAGGTTTCCGTCTGAACGACAATAATTTAGGCTTACAATTTGCTTTTACCTTTGGCCTGATTTTAGCCTTTTCTTTAGTTCGGATACCTCGCTCACTTCGTTCGCATAGCCGCAAGTATACCTCACTACGAAAAAACTAAAATCAGGCTCAAATCTAAAAGAAATCAAGCCGGTTAAAGTTACTAAAAAAAGGAAAAGAAACATAGGTCAGGCTATGCTTGACGTTAAAAAGGTGCTTTTCCTGTCGGGTAAAAGCCCAACCTACATCACATGATATTAGAGGATTAAAGAAGCGTGTTTTTAACGTGAGAGAGTTTAAGTAGCGTGATTTTTCAGATTTGACGGAAATTTAAGTTTTATTCTGAGTGCCGCGTAGCTAGAAGAACGGGAGCAAAGCGACTCTCGCTACGCTAACGAAGAAAAAACTTAAATTTACCCAAATATGGAAAATTGCTAGCCGCGA